>NZ_JBNYYG010000002.1:0-299305 GCF_050565405.1 Paenibacillus macerans | reverse complement strand
ATGTTCTTTTTTGGACATAAAAAATACTCCCCCTACAGTAACAGGTTTTATTATTTCACCTGTCTACCGTATGGGGAGCATATCAGAATTGGGACAGCCCTCGGCATTTTTGCTATAATAAATGTAATTGCGATTTAAGGGAATGGAGAGATTAGCATGATTTTGCATAAAGGCGAAATCTTGTTCAGGCAAGGCGACGACGGAGCTTTTTTGTATCATATCAAAAGCGGCTTGTTTAAAGTGACGCGCCTGCACGAGAACGGAAACATGGTCCTGTTTAATATTCTGTATCCGGGAGAGACCGTGCCGCATCACTCGCTTATCACGCCCAAAGAGGTGCACGGAACCGCGATCGCCCTCATGCGCAGCGAGGTGGAGGCGATTCCCTCGCAGGTATGGTACCGCGAGCTGCAGGAGGATCCGAAGAAGCCGCTGGAAGTCGCCGGGCTGCTCCAGGAGAAAGTCCGCTTCATGCAGGAGCGGCTTGATCATCTGACGGTCGGTACGCCGGCCGAACGGCTGGAGCTGTTGACCAAATGGCTCGGGCAGCATGCCCATGGCGTGCCGCTGACCGATTATTTGACGCAGGAGGAAATCGGGCAGCTGATCGGCGTGCGGCGGGAGACGGTCAACCGGCTGCTGCGGGGCCATGGTCACGATCGGACTTGATTTTCGGCAACCACCGCCTTGTTTGAGCCGTTTTTTTAGCCGTAACGGACCCCAGAGACCTTATCTGGTAAAATCGACAGGCCTCTAACTTTTAACGGATCCCAAAGACCTTATTCCAGGTGAAATGGGGCATCTTTGCTTGTTTTTGATCAGATAAGGTCTTCCCGGTCCGTTAGACTGGGAAATAGGCCGGGAAATCGAGAATAGCGTCATCTCTGTCCGTTAGCATGAAAAAGAAGACGGTTATTCATTCCCACTAACCATTAAGCATCGATTTACCGCTATTGGGTGCCGCCTTCCCTCATCCGCTTGTAACAACCGTATTATGAAAGCTGCTGACTCGTTCAGCGGCTTTTTCAATCGCAAGAAACGGCCGTTTATCGCGGCTGTCTCTTAAGGATTACGTGATGCTATTAGCTGATCGTGTCCTCCAGGCTGTCCGCCGGGCCGAAAAATTCAAAGTGCATGCGCTCTTCCGGAACGCCCCACTCTTTAAGGGCGCGGCGGATCGCCTTCATGAACGGCAGCGGTCCGCAGAAATAGAAGTCGCTGCTCGCGTCCGTCACGGTTTTCAGCCAAGGCAGATCGATAAAGCCGGTTTTGTCGCAGCTTTCGCCGTCTTCCGGCGTTTCGTATACGAAATAGGAACGGAGGTTATCGCGGGTACGCGTAAGCTCGGCGATCGGCTCCTTCAACGCGTGATGTCTGCCGCTGCGAGCGGCGTGGATATACACGATTTCCCGCTTCGAGCCGCTTTGCAGCGTCGTTTCCAGCATGCTGACCATCGGGGTGAGGCCGACGCCGCCGCTCAGCAGTACGAGCGGTACCTGCTTGGTCTGATCCAGCGTGAAATCCCCGGCAGGAGCGCTCAGCTCGAGCACATCCCCTTCGCCGATCCGGTGATGCAGATAGGTAGAGACTACGCCGACCGGACGGCCTTCGTCGGCATCCTCCCGCTTCACGGAGATGCGGTAGAACGGTTGTCCCGGTGCGGCCGACAAACTGTAGTGGCGCAGATGGGTAAATTCCTGGCCCTCCGGCTTCACCCGAACGGTGATATATTGCCCCGGCTCGTAAGCGGAAATTGCCAGACCGTCCTCCGGCTTCAAATAGAAGGAAGTGATCACATCGCTTTCCTGCACCTTGCGTTCGACAACAAAACGGCGAAAGCCGCGCCAGCCGCCTTGTTGCTGTTCCGCTTCTTGATACATTTCCGCTTCGACGCTGATAAAGACGTCGGCGATCACGCCGTAAGCCCGGCCCCAGGCGTCAAGAATTTCTTTCGTGGCGGCATCGCCAAGCACCGTTTTGATCGCCGCCAGCAAATTTTCGCCGACGATCGGATAATGCTCCGGCAGAATTCCCAGTGCCCGGTGCTTCTGGGCAATCCCGCGAACGACCGGAAGGATGTCATTCAGCCGGTCGATGTGGGCTGCCGCGGCATATACCGCGTTAGCCAGCGCCGTCGGTTGCTTGCCCTGCCGCTGGTTGGCATGGTTAAAGATGTTAAGCAGCTCGGGGTGATTTTTGAACATCGTTTGGTAGAACGTTTTCGTAATGGTTTGCCCGTGTACCTCAAGCACCGGTACCGTGGATTTAATGATCTCAATCGTTTTGGCGTCGAGCATGAAAGAACCCTCTTTTCTGGTAATTTCGTTCCACCTCAGTATAGGGAGCGTCTAAGCGCAAAAAGGTGACTCTCGTCACACAAAAAGTTGCCGAAATGTGAACTGTTACTAAAATGCAATGATAAGTATCACATCATTCAGATAAATTTTATCGATGGTGGGTCAAGGCATACAGTCATGATTCGCTTTGTGGTATAATATGAATAGAAGAAATTCAAACAGAAAGGATCAGGATACCATGTGTCCCCGAAGGACGAAATCCCAAAGGACGATTTGGAAACGTTGTGATCTCTCTTATACTTAGCTCCTTTCGTAGCTAGTCGGTAACGGCGACAAACCTACGAAAGAAGCGTGAAATCATGCGAAGGATGAATTCCTCATGGATCTTCTCCGTAGGACGTTGCCGGAAGGTCAACCAATCTGCGATAAGAGGGATTCCAAATGAGGACAAAAACAAAATGGCAAGTTGACGGCATTCGATTGTTGACGATGTTGGCAGGTTCTTGTTTATTGGCATTTACGTATTATCATATCAATTTTCAAAATGGATTATCGGAAGGCGGTTTCGTTGGTTTGGCCCTGCTCGGCAAATATCTGTTCGATCTTCCTCCAGCCTTGACCATGATCGTGCTTGATTTGCCGATCGTAGCGCTGGCCTGGTGGTTGAAGGGGCATAAGTTCGTGGTGAATACGCTCGTGGCTTCGCTGGCGTTTTCGCTGTTTTACGAGCTGTGCGAGAAATATTCGCCGCTGACGATGGATCTGCATAACAATTTGCCGCTGGCCGCGTTATCGTCGGGTCTGCTTACCGGATTCGGGGCGGGACTCGTATTGCGGGCCGGAGGGGCGAGCGGCGGGGACGATATTTTATCCATGCTGCTGAGCCAGTGGTCGGGCATCAAAATCGGCACGGTCTTCGTGTTGATGGATGCCGTCGTGCTAACGGTCTCATTGTTGTATTTACCATTCAAAGAAACGATGTTTACGATATTGGCGGTCACGATCGCCGGCAAAATGATCACCTGGACCGTCCACTACGGACACGGTCAGCTGACGCCGATGCGTCTGCCCTACCGGGTGAAGGAGAAAACGGCTCGAGCCTAAGGCTCGGGCCGTTTTTTTTAGTTTGCCTGAAAGGGGGGAAGATGATTTAAGATCTCCAGGAGCCCTGCTGCTTGCGGATAAGCACGATTTGCCCGGCGTGATAGGCGTCATGCAGCATCCATCGGGAGAGCTCCCGCCCGGTAGATTCCGTCGTAGTGGCATAAGGAGCTTTCAGATCGGATTCGCTTAATCCGGCGATCGCATCGCGCAGCTCAAGCGCAATCCGTTTCGTTTCGGCCAATGCGTCGGCCCACGCTTTTTCGTCTTGCCCGTCATCGTTAACGGCAAACGTTTCCTCGTTCGTTTCGACGCGGGCTCCCGGATCGATGCCCTTCAACCGGCTCAAGATACGCTGATTGTAATAGTTGATATGGCTGACCGTTTGCCAAATCGTGTTGCCGCCACCTGGCGGGGGCCAGGCTGCCTGCTGGGCGGTGACGCCCTCTAGAGCCGTCGCCAAAGGCACGATCCATTCCGCCAGCTCCCAGGTATTGTCTTTTTGCAGCACCAAAAGCTCAATTGCATTCAAGCTCATCCAAGTTCCTCCTTACGAATGTAACTGGTTAAACTTTATTTGAAGGGTTACAATGTGATTGTAGCACAATAGGGTTGAAAATGTAACCACTTAATTTAAGTTTAGATAGTTACATCTGGGAGGGGCAGAGGTTGGAGACGCTTTGGAGCGATTTTATCAACAGCGAATGGCATGATTGGCGGGGCAGCGGCCGCAGCGAGGATCGGCTGGAATTTCCGGACTGGCAGGCCCGATTCCTGCGCGACTGGCGCTTGAATGCGCCCGTGCCTGCGCCGGCAGAGGACATCCCGTCGATGCGAAGCTTTCGGGAGCGGCTGCATGCACTGGCTACTCGGTTGGCTGCAGGCGGCGACATGGACGAGGGCGACTGGCGGATGCTCAACGAGCATCTGGCGCTCGGCGCGGTGAAACGTCGACTGACCGGCGAGCCGGGAGCCGTAAAGCTCGACTTCGTGGCGGTGGCGGAGGATTGGCCCCAGGTGCTGGCGGAAATCGCCGCGAGCTTTGGCGAGACGGTGCTGGAGGGGGAGAAGGGACGTTTCCGCGTATGCGACAACCCGGATTGCCGGTGGGTCTTTTACGACGATACGCGCAACCGTACGAAAAAATACTGCGACGACAAGATGTGCGGCAATCTGATGAAGGTGCGGCGATTCCGCGCCCGCAGGAAGGGCGGTCAGGAACCCGGCGAGACCTAAGCGTCAAAACGCTCGAGCCGTCAAATAAAGCAAGGCTGCCAACTCGGGCAGCCTTGTTGATGTCTTGTATGAAGTTATTCGGCGGCTTCGTCGAACAAATACAGATACTCCCCGTAGCTTTCCTTCTCAAGGTCGGCTTTCGGCACGAAGCGCAGCGCCGCGGAATTGATGCAGTAGCGCAGCCCCGTCGGCTCCGGTCCGTCCTCGAAGACGTGGCCAAGGTGGGAATCCCCCAGCCGGCTGCGAACTTCGGTGCGGATCATGAAATGGCTCGTATCGGTTTTTTCCTTGATGTGGTAACTCTGCAACGGGCGCGTAAAGCTCGGCCAGCCGCAGCCGGCGTCGTATTTATCTCGGGAGCTGAACAGCGGCTCGCCGGAGACGATATCGACGTAAATCCCGTCTTCCTCATGGTCCCAATATTTCCCGGTAAAAGGGCGTTCGGTCGCATTGTTTTGCGTAACCTCATATTGGATCGGCGTCAGCCGGCGCTTCAATTCTTCACGGTCGGCCGGACCGGACCAATGGTGTTCCAGGAACGCTTCACGTCCGGAGCCCTTGCGGTACAGCTTGTAATGCCCCGGATTTTTCTTGTGGTACTGCTGATGGTATTCCTCGGCCGGATAAAAGGGCGCCGCCGGTATGATCGGCGTGACGATCGGTTTGTCAAAACGTCCGCTTTGCGCCAGCTCCTGTTTGGATTCCTCCGCTTCCTGGCGCTGCTGCTCGGTATGATAAAAGATAGCGGTCCGGTACGATTCGCCCCGGTCGTGGAACTGTCCGCCTTCGTCCGTAGGGTCGATTTGCTGCCAGTACAGCTCGAGCAGCTTGCGGTAAGGAAACACGGCCGGATCGTACGTGATCTGTACGGCTTCGTAATGGCCGGTGTGTCCGGCGCAAACCTGTTCGTAGGTCGGATTTACCGTATGTCCTCCGGTATATCCGGAAATGATGCCGTGGATGCCGGGCAGCTCTTCAAAGGGCGATACCATGCACCAGAAGCAGCCTCCGGCAAACGTGGCCGATTCTAAATTGGAATTTGACGCTGGACTCATTTGGGATCCCTCCGTTTCGCTCCTTATTATAACTTGTTTTTTCCCAAACCCAAAACGTTCCCGGGAAAAGGCTGGTGCACTTCCCAAGTACGTGCTATAATAATCCCATTAAAACATGCATGGTTCCCAAAGGGGAGTAGCTGATACAATAAAGTCGTCATTACGGGAGTTATACATACCCCGGCTTTATTGGCAACCAACGAGTTGTTAGCGAGACCTTTGCCCGTCGCGAGTATTGGGTAAAGGTCTTTTTGATGCATATATTGCGTCGTGCCCAATATGGACACGGCGCATTTTTTTTGGAATGCGGATGGGGGTTCTTCCCGTATCCCCGACTGTATAAAAGGATGATCAACAGCAAAACTACCTCTATCTATATTGCCGGAGCACCGGAGCTGGAGGCAGGTTTCCAAAAAAATGGGTTCAAGCATGGAAACATTAGAAAGGGGAGAGAACATGGATCTATTTTCGGTGGATTTTTGGATGGCGTTATTATCCATTGTGCTGATTGACCTTGTCCTTGCCGGGGACAACGCGATCGTCATCGGTCTTGCCGCACGAAACGTGCCGCGCCAGGACCAGACGAAAGTGATCATTTGGGGGACCGTCGGGGCGATCATCATCCGGGTCATCATGACCTTGCTGGTGGTGCAGCTGCTGAATATCCCGGGCCTTCGTCTTGCCGGGGGGCTTGCCCTGGTCTGGATCGCCTTTAAATTGCTGGTGGAGGAGAAAAACCACGAAATCAAAGCGGGCAACCAGATGTGGGCCGCGATTCGCACGATTATCATCGCCGATGCCATGATGGGCCTCGATAACGTGCTGGCGGTAGCCGGTGCCGCGCATGGGGACTTCCTGCTGGTCGTCATCGGTTTGGCCGTTTCCGTACCGATCATGGTTTGGGGCAGCACGATGATCCTGAAGCTGACGGAGCGTTTTCCGATCGTCATTACGATCGGTGCGGCCGTTCTGGCTTGGACTTCGGCCAAAATGATCGTCGAGGAGCCGCTGATCCACGATTGGTTTGCCAGCGCCTGGATCAAATACGGGTTCGAGGTACTCGTGATAGTAGGCGTTGTTTTACTGGGGACTCAAATGAAGAAAAGAAAAGCGCGCCTTCGTCAGGCCGTCCAACAGGCATAATTCATTTAAATCACGGGAAACGCAAAAACGCCGCGGGATCTGCACGCAGATCCCGCGGCGTTTTTTGCATGCTGGGCCCGGCTAGTCGCGGGCCATCTGGCGGAATTGCTTCGGCGACATGCCGAACCGTTTGCGGAATACGCGGTGAAAGTAATTATAGCTGGGAAAACCCGAGCTTTCCGCCACATGTTCGAGCGATAACGGACTGAATATGATCCGCTCCCGGGCCATGTTAAGCCGCACTTCCAGCGTATATTGGATCATGCTGGTATTGAATGCTTGCTTGAACAGATGCACCGCGCGGGAAACGCTGATGCCGACATGGGAGGCGGCATCCTCAAGCTTAAAAGGAGAGGCAGCATTTTCCTCGATAAAATTCTTTAGCCGGTGGGCAAGATAGGTAGGATAAGTAGGCAACGGCTGCTCCAGCAAATTCCGCTCGATCTCCAGGCACAGGATTCTCAAATAGTATTCGGAGATCTCCGGAGTCGGGTTGGAGATTCGGCGCTGCTCCAGCATGATCTGCCGAAACGCCCCCACGACGCCTTCCGAGAGCGGAACCTTCAACCGATGGGGCAGCGTCCGGCTTCGCCACCAGGCTTCGATCCATTCCCCGGCCAAAAAAATATGGTAATCGCCGCTGGATACCGTAAACTCGCCCGCTCCGTTAGCTTCCGCTTCGATCTTAAGCTCGTAAGGATCTCCAGGCGCAAAAAGCAGCAAATCCCCAGGCTCCAGAAGTTCCAAGCGCCCGTTGAGGCGCGTTCGGCATTTTCCCGCGGTCTGCAGCCGAATCAGGTAATTTTCATGTCCGTTCATTTGCGCCGTATGGAACGGCTTGCGGTGCAGCGAATAGCCGGCATGCAAAATTTGCAGGTTTGCTTCTTCCTTCATTGGTGTCCTCCACAGGGTTCTCGAAAAAAATGACCAGATTGTTCATGTTTCAATCATATTATTCATTTTACAACGCGGCGTTTTGAAATACCATGGTACATGGAAACGTCTTCACGGTAGACGAAATGCTGGCCTGCCATGTGCTGGAAGCGATGCATGCGGCAGCCCGATCGTCGCGCGAAGACGGCATATTGAGCTTGCTCCCGTGAATTTTGCTATCGAATAATCTAATATGAGGTGATGGGACATGACACAGATCGGTTTGCAGCTTTATACGGTAAGAGACCATTTGGAACGCGACTTTGAAGGCACGCTGCGCAAGGTGGCCGAGTTAGGCTATAAAGGCGTGGAATTTGCCGGATTTTATGGACGTACAATAGAACAGGTGCAGCAAATTTTGCAGGAAACCGGATTGACCGCGATCGGCTCGCATACATCGTACAACCGCCTGAAGGAAGCGTTGGCGGAAGAGCTTGCCTTCAACAAAGCGATCGGCAGCCGTTATATCGTCGTGCCGTATTTGGCGGAAGAGGACCGCAACCGCTGGCCCGAAATCATCGAGGATCTGAAAGGGTTCGGACAACGCTGCAAAGAGGAAGGTTTGGTGCTTTGCTATCATAATCATGATTTCGAACTTACGCTGCAATTGAATGGCAAACCTGTCCTTGACGTGATTTACGATGAGGTCCCGGCTTCGCTGCTTCAGGTCGAGCTCGATTCCTGCTGGGTCGCCTTTGCCGGAGCCGATCCGCTGGAGTATATCGCTACATATCAGGGACGGCTGCCGCTGGTGCATTGGAAAGACCTGGTCAAGAAAGCCGACGGCTCGCCGGAGACCGTGGAGCTGGGGCACGGGGAAATCGCGATTACGGAAATCGGCGATGCCGCCATCGCCGCAGGCGTGAAATGGTTGATCGTCGAGCAGGACCACTGCGCCGGCAACTCGCTGGAAAGCATTGAGGAAAGCATGGTATGGGTACGTGCTTACGCAAATAAAGGAGGTAAAATCGATGTCTAAAACATTAAAGGTCGCGATCATCGGATGCGGCGGGATCGCAAACGGAAAACATTTGCCTAGCCTGGCGCAGCAGCCGGAAGTGGAACTGGTCGCCTTCTGTGATATCGTGGAGGACCGTGCGGTCAAAGCGGCGGCGGAATACGGCGTCGAAGGGGCCAAGGTATTTGCGGATTTCCGCAAACTTCTTGCTGAAAGCGATGCGGAAGTCGTTCATGTCTGTACGCCAAACGATTCCCATGCCGAAATTACGGTAGCTTCTCTGGAATCCGGACGTCACGTCATGTGCGAAAAACCGATGGCGAAGACGGCCGAGCAAGCCCGCCAGATGCTGGATGCGGCCAAACGGACGGGCAAAAAACTGTCCATCGCTTACCAAAACCGCTTCCGCAATGACAGCTTATATTTGAAGCAGCTGTGCGAGCAAGGGGAACTCGGGGACATTTACCTCGGCAAAGCGCTGGCGCTTCGCCGCCGGGCGGTTCCAACCTGGGGCGTGTTCCTCGACGAAGAGAAGCAAGGCGGAGGCCCGCTCATCGATATCGGTACCCATGCGCTGGACTTGACGCTGTGGCTAATGGATAACTATGAGCCGAAAAGCGTGACCGGTTCGGTCTTCCATAAGCTCGGTCACCGCGAAAATGCGGCCAACGCTTTTGGTCCGTGGAATCCGGAGGAGTTTAAAGTGGAGGACTCGGCCTTCGGTTTCATCACGATGAAGAACGGAGCCACGATTATTCTCGAATCGAGCTGGGCGCTGAACGTGGTGGATTTCGGCGAAGCCAAAACGCTGCTTTGCGGCACGGAGGGCGGAGCCGACATGACAAACGGTCTGCGGATCAACGGCGAGAAGCTGAGCCGCTTGTACGAAACGAAGGTGGATCTCGGCTCCGGCGGCGTGGCCTTCTTTGAAGGGAAACAGGAAACCGATGCAACGCGCGAGGCGAGAGCTTGGGTCGAGGCGATTCTCGAGGACAAGGAGCCGATCGTGAAGCCGGAGCAGGCGCTGGTCGTGACGGAAATTCTCGAGGCCATTTACGAATCGGCGAGAACCGGTAAAGCGGTTTATTTTGAATAACGGCGTTGAACGAAGAACGGGGAGGGATTTAGGATGAAATTAGGCGTATTTCTGGTATTGTTCGGAGGACTTCCGTTGGAGCAGGCCCTGGATAAGGCGGCTGCCCAAGGGCTGAAAGCGGTGGAGATCGGCACCGGCGGCTACCCTGGCAACGCGCATTGCAATCCGGAGGTGCTGCTGGAGAACAAAACGGCGCGGGAGGAGTTCAAAAAGGCGGTGGAATCGCGCGGACTGATGATCAGCGCGCTGAGCTGCCACGGCAACCCGCTGCATCCGCAAAAAGCGGTCGCTAAGGAATTTCATGATGCTTTTGTGAAAACGGTGCAATTGGCGGAGCTGCTGGAGGTGCCGGTCGTCAATACGTTCTCCGGCTGCCCGGGCGACCATGAGGACGCGAAATACCCGAACTGGCCGGTGGCGCCGTGGCCAAACGACTATCAGGAGATTCTCGATTGGCAGTGGAGCAATAAAGTGATTCCTTACTGGTCGGAATGGGGCCGATATGCCGCCGATCACCACGTCAAAATCGGGCTGGAGCTGCACGGCGGATTCTCCGTGCATACGCCGGCTACGCTGCTGCGCCTTCGCGAGGCGGCCGGCGAAGCGATCGGGGCCAACCTCGATCCGAGCCATATGTGGTGGCAAGGGATCGATCCGGTTCAGGCGATTTCGATTCTCGGCCGCGCCGGCGCGATTCACCACTTCCATGCCAAGGATACGACGATCGATCCGGTGAACGTCAATCGCTTTGGCTTAACGGATATCCAGCCATACACGAACATGCAGGACCGGGCTTGGCAATTCCGTACCGTCGGTTATGGCCACGATCTCAAGACCTGGGCCGACATCATCAGTGCGCTTCGCCTATACGGCTACGATTACGCCGTAAGCATCGAGCATGAGGACGGACTGATGTCGATCGATGAAGGCTTGACGAAGGCGGTACGACATTTGCAGCAAGTGCTGATGGAGGATTCCGCCGCCGAGATGTGGTGGGTATAAGTAACAATAAACGTAATATACTATATTAGCGGCCGCCGCCAGGGCGGCCGTTTTTTTAGATGATAGCGAGTACCCCCTTACTTTCTGCGTTCAAATGTGCTAATATGAAATATACTAACTAAATGTAAGTTTTAAGCATTTAGGGCTTGCTATGATAATGAGGTGAACTTTTATGGATGAGCATTCTCATGAGATGTGTCCGCGATTTGAATCGGCTTTTTCGTTTCTGGGAAAACGCTGGAACGGATTGATCATCAATTCTTTGATGAGCGGGCCGAAACGATTCAAGGATATTTCCAATCAGATTCCTTCCATGAGTGATAAAATGCTGTCGGAGCGGATGAAGGATTTGGAATGTGAAGGGATCTTGATCCGCCACGTTTATCCCGAAACGCCGGTCCGGATTGAATATGAATTGACCGATAAAGGCCGTGCGCTTCGTCCCGTCATGGAAGAGGTCCAGTCCTGGGCAACCGAGTGGATCAAGTGATTCGCATGCCGTTTTCCGGCGCGGAGGCGGCATGAATAATATTGAAAGTGGGTGTACTTGTGGCTGAGGTAATTGTCATCGGAGCAGGGCCGGCGGGAGCCAGCGCAGCACTATTTCTGGCCAAGGCGGGGAAAGAGACGCTCGTTCTGGACAGCAATGCCAGCATGACCAAACGGGCCTGGATTGAAAACCATTACGGCGCCAAGGATATTTCCGGACCGGATCTGTTGAAGGTCGGGCGGGAGCAAGCCGAGAAATTCGGCGCTAAATTTATTGAAGAAAAAGTAACGGTCGTGGATACGAACGGCGGATCGAAGGTTACCGTCAAGACGGAATCCGGCCGCAGCTATGAAGCGTCCCATATCATATTGGCAACCGGTGCCATCACTGAACTTGCAAGCGCTATCGGCCTGGAGCTCAAGGAAGGCCGCGAGCCGAGAATCAAAACCGTAATCGCCACCGACGGTCTAGGCCATACCAGCGTTCCGCGCGTTTGGGCTGCCGGCACGGTAGCCGGCGTCAGCGTGCATACCATCATCACGGCCGGTGACGGCGCCAAGGTTGCGATCGAATTGATCAGCGAGCTGAACGGCGAACGTTACGTGGATCATGACGTACTGAAGGTCTAGAACGGCTTGTTCACAGGGGTTATAGCGTTGATAAAACTATAAGGGTAACATTTGGGTAACACGAGGGGCTTATTGGTCTTTCATGAGTTCATCGAACTTTTGAGAGGCCTCTAGGCTCTTTGTTTTAGTCACATGCAAATATATGTTGCGGGTTGTGTTGGCATTGCTATGCCCCAACCGATTCATAATAGCTTCCAGGGACACACCGGCCTCGGCCAACAGCGAGCAATGAGTGTGCCTCAAAGAATGGGGCGTAATATCAATGCCCAGCTCACTATGGGCCAAAATCCTCTTCATGTATCGTCGAAGCAATGCAGGGTATATCGGAAAGCCCGCATTGTCGAAGCCAAATTGACAAAATACGAAATCCTCATCGTGATAAGTTGGGTGTTTCTCTTTCACTGCCTCCAGTTGGTCTTTATGGTTTCGCAGTTCATTTATGAGTATTTCGCCAATCTCAATAATACGCTTGGATTTTTTAGATTTTGGCGGAACCAAGGCGTATCCGCGAAGCGTATTACCAGGGTTGTACAGGGTTTTAGTTACGCTTATCGTTCCTTGTCCAAGATCAACATCCTTCCATTTTAAAGCAGACATTTCCCCAATACGCATTCCCGTATAAGCAAGAGTCAAGAATATAATATAGGCCTCGTTTGGTAGAACAGTTTTGGCCGATTCTAAAAAGAGGGTTAATTGCTTCTTCTCCAGATATTTAGGTATCTCTGAATCTTGTTCCAAGTCATCCACGGTAGGAATTTCCTTCTTAAGAACGGTATACTTCGTCGGGTCTTTCCGGATCGTTTCGGTTTTCAGGGCGTATTCAAAGATCATTTGCCCTGTGGTGTGTATACCTGAAAGCGTACTGAAGCCAACTTTTTCTCCCAAATCATTAATTATAGTTTGGTATTTATTGTGGGTTATGTCTTTAAGTTTGATCTTTTCAAGGTGGGCGTTTAACTTTCCAACCTCATAATTACGTAAGCGCAAGGTTGACGGCTTCACCCCCGTGTTGGCATATGTTTTAAGCCAATCCTTTGTGAAATCTCCGAATGTAATTTTCCCCTCTTTAACATATTCACCTTTCTCCACCTCAGCAATAAGCAGGGCTGCCGCCTTCTCCGCTTCGGCTTTTGTCTTGAATCCACCTTTCTTCTTCTGTTTGCGCTCCCCCTGTCCAATATCGACGATGTAAGACCAGGTAGCATTGCATTTGCATCTTTTGTCTTTCGGACATTTGCAATGAGGCTTGTAATAATGTCCTTTCATTTTCCATCACTCCAAACATATGTTCTATTTTCGGATATATTTAAACAGCCTTGCGGCTGGAAAGCAAGGTATTAACGAAAGTCCATATTTGATACTAGGTTCATTTGAGCGACAATTTCGATGTCATGCATTGAAATAATAAAATGCTGTATGTCACTAAGCTTGAATGATGGAGCATATTCTTCTCCACGGATATTCTTCAATCGTTCCTTTACCCTTGGTAGATATATCCCTAACTGGTCGGGACGCTCCATATTGACAACTAACTCGGTTTGAACAATTGACAGACCAAAAGAAGAATCATCTATGTCATATCGAGAAAACCGTTGAAAAGGAGTGTGTAAAGGGAAATATAGAGTTTCTTGTTTCCAGTCAAAGTCTCCCTGAGGCTTAACCATAAGCCAGGCTGGCCAACTGCCATCTTCGCTGTAGTCATAAATTACGCCTAAATCATACATCAAAAACCACCTGCTTTACTTGTCCTTGAATCATTACTTCATCGATCGGATAGACCTTCGGCGGGATATTACGATTCGCAGCCTGAAGGATGACGTTATCGTCTTCGTAGTAAACTCTCTTTAACGTACCCTCATCACCGTTCACGATAACTACCCCTATTTTTCCATGTTGACAGGTTCGCTGTTTACGCACCAAGACACGCATACCCTCGGCGATCCCCTCATCGATCATACTGTCTCCCTTTACGATCAAGTAAAAGTACTCTCCATCTGAAACCGCATCCCTCGAGACAATCTCGTAGCCGATGATGTCTTGTTGCGCCAAACTGTTATATCCTGCCCTGATTTCACCGTAAATAGGGATCTGTACTAAGTCGGCATTCTTTATTGTAGAGATTGTACTGTGCCCAGGTTGTTCAGTTTTCCCCTGGAGATATTCAATAGATACCCCAAAGTAATCAGCAATTTTTTGAAGCTTATCTGTTTTAGGTGTGTATTTTCCTTGCTTCCAGCCGGTCAAAGTAGCTGTAGAGACTCCAGTTTCCTGAGCAAGTCTGTACGCAGTTATTCCCCGTTCCGCTAGTAGTTGTTCAAATACTTCATACATTAAGATCACCCTTAGAGATTAATTTAAAAAGTTAAGCTATTTTCCGTTGACACGCTAAAATAGCTATGTTAGTATACAGACATAGCTAGAAAACTTAGCGAAAAAACGGAAAGATCTAAAATTTCTTTTATAACTTAGGTCGCACTATGATTATATAAGAAAGCTTAGCTTCCGTCAATAATGTTGTTTTGAATATTTAGGATGGGGGGTGTGGATGTTGTACGAAAAATTTCAGGAGTTGCTACGAAGAGATGGGAAAACAGCATATCGTGTAGCCAAGGACACAGGGGTATCGACTGCCACGTTGACAAGTTGGAAAAAAGGAAGGTATAAGCCGAAGGTGGATAAGCTCCAAATTCTTGCTGATTATTTTGATGTTAATGTTGATCACTTTCTGTCTTAATCCACTTAGTAAAAAAGCGAGGGAAGGATATGAAAAACTTCGACCAGCTACCTGATCTGCTCACAGCGCAGAACGTTGCTGACTACATTTCCATATCGCGCCGAAGAGTCTATGAACTGTTCCAATTGCCTGTGGATCGCGGCGGCATTCCTTGCATAGAGATCGGGGCAACAAAACGGGTGTATAAGCATGATCTGGCTAAATGGCTTTCATCCAAAAAACCAGTGGAATCAGAGGGCGTAACATCATGACGATTCTCATCAACTCGATCCATCGTTTTACCATTATTAGAAAGGAGAATCGAATTGCTTATTGATATCGAAAAGATCAAAGTCGCAGATCGAATCAGGAAAGATTTCGGCGATATTGAAGAGTTGGCCCGGGACATCGATCAAAACGGATTAATCAATCCAATTGTGCTTACACCGGACTATCAACTTATCGCCGGAGAGCGACGGTTAAGAGCCCATCAATATCTGAAACGGCAGCAGGTGGAAGCTCGGGTAATGGAGATTTCAGATTATGAACATCAACTCCGCTTGGAGATTTCTGAGAACGAACACCGCAAGGAATTTACCTTTTCCGAACGGATCGAATGGGCTAAACGCCTTGAGGAACTTGAGCGGATCAAAGCCAAGGAGCGGATGGCGGGTAAGGAAAATTTACCTGGGCATGAAGGCGGTCAAGTTCGGGATATTGTTGCGGAGCAAGCGGGATTTGGCAGCGGAAAGCAGTACGACAAAGCTAAATTCATTGCTGAAAATGCCACGCCAGAAATCATTCAACAGCTTGATGCCGGTCTAATCAGTACTCATAAAGCCTTTATCGAAACGAAGAACCGTCTTGAAGCAGCCCTTAAGGATGCGGAGGATCGAGCTGAACAGGCTGAACAGGAAAAACTTGATCTGCAACGGAAGTACAAGGACGCCGTACCAGCCGAACAACTTGATGAAGCAGTGGCTGCCGCCGTAGAGCGGCATGAGGAAGAATCCACGATATTTATTAAACAAAAGGAGAAAGAGGCCGAGGTCCAGCTTAAGCAGCGGGATGAATACTGGAAAAACAAACTCAAGGAGGAAATAGATTCCGAGCGCGTCAAGGTTGAACAACTGAAGTCGGGATACCAGCGGGCAAAAGAAGAGATCGAAACCTTGAAACTCCAGCAACCGGACAATTTTGACGAGCAGCAGGCGGCGGCACAAATGAAGAAACTCCGCTTCGAAGCTGACAGCAATACGATTCAAGTCAGTATTCATATCAAGCAATTCCTCCAGAAGGTGGGAATTACATCATTCATGCTTGGGGCCGTTGCCGGTGCAAGCAGCAGCGAGAAGAAGCGACTTTCGGAAAGTTTGGATATGCTTGAAGCTTTTGCCGAGCAATTAAGACCAGCCGTAAACGGCAGAAAGGCGGTAGATTAACATGTCGATGTCGATTGTGGATCAAAATGATTTTTTGGCTGTAGTGGAGAAACAGATGCAGTTAACTGAAAGTCAGGGCCTTGCTATTCGCGGATTAGTCGAAGGTATCAGGCAAATGCAGATGGATGTTACAGAAAAAGTCGAGGAAGTTCAAATCATGGTCCAGGAGGTCCGCGATAGCGTCACCTTGACAGACACTGAATGCTACCAGTTGCAACATGCCGTACGGATCAAATCCAACGAACTGACCAAGCACCGCTACAAGGAATCCGACGAAAATTTCAAAGACATGGTTGGGCGCTATCGTCGGATGATCTGGAGCAAAATGAAGGAACGCTTTGAAGTCGCCAAATACAGCCATATTCGCCGGATTGATTTCAATGATTCGATTGATTTCGTTCGAGATTTCAGACCGGAGGATTACATTTGATGGAACTTATCCCTGTCCAATCTTCAAACGTTGCTGCTGTTGGACATGACGGCTCTAAGCAAATCCTTTTCATCCAGTTCAAGGGGAATGCCAAGGTTTATGAACATCACGGCGTTTCTGCAGACGTTTTTAAACAGCTTCAAACCGCTGAATCTGTTGGAAGCTTTTACGCCCGGAATATCAAAGGCAAATACCCAAATCAGCCACCACAGGAGGCCTAATAAGCTATGACACTCTTTGATTTGGCTGATCGTTGGAAAAGAAATGAGCTTCAATACAATATCATTCAGCGCAATATCAAAAGAAAGGAGCAGCCAAATGCCAATTGACAAAGAGTTTGTAACACAGATTCACGATGGCAAGGATGTTGTCTTTGTAGAAAATCAGGAACATAACCTCTTGGTTTATCAATGGGAAGGCGGAAATGATGTCATTCTTAAGCTGTCATGCCAAAAGGATATCTTAGCCGTAAGGGATCTGCTCAACACCGCATATCCAACAACAAAGGGAAGATTCGAAAAATTAGATGCTGCCATCAAGGAGTTGGAGTTATTCGAAGACTCAATAAAAAATACATCAGCTTCGGCGGTATTTTATGAGGGTGGTCGGCTTGCAAGTGTCTTGCCGGATATTATCGAGGGATTGAAGGAGGTTCAAGCAGAGTTGCTAAAAAAAGAAAAACCAGCTTTGCAGAGCTGATTTTTCGATGACTCAACCATTTTTGGCGAAAACACTGTCCATCAAAACATGTTTTCGCCTCCATAATAACACGATTTGGAGGAATTGTGAATGCTGTTGATTAAGGGTTTGGGCGTTAAAGGATTCCGGGGATATCTGGATCACCAATCATTCCGCTTTGGCATGATCAATGAAATCGAAGGCGGGAACGGCCGGGGAAAATCTTCAATCATGGAGGCCATTTCATTCGGTGCAGCCGGTGTGGATAAATACGGCAAGGAACGTTGCGCTGACAGGCTTATGAATAATCAAAGCAATGAAATGGTTATTACCATTGAAATTGAAGTAAACGGAACGACTTATGAGATCGAACGCCAAGTTACACGCCTAAAAAACAAAATGGAGACGCGCATCCTTATTAATCGCTTACAGGGTAGCCAAGACCAAATTGATCAAATCCTTGGAAATCGCCGACGCTTCCTGACCTCATTTTTACCTCAATTTCTACTTACCATGTCTGATAAAGATATGGAATCCGAGTTTGTTTCACTCATTCCTCTTCCGCGCGATGAGGTTGTATATGCAGCGCTGGCCGAGGAGAATCCAGACGCCGCCAAGATTCTAAATGGCGTTTCACTTGTCGATCCTAAAGTATTTATTTCCAAAGAATCGAGTGAGTTGGACCAGTTTAAAGAAGACCTTATTCGACTTGAAGGCAAGGAAGAAGAAATCAAAACTGCCTTAACAGCCGATATCCCGGATTTAATCCCGATTGACACAACGGAAATAGATGGTTTGAAGGAAGCGATTAAGGCTATCGAAGCTTTGAAGCCTACGCCCTCGGATATTTCCGAACTTCAAAATGAACGCCAATCACTATTAGGCGAATATAAAGCTCTCCAAGCTGGGCTGAAATTCGAAGAGGACCTTTTCATTACCTGCGAGAACTGCGGGCATGAAATCGATTTGAATGCAGAACAGGCTAAAAAGAATGAAGAAATCACCGCCAAGTTGGTTGAGATCCAAGACAAGGGTAAGCAGATTGCTGCTGAAATCGAAATCATCCAAGAAGCTGACCGTAAGGCGGCAGAGGAATTTCAGGCGGCAAACGAATCTTCTTTGTCCGAATTACGGGCTGAATTGGAGCGATTGGAAGCCAACCTCAAGGTTACTCAGCAACATAACTTGAGAGTTGAAATGTTGCGAGAGAACCAAAAGTCAGCTCGACAACGGCAAAATGCCGTCCGGGATGAAAAGATCGAGCTGGCCGATGATATCGAAAAGGCGGAGGCCCGTATTAAGGCGGCTAAGGCTTTCAACATCACACGCTGCGAAATGCAGATGAAAGACATTAAAAAGCACCTTAACAGAGCTTCAATCCGACTTTTTGAAGTCGTGAGAAGCACGGGAGAGGTTAAACCAGCCTTCAAAGCTGAATTTGACGGCAAACCGCTTCGGGTGCTGTCTACATCGGAAGAAGTCCTTTGCTTCCTTGAATTTTCCAAACTATTCAGAACCTATTCCAAAACGAATTATCCGGTATTTGTGGATTGGGCTGAGTCTATCGAAGAAATCCCGGATCAGCATACACAGACCTTCATTGCCCGCATGATCCCTTATAAAGATCTTGAAGTGAAAGAGGGTGCTTCCATTGCCTGAATATTTTCCGAAATATGTAACGGAGATCGAACTTGCTTCTGGTGGTGACATGAAGAAACTTCTTCCGAAATATGAGGAAATTCCAGAAGAGTTCAAGGATATGAACAACCGGACTAAATGGAACAAGTTTATCTCCCAATGGTTTTATTCTGGCGTTGAAAATCTGGAAATTGAGAGAAAAGAGGGGGTTGACCCCCAAATGGCACTTTGGCACATCGGAGCTATTTTAGCCTCTCGTGAACCTAAACATGAACATAAAATGGCCGGCTGCGCATACCTCGCCAGTCTCTGGTTTGAAGAAGTGAGCTTTGAAAGAGAGGCGAGAGCATGACAACGAAAGCCAAGGAAACTGAACAGGAACTGCCTAAAGCTCTTAAAACATTCGAGGAGTTAAAGGAAGTAGCTAAACAATATGGGGTGGAGATTCCGCTTAAATCCCCCTTTACGCCGGATGACGTTAACCGAGTGCTGCCCATACTTCGCTTGCCGTTGGATGAAGAAGCTATTCAAGAGTCCAGGGGGAGCGAAACTCATAGAGGATATGATACGACCGGATATTCCTATCAGGCCCATGTCGATCGTATGAATTGGGTTTTCGGCCCTACGAACTGGACTTGGATTCTCCACAATGAATCCTACGATGATAGCCAAGTCACCGGAGGAGGATATGTAAGACATCTATATTCTGCCGAAATTGAATTACTCATTGGCTACCGAGCATTTAATGAAGAAACCAAACGCTGGGAATGGATTACCGTTCATAATGTTCCGCCAGTATCTACCGATCATGAACATTTTAAGGAAAAGGGATCTGCTAGAAAGGGCATGTTGACCAAAGGCATTAAACGGGCAACATCTTTCCTGGGCGTTGGCGCAGATGCTTACCTTGGAACGCTGGATGATGATCTTTCCACTGGGGCAGAAGCTTCGGATGATACCAGGACGAGGAAAAAGATTGATAAGGCCATTGATTCTAAAGGATACATCCAATTAATTGAGTTAGGACGGAAGAAAGGCTTTGCCTCTGAAATAAAGCTTCGTGAATGGTATAAAACGAAGTCGGAGGGAGCCATAAGCAATGATCCAGCTAACCTAACCAAAGCTGAATCCAATGAGGTTAAAAGCTGGTTATTCAAACTGGAAGATCGCTCTGAGGAGAACGATGGAAGCCAAGAGACCGGAGCGGAGATCTCGGAGGAAGATCAATCTGAACAGCAGATAGATTATCCCAAAACACTGGATGAGCTGATGTCCGCTGACGAATCTTTGATCCTTAAAATCGCGGCAGATTACAGTTTTCAGATGCCAGCATCGATCACGCCTAAAAATAAAGGGCCGCTGTGCAAAACATTGGCTCAGCTCATGGGGATTAAGTGAGGAGGGAATTTGATTGTTGAACCGTGTCATTCTGATAGGGCGGCTAACTCGCGATCCCGAGCTACGGTATACACCAGCGGGCGTAGCTGTAACACAAATTACGTTGGCCGTGGACAGACCGTTTACCACGCAAGGGGGAGAACGCGAAGCTGATTTCATCCCGGTAGTAACCTGGAGACAGCTTGCCGAGAATTGCGCCAACTACTTGCGCAAGGGTCGTCTTACCGCCGTTGAGGGGCGGATTCAGATTCGCAACTACGAAAACAATGATGGCCGACGCGTTTATGTTACTGAAGTCATTGCAGATAATGTCCGGTTCCTTGAATCAAACCGTTCGGGGGACTCGGCGGGAAATAGGAATCAAGGTGGAACGTCGCATAGCAATCAATCAGATCCGTTTTATGACGACGGTAAGCCTATTGACATCTCGGATGACGACTTGCCTTTCTGAGATGCTGAAAGGACGTGGCTGCGCTGCTTAACAAACAGTATTCACTTGGGGAACTATATAGCATGGCTGATCAGTGCAGCCACGAATATCCCGAGACACTTGCTCGTAAGATTGAAATTCTTTCCGAAATTCAGATCATCCTTGGTCGAAAAGCCGCTGATGCAGTTAGGGAGTATAAGCGAATCTACGCTGAAAGGAAGCGCGTATACGCAGAAGCATACCTGGCAGCCGCTAAAGATAAAGCGCAGCGGGCGGAATTAGCAATCATAGATTTGCGTTTAAAAGAAGCTGACACCGAGGCTGACAAGGTGCGCTGGGATAATGCAGTAAAGAGTAATGAGCAGGTCATAAACTCTTTGAAATATAACTTGAAAGTTCTGCTGGTGGAATTTCAGAATCCAGCCAATAAGAGCAGATAGGGGGAAAAAGGAACATGGAAAGTCCTATCTTTCAAGGAGATTGCATGGAAATTATGCCGCTGCTTGAGGCAGAGTCATTCCACACATGCGTTACTTCCCCACCATACTGGGGACTACGGGATTACGGCATTCCTCCGACGGACTGGCCTGAGGTGACTTACACACCGATGCCCGGGCTGCCATCGATAACCGTTCCGGCCTGGACCGGGTGCCTCGGGTTGGAGCCGACCCCGGAAATGTTCGTCGCTCACACGGTGGCCGTATTCCGGGAAGTCTGGCGGCTGCTGAGGCCGGACGGAACGCTCTGGTTGAATTATGGAGACAGCTACGCCAAGGCGGGCAAATCAGGCCTGGGCGATCCAACTATCGGCGAACGGAACCTCGGCGGCATGAAACAGATGGAAAAGAAGATTCCGAACGGTCTCAAACCGAAAGACCTGGTCGGAATTCCGTGGCGGGTAGCATTCGCGTTACAGGCCGATGGATGGTACCTACGAATGGACAATATCTGGAGTAAAGCAAACCCAATGCCTGAGAGCGTCACGGATCGACCGACGAAAGCTCATGAATATATTTTTCTGTTATCGAAATCTAAGCGTTATTACTACGATAACGAGGCCATAAAAGAGGATGCGGTATCAGATCATATGCCAGGAAACAACTCTCACAAAGGGACAGCGGCATATGAAGCAGGCGATAAAAAGCACAGAACGAAAGCAGGGCTTGTTGCATATGCCCAAAAGGTTCGGGCAAATTCATTCGCCCGACTGGTAAAAGAGAGCCCTCCACCAGGACAAATGCCCCAGCACCGCCCGGGGAGGAAGGTTGTCGAATACATCGGCACGAGAAACAAACGCAGTGTTTGGACGGTAGCCACCGCCCAATTTTCCGAAGCTCACTTCGCAGTCTTCCCGGAATTGCTGATTCGTCCTTGTATTTTGGCCGGGGCTCCGGCGGGGGGGCGAGTGCTTGATCCGTTCGGAGGAAGCGGAACGACTCGTAAGGTTGCGCTTGAGAATATGCGCCAATGTACGATTATCGAAATAGGAGGAAAGTATGTGGACATCGCTAGGAAGAGAACGGAGATTGTGAGACTGAATCTATTTTAGTTGGTTACAGTCTGGAGGGTGAACAAAATGAATACTCAACAACGAATACTTGATTTTATCATTCGATTTCAGCACGAGAAGGGATTTTCTCCAACATTCAGAGAGATCGTCGATGGCGTTGGCTTAAAGTCTTCTTCAACTGTAAGCGGCCATCTCGATCGACTTGAAAAGAAAGGTCTGATTAAGAGATCTCCGGCTTCTAGCCGCACAATTCTGGCTAATGATGAAGGGACAAGATCGGCAATCAAAACTTGGAGAAGAGTTTCTGTTCGCGTCTTGGAAGTGGATGAAGACGGAACATTCTCTAAAGTGGTTATTGGTGGAAAACTCTATGTTCTCGCTACTGGTGGACGCTGATGGCAGAGATCAAGTGGATCAAACTAAGCACCGGTATGTTCGATGATGAAAAAATAAAAATCATAGAGGATATGCCAGAAGCCGACACGATCATTGTTATCTGGATTAAGTTGATGACCATGACTGGTCGCTCTAATATGGGCGGATACATCATGCTGACGGAATCAATTCCCTATACAGAGGAGATGTTGATTTCGGTTATCAAAAGGCCGCTGCCAGTTATAAAAATGGCTTTATCCATCTTCCAAAGGTTTGGGATGCTTGAAATTTCTGATCAAGGCGCTTTCTATCTTCCAAACTGGGAGAAGCATCAAAATACAGAAGCTCTTGAAAAAGTTAGGGAATACGAGCGAAAACGTAAGGCAGAGCAAAGGTCAAAAAAAAGGCTTTTGAAGTTACAACAAAATGGGACAGTTCCGGGAAATGTCCCGGACAGTCCCGGTAATGTACCGGCCCTAGAAGTAAGAACTAAGAACAAAGAAATAGATAGTTGTTGTTATACGCCCCCGGGCGAATCAAAAACCGAAGATGAGGGGATACCGTCTTCCCGACAGGATGCTGTTCCTGTCACTCCTGAACAGGTGCCGACTCTGTTACAGGACCAAATATCATCTTTTGACATTGATTTCCGGCAGGCCGTAGCTGATAAATACCTTCGCCGTCACGGGAAGAGCTTAGATATAACGAAGGCTGATGATGAGGTGATCGATGAGTTGATCAAAGAGGCCGTCCCACTTCAAACTGCTTTAGATGGCATCGACCAAGCCTTTGACAATTTTAAGCCGAAGCACAAGCGGGACGAGGTACGGAGTTTGAGTTATTGCGCGACCGTTATATATTCACTTCACGCCACGAGATCCGCGCAAGTCGAAAAGGAGAGTCTTGATACTGGTTCGAAGGATGCCGTCCCCGAATTGGTCGAGGATAGTGAATACACTGACGCGGATGTTCAGGCAATGTTGGCGCAGCTCAAGGCGAAGCGCGGAGGTGATGAATGATTGCAAACCATGGGAGAGGAACTTAAAAAACTGGTTCCGACAAATTTTGCCGAACGCCAAGCCGAAATTATGGAGCGAATGGCCCGACACGAAGAAGTCAAGAGGATCGCCAAGGAATATCCAGACCAATCATCGGATTTGCTCCATCCAAGGAATTACAGGGACTTATCGCAGCACCTTTCCTACTTTGATCATTGTAAGTCCTGCCCTGGTCTGGATGCCTGTCAGAACGACCAGAAGGGCCATACGAGCGTGGTAGAACCTGATCTCGATAGATCGGACGCCCTGAATTTCAGGCTTCAAAAATGCCCGTTATTGATCGGATACGAGAAGCAACAGAGGATTGGAAGGTTAATCAAGAGCCATCACATCCCAAAAAGCATTCTGAACGCCACGTTTGAGGATATTGAGCCAGATCCGCCAAGAAGGGCAGCAATTATGGAAGCTATGCAGTTCTGTTCGGAGTTTGTCCCAGGCGAAACCGCCAAAGGACTTTACCTTTACGGGCAAATGGGAGTCGGAAAGAGCAGAATCGTTGGGGCAATTGCTCAGGAACTGGCGAAACGCGGGATAGATGTTCTGATGGTTTATGTCCCTGATTTTCTCGCAGAGGTTAAGGATTCAATTGGTTCAAATGGGGTTTTATCAAAGCTGGACGCCTTGAAGGAAGCTTCCGTTCTAATCCTAGACGATATTGGAGCAGAACCTCTTACATCGTGGACGCGGGATGAAGTCTTGGGGCCAATCCTTCAACGGCGAATGGAAGAATTTGCAACAATCTATACTTCGAACTTAACCATCAGTGAGCTTAGAAAACATTTGGCGAATGTGAAAGACGCTAAGGATACGGACAGAAAGCAGCATGAGAAGAAAGCCGAACGGATCATAGAACGAATTGAACCATTTGTTAAGGTGCTGCCGGTAGGTGGCCGGAATAGAAGGAGGGAATAACGATGTGCGGAACATGCGGGGGTTCAAAGGTAGTTTATAAATGTCTTGGCCCCTTATTGGTGACAGGCCCATGCCCGGAATGCAATTCAAAAGCCAAATTCAAAAAAGAAAGCGAGGTTTCAAAAAAATGAAGATTTCAATCGATAAATCGATCTTATGGAAAGCGTTGGATCAAGTTTCAAAGGTTTTGTCTACCCGGACAATTATCCCGGTATTATCCGAAATTTTGGTTGTCGCCAACGAAAACGGGCTCTCCTTAACAGGTGGTGACGGCAATGTATTTTTAAGAACAAAGATTGCTGCCGATGACTTTCAACTTCTTCGACCGGGGTCGGTGACTATACCAGGAAGACGTTTTTTGGAAATCGTGAAAAAGTTGAAAGATGTTGTTGATATCGTCGCTGATGGCACAACGATCGGAATCAAGAGCGGCAGATCCCAATTTGAAATGGTTGGTATGGAAGCGGAAGAATACCCATCATTTGATGAAGAACTGGGTCAGACCGTCAAAATTACAGGTCAAACGCTGAGAGAATTGGTAAGCAAAACTTCGTTTGCAACTTATACAAAAGAAGATGCCGCGATCCTAACCGGATTAAGGCTCAGATCAACCGAAGAAGGGATTGAAGTGACCGGAACAGACCGGCATCGATTATCCAAGACATCCGGGAAGAGCGAGGGCGGATATGAGTTTGAAACTGTTGTCGGTGCTTCTGCCCTTAACGAACTTATTAAAATCATCCCGGATAAAGAAAAGGTCAACCTGTCGTTTTACAAAGGAAAGTTCATTGTTAACACTGACTCATTTGTGTTTACTTCCCTGGTGCTTGAAGGAATATACCCTGATGTTGATAAGATCACACCAACCAGTTTCGCATCTGTTGTTACCGTAAACACGCAGAAATTCATTGATGCTCTTGAGGGAGTAGATATTTTTGCCAAAGAGCAAAAAACAGGCCTTGTCAAAATGAAAGTGGGAGAAGAAATCGAACTATTCTCGCAAACAGATAAAGGCAAAGCCAATGAATTCGTCAGTATCCAAGAGTTGAAAGGTGATGAATTTGGAATTGCCTTCAATGCAAGATTCGCATTGAGCGCTCTGAAATCCATTGATGCAAAAGAGACAACAATTAATTATACCGGCAGAATGAGCCCCTTTGTAATCAAAGGCGTCGGGAATGAAACGGATACCCATTTGATCCTGCCATATCGGACGGAGGTGTAACTATGATCGAAGGACTTAATCATAAAGAGATAGCTAAGCAAATCAAGGCATCCGGGAAACATGGTTACTTAATATGGTCCAGACAAAAGAAGCAGCATTTCATATCAAATCGTCATTTCCTTCTGAATGTCGAAGAAGTTCCATCGGAGATCCTAATTTCGCTGTTCGCTATTTTCTTGAAAATTCCGGCTGTTGGCGAAACACTCGTTTGCAACTTCGGGAGAGTACAAGATGAAGAAAGTCAGAAACCAATTAAATTTGATCAAATCTATATGCCCGATAAGCAGTCTATAAAAGGGCAGGTCACTCCGTTTATCAAGGATTACGGTGACAAGATAAGTATGAGAATCATTAAGTTTCCAGATCGCTTCACCTATATCAACGAACAATATATGAAGATGACCTCAGATAGGGAACCGATCTCCACCGATATTGCAATGGCACCCGTATATTTCGCGGATAATTCATTAATCTTGCTTCCGTACAGAATCAATGACAAACCAGAAGAAAGCATTTTAACTGGTCTGATTGGTGAAACAGATTGAGCAAATACAATTCAACAAAAGTCATTGTTACGGCAGACGGAACTTTGTTTGAAGAATGGCTGGTTAAAAAACACGAGCTTGATGTGAAAGGCATCCGTTTCGATAGCAGAATGGAAGGCGAGTACTACCAAGAACTACTCATGATGAAGCGGTACGGAGAAATAAAGGATTTCTCTTGCCAGCCAAAATATGTACTTCAAGAGAAACCCAAGATAACGTACATTGCCGATTTTCTAGTAACCGATCTGGATGGATCGCAACGAGTAATCGACATTAAGGGGGCAGAAACGTCTACCTTTAGGGTGAAACTTAAGCTCTTTCAATCTGTATATCCGACTTTGCGCATCGAAATACTTACAAAAAAGCGCGGTCAATTTGTGCCTTTGCAACAAGTTAAAGAGGAAAAGGCGGCCCGGAAACGGGCCGTAAACAAACTTCTAAAACAAGCGGAAAGGAAGATGAAAAATGCCCGAAATCCCCGGAATGGAAATGAAATTTACCGTAATCAAAAACGAGGACGTTGAAAAGCATCTTGATGATCGTGATAAGAGCGAGTTATCCCGTATCCTCTGGAAAATTGAACAAGTCCGCTATGAAGAAGGCAAAGAGGCTGTGAATACGTATCTGGTCGTAAACATTGATGAGCCATATGCCCCTGTAATTATCAATATCATGAAGGCTAATGGCCATTGGGGACAAACAGAAGATCCGAACCAAATTACGGCTCAAATCGTTGATGATCAATTGGTACTGCCCGGAAACGAGGGTGCCTAATGAGAACAGAATATACAGCGGCCTTTCTGTTCGGTGGAATTGGCGGTGGGGCATTAGGATTCAAAGGCGCTCGGGCCGAGTATATGGGCTCAGAGGCGCGGTTTAGAAGTTTGTGCAGTATCGATTCTGACCCGGTTGTATGTCGGAATTACGAACTGATTACAGGCGGAAAGGCAGTGCAAATGGATTTGTTTGACCGTCAGCAATACATCGATTTTCACGGAGTAAATGAGCCGCCCAGCGGCTGGCAGGAAGCTGAATCATGGGACTTGTGGAAGGCATTTGGAGAAGAGGTTCCAGATGTGATATTCACCTCACCGCCGTGTAAAGGATTTAGTGGATTGCTCCCTGAAAAGTCGGCCAGCAGCAAGAAATATCAGGCTCTAAATCTTTTAACCATTCGCGGGATTGATCTTTCGCTTTCTGCTTGCCGAGACTACGGCGGGGAGTTGCCTAGATTGTTCCTCTTGGAGAATGTACCGCGTATCATGACGCGCGGTAAGAAGATCCTTGAAAAGATTAAGGCGACACTCAAAAAGTACGGTTATGTCGTAAATGATGAAACCCATGATTGCGGGGAGATCGGAGGTCTGGGTCAGCATCGTAAACGTTACCTGCTCATTGCTCGTAATGAGAAACGAATGCCGGCCTTTGTGTATCGTCCAGAAATAAAGCCTTTAAAAACCATCGGCGATGTAATCGGGCCATTGCCTTTGCCGGGTGATGAGGTGAACGGTGGCCCACTTAACCGAATCCCATTACTTCAGCGGAAAACGTGGGAACGCTTAGCCTTTATACCAGCGGGAGGCGACTGGAGAGACCTCGAAAGTGTTGAATTTGAGAAATACCGACTTGAACACGAACCACGACGAGGGGCTTGGGCTGTAGATGAATGGGATCGACCAGGTAGAACGGTAACGGGCGGTGCTGGAGTAGGCCGAAGCAATGGATTGGCAGCGGTAAATGACCCCAGAACGGGATTTAAGGACAGCACACATACAGCCATTTATCGAGTTTCAAAATTTGATGAAGTTGGGCCAACTGTAACAGGTGCAGCGCGGCCAAATAACGGGGCGCTGTCTGTAGGCGATCCAAGATTAAAAGAACGTGACGGTCGTCATCCTGGAGTTTACCGCATTGTTCGAGTGAATGAACCGGCACCGTGTGTGACTGGAACGCGTTTTGGTAGTGGCGCACTAGCAATAGCAGATCCGCGAACCCCTTCTGATAACTACGATGGAGAATACAACAGAGCCGATGGCTATGGAATTCAAGATTGGGAGAAACCAGCGAAAACCGTCAGAGGAGCAGCGAGAATCATGAATTCCGCTTCATCCGTTGCTGACCCGAGATTGAACGACAGAAAACAGCGCTATCCCGGAACTTACCGAGTTGAGGATTGGGAAAATGCTGCGAATACGGTGCTTGGTCAAACAGATGTGCAATGTGGCGCCGCATCAATTGGTGATCCTCGCTTAGGCTGTAAACCCCGCTCGGGGTCATATGGGGTACAGAGATGGGATGAAACGGCGACCACAGTAACCGGCTCTGGGGATGTCCATTCCGGTAATGCCGCTATTGCAGATCCGCGAATTCCAGAATATAACGAGCGCTGTGTCATGGTAATCATCGCAGAAGATGGGACTTGGCATCGACCATTTACCACTTATGAACTGGCCGTGGGGCTTCAAGGGTTTCCAAGATATCTAACCGATGGAAGACCATTTCAAATTGAAGGCTGCTCAGATGCCAAGGCAAGAGAGTATATCGGAAATGCGGTTCCTCCTGATGCTGCTGAAGGTATGGCAAATGTAATCCTTATGGCAATGGTACTCGCAGAAGAGGGCATAACGTTTGAGTTTAGTTGGAATCCGATCTGGGTACAGCCTGATGAAATTCAAGAAGGGCAGCTCGTTCATTGATGGAACAAGTTGTTGCAGCCATAAAAAGAATCCGTTGCCATGTCATCACGGATGAATACAAACTTCACAAGCTGATTCAGCAGGAACTTATCGCCGCAGGGATTTCGTATCAACACGAAGTTCCTCTGGCTCCCCGAAATCGTATTGATTTTCTTACGAACGACGGGATCGGAATCGAAGCAAAAAAGGGCAAGCCGAATGAACTGAGCGTCTTTAAACAGCTTGAACGATATGCCGGATTTGATGATGTGAAAGGCTTAATTCTCGTCATTGAACGTTACATGGATTTACCAGAAACCATTAACGGAAAGCCGGTCGTATCGATCGGATTAAGGAAGCTTTGGGGAATTTCCAGTAAATGAGGTGATTAGAGATCGGAAGGCATAAAAGAAGTCCCGTCTTACCTTCGGCCACCTGGCGAATCTGATTATTACTACGGAACATTGAAATATGAAGAATTGACAGATAGTTGGGTGATCGAGGGAGAACCCGTCGTTTGTCAGGCGGCAAAACGGCTGTTCCCGGGAGCAGAAGGGCGCTTCAAAGGGATTGCAAAGTTCAAAAGCAACAAGCGCACAAACGGCGACCTGAACTGGCTAATGATGCGGTATCCACTGCAAATTGTTGATCAAGAAAAATGGAATGAGCAATTTAATGAAGCCGTTAATTATGTTCGAAAGCGCAATGAGATCCGGCGAGGCCCGCAAAAGATGGAGCCATCCAGATTGTATTTTAACGGCACGTTGACTGAGTTTCAAAAGGAAGGAGTGGCATTTCTAAACAATAATGCCCCGACGCTCTTGGCTGATGATATGGGGCTTGGAAAGACAGTCGAAGCATTAGCATGGATAGCCCATCAAAACCGCTATCCTGGGATTATCGTTGTTCCCACAAGCGTACAGACTCAATGGAAAAGCCAAGTCTTAAAATTCATTGTTCCGCAACCTGTAGCCGGAGAAATGACGCTATTTCCAGACCCGGAAAAGTCGGTTCACATCATCAAAGGACTCACTCCATACGAGTTGCCGCCAGCGAATTTTTACATCATTCATTACGGATTGCTTCGGGGATGGAAAACGTCCTTACCTGCCTATAACTTTGAATTTGCCGTCTTTGATGAAATCCAAGCTTCGGAGAACGGGGACCGAGAAATATAGCGCCGCATCTCTTTTGGCGGAAAGCGTTGGGAATGCCATCGGGTTGTCTGGTACTCCAGTCTATAACCAGGGCGGGGAAATATTCAATATTATGGAAATTTTGAGTCGCGGATGTCTTAGCGATTGGGGTAGCTTCACGCGGGAGTGGTGCTATGGATACGGCGAGATGGTTGTAACCGATCCCGAACAGCTTGGAGAGCATTTACGCCGCGAAGGTCTTATGCTCCGGCGTACAAAAGATCAGGTTCTAACCGAACTGCCGCTGAAACGCCGCATTATTCAAGAAATCGACGCTGACGAGAAGGCATTTACACGGGAAATGAAGACTGTGTTTAACTTGATCGAGCGATACGACACGATAGCAGACAACTTTGAGAAGGGCAGAGCCAAGCGGGAGATCGCGGAAAAAGCGCGGCAAGCTACCGGCATTGCAAAAGCCCCATATGTGGCCGCATTCGTCCGTATGTTGCTTGAAGCCGGGGAAGCGGTTGTCTTATATGGATACCATCATTCCGTTTATGAAATCTGGATGGAAGAGTTAAAGACGTTCAATCCGGTGAAAGTGACCGGTACGGAAACCAATGCCCAAAAGGAATATGCCAAAGAGCAGTTCATCAAAGGGAATACAAATTTGATCATCATATCTCTCCGGGCAGCAGCCGGTATTGACGGTTTGCAAAACAGGGCGAACATTAACGTATTCGGTGAATTGGATTGGTCGCCGGGCATTCACAGCCAATGTGAGGACCGGACGCACCGAATGGGGCAAAAGGATTCGGTATTAAGCTATTACCTTGTCTGCGGCCAAGGCAGCGACGAACAGATGATGGAAGCGCTCGGATTTAAAACAGCTCAGTTCGCCGGGATCATGGGTGAGAAAACGGAATCAGAAGAAGACAAGGCTATTGCTCAGGTGGAGATCGGCAAGCACCTCGATAAAGTTATTGAGAAATTGAAGAAACATGGGTGAGAGTCATGAGGATTAAGAGAAAACCTGGGGAAAGAAAAATCATTAGGGGCGGGCCGTACGGAACGTATGAACAATATTTCCTTTCGGATGAAGAGTTGGAAAAGTACCGTGCAATGCCGCCTGACGAATACTGGGAGACTAATCCGCGACCGATTAGGCCGGCCGAATTTCAAGCCGTCCAGGAACGAAGAAATAAAAACGGAGCATAGAGGATTCTATTCCTCTTGCTCCTCTACTTCAAACAAATCTTCGATAGATATTCCCAAAGCCTTTGAAATTCTAAAAAGATGTTCAATTCTGAACTGAACATTTTTATCGAATCTCGAAACGGCCGCTTGAGGGATACCGGCAGCATTAGCTAAATCATTTTGGGTCAAACCGCGTTCTTTCAATATTGCAAGCAATTTGGGTTTTATCTCCAATGAATTCACTCCTTTATATTTAATTCTCATTATAAATTATACACTATCGAATATTTTTCATCAACATACATTGACTAATGTATATACGATAGTGTATAATGTAATCAAGAGGTTGAGAGAATGTCCTCTGAAAGGGTGGAAAAATGAAAGATTGGGTAACGCTCCTCACGGCAATCATCCAGCTACTTACCGCAGCGTTGCTGCTACAGAAAACCCCCGTAAGGAAAAGAAAAAAGGAACCAAACGCAAGCCACCCGGCAAACGCAAATAGGTTCCTCGGAGGGAGTTAGGGCTCCCTCCTCCCAATCTTAACATAAACGGTTTGACGTATACAATATGGCGGCGGCCTTACGCGGGAGGGTGAATGGAGCATGAAACAGGAAAACAGAAGAAAACTAGCAACTATAAAGAAAAAAGTTATCGGTGGAATGTATGTCGAAATGAGCAAGCAATCAAAAAACAAAAATATGGCAGACAGTGAATACTCCGAAGCGCTCCGGATTTTAGGAAAGGCGCTGGCTGATATAGAGTATTCCTTCGGCAGCCTTGACTAATTGGGCAACTCGATAGTGCAGTACTGAAAACTTCAATAACGCAGGAGGTAGGGGGACATGGGAATGGAAAAGTTAATCGGATTGTTCATTGGTGACTTCCTTGTTGGAGAATACAAGCCCACCGAATATTTACAGGCCTTAGACGAAGCGAAGTCATCTTTTGAGGGAACGGGAGCGATTCACGAGATTAAAGTTATCTCGAAAAATGAAACAAAGTCGACAGCATTATGAGGAGGAATAACGCATGGAAACAGTAACGCTGATAATCGGGATCGCGGCGCTGATACTATCGGTGGTCGCGTTAGTCCGGACGTTACGCAAATAACAAACCAGATGAGACCCGAGGGAGACGGGCCGATACCTACCGGCGCTGGCCGGGATGCGGATATACGCATAGGGAAAATTACAAGGAGGTTTAAGGATTTGAACATTCAAATAACAGACTGCCCCGAAAAACTACAAGAGTCAATTAAGGATTGGAAGGAGAGGGTTCCATATTCCAAGGTCATAGCCATCAGGAAAGTAGAATCAACACCTTACAAAGATAAAACGATTGTACGTATCACCTATAAGGCGTATCTCCAGTTTGCTTATGAGATTCTTATTCTCTCGTTAGCAACAGAGAACAGGACTGATTTTCAATTGGAAGAATCAGTTGATACCAATTGGCTAAATGGGGGAGACATTACCATAATTGTTAAAGAGGCTGATTATATAAAGGACGATTTAAAACGGGACATATTCGGAGGTCAGGAAAATTTTCCTGAACAGTAGGGGGGAGATGTCGATGCACATCAAGTCTATTAATTTGTCCGAATTAGACGAGCAACCAGCAGAAATTCAAGAAGCCATTGCCTTTTACGCCGTTAGAACAATCCTTCCGCTACATTATTCGGCAGCGGAAAGGGAACGTCATTACAAGGTACTGGAACAGGCAGGATACCTTGAAAGGATGACTGTGTGATGGAAAAGGAACATGACTACTCTCGTTGCAAGATATGCGGAAGAAAACTCAAAAATCCGCAGTACCGCCGTAGTGGAATAGGTCCAAAATGTAAGCAGAAACAAAGTAAAGAACCGGATGAAAAAGTAGTTCAGTTGAAGTTGTTTTAATCAATCCCAATCTGAAAGGTGGTGTGAAAGAATGGCCCATCAAACATTTTGGAAGCCGGAGAAACAGGTTAAGGAGAAGAAGGTTTATAACAGCTTGCAACAACGGAAACCGAAAGCGAAACGGGAAGTCCCTGAATGGAAGAAGGACATTCTTTCGCACCACTCTTCAAGGCCAAACACCAAGGAGCGCGGGGAGTTTCCAAGGGAAGTTGTCGCTGAACTGATATTAGAATCGGGCGGCGTCTGTCAGCATTGTAAGGCTGCCGAAGCCACTACAACGCACCATGTTTACCCAAGGGGGAGAAAGGGGCGGGGAGTTAAAACAAACGGTTTGCGGCTTTGCTGGCTGTGTCATGACATGATTCAGACAGACGAAGAGTTGCTTCAATACTGGATCTCGGTTTACCGCGATAAATACGGCGATCACTTTTGGTTCGACGATCAAGACTGGGAAGCATTTAACCGGAAACAAGCGGACATAAAAGCTGCTGAAGCCGAGAGAAAAGAACGGTTGAACCAGTTCAAACCGATTGCCGAATTGATTACCACGGCGGCGGGGCGGTCCTTAAAAGCCAAGGAGCTGCAACTGCTTGAAGGATTTGACGAAAGGGAAATGGCTGTCTTTGCATCAATGCTTTCAGATGTTGTATCGGCGGCGGGCCAGTCGTCTATAAAACCATCGTACGCATATGGTGAACGATTTGAAGATTAGGAGGGGAATATGAAGTTGTTGATGCTGCGACTTATTGATAATCGAATTGTTTTGGATATGAACAAACATGATGTCGGAAATTTCAAAGCGCAAGGCTATACAGGTTTACCAGAAACCTTCGAACTTGATGAAATGTGCTTGGCTCCTGTGATCGGCGTTGTCGACCTTAACGACGAGCAGCAAGCCAAGATATCCGAAGCCTTTAAATACGGCGGCGAATGTGATTGGTGTGGTGAGCCGTCCGCTGAATTAAGTCATCCTCATATATTCGATCCGGCTATAGGTAATCGCATGTGTCGGAACTGTTGGAACCATGATCGCGAAGTTTACAAAGGATCTTATGGTGAAGATATAGGAGAGTTTAAACCAATCCAAGGGGAAGTGGAGAGATGAACGAATTGAGCAAACAAAATAAGCCAAAGCCATCAGGACTTAAACCGGGGGATCAAGTTGTTATGCATTCTTGCTACGAAGCTCGGAAAGAGAAATACGTCGGAAAGGTCTGGACGGTAGATTCAGAACCATGGGATCTGTGCGGCTCAGAAGTTGTAAGACTGGAAGGATATAGCGGTGGGTTTGCAACGGAATTTCTAAAGAAATGGGAACCTAAACCCTGCGAGTTTGAAGTAATCAAGGATGTTTATTGGGATGATTGGGGACGTCTCCGAAAGGTATTCAGAAAAGGTGATGTGTGTAAAGGAAAGCTCTGGCCTGACGGGACCGTCTCCGCAGAAAGCTCTATTTGTGATGGTATATCGGATATGGTTGATCCGGAATGCATTGTCATTTTAGGTGAGGGACAACCCAGTTATGAGTGACGTGAGAGTATGTCCCGGTTGTGGTCGGACAATATGCCAGCTCTGCGATAAAAAACATGCAAGTCTTGAAATGGTGAATAAGTTTACCGGAAAGACATTGAAGGTCTGCAAGTCATGTCACAGGGAGGTTTGGGGGAAATGAAAACCATAACGATCCACCAACCGTGGGCTTCCCTGATCGCTGTAGGGGCGAAGAAATTCGAAACGCGATCATGGAAAACAAATTACCGAGGACCAATCGCTATTCATGCCAGTATGAAGGGATTACCTCATCTGTGGTTTTGGGATAAGCCTATGCTTCAAGAGTTCGAAGAACGTGGCATAGATGTGAATGATCTGCCGAAGGGATGTGTAGTAGCAACTGCCAATCTCACAAATTGCATAAAATCCGTGGATACATGGACAGATGGATATATTCTTGAAGACGGTAGGTACATCTACACGCCGGAATACGAATTCGGAGACTTCACGCCAGGACGATACGCTTGGGAACTCACAAACGTTATTCGCCTAGCCAGCCCGATCCCCGTGAAAGGGCAACAAGGCTTATGGAATTGGGAGGGACGCCCATGATGGGGAGTCAAGAGTACGCCACAACCTTAAACTATGCGAACGGGCTTATCGATCGATTAAGGAGAGAACTTACCGAGAAGGTTGAACTGATTTCTTCTCTACAGGAGCAATTCCGCCAGGCCAATGCCTGCGCCGCGCGGTGGGCATGTCGTTATCACGCCGAGGAGACAAGGTTCCGAAGGCAAAACGAAGAAATCGCCGAAAAGGATACAACCATAAAAGAACTACAAGAAGCACTAGATAGGCCCAAGCAGCACTTATTATTTGAAATGCACAATGAACGAACTAAGAAGGAACGGGCGATAAGGGAACGGGATGGACTACGTAAAGCACTAGAAGAAATAATGTTTGAATGCGGACAAATAGGGCTTGAGAAGACGTACTATGAATCGACCGAGGGAATTATAAAAATTTGTCGTGCTGCTTTAGGGGAAGGTGAAAAACATGAAAGAACATGAACCATGCAAGCATTGCGGATTCGACCACGGATTCATCACGGATTACAAAGAAGATGGCGCGGAATATGAGTTTTGCCATAATTGCGGAACGGTTGTAGGGGAGGGTGATAAACATGAGTGAACCAACATTCGCGCCGAAACCACATTTTACAAACAAACAGTTAGATGAACTCAGTAAAGATTATCGAACGATACCAGAGGATGAAGAAGGAAGAAGTTACGAACCCGAATACAACAGCATTGCAGTAAGATCGGACATTTTAAAATTGATATCAGATATTCGTCACGCCAGAAGGGAACTGTACGCAGCCGAGAATGTTTTAGCAACTGTAGTTAGAGATTATCACCATGTATTGCCATTCGATTTGGTTCAAGGGATCGTGAGTTTGATGGGGATCGATATCGGTACATTACAACACTATTAGCCCCTATACGGATATAGAAGAGTAGACCCAAAGAGCGACATAGAAGGGATGAGTTAATTGGAACAGACAATTGAAATGTTAAAAGGTTTGGCTCGTGATTCTTGGAGTGGCAAAACAGGTGAAGAACGTGCCGAAAGCCTTGAAAAATATTTGAGAACAAAATTGCAGGAATACTCTGATGCTCTTAACATTCCGCAGGAGGAAATCTTGGAAGCCTGGGAGCGGGATAGAACTTACAGTGCAATTAACTATTATCAGGATTCAAATCAGCCTTCGATAAAGGCGGGGAAGGTAAAGGTATTTGAAACGGTTGGACACATGTTGCAAGCAATCGGAGAAAAGAAATTTAGATGTCCTTCCTGTGAAGGAATATCGACAAATCCGTATATATGCGATAGCGGCGAAACGGTTGATAAGAAAACATGTGACTGGAAGGTGTACGGACTATTCGGTGATTTAGGCAAAGGTATTCATGTATTTTGTAAAGACAAAATGCGTGGTGAAACGATATTCATGCCGTTGTCTTGGGAAGAAGTCACTGCATAGTTCGAAAAATAAGGAGTAGTGACATTATGAAAGGATAGCCCCATTTGGGGTCAGGGAGGGAAGAAAATAATGGGAAAGTTAATAGATGCAGATAAACTGCTGATGGACTTGAAAGACAAAAAAAGATCTTTACGCGAAAACCTGAATTTCGCAAAACGCGAAGGTGAAACCAAGTGGGCAGATGAATTACGCGAACAAATGCAGATATTGACGCTGATAATTGATGGTGTAGAACATGGTGGCTATGATCCCGATCCCATAAATATAGGAGATAAAAAACGTCTTGCTGCAGCGCTAATGGCCGTGAAATTCTTCCCTGGGATGGTGAAGGAAGCTATGCAAAGGGAGGAAAAGGATTTTGAGAAACGTCAACTTACTGGTAGGCGAGACTGGAAAATGGATAAAAAGTATCTCGAAAAAATAAACGAACGGGAGGAAGCTCCCGACGATGAAGACTTATATAAAATCGCATCTTACTGGCATTCGGAAACTGAGAAATGGCGCATTGAAGCATTTAAAAAATACCCGACACCTGATGCCTATGAGGCGGCTTGCAAAGCTTTACATAAGCACAAAGCACGAGCAGACTCAGCAGAATTATGGGAAGAAAAACTAAGGGATGAAATAGATGGGACAATTCCGCTACTAGAAGCTTCTGGTTTATTAACTAGAGCTGGACGCCTTAAAAAGCTACTGACATCCCTGTACCCTGATAAGGAGAGAAAAGCATGAAGGATACCACAGCAGAAATTCTGCCAACGAAAATCAATGACGACGCCGAGGATACAAACAGGATCGTTCAAATAACCTTCTTTGACGACATTGATGCAGAAGACATCCGAAAAACAAAATGGCTGCTGGGAAAGTATACTGACATGATCGACATTATCAAAAACTACGAATTTGCCCTTAAGCAAATCGAAAACGGATTGGATGCTTACCAGCTCCTAACGGCAGAGGGGGCGGCGGGGAAGAGGTTAACCGGTCAGGAATCGACGGCAGACGTAACAGGAAACTCAGTTGTTCTAAAGGATAAACGGCATACCAACTACAAATTTTATCTTTTCATTTCTAACAACATCCGGTTTGCGATCAATAACATCCGAGATCCGCACGAAGGGTTAATAGCAAAGCTGATTTTCCTGGACGGCATGAAATACCTCAAGGCGCAGGAATACATGGGCAAAGGTTACCGCAAAGATATTTACCCAATTTCCCCGACAACATTCGCAGAGAAGCGCCGGAAGGCCATTGCAGGGATCGCAAACAGCTTGAAGATGAACAGTACCTTGGATTTTGTAGTAATCGATTATGGGCGGGGCCGGAACAAAGAGGGAGAGATCGGACTGAGATTACCAGAAGTAAATAGGAACCATAGCAGGTAGTCATACCCCTGCTATGGTTTATACTATACGACTGTCTTCGTGTTGCCTGAAAAACCATCGTATAGTCTGATTTGCAACAATTTTCAGACAATTCGCAAACTCGTAAAGTTGATCTGGTGGACATTCTTTGCCCTTTAATTGATAATTTGTTTTAGCATGAGCTAACATATTTCTTGTATCAGATATTGCACTCGCTAACTCGTCTAAACAGCTAGATCGATCACTCTTAGAACTATCAATATTGATTTTTTTGATACTCTTTAAATAAGTAGGTGCTACAGGAGCAATATCGATTATGTCGCAACATGTTCCTACCGTCAATTTTATTGCCTGATTATCCCTTTGATTGTTTCGATGTTCAGCGAAAAGCTTTTCTAACTCTAAGATAAAATTTGCATCTGGATTTAAGGTTTTCGGGCTATATAATTTGTTTGTGATTGACTCTAGCATTTCTTTTCTAAGTACAGTTTGCGATACATATTCTATAACTTTTGTGTATGTAAGAATGCGGTATTCAGCATCATGTACTTGGTTAGCAGAATTGTATAATCTTAAAAGATCGGACATTCCCTTTCCTTGCATAAGTGGTCTTAATCGAATATTCGGTAATTTTTCTTCGTCATCCCAGTAGTAGAGGTTTGTAGGTCTTGAGGTCATGAAAATGTTTATGTCTAATGATGATGCGCACTCGAAAATAAACGCTTGGCAAATATCATCAACAATTCTTGGATCAATAGTATCTAAGGAGCTAATTTCTATAAATAGATCATCCATGGATAGAGGCGGTACATACTTATCGAAATGATTATCCATAGTAAGTCTAATTCCATAACTAGTAAGTTCTTTTGCGAAATTAACTTTAATTTTTTTTTCATCCCATTTCTGTTCGATATAATAATCTAGAAGTTTTGAGTCATTTATCCTGGGATCAACACAACTTACTGGAATCAAAACTAAATTTGGGCTATAAAAGAGGGATTCATTTTCAATCCTTCCATTTTGTGCAGAGTCAATGAGAGTTAATAATTTTTTTATAGTAATAGGTTCTTGATATTCATTAGTTGCAGGTAAAGATATTGTAATTTCGGTTTCATCGTTTATTAATATTTCTTTTTCATAGTCTTCATCAATATCGAAGAAATCAACATCAATATTGTATTTTTCACAAAATTCAAGTAATGCTCGTACTTTTACTTCAAGGAACTCCGAGCTAAATGAAATCCCCATAAAAACTTATTCTCCCCTTTATCGATTACAAGCCTCATTCCTCTGCATTCTTTTATTCTTCACGTTTAATCTTCCCCAAGAGCATGATTTGATCGTTATTTCCAGAATTGTATTTATTTTTGAGCCCGAGTGGACGCTTTACTTTGTTTCTCACTCAATTCAATTATTTTAGACGAAATCACAAAATTGGACTCGGTATTCTGCAAAGTGCAGTTTAAGAATGGTTTATCTTGTTAGTTACAGTATTTAGAAATCTAGAGATGCCTGGGGGTACTAAGAACGGGTCATTAATTTTTCGTGCAAGTCCATCAAGATCCGGGAATAGAGTGTAATAATTTACTCCTGCTTGCAGTAGGTATGATCTGATATCGTCAATAAGTCCTATTCCGAGTGGGATTTTTACTAATTCTCCAGTCTTCATCAACTCTCCATTAAACTCAGCTTCTAAAGGTTTTGTTGAATTTCCTTGAAGAGTGAACACTCCTTGTTGTACGGTCATTCTTTTACTGTTTTTTGGTGGGAATAAGGCTATTGAATAATCAGCAAAACTCTTGTCTGTTCTTAAGAATTCCTCATAATCACCGTTAGTTATTGGATCTATTAAGTGCTGTACACCCATTGCTTGGATATTTAGTGCGCCGGGATCTAGCATCCATACACAAGCTTCAGGGTTAGTTAATGGATCCCATTTTGTATAAGCAAAAAATAATGCAGCGGCAAAAGATTCCGACCAGTCTAGCAATCTAGTTTTTACACCGTAATGCTGCATCAAATATAGTAGACTCCAACTCGCCATTCCTCCGTGATCCAAATGTCCCAGAGTTTTAAAGTGATTATATCTCACTTGTTCTGAAACAAGAAAATCCTCTAATGTTATTAAAGGCTCTCTAAAGAGCCCTGAATGTAACTTGAAGTTTGAGTTTGGGTGACCTCTAAAAAATACAATACCTCGTTTACTGCTAAATTCTTGAACTAGATTGAGTATGTGCAACCACTCTTGTGAATATCCCATAGTATCCCCTCTATAATCAAGTCATCCCGCATATTCAATCTTACACACCGCACGAAGATACCGTTCGTCCCCGATCTTCACGCTATTTTCTGTAATCTCCGCGATATTCCCGCTTCCTACGAGCTCTTCGCCGATAAAAACGACGACCGGTGTACGGTCCATCTGCGCGGTGAAAAGATGGATGTCAGAGGTAAGCGGGCGCATAAAACGCTTGTTTCGTTTCATAATTTCGACCCCTCCTCCGAAATTTTACCATACACTCAAGTTGATTGTCCGTAAAATCCGCAGCAAAAATGAAGTTTAAAGGCTTTACAATTTAATTGAACCAACTAAGGTATCATAACCTTCCTCCATAGCCGCTCCTTTGGGGCGGCATTTTACGAGGTATAGTCGAAAGGCTTCATATATACCATATTCACTATTTCGAATACTCCACTTCTGGCTATACGCTGATTGACATTATGGCGTACCGCTCATACCCTCCTCCTGGCAACCGCGATCCCAGCGGCGCAAGATGTGGATCGGGAGCGCATGCCGGCCGCGTAAAATAAAGTGTCGGCAATCGAATAAAGGGAATTTCGATCTAGCATCGAATAGTACAAAAAAACTGGAGGCGGGAGGAGTAATGTTGCTATGGATCGAGTTAATGGGGAGACCTTTTATCATATACAAAGAAAGCATGACGAACAGCGCTTGACCTGGAATGTAGGTGATAAGATCGAAATAGGATCGCAAAACAATAACTTTTTTTCTAGTTATGAATCGAACGGGAAATCAATTCAAGACCCGAATAACGGAAAACTATATGATATCAATATCTATGTTGATGAAATGATGGAGTATTATAAAACAGGTAAACAAAAACCGGAATATGAATTTTTTTATCAGCGGCAAGGAATCCACATGGCTAACATAATGAAGCTAACGTTAGAGCATTACATTAAGCTTGTCAGAGAAATGGCCTTTGAAGACGTGAGAAAGGAACACTTTCCTGAATATCCATCAAGGCAAAAATGTATTTGGGTTATACCAGACATCACAACTCATCCTGGTATGTTTGATTATTGGTGGAGCACGCTTGGAGTAGGTAGGGTATTTAAATTAAGATTGACAGGTAAGATACATCGCGCCAATCAGGAGTTTTTATTAATCAATACCCGCTCTTTAGTTGATTGGAAAGAACGAGCTTATATGTATTGGTTTGGTGAAGAAGGAACCAACCCAAATGAGACTGAGTATTTATTCGAAGGACTTGTTGAAGTTGTTGATGAAATGACTGTAGTGCAAAAATAATACTTTTGATTGTAAGAGCAGCGATGAGCTGCTTTCTTTGTGTCTGCTCAGGAAAATTTTCCTTACCATAATAAGCGTTGATCATTGGCCGAAGGCCATCGACTCGACCGAATACACCCAGCGGAGCGTGGGCCGAATACTATTCTGGAGGTGATACTAATACATGGAACGCAAAAGAGATCTTAACCAAGATCAATTTTTTCATTTCCAATGCAGGAATATAGTCCCATTTGTCGAATGTCATAAAAACATGACATAAGATTCGAGGGATAAAGATGGCAAGAAGGAAAAGTAAAGTAAAGCAGCAGGAAGAATTTATTCAAGGACTACTTGGGTTGATTGTCCTCACTTCTATTTTTGGGTCGTACAGCCTAACAAAGTCGTTTCAAGCTACCCTAATTGTGACCGTCTTGGCAATTGCAGTTTTCATTGTAGTGCTAGCAATGATTGGTATACAACGAAAAGAGCGGCTAAAACGGTCAGGAATAGCTGACATAGATAAGATGGAAGGCGTCCAGTTCGAAAGATATCTAGGTTACTTATTCCAAGCGCAAGGCTATAATGTCAAAGTAACAAAGGCTGCAGGTGACTATGGGGCTGACTTGATCCTTCAAAAAGACAGAAAGAGGATCATTGTGCAGGCGAAACGATACAGTAAGAACGTAGGTATCAAAGCAGTCCAAGAAGCCCAGGCAGCCATTGCGTATTACAGTGCTTCTCAAGCATGGGTTGTTACGAATAGCGATTATACAGCAGCGGCGTATGATCTGGCCAAATCGAATGGCGTCCGACTTATCAATAGAGATTCGTTGATCGAAATGATACTAGCGATGAATCCAGGAGCTGCCCCATCTGCAAAGGCGGTTGTTAAGGCAATTCCGGTTGACGAAACTACTTGCCCTCGCTGCGGCAATAAGTTGGTTCTTAGGAACAGCACCAAAGGCCAATTTTACGGATGCAGCAACTTTCCTAAGTGTCGGTATATGAAGAAGATAAGCGCTTAAAATTATTTCTTAGATGGGAGAGATGTATTTTGGAAGCTTATACAAGTTTTAAAAAGTATTTCGGGCAATACCCTCGAGCAATGGAGTTACTGGTGCATGTACAAGATATGAAGTTGGAAGACGAGATGTTGGCTTTTTACCCGAAAAATTGGTTTGTTGACGGTCAGTAGCCTGAATTGATTATTTTCCTTGAAAAAGATATTTTACTGGTGAAGAGAGACTATAAAAACTTTGAAATCAATATTATAAAGAACTATCAAGTATCAAGGTTGTCTTATTTCGAGAAAGTCAATGATCGGTATGCTGGGGTTAAACTTGAAATTGTCCTTAGCACCGGTGAAAAAATTAATTTGAATTCTTCAGAGGATGCCAATGATAATTACGTTGAATTATTTTCTGAGTATATTAGGAACATATATAACATTTTGAAATGAGTAAATACGATTATAGTGTCTAGCGCCTTTGGGCGCTTTTTCTTTTGTTCAAATAACTGATTAGGAGAGGGGAACATGAGACTTAATGAATTAAAACTTGATTTATCCGTACATGCTCATGAGCAATACAGAGATCGAGTAAAGGACGTCACTTTCACAGAGTTGAAAGAGATTTGTAGGAGTCTTCTTGCATCTGGAGAGTACATCAGAGATGGGCAATTTATTCAAATCAATGATGCTTGGTGGGTGTTCAATTTGCAGCAGGGCAACGTTTTATTGATAACATGCTACGGTAGCAGTCATTTAGATATACCAAGGGCGTTGGCATGGGCTAAGAAGCATAACGACCGAATAGACCTTGAACAATGCTTATTGAAGACGGCGGATGTTTAAAATGAAAACCGGATAGGTTTGAAACAAGGTCAGGTCAGGAAATTTTTCCTGGGCTTATTTGTGTTTTACAAAATACGACTGTAACGTTACAAACGAAACACGTCCAAACCCTTGAAAAATAAAGTCTTACATCTAATACACGAAATTTTGTAATGAATAAACCGTTACAAATTACCTTTACAATCGATACAAAACGTTACAGTCGTTACAACATAAAAAAGGGGAAGTTTAGAATGGCGAAACCGTCAAAGATTGAAACATTAGGTTGTCAGGAGATCGTTTGGTCAGGAGTTCGTTCCGGTAAATCCGTAAGGGATATAGCAAAAGACTGTTCAGAATGGGCAGATGAACAAATCTCCCATACTGCCGTAGCAAAGTACATTAAGGACAAGGGGACAGAAGAACAAGCGAAGAAGAAGGATGCCATCCTAGCGGATCGTCGGCGTGTGGTGAAGACTGTTCATCAAGAGATCGACATCATACAAACCAATCTGGATGCAACCAAGCGACTGATTGAACGATTTGAATTAGTCGATGACCTTCCAAAGTTATTTAAAGAAGAAATGGATGAACTGATAAACAAATTAATGGAGCATGGAGAAGACTTCAATTACGTTTCCTTTATTGAAAAGTGGCAATATGAATTTGAAGTTGAGCTGCGCCGGAAGGTCGGAGAGATCACGATGTTAAACCGCGAGGTGCGGGAGAACATGAAGTTCCTAACATCTCTCCGAGAGAAGGCGTTCCAGTTTGAATTGGTCCAAGAGTACATTCGCATATTCATGGAAATCTTCGAAGAAGAATCTAAAGATGGAGCGTACGAACGATCCGTAGCGCGAATTGCTTCAAATCCACGAATGCAGCAATTAGTCGATCAACAGAAGCTATATACAAGCGGCGGTGAGTGATGTGTTGGATAAAATACATGAGCAGATCCGAAGGGCTGCTGAAGCCATAAAAGAAACGTACGATGACTTAAAGCTTGCTTACGTCAATTTAGCCGGTGAGTTAAAACGGAAATTAAAAGATGAATACAGAGGTGATTCGGAAGGCCTGAAAGAATTCAAGGGAAACCTTGATAACTTTGAGGCCTTTTGTTTTGCATTCCTTCGAATCAAAACTAAGACAGGGGACATTGTTCCGCTTGTTCTTAACGATGCACAAAAGAAATTGGCTCGTACAGTTTTTGAGCAAATAAAAAAAGGTAAACCGGTACGTATCATCATCTTGAAAGCTCGTCAAATGGGTTTTTCAACGACAACTGAAGCGATTATTTACTACCTGACATCCCTCCAAGAAGCAAAGAATGCGTTTATCGTAGCCCAGGATTCAAGTGCATCAGAAAACCTTTATGACATGTTTCGGCTTTATTATGACTACATTCCCGATCAAATCAAGCCAATGCGTAAACGGAATAACAGCCGGCGCCTTACATTTGAAAACCCAGCCCTAAAGGACAGCGAGCGCAAAAAAGAACCCGGCCTTAAATCAAAGATCACGGTTCAATCGGCAGAAAATAAAGTCTTGGCTCGTTCTGAAACCATACATTATCTTCACGCCTCAGAATTGGCGTTCTGGCCGGAGAACCGAAAGAAAAAACACCTGACATCCCTATTCGCCGCGCTCTCTAAAGAGCCTGGGACGGTGGGTATCATCGAATCTACAGCGAACGGTATCGAGATTTACAAAGAAATGTGGGATAACGCCGTAGCCGGTAATAACGACTATATCCCGCTTTTCTTTCCGTGGTTTGAAATGCCAGATTATCGTATGAAGGTCTCGGATGATTTTGTTCCTACCAAGGAAGAGATCGAGCTAAAACAAAAGTTTGGACTTGATGACGAACAACTTGAATGGCGGCGCTACACGATCCGAAATGATTTTGAGGGTGACGAGAAACTATTTCGGCAGGAGTATCCATCAACACCGGAAGAAGCGTTCTTAGTTACTGGCCGTACGGTATTCAACCAAGACAAACTTGATGCCATGTCCAAACACACCAGAAAAGGCAAAAAGTATTCTGTCGTTATCCCTCCGGCCATTGAGGGAACAGGATATGATTGGACACAAGTAAAACTCGTTGAGGATGAAAGAGGGGAATTCGAAGTTTTTAACGAGTTTGATCCAGATAAGGAGTATTGCATTGGAGCTGATGTAGCCGAAGGTTTGGAAGGTGGGGACGCATCAGCGGCTTATATCATTGATGCTGAAACCGGCGAAGATGCTGCCGTACTCTATGGTCAAATGGATTTGGATATCTACGCAAAGCAGTTAGATTATATTGGTCGCCAATATGGAGAGGCTTTACTTGGAGTGGAAACCAATAATGTCGGTCATAGCGTTGTTAATACGCTGCTTAACGTAACATTCTATCCGAATCTGTATCATCATGATTCTTATAATGCTGAAGCAGGCACGAATGAAACAAAGCCAGGATGGCCGACAACCACGGTTACTCGTCCAATCCTAGTCGATGCGCTTATTGAAGGCATCCGTGAAGGAGTATGGAAAATCAATGATGCTAACTTAATCGGAGAAATGAAGACATTTGTACGTAACAGGGCCGGCAAACCACAGGCTATGGGTAAGGGAACAGTTGGTGGTTGCAAAGACGATAGAGTTTTGGGATACGGCATAGCCCATCAAATGAGAATGCGGCGACCACCAAGTAATAAACATGTGATGCTTCCTAGTATTGACGGTATAAGTATTAAGAGGAATTGACCCGCCTAAATTATGGTATAATACTGATAGTCTATTAGTGCGGGGGATAAATTGGTGGAGAAACGATATCAGGTGTTTGTAAGTTCAACATACGAGGATTTACAAGAAGAAAGAAAGGAAATAATGCAAGCTCTGTTGGAATTAGACTGCATTCCTGCTGGAATGGAGCTATTCCCGGCAGCTAATGATGATCAATGGACATTAATCAAAAATGTTATCGATTATAGTGACTATTATATAGTTGTCATCGGAGGAAGGTATGGTTCAATCGGACCGCAAGGGATAAGTTATACAGAAATGGAATATCGATATGCCTTAGAAACGGGAAAACCTATCATTGCTTTTATTCATAAAAACCCTCTTGAACTTCCTGCAAATAAAACGGAATCAGAAAAAGAGGGTAGAGAGAAGCTAGACGCTTTTAAGTCCTTAGCTCAACAAAAAATGGTGCGCTATTGGACTACGGCGGCAGATTTAGGGTCTGTGGTTTCAAGGAGCTTAATAAGTTTAATTAAAACAAACTCTGCTATTGGCTGGGTGAGGTCGGATACTGTGTCAGATGGGGGAGCATCAAAAGAAATTTTACGTCTGAAAAACATTATCGAACTCTTACAAATAGAACTAAAGGAAGTTAAATCGAGCGCACCATTGGGAACTGAAGAATTTTCACAAAAAAATGATAACTTTGTAGTAGAGTACACATACTCAGGCAGGAAGTCGAGTGGTAGTCAATTTAGGAATTATCGTTCAGAATTTTCAACGACTTGGAATGAAATCTTTTATCATATGGGCCCAGCATTAATGAATGAGGTTACAGAAGAGGAAATAAAGAAGGCCCTAAACGATTTTGTTGCTAAGAAGGAAAGAAAAGAATTCTCCCGTATGAATTTCTCGCAAGTTGTATCATTAGCTATTGATACATCAACTATTCAGACAATCTTGATTCAATTTAGAGTGTTAGGTTTGATTACGAAAAGTAACAAACAGCGGAGCATTAAAGATAAATCTGCTTATTGGACCCTTACAGCATATGGAGATGAATATCTACTAACTTTACGAGCAATTAAAAAAGAATGATATTCCGTAGAAAAACGGTACTATTTAAACGCTATATTTTATACAGATAAGAATGACCAAATGAGGCCAGGAAAATTTTCCTTGGCTTCTTTTGTATGCAGGAGGCATGTCATGGACTTGGCGTAAACGATGCTGCCGATCACTGATTATGGACCTTGGATAGTGACCAATAAAGGCGATGTATCATGTAGATTACTTGCTGACCGGCACTACTCAAGACAAAGCGTAGGTGACAAGCAGTTTTGCAGGCCCGGAAAGAACTTAGTGCTTAGAACGCCAAATGCTGATGCTGTTTGGGTTACATGGAAAGGGATTCGTGATGATGGTTTGGATGCTTTGGAGTGTACAATTTTCCGAAATGAATCACAGCACCTTAGTTCTGACATGATCAAGCACGCAATTATCGCCTCAATTGATAAGTGGGGGGGCTTGCCCAAGGATGGCCTAATAACATATGTCGATGAATCCAAAGTCCGGAGCATTAATCCGGGCTTTTGTTTTTTAATAGCCGGATTCAAGAAGATTGGAAGGAGCAAGTTGAGAGGACTTCTTTTACTTCAATATAAACCATGAGGGGCGTTTACTATGCAAGGTTACATGAAGAAATGGACAGATTTAGACTCAGATCCTGTTGAAGAATTAAAAAGGTGGAAGGAAAAAATGCTCAAAACAACGGGCATACGGCCTACGCAACCGCGAGAATATAGGATTAGATCAGAAGCGTTGAAGGGTCTGGAAAAAGAAAACCCGTCGTATGCACCAATAAAGACAATATGCGGAGTTCCTGTTATTGTTGATGATACATTGTCACAAAGCATTCAGTTTGTATACTAACAAATTCTACAAATCATGAATGGAGGAATATATATGAATGCAGTGAGTCAATTTGTTGATTTGGCCATTGAACAATGGCGCAAAAACCGAGACGAACTCTTTGAAAAGCATGGACTTAATCGGGATGAAGTTTACTCAAGTGGGGATTTTGAAAGTTTGCCTGCTGAGTGTCTAATCGCTGTTTGCTATGTTGACGCTTACGCTTGCATACAGGCTAAAATCCGCAGTGAATCTGTATAAATCAAATGTTATTCTTTATACATGAAATACTAAATATATGCGGTGGCGGAATAGGTAGACGCACATTAACAGATGATCCTAGCGGGTCTTGCCGGAAACTCATGAAACAGTGGAGTAGGCCGTAAGGAACCAATGAGTTAGAGGAAACATTAACTTTCTTAATCTGTTAATGAACGGCATGCAAGGTGCAAATCCTTGCCCGCATATTCGATTTAAAAGGCAAGGAAACTCTCCTCGCCTTTTTTTGTTTAAGAAAGGTGGTGAAACTTTGAAATGGTATCATAAAGCCATATATTCATTCGCGAATGCAGTTCTCCCGGCAGCAGTTAAAAAGCAAATGATGGGATCGGGCAAGGCGACCGTTCCAAAGGATGCAAATCCATGGGGAATATTCAATTGGTTGCCGAAGAAGTATCAGCATGCTCACAATATTGACCTTACCAAGCTTCAGAACTACACTGCAGAGGAATTGCTAGAACTTCTTATTTCGGTCCATCCAGACGTTTCCTACGCCTTGTATACGTATTTGAGAATGGGAGATACGACGTTAACATTTACGGCCAAAAAGGCAAATGGGAATGAGGATAAGAACGGGCAACGCGTCCTTGATGAACTAAAAGACATGCTAAACAACCCTTTTCCGTCACCTGGATACCAGCATGGCCGATCATTAAATAAACTCGATACTATCCAACGTATGATGATCATGGTCCGTGGCGCTTGTGCTGGTGAAGTAGTATTGAATGATCGATGCAATGATGTGATAGACATCGTTCCGGTAGACCCCGCTTTAATCTGGTTTCGTAGGGAGCCAGATTCAAATAGATTGACACCTTGGCAGTATGTAAAGAACCCTCGTAGAAAATCAGGCGAAGAATGGTTTGGCAATTACAAAAAGATCGATACGCCAACCTTCATTTATGAAGAATTCGATCCTATGGTTGACGATCCGTATGGCCGGACACCAATACTCCCTGTTTTGCAAGTGGTGTTCTTCCATCTACAAGTTCTTCAAGATCTAAAAGCTGTGGTGCATAACCAAGGATATCCGCGACTTGATATCTCGATGCTTGAGGAAATCATGCTGAAGAATATGCCGAATGGAATAAAAAATAATCCGGTTGAGCAGCAGAAGTGGTTAAAGGAACGAATGAATGAAATGATCGATCATTTCAATTCCCTCAATCCTGATGATGCGCTTGTCCATTGGGACAGTGTCAAGGTCGAATATCTAAAGGGCGGGAACAGCGGTCCAATGATCGATATTAAGAAGTTGATTGATATCATCGATACTCAGATGGCAACTTCTTTAAAAACACTGCTTACCATTCTTTCTCGCCATCAAGGATCAACAGAAACATACAGCTCAGTTGACACACAAATATATATCAAAAATGTAGAGTCCGCGCGGAGCGTAACCAAACGTTTCTGGCAGCGGGCTTTTTCATTGTCAGCCCGAGTAAGGGGAGTACAGACAAAGGTTGGAGTTGACTATGATCCGATTGATTTAAGGTCTGAAAACGAGGTCGAAAGGGATCGCCGTTCTAAGATAAACAACTATGTGACTGCTGAAAAGAATTTCTACATTACACCGAAGGAAGCGGCTGAGGAGATCCGATGGACATTAGGGCTTAATCCTAAGATTCCAGATGAACTCATTCCTCTACTGGAAAAGAAATACGAACCAACAAATCCAATTCCACCGGAAGGAGGTGAGTAATCACGGTATGAAACCAACAGTAGGAAGAATCGTGCATTACCAAAGCTACGGAACACCAAATGGCGAGTACAAAAGCGAACCGAGAGCGGCAATCATTACCGAAGTTGTTGATGACGAGACTGTTCATCTTTGTGTTCTTAATCCAACAGGTATGTTCTTTAATCAAAACGTTAAACAAGGCAACAATAGCGGTCAGTGGAATTGGCCGCCGAGGGAATGATTTGAACTGCATTTTATATTGGAGGTGAAAACAAACGATGGCAAAACCAACATCAGAACAGTTGGAGAGGATCAATCAGCTTGCGCGAGTGCCTTTGTCAGAAGATGAAGCCTATGTATTCCCAGCCAAACTTGTTGGAGATCAAATGATTCCTCGACGCTTCTATCGGCTTACTCCAAACTTTTTGCGAAAGATGGCAGTTCAAGCGCGTGAAGGCGTGTCCCTGCTGCTTGATCATTCCTGGGCTAATTTAGGTATCATGACAATCCCCATCGGAAGAACATTTGATAGTCGCTTGCAGATGGATGGAGAGGAATTAGCCCTCTACGCAGATCACTACATGAAAATGGGGCAAGAGGTCGGGGAAATTAAAGTCGATCAAATAGCCGAAGGCATCGATGCGGGAACGATCTTCGACACTTCCATTGGATTTACCATTACGAGTCAAACATGTTCCATTTGTGACCAAGAGTATTTTGGAGGGAATTGCCCTCATATTCGCGGCAGGGAATATGAGGGCAAACTATGCACGGTAGATATCAACGATGGCGACTTGATGGAAAACTCGCTGGTATTCGATGGAGCATATCCAGGGGCCGGAGTCGTCGGTATGAGTGGCGCTTCACAAAATCAGGACAACATAACATGGGAACCATTAGCAGAAGATGCAAAGTCACTCCCGAGTGGCGGACGCGTCTTTTATTCTTTTAGTGCAAAGTCGGGCTTCAATTCCTTTGTTCTAAAGCAAGATCAAAATACGGCTGAAAAATTAGCCAAGGAGGATGGAATGGTGGACGGAAAAGAACAATCGGTTCAGTTACAGCAAGTTCAAGAGAAGCTTTCCCGAGCAACCAATTTGCTCGATCAGATCAAAACTGCTTTAAGTGTGGAGAACGACAATGATATTTTAAATAAACTCACTGCCTTGAACACTCAAGCAGCAGATGGCGCGGCATACAAAGTTAAGATCACTGAGCAAGCTTGCGGAGCTGGTGTTCGGGCGCTTGGTGATGCATTCAACGTAGAAGCCATGAAAACAGCCTTATCTCAGTTGCCGGTATCCGAAATTGAGAAGATCGGCGCTTCTTATGAGGCACAGGCGCAAGCGGCGTTGGGGGGCGGTGGTCGCCATACGCAAGGGGAAGAGATTAACCTTCCTAGCAATGCACTTGATGGATCGCCGTCAAATCCACAAGCTGAGGGCGCAAAAAAAACGCCGGAGCAGCTTAAAGCGGCTGCAAAAGAAGAGGCATTGTCAGCACTCAAGAACACGGGCCATGGAAGCCTGATCAAGGAGGGAAGATAAATCATGGGGCAATATGGTAAGTATCCGGGGCCTGGTCCAATCAAGGAACAGGTCTTTACTGAGGTATTAGCTATTACTGAGTGGCAGATTAAACTTCCTGGAGGAATCCTGCTCAAGAAAGGGCAAGGAGTCCTTAAGAAAGGAACGGTTATTGGGAAAATCACTACTGCTGGAGCTGATCAAGACAAAGCTGTAGCGTATGATTCCACTGCCACAGATGGATCTCAAGTGGCGGTTTGTATTCTTGATAATGATCAGGATACATCTGAATCGGACATTCCTGCTTCCGGTTGGATCGGCGGGGTATTTGAAGAGGCGAAGTTGACAGGGATTGATGATGATGCGAAAGCAGTTCTCAAACTCTGCTACTTTGTATAAAGGGGGATGAACAGACATGGCAAATGTACTTGATCCGTATTTCATGACGGAAGTTGTTCAAAACATTCGGACTGATATTAATTCATTCCGTGGAGCTCAGTTGCTTACTGGCGGCGTTGATTTCAAGCAAGAACTCGGTCTTACCATCGAATATGATGTGACCTATGATGATACGGGTATGACACCACCTACCGGGCTCAACGATCCTTCGCCAATTCACACGCCACCTGTTGTGAAACACATGAACTTTACTAACCAAGAGTGGCGGGAAAAAGAAGTAATCGATCGAGAGAAGATTGCTACGCTGCGCAAGCCAGGAAATAAACTGGAGCAACTTTGGGGCGAGGAGTATATGATTGAACGCCTCATTCGGTTGAATGGACGTTTGGAAACGCGTTTTGAATGGATGCGATGGAAGTCGTTATCCGGTTCCCTCGTAGTTCCAGCAACAAAAAACAAGCCAGCAATTACTATTGATTATGGTGTTCCCGCTGCGAACAAACCGACAGCAACTACATTGTGGAGCAATACCGCAGCAGCTGATCCTCTGGCCGACATTGACGAATGGATTCTTAAATTCCGTGGTTCGGGCGCTCGTGCCGTGAAGATCATTGCTAATAAAAAGGTTGATACCTACCTGAAGCAGAACGCTAAAATTCGTGATCTTCTGAAAACAACCTATGGCAAAGATGTACTTTCGGCTGATTCCCTTGCTTTCGTAATTGGACAGCAATTGAATGGACTTCAGTACGAAGTGTATGATGGCGGTTATATTGATGACAACGGAAACTTCCTTCCGTTCATTCCAGACAATGCCATCATCATCCTTGGTCAAGGTATGACTGGTACAATCATGGATTTGGTGACAAGCCCGAACAACTATGAGGATATTTTCACTGGTCACCCTGGAAAGTTTGCTCTGGCGAAACTTATTCCTGGAGACCCTGATCAATGGACTGTTATTAACGGCGCTACTGTGCTGCCACGGTTGAAATACGTTAACTGGCATATCTTTGCCACGGTGGGTTAAGGGAGGTATTATCTGATGGCAACAGTAAGAGTATTGGTTGATTCTGTCGGGGAATACAATGCCGGGGACATCGTAAAAGATGCCCCGGAAGGGCTTGTTGATATTGCCAATAGGAAGGTCTGTAATGCTGCTACGGGGCAGAGGTTGGCCGAACTGATTGACAGCGATGAGGCAGTAACTGGAGATCAGTCAGAGCTTATTGCGAAGTTGGAGCAGGACTTAGCAGACGCACAGGCGAGAGAAATGGCACTGCAAGAACAGTTGGAAGGGTATATGTCCAGAGAAAGTGAATTGCTGGAGCAGATCGCATCTTTCCAAGCCGACGATGAGTTGAAAGAACTCAAAGCTACGGCCAAAGAAATGAAAATTCCGGGCTACACCAAAATGGATGCAGAGGAACTGAAATCAGCCATTTCCGCTGCTGGTAGTGACGGAAATGGCGAATAAGATCCTAATAACGGATACTTACCACGACGAGATACGGGGGCGCTTAGGAATCGGTGAAGACGTTTTGTCTAATGCCGATATCGATGCGCCTTCAGTTTTGCCAATTGGTGAGAGTAAAGTCATCTCATCCGTTCCCAATTATGAAGATTTGACCGGAGACGATCGAATTTATCTGTATGCGGCTGCTATTTGTATGGTAGCCGCAATCATCGCTCCTTCAATGACGGCAAGATTCAAGAAAGCAAAGAAAGACTTTGACTTTTCTTACGAGAATCAAACGGTTAATTGGAACAAACTGGCTGAAGGATTGTTTGATGAATCTTATGGATATATCAATGAAATACCTAATTCAATCCGAGGTTCGGACGTGCCGGTAATCCGATTGGCAGGACCTACCCGTTTAAAGGAGATGGAACGGCGGCATGTTTAATGATTTCAAGCACCGCCATACTCCCTGTATCGTTGGTGGCGACCCTGAAGCAGTTGTGCTGTCAAGGGAAACAAAAGCAACCACGATAATCGGCAAGGAATACATTTACAACGGGTTGTTCGCTCCAACTTCAGTGGTATCTACAGGTTTGGCTGTAGAGGTGGAGGATACTCTGTATTTGACTCAGACAATGCGTCTGACTACGGACAGGGACAAATACTGCTCCTTACTCAAGACAAACGTCACAGCCGAAATACAGCGGTATACGCAGGAGTATGACAGCAACGATAACCCGAAGGGCAATCCTGAATTTTCTCAAGTGCAAGTAGTGAGGGGGTTCGCTCAGTTTGTCAGCGCCCAACTTCGCTTGGAAGATCCAGGATTGCTGCCAACGACAACATACATCCTCATCTTGCAGACAACGGTCGATATTAGGAGACCAGAAGACAAGTATTTGATATCTCCAGACCGTGTGTTACTAAATGGCCGTCCGCATCAAGTTGATGCTATCGACGATCTCAAATATCCCAACCTGTTCCATGTACAGTTATCGGAGGACATGCGATGATAGCTGGTTACGATTCCGAGAGAGCGGCATATGATCTTCAGCGTAGCTTAGCCGTGGAGATAGCAGGGCTAACAAAGCTTGTGCTTCTCACTGCCAAAAGCAATGTTCGTTATTACCCTGAGGTCAGAAATCATTTGAGAGCTGAACTTACCAATCTTGCTAACCGCATGATCGAGGGGGAAATAACGGCTGACTATTGGCAAGCATGGTTGGAACAGTTTGGTAAAGGATCGCTGATGGCTGGTCCACGTGAAAACCCTGGACTGATTACTTATATGAACAGCGAGTATTGGAACCGTGTACGGTCAAAGGGAACGAAGGTTGTTGTAGGTCGTCCTCAAGGGACGTATAAGGGAATTGATGGCGAGGTGCGCCGGTCAGGCGGCTCCTATGTGGGGGTAGACCTTGAAGAACTCGCCACGCGCGGGGATATTGATCCGAGTTATGGGCCAACGCCTCCAACATTCTTCTTACGTGTGGCACTCCAGTCCAACAGGAATCGAATCCTTGAAGGAATCAGCCAAGTTATTACGGAGTTTCCGTACCACAAATACTTTATCCAGAGGTGAGCAGAGTGAGCGCCATTTTAGTAGATGCCATTTACAATACTTTAAAGCAAGACGTTGAGTTTATGGCTCTCCTTGGCCTTACTCCAACATCTCCGGCAAATAGTATTGTGGCGCGGATCGTAAAAGGCATGGAGCCCGACAAGGCCGTAACAAGCGCTGATGTACCAATGCTCTTGATCTATGTTAAACCAGGACGTTTCAGCCGGAACTATCTCGTTTACGAAGGGAAATTCTGCTTGGACATCTACGCGAAGAACAGCAACCAAGCAAAAATTATTGCTGACCGGGCGTTTGAACTATTCCATGATAAGCAGATCAAGGACAAAAGCTTCATGTCTTCGCGCTGCTCCTTGGCTTATGACGCTGACTTTGCGACTGGGATAACTGGAGTTAAGGGATACGAGGTCATCTTTGATGTTAATTACCACCGAATAAATTGAAAGCGGGGTGATGTACCGTGGAAGAATCGAAGCGAACCCCTAAACCGGCACAAGAGAAGAAGGAACCTACCGAGCTTGAAAAGCTGGTTGAAGAAAAGGTTACTCTCTCCAAGAAACTAGGTATCATGAGAAATCTGGAGCCGGTAAAGGACTACAAAGAAACCGATGAGTATAAGCGAATTCAGGAAATCGATAAGCAACTTTGGGAACTTGTGAAATAACAGCACAAGTTCTTTTTTATTACCCAGGGAGGGATAAATCAATATGGCTGAACCATTGGTATTTGATGGAGTCGGGAAGATTTGGACCCGTGAAATTGGCGGGGAACTGAAGTATATCGATGAAAAGATCAATAGCGTAATGTTTGCTCCGCAATTTGCGTGGGATAAGGTATTTGGTGGGGAATCGGGATATCCGTTTCACCTTACTGCTCAGGATCTTGCTGACACGCTTAGCATTGAAGTACCACGCTATTCTCCGTTGCTGGCTGAGTTGTCTCAAGGATCCGAAACGATTCAAGGTGAGGTTACTTTCGACGAGAACGAAGAAGGCATCCTTACATCTGCGGGTTATAAGGTGAAGGCTCCTGACAAATTTGAAGGGACATTCGTAGATGGCAGTGAAGAAGTCTATCTTAAATCTCCAGAAGGTAAACTCACCAAGCTTGAAAAGGCGGCTACAACGCCAACAGCCTTGCAATACTCAATTACTGCTGACGGAACAATCACTTCTGATTCAGCCAATGAAAATAGCAATATCGTTGTTGTATTCAAGTGGAAGAAAGATAAAGGTACCAAGAATGCTTTCACTGGAACCAGAAAGCCGAAGCCATTCAAATTCGTTCACCGCTTCGAACTGCTCAATGACAGAACAGGTAAAATGGTTCAGGTGCAACTTACTGTCCACAAAGCAATCGGGGGCGGCACACTTAATGTGGGAGCAACGAGAAAGACACCATCCACCAATACAATTCAACTTGAAGTGCTGGAAGCTGACATTACACCTGACAATCCAGAAGGCGTTGCAGCCGAAATCATCTTCTCGGAATAAAACTACTTTGATCCCTCTTACCTAATCGGTAAGGGGGATTGCTTATTTTAAGGAGGGCTCACAATGAGTGAAGTAAAAGAAGAACAAAACTTGGATCAGACCTTGAACATCGGAACAGAGATTGTCATCGGGGAAGGCATTACCAAGCGCGTTAAAATCGGGACTATTGGGATCATCCGTAAGGTTCGTCAAATCATGAAGGGGAAGGAGTACACCTTCTCTTACTCTATTGGCCGCGAGAAGTTGCCTCCAAAGGATGACCATCCGGGAATTGACTGGCCGGCTGTAGAAGCAGCATACAAAGAAGCGTTCAATCTTGTACTGGCCGAAGGCTTGACGGAAGAAGAATATGAAAACGTCGATGAAGACGGTTTGAAAGAGCTGGATCAACTGCTGACCCGATTTCTTTAATGAATCATTTCCTCCTCCTGAGCCTAATGAGGATGACGAGGAAGAGGATGAATCGCAGGATAAAGGTAAAGCAACGGACTGGATGGAGCTATGGGCCTTATGTGTAAGCATGGGCATTCCAGACAATCAGTGGGAGCATATGACTATCCCTAAGATTAGGGCTTTATCCAAGGTTAAGCAGGTGCAGAACGAATTTGAAGTGATCCTGCACGGCGGGAAAATTGAAAAGAAACCGAAGAAAGCCAAGCGATTATCTGACTTAGGCATCTTCAGATAGCCCACTCGTCGGAGTGGGCTTTTTTGCGTTGTGGGCAGGAAAATTTTCCTTAGCAAATAAGGATGGTGAAAAAATGGCTGATGAATTGAATAAAGACGTTGTCGGTGCTAGGATTAGCCTCGATACATCTAAGATGCTTCAATCCTTCAAGACGATCGACGAAGGCGCACGCGGAAACGCTGAATCATTTAAGCAACTGAATGCTGAACTGTCCATCACTCAGAAGAACTATACAGCAATAGCAAGTGCAGCCGACAAAGTTGCTCTGTCCTCAGAAGAGCGCCGTAGAAAGATTCTCGCAGAGTCCGAGGCGTTAGTGAAGCAACGAACGGCACAGGCTGAACTTCTGACTGCAAAGAAACAGCAACTTGATCAGACAAATAACCTGGTCGATGCTAAACTCCAGTCACAGCAAGCAATTATCAAAAAGAGAGAAGCATCTATCGAACAGCAGGAGCGGGAGCATCAACAGAGGATGCTTAACCTTCAACAGAAGAATGAATCGACGGCGCAGGTTATTGAGTCCCGATTAGCAAGAGAACAACAGGCACTCAAGTCAGGTCAGACGAAGATAGAACAACAGGTGCAACAACATCAGCAGAAGATGGCTTTGCTTGAACAGAAAACGATGGGGGCAAGCGCGCAAGAGAATCTTGTCCAGGCGAAGATAGACCGTCAGTTCCAGCTAATCAAGAATGGTAATCGAAAGCTTGAGATGGAACAAGAGCGGCATGCTGCCCGGATGAACAAGATGGTCAACGCCGATAGCATACTGGATAGATCGTCTCAGTATATGTTGTCAGGAACAATGTATTATGCGGTCATTAGAAGGGCTACTGAAGCCATTTCTGTACTTAAGGATTTTGAGTATGAACTAGTTAACATTAAACGTATCATGGGTGACACAGCCGATGTAGAGTTTGTTAAAGAGTCCATGATTTCAAATGCCAAAGAGTATGGTTATGCCCTAACGGAGGTTGCAGAGGTATACACCCTTATTGCTCAACAGGGATTTGACGAGCGTCAAACGGAATCTCTTGCCCGTACAGCCCTTATGGCAGCTAACGTTGAACAGTCATTCCAGAGTGCGGCTCAAGCCCAAGAAATGATGACAGGGGCTATTCTTAACTATGGTATGGCTGCAGAAGATTCAGAAGCTTTATTGGATAAACTGAATGAAGTTTCGAACCAATACCCTACGACATCCAAAAAGCTGCTTGAAGGGATTAATAGAGTCGGTGCGGCAGCAAAAAATGCAGGGGTAGACATTGATGAATTGATTGGCTACTTAACAGTACTGAACCAATCTGGATTTACCGGCTCTGTTGCCGGGAACGCCATTAAATCGTTTATCTCCTTCTCCAGCCGCGATATCGCTGTCGATAAGCTTGAAAAGTATGTGGGCGTGATGAAACAGGCCAATGGCGATATGATGGACTTCTCAGAACTCCTTGGCAAGATCGCAGAGAAATGGCAGACGTACAGTGATGTCGAACGGACCGAAATTACACAAGCTATTGCCCGGGGAGACCAAGCATCCCGGTTTATTGCTTTGATGAACAATTATAACAAGACAATGGATGTTGCGACCACGGCCCAAAATTCATTTGGTTCGGCCCAGCGGGAAAACGCTCTTGCTATGACTACGCTGGAGAAGCAATCGTTGCAGCTTAAAGCCGCTTGGGATGAATTAATTGTAACTATTGGGGATAGCGGACTATTGTCAGTTCTTAAGGCCATGACGCAAACAGCAACATCCCTTATCGATGGCTTCAACTCTTTGCCTGAGCCAATCCGAAACACGGTGACAAGCGTACTATTGATTGGTGCGGCTATTACCGCGTTAAACACAGGCACGAAACTATTCACGGGGCAAAGCCTTGTAGGCTTGGTTACCGGGTTGGTTAACGGTGCCAAGGCAATGTTGGGCATGAAAGCCGCCACAGATGCGGCCAATGTATCACAAAAGGCTTTTATTGCTACACCTATCGGAGCTGTCTTAACGGCCGTTTCACTTGCTATTGGGGCTACTACAGTGGCCTGGTCTTATTACAAGGGCGAACAGAACAAGGTAACTGAACAGACCTTACAACATAACAGGGACTTAAGCACTTTGGTGAGTAGATATGACCAGCTTAAATCTATTGTCGACGATAACACCAGATCCGATCAGGAAGTTACGGCTGCCAAGCAAGAACTGGCTACGGTAATTGAGAAGATCAGCGGAATTATGCCAGGCCTCATCTCTCAGTGGGATGAACTTGGGAAAGCCAAAGATGTTGACGCTGAGAAAATCGAACAATGGAAACAGAAATACGCAGATAGCGTTAAAGTCGTCGAACAGGCAAACTTGGACGCTGCTCAAAAAAGAAAGGCTGCTCTCGAACAGGAGTTGGAGTACACACAGTACGCTGTTCGAAATGCTTCGGAAGCCGATCTAAGTTTGATCGATAAGGCAAGAGGTAAAACCGTTCAGGATCTGATACATCAATGGTCAGAAGAGATTGTAAATCTGGGATCAAAAATAGCCGAGGAAGAACAAAAGATCAAAAATAGCCAAGATGCACTTAATTCGCTGAACGGCACAACAAAGGATACAACATCATCCACCAACAACCTCGGATCAGCTGTTGCTCAATCTTCGGACACCATGGATGAGTATGGAGAAATCACAGATGATTTAACAAGCGCCCAGGATGAGCAGTATCAAACAACTGAAGATCTTGTAAAGGCCCATGAAAACCTTGAGTCACAAATAAAAGGAAACAGCACTGCAATCAGTGAACTTAATTCCTTGTCGAGAGAGCTTGCCGAAGGACAATCCCTGAATGCTTCAAACGCAACTGATTTGATTCTTAAGTACCCGCAGCTAGCCGATGCGATATATAAGACGGCAGATGGATGGAAGTTTGAAACGAATGCCGTTGATGTTCTTCGGAAAGCGAAAATTCAAAAAGCAATCGATGAACTTGAAGCAGAAAAAAACTCAGCCCTGAATGTGAAACTAGCTACCGACGAACGTTTACAGGCATATGGGATTGAAGCTGATGCTATTAAGAGCTTAGCCGACCTTAAGGCGCAACTTAATGGAACACAATCAGATGTGCTTTCGACAGGTGATGACCTTAAATACTTCAAGAGCAGCTTTAGAAAACAAGGTGCCGCTGTCATGGCCGGCAGAGAAGCTGCCCAGAACGAAATCAATTCTATATATGCCGAATATGAATCAGAAATGAATACCTACGACAGTAAAATAAAAGCTCTTACCGGGTTATACCAAGACACGGAATTCGGGGTATCTGATTCATCCAGAGGGGGCAGTAGCAGTAAAGGAAATTCCGGCAAGAAAGACGATCCACTCAAAAAACAATTCGAAGCATCGCAGAAGTATATCGAGCATCAAAAGGCAATTGGCCGCTTGAACACCCAACAGGAATTATTGGCTTGGGAACGCATACAAGCGAAATACAAAGCGGGATCTGAACAACGTCTCCAAGCTGATGAGAAGGTCTATGACCTGCGCAAGAAATTGGCCGATGAAGTCGCTAAGAAAGAGAAAGAGGCCTACGATGCTTCAATGGAATGGATCTTGCATCAAAAAGGGATTCGCGAGGTTTCCGCGCAAGAAGAATTAGAGATGTTGCTCCGGGTACAGGCGCGTTACAAAGCTGGTTCGGAAGAGAGAATGCAGCTTGATGAACAGGTCTATGCAGCCAAAAAAGCAGCGGAACAAGAATCTTTTTCTGAATTCACCAAGAACCTTAACCACCAAAAGGCTATGGAGCAGTTATCCACCGAGGACGAAATCAAAGCTTGGGAGAAAATCCAATCCATGTATCGCGAGGGCACCGACGAGCGTATACAAGCTGAGGAACAAATATATGCCCTCAAGAAAAAACTGATGGACGAGGAGCAGCAAACGGTCACTGTCTCGATACAAACGATTCAATCAAAGATGGAGTCGGCGAAAAATGATGCTGTCAAAACAATCGAAGAAGAACGAGATGCGTTTTTGTCCGCGCAGGACGCCAAGATTAAGGCGATCGATGATCAAATCAAGGCAAATGATCGTCTTTATGTCGAAGAGGATTACCAACGAAAATTGGCCGAGAAGCAAACAAGGTTAGAAGAACTAGCTTCTGCTGTTGGTCCGGAAGGCCTCGAAGAAAGAGAGCAAGTTCAGAAGGACATCGAAGACATGCAGCGGGAGCATGATCGTGAACTTGCGAAGCAAAGCCTTGAAGGCCAGAAGCAGGCCTTAGAAGACGAGAAGAACCAGAAAGAACAGGATTACAACCAGCAAATTGATGCAGCAAACCAACACTATGAAGAACTGTCAAGCGCGTTCGATACGTTCTCTGAAACGATTGAGTTTAAGGCCGAGGATTTAAAACAAATCCAAATCCTTAAAGAAAATGAGAAGAATGCCGAAATCCTTGCCCAACTAGATCGGTTCATAGCTGAATACGAGGCGACAATGAGCAGAATCAATTCCGTGTCCACTCAAACTAGATCGGGAGTAGTTGGAGGCGGAACCTCACTATCCGAAGAGGACCAGGACTTAAACCGCTACAACAACAATGTTGATAAATGGTACTCTGGAACGGCAGAAGAAAAGGCGGCTGCTCACGCCGAAAACGAAGCGTTAAGACAAAAATATGGAATTCGCAAGGATACAGGCAAGTTGCAGCATTTTAAAACTGGCGGCGTTGTTCGAGGTATGCGTGGTGAGGCTACGCCCGTTGTCGCTCATGCCGGAGAAATGTACATTAATGAGCAACAGCAAAGCAATCTATTCAAACTGCTGAACTTTAAAATGCCGACCTTAAATTTCTCAATGCCAAGTTTCTCTTTACCGGCTGCTTCTGGCGGCTCAAATCCGCAGGTAAATAACAACTACTTCACAGTATCTACAGGAGATACTTATATTGAAGATGAGTCTACAGCAAGGGTCTTTTGGTCGGAGAAAGACAACTTCATTCGTCGGATGCAATCAAAAGGAGGGGGTAAGGGATGATTGAAGCCACGGCGGACGGGGTATCGTTTAAGACAATTGGACTTGGGCTAAAAAAGCATAATATCCCCCCTCTTCCTGAGACGCGAGACAACGGCGTTGAAATTGCCGAGAGGGATGGAGAATTAGATTTCGGCAGCACTTACGGACCAAGGACATTCGACCTTGAATGTGTGATTATGGCAGATGATCCTACAATTGATTATCAGAATAGAGTCGCCCAAGTGGCGGCTCTTTTTAATGTCAGAAAAGGGGATATCACATTCACCTTTGGGGACCGCCCGGGGAAAAAATACATCGGGCGTTACGCCGGAACGATGAACATCGAAAAGCTTATTTTCGATGGAAACGTAACGATACCTATCAAAATGGGAAGCAATCCGTTCCCACTGAGCGACGAACGAATAACTGAGTTGACCATAACGCAGTCACCACAGGTGATATCAGTTCAATCTGCCGGGGACGAGCGGTCCAGCCCCGTTATCGTGCTGACCAATATCGGGCCAACAACCTTACAAAGCTTTAAAATTTCAAACGAATACGAGAAATAGGAGATGATTTTATGGCTATGCAAATTTCAAACTGGCTTTCGGAGCAGTTCCTCAATGCTGTACTCCGTGGAATCCCCTACACTCCCCCGGACCAAATCTTTCTCGCACTGTACACGAGCGATCCGACACCAGCGAATACAGGAACCGAGGTGGCCGAGGGCGGGTACGAAAGACAAATCATCCAATTTGGAGCGCCTACGCTTGTATCCGGCAAACAAAAATCCGTGACCATAATTGATGTGGAGTTTAATATCGCAACGGCGGATTGGGGACTCGTAACGCATACAGGCTTGCTGGATGCACCGACAGGCGGCCATTTGCTTTGGTCAAAGTCTTTGGGCGACGAAGCGCGTACGGTGTTGTCCGGCGACAAACCTAAGTTTTTGGCGGGCAGCAGTTCGGTTGCATTTGCGCAATAAGAAGGGAGGTCTGAAAGATGGCTCAACAACCTATGTACCCGGCGAAGAGTAACAGTCCGATAACGGAGTTGGCAGCTGCTATATCTGCGGAAGATACGGCGGTTACTATTTTATCGGCTGGTAACATACTGGCTGCTCCCAACCTGTTGACGCTGGGGAACGACGAAACGGCCGAAATTGTACTTTATACCGAAGTTGTCGGGACGGCACTTACGGTTACACGGGGCTTCGGCGGCACGACGGCGAAAGCGTGGCCAGTCGCAACGAAAGTGGCACGGAATTTTTCGGCTTACGACCACGAATCCTTTCGGGCGAACATCTCTGAATTGGATACCCGCGTGAATGTCGCCCAGGAAACCGCCGAAGAGGCCGTACCGGCGGCCAACGCATACACCGACCAGCAAATCGCTTTGGTCACAGAAACCGGCATCCCGAAATTGGTCAGCTATCCGCTGTTGGTAACGGCTGCAACTGACGGCCAGACGGAATTCGAGATCCCGTTGGACACGTTTGACGCCGTCACGGACACGCTGCTCGTATCGATCAACCGGGCCACGCTCGACTCGACGCGCTACACTGTCACCAACACGGTCCGCGACGGGTCCGGGCAGGTAACGCAGCGTGCAAAAATTACGCTGCTATCCGGTATCAAGGTGGGCTCCAAAGTCGCAATGGTCGTCTTGAAAAACGTCCCGATCGGACCGGACGGCGCGATCAACGGCGCGGTGCTGGCGGTGGACAGCGTGCCAGTCAATCGGGTGAGCGGATTACAGGAACACTTGGCGGATTATGTGCGGCAACCAGCATTCGCAACAACTTCTGGAACGGCCACGGATTTTGCCATTACTCTTGATCCAGCACCGGCGAGTCTGCCGGAAGGGTTCGGAGTTACAATCGTGCCGCACGTTGATTGCATGGACGGACCAACGCTGGACGTAAACGGGCTCGGGCCTTTACCACTTAAAGACCAAAAAGGCGTCACAATTACGGCTGGGAAAATCATGGCAGGGAAGCCTTACTCATTCCGCCTCGTAGGTACGGATTTTTTAGCAGATAGCGGATCGGGAGGGGGTGAGATCGAGGAGTATTTTGGCGAAGGAACCCGAGCTTTCGATTCCGATGATTACATTGTTCCACCAAGTGTAGTGCCCACGGTAACTGCTCCATATGGCGGGACAGGGGCGGGGAATGTTCTGCTTCCAGATACGAGCGAATTTGTAGTTACGTTCTTACCGACAACCCCAGCTTTACAAACAGTGCTGCAATTTGATTTTGGCCGTGATGTTGGGCTTGGTACATTCTCTTTCACAAATCTATATGCTACTGCAGCCGGGGTTGTACTGCTTTTTGAATGCAGCGGTGATGGAGTTAGTTGGTCAAGACTTCCATCATCAGGAATTGGAGTTAGCACATCACCTAGCTCACCTTCAACTGCTGGAACGGCTACTGTAATCGCGAGGTACGTTAGGATCCTACTACGTAATCCGCCTACAGTAAATGCTACTCTTCACATTAGACAAATCACTTTCGGCATACCATCCACTTCCCTATTGGCCTTTCCGGTTACTCCATATACCATTGAAAATCCTGACACTGGAGCAGATTCTCAATTGGATATGCTTGTGGTCCGTGAATACACGAGCTTTAATCTCAGGGCTGGGGTAACGCTTACGACGTATGCAGAGTGTGCTGGTTTGATTTTGTATGTCAAGGAGAATGCGATTATTGCAGGAAATCTGTCTATGACTGCAAAGGGAGGCGTCTTTTCAAGAGAATTTCCGATTTCAGTGACCAAAGATATGGAATTCATGTATAACAAATTGCTCACGGATTCCACACTCATGGGCGGCCAAGGAGGCTCCGGAGGTTCCGGTGGTGGCGATAGAAGTGGAACAGGAGGCAGGGGTGGATACAAACGAGCTTTTCTTGGTGGCGGAGGAGGCGGTGGCGGAGGTGGAGGGAATGGCATGGCTGCATTTACCTACGCTAATGGAATGCCTGGGGGATCAGGAGGGATAGTTGGCAGAAGAAGAAAATACGTCGAAACAAGAAGTATAGCTGTTTATGATGCCTATAGTTCAATGGTTAGGGTGCTTTCCGCTTTTCAAGCCTCGGATGGATTTGGTGGTGCAGGTAGTATTGCGATGTATTCAAGTTCTGGAGTCTACGCTGTCAGTGGATTCGGCGGTATAGGGTTTGGTGCTGGAGGAGGTGGCGGAGGTGGTTATTTTTCAAGTGGGGAAAATTCATCTGGTAGAGACGGTTTAAATGGCGAGCCAACTGGTGGGTTCCTTTGTATGTTTGTGATGGGGAATATGATCATTTCTCCAGGTGGAACCATCACCAATAACGGCGGTGTTGGTGGGGCCGGGGCTCAGGGAAGATTATCCAATGGACAATTCGGAGGAGCTGGCGGTGGTGGTGGCGGAGCTGGCGGGGGAGTGACTGCGCTTTATCATAAGGGGGCGTTCGAGAATAATGGTTCAATTACCGTAGATGGCGGAGTAGGGGGCTCCGGTGGTACATCGAACGAGAATGTAAGTTATGTTGGACAACCAGGAACCGCCGGAACTGCCGGGACCATAAAAATTCAGAAAATATAGGAGGATGCGTTATGAGAATTGTGCTCGTTTATAATCCATACAACTCGGCAGAGGTCGCAGCTCTGGGTCAAGTAAAAGAGGAATTATCTACCTATGCGGAGGATGTGCAGGTTTACGATTTCCAGCAGGTTAAGGATCGGTATTTTATCTCTCGCACCCCTGCCGTCATTTTTATTCGTGAGGATTTGCAGGGAGAGCAGCTCCTTAACGTAGATGAAGTGCAGGCACGGCTTCGTGTGACACTTGAGGCTTACAAAAACATGGACGAGGAGGAAAAGAATCTTCACGACATGGAGAATAGTAGGCTGGATTATAGAGTCAACGCCGAAATCAAAAGGAATGTCGACCCGATTGGCTCCGAGTTGATTCAATCGAAGTTGGATGCGAAAAAGACTTCAAATACCTGCGCGACATTGGGAAAACAACTCATTCAGGCACGACTTGATCTGGCCAAACTGCAAGGGGAAGGAGATGCGGCGTGATGTCGGATTTTGATCTATTTAAAATGGGATGGCAGAATGGATGGGCCAGTGAACAGGATATGAAGGATGCTGTGGTTTATGGAATTCTAACGACGGAGCAATATCAAGAGATCGTCGGATATGAATTTGAGGTATAGCCGGACGATATAGTGCAACGCCAGCAATGCCATTGAGGCATTTTTATTTTTGCTCAGAAAGGGGATTCGACATGGCAGAAGGAATCACTTTGCAGGAAATGGACGAGGAGACGGTCGCCGAACTGGCAACGAAAGATGAAGTCGGCCCGCTGCCGGAACTACTAACGACAGCAAAGGGCAATATGGTTGAGGCGGTAAATGAGCTTTTTACAAATGTCAGTAATGGGAAGACTTCGGTCGCTGCCGCCATTACTGGCAAAGGAGTAGCGGCATCAGGCAGCGACACCTTTGCAGTATTAGCCGAAAAAATTGGACAAATAAGTAGTGGAGGAATAAAAGATCCGTCAGTATTACCATCGATAAAAGGTAATATTTTTGATCAAGCGCAAGGAAGACTGTTGGCGCGATCTAAATCCCTTATCGTAGGATCTTATGGATCAACCGTCAATCATTCAATTTATATTTACGATAGAAATATGAGTCTAATTAGTACAACACCATATTCCTCGCCTCCTTATAACGGAATGGTCAGTTCAACTGTGCATTACCCTTCCCCGGGTTACGAGGAGTTTATAGTAAAGAATGGTACAACTATGCAAATAAGATTTTTTGATGTGGATAGTAATTTGCTGAATTCCTTTACAACAACAACCGTTGGCATTCAGTCTAACATGACAAGTAAAAACCGAATGTACCGTTATAGCAATACCAACGTCACTGTATACGACAAACAAGGGAATTTGTTGAATGAAGTACCATTAGCGAGTTTTACTGCCACACCTTACTTTGTCCCTTATCCTGATGGATTGCTGATAATTAGAGAAGCTTCTGGATCTTCTTCATTTGACTTCAGTTTCATCAAAGAAGACGGTACTCTTGTTTCCATACCACAAAGTACGCTACACCCATTACAGTATTTATTTATCTAGGAGGTATGCTGTTTATGTTTATTAAAATCAATAACTTTATTCAACTCGACGGAAAAGCGGATTATAAGGGAATGGATATTTCCAAAAACGTTCCTGGTTCACAAGTTTATGCGATTGAAAACGGTGACAATTATTGTGTGCTGGAAACAACAAAGGAGACGGCTCCAGAGCATCAGGACTTGATCGTATTGACGGCTCAAGAGTATGGCCGGGAACGGGACGAAATCATCAGCAAGATGGCCCCGGCCCCTGACCCTATCGCGGAATTAAGACAAGAGAACGCAGAACTAAAACAAGCCATCGCGGAGCTGACGATGATGATCGCCGCCGCGCCGCAGGCTTGAGGGGGAGGTGATGGATCATGACATTTACACCAAATAGCGGACTGGTCAAAGTTTGGGTCAGCCTGGTACTTGCAGGGACGTATACGCTAGACCAATTGCCGCAGCTGTACAACCTGAAAGACGTCGTCACGGAAGTCGTAAACGTAACAGCAGCATAAACAAAGGAGAGCGCCGGAAGGCGTGTTTTTATGCCATTCCCGGTATGTGCGTCCTAAAATAATCTATTATTTTACATGATTTAGGAGATTGGGTATAATAGAGTCGAATCGGCCGATTCTATTAAGCTAAGAAGGGTGGAAGAACATGAAAATCAAGAAGATTTTAGGCGTTCTTTTTACTTCGATGCTACTACTAACAATGTCGTCTTCCGTTTTTGCTGCTGACGTAACACCTAATGCTGTAGGTATTGGTGATTCTCGCACAAATGCTATTACGTTACTCGACAACACGATGTATACTTTATTCATATCAGATGCAAACGACAAAGATTGGTATAAGTGGACTAACAATACTGGAAAAGACCGTTACGTATCAGCCACATTATATCCAACAGCGCCTGGAACTTCTCTCAATTTATCCGCCATTATTGATTATGGCGGAGGGATAGAAACATCCGTCTTACATGGGGAACGTAGCGTACCAACAAATGGTATGCGTTTCAGGAACCTTTATGTTCCTAACGGAGCAAGCCTCTACGTGATCATCGGTAATGATTTATCTACATTAACTCAATATGATTTTAACATTCTCTCCGGATCGGTTAATTAATATGCTGTTCATAGAAGAAGCGTCCTTCACTGGGCGCTTTTTTCTTCGCTCAGGAAAATTTTCCTGACCTGAAAGGAGGGCAATATGTTCGGAGGCCCCTTCAACCGGTTGCCTTTTAACCGCCAATTGTTGCTGGAAATATTTTTTTCGGTCGATTTTGAGAGCAACACAGAATTTGAATCGCGAATGAATCTCGAAATGCCCATGTCCGCCAACTTTGAAATGGAAACCGAGTTTTCCTCGAAGATGACCCGGGAGATTCACTTCGGTGTTATGTTCGAAAGCGCGACAGAATTGATTACCAAGATGGTCCGGGAACGGATGATGCAAGTCGAGTTTGAAAGCAAAACAGAGTTCGACGCGAAGTTAAAGCTATATCACGTGGATGAAATTGAATTCGTAGGCGAATTCAAGCCTGGTGATAAGATCATTATCGACAGCGAAAAGTTTAAGATTACCCGGAACGGCGAAAACGTCTCCCATCTTTACGAGGGGGATTTTTTTGATCTAAACTTGGGGACCAACAACTTAGCTTGGACTGATCCAGAGACTGGCAGGAATATCCTCTTTAGAATTACACACCGCGATAAGTTCTTGTACTGAATTGAGGTGATATACGTATATGCAGCCAAACCCAACCATGCAAGTGTTTGATAAAAATTTCAAGCGTACCGGCACACTTATAGACTCGTACGACATACAACGTAAAAGACGCTTAAATAGCGACTATGAAATAACATTCATGGTCCCTATGACAAGCGAAGATTATCAAGAAAAAATCCAACTCAAAGGCCACGTTCGAGATGAGCGTGGCCAATTTTATGTCATTCAGTCCCGAAGCCGGTCGCGCGAAGGCAAGAAACTGACGGCGAATATTTACTGTAACCACATCATGTTTAAGCTTTTGGATTTTAAATTCCCATACGCTAGCTACATCGACGAGGCATATGGGGTTCATATCTCAACGCTTACCAATGCGATCTCAGCAGCCACAGGCGGGCGGTTTACATTCCAGATCCACGATACCTTCCCATTACATGATGTAAAGGATTGGGGACGTGGTGACTGCCTACAAGCACTTAATGATGTAATCAAGATGTATGAATGCGAAGTGGAACCGGATAACTTTGTCATTCATTTTAGGAAGAAAATCGGAACCGACAGCGGTTTGCAGTACCGGATTAAGAAGAACATTGTAAGTAGCTCGTTTAAAGATATCAGCGAGAAGCTTGTCACTCGCCTATATGGTCAGATGAAGGATGGCCGGACGTTTATTGGTATGGACGCCTCCAAGTTGACCGAAGAGGAGCGGACTTTGCTTTCTCAGGTTCCTGGAGCCATCGTTAACGGTAAGTTGGCCGTAAACTATCTAATTTCTCCGTATGCATCTTACTGGTCGAGCGATAGTGTTCCATTTTTCGACGGGGAATTGATCAATCAGGACATCGAGGAACCGGAAGACCTTCTGGAGGCCATGCGAAATAAACTCCGTGAACAGGAACAACCTGAACTGGAGTCAACTATTTCATCGGCCGATTTATTCAAGATCGATAAGACCGAGCCTAAGCCGGGTCTTGGCGACACAGTAATGTGTATCGATCCTAAAATGGAAATGAACAAGCTGAAAGCTCGGATAACAGAACTAATCGAGTATCCTTACAGCATGGATAAGCATAGCCAACCGACCATTTCCAATGTCAAACCTCGCGACCACGAGGACATTATAGCCGACTTGCAAAAGAGTAAAGACCTGGTTGACAACATGTTTTCGAATGGAAAAATCCGGACAGAAGTTTTCGAGGTGGCGGCAAAGCAAGTAATCATCGACATCAACAACTCAAAGACCGAATTGATTTATCCACCAGAAGGCGGGATATTAGCTCAAGATAAGACAAACCCGCTTCGACAAGTTCGTCTGACTGCTGCTGGCCTTGGGATAAGCACAGATGGATGGCAAACAATACGAGCAGCAGTAAACGCAGATGGCATCCTAGGCGAGAGGATCATTGGACAGATTGGTAACTTTGAATCGCTTAGCATCGGCAGTGGTAACAACATTGTTTTGTTGAATCATTCTGGATTATCTGCCGGGAACGCAAGTTTTAATTCAGCTCCATTTAGAGTAGATATGCAAGGAAATTTGATCGCGAACAAATTAACAGCAAACAGCGCCCAAATAAATAGCTCCAATTTTAATAATGGAGCAATCGTTGGTTCGTCAATCAACGTTGGGAACGGTAAGTTTACGGTTAGTTCAGCTGGCGATGTATCAGCTCAAGGGGCAGTATTATCACAAGGCACTATCACAGGGGCGCTTATACGCACTGCTTTATCTGGTGCACGCGTAGAAATGGATTCGTCAGGATGGCGCGTATATGACTCTGGAAACGCTCTACGAATCTCTATACTACAGAACAACCAATATGGAATGAACGCTATTTCTTTTGCAAACTCCGGGACACTTAATGGTGACTCCGGAATGATGCAGTTAACAGCTACCGGTAATATTTTCTTAGCTGCTCTAGGTCAGGTTTTCGTTCAGGGATCTACCACATTCTACAACAGCGTAACTTTTAACCAGGGTGTATCCGGGGTTCCTATTTCTGGGGTGACGAATTTGCAATCACAACTCAACGCGATAAATTCATCCCTAAGTAATAAGCCAAGTGCGGGGGAAACGGCAACAAATATGTCTTTCGACTCTAACACACGAAACCTAAAACTATACAGCATAACAGGTGCGACACTAGCAACCGTTAACATTCCATAGTGTCAAATACCGTGCGAGGATGTTATAATTTAGGAAAATATGCTCGGAAGGGTGTCGGTTATGCGTAAATGGTTGTGGGCCGGCGTGCTCACATTAACAGTTGGACTTGTGGTAGCTACAGGCGCTGGTGCTGACTCGGTATCATTGATTGGTAAAAAGGTTCAGGCTGTAGTTTCATTTGAGGTGAACGGAAAAGCTGTAAAGGATGCCGTTATTATTAATGGGGTGACTTATGTTCCAGCGCGCAGTTTCTCTGAAGCAGCTGGATATTCCGTTGCAATTGAAGGGGGTAAGGTGAAGATGTTCTCTAGTGATGACAAAATAGCTGAGACACTAAACAATAAATGGCGAATTAGTGTATTGCAGCAAAATATAGTAACGCTGGAGACAGAAATCGAAGGGTACAAAGAGGAAGTTAAGCAAGCCGAAACCGCAATAAAGGAAGCGGAGGCGCTGAACGCCAAGACTAGCGAATTGACGAAGATCGATACGTCAGGAGTCGAAGAAAAACTGCGTAAAGCTAAAGCATCCATCGCTGAAACGCAGGCAAAAATAGACGCAGCTAATGCGGAAATCGCGGAGCTACAGGCGAAGATCGACGCAAACTAAAAATAAATGAAGAAGAAAATTGTAATCATCTCAAGCGTAGTCGTTTTTCTTGCCGTAGCATTTCTGACGTATGATTATTTTTACACTGTATACCAAAGAGAGCATCGCTCTGCTCCTGTTCCGACCGGTACCGTTCAATACTTTGATATGGAAACCGAAAAGGCGATCAAAATCTTTTCGGCGAAATCCAACTCTCTTGATATATTGAGCAATGAAGACCAAGAATATATTGAAAGGTATTTTGACAAATATTTGGGCAATCCAAGATTGAGCGATGCACAGAACTCCATTTGTACTAAGGTTGTACTTTTAGACACTTCGTATAGGCTCTATATTGATAACAAAGACAGCAAAAAGAAGAAGGATATTGAATCCTCCAACGAAGCTATCCAAACGTTTTTTAATGCACTGAAGTCATTGCAAAATTCGCAGTAACTAAGCACCAAATACAATCTACAATATAACTGACAAAGAACATCTCGTTAGGGGTGTTCTTTTTGTTGTCAAAGAATGGAGGAGAAGCGCTTGGCTGAAATCAAACCTATGCTTGGAATACAACTTGATCTCACTAAACCGGTAGATGAACTTGTTCTGGTAATTGTTGCAGTACTGAATAACCATCCTCAGAAAGAGGTTGAGATCCTGATGGAGCTGGATAACCGGATCGGGGATGCTCTCGCACAACGATTGAAACAGGAAAACGAAGAAAGCCCATTGCCGGGGAAGGGAGGCGGCGAAGTTGAACAATCCGGAAATGGAGATGCTGGCGAAGATAAACAATCAAATCGGGAAGCTGGAGGGAGCGCAGGAAGCAAGCACCAGAGCGATCGGTGATATGGCTACGAATATAAATCGACTCATCGAAAAAATGGATAAATCCGATGATATCGCCCGCGAGGCAGAACAACGAGCTAGATCAGCGCACCACCGAATTGACGAAGTTAAGAAAGAAGTATCGGAAGTGAAAGGTGATATTACTTGGCTTTGGAGAGCGGTCATCGGGGCTATCATAACGGGTGTTATAGGCGGCGGAATCGCTCTTATCTGGAAGTTAATCGGATCATAAATGGAGGGGAATGGCTTGGACAAAACAAAATACTCGATTGAACGGCGCTACATCGCAAAGCGCAGCAATACGCGGCCAGGCACCCGGCTCAAAACCGGGACGCCGGCCTTTTTTGTTGCCCATGATACCGGCAATCCAGGAGCGACGGCGGACAATCATTACACGTATTTTAACAACCTTACGGACCGATCTGCCTCGGCCCATGTCTTTATCGACGACACGAAGATCCTGGAGATCATCCCGACCGGCACCGGGACGGACCCGGCGGAAAAGGCATGGCACGTGCTCTACAATGTGACGACCGACAATGATCAATTCGGCTATGATGCGAACGATGCGGCCCTGGGTATCGAATTGTGCTACGGCGGCCGGATCACCTTCTCGGAGGCGTACAAGCGTTTCGTTTGGTATCTCGCCTACTGCTGCGACAAGTGGAGCAAGAATCCATCGACGCATATTGCCAGCCACAAGCAGCTGGACCCGGCCCGCAAAGCCGATTGTGAGCAGGCGCTGAAGGCAGGCGGAAAGACCCTGAAGGATCTGATCAACGACGTCGCCGCCGAGCTGACTTCGCCGGTCATTCCTCCGGACTTCACCCCGATCCCAGCTGGCGTGGCTCAGGCACTGATCGATAATTACATTTCGCCTGCATGGTTTGCTGAGCAAAAGGAGGGAGACCAGATCGGCATGATGCACTTCCACAACTTGGCGAACAACCTACGCCTCGCTTCTGGTATACCGCTGACTCCCGGGGAGGCCGCCGCGCCACTGACAAAGCTGCCAAAGAGCAACGCCCAGGAGATCATCTTCCGCTGGCTCTCTCCGGCATGGTTTAAAGCCAAGGTGGACGGGGATAAGACAGCGATGACGCACTTCAACAATTTGGCCAATTACCTGCGGTGCGCCGCTGGCATCCCAACGGAATAAGAAAGGAGAGAATGCAAGATGAATAAGAAAAGATGGCGGAACTACGCATTGTGGATTAGTATCGTATCGCAAGGTTTGCTGCTCGTGCAGCTCATTGGGCACTTGACGGGTGCGTTTGCTTTGACCGATGTAATGAAACAAGACATCCTGACGGTCGTTGATGTTGCGCTTGGGTTGCTGGCTACGTTAGGGATTATCAGTAATCCAACCAAGCCGGATAGTGGTGGGTATAACTTGTAATCTCCTAATTTATGGTATATAATGTATTAAGCATATTCCTTTAAAGATATGTAATCCGGTAGAACCGGTATATAGTATCCCATCGACGAAGAGTTGATGGGATACTATATTTATTAGGACTTTTTGCATATGTGAGATTGATTATTTCAATAATATGGAATAAGATTATACCATCTAACATGCTTGGAGGGGCCATGATGGTTAAGAGAATCCAAGTGAGTACTTTCCTGAAAAAATTAGGATTAGGTACTTCCGATCCGAACCTCTTCTTATCCTTGGTGATGATAATGAAAGGTATATATTGAAAAATCAGAAAGTTTCACCGCAGGAAGAATATGACTGCATGTTTTTAAATGAATTTATTTCTGGACAAATTGCACTACACCTTGGAGTTCCAACTCCAGAATTTGCTATAGCAGAACTGGATAAAAGAATTCTTGAAAATGGTCCATCCCTTCGATTCGTTCATAAGTTTACTGATGGAGTTCATTTTGCTTCAAAAGAGGTACCTAATGTTGAAGCTAATCTTGAAGAAAACTACGCTATTCTCATGCAGATGAAAAAGCCGTACATAACTAGATCCTGGAATAAGTTTTTTGAAGACATTAGCAACCCACAAGACGTTGCCAAAATAATTGCTTTTGATCTATTCATCGCAAATTTTGATAGATATAACAATTCAGGAAATCTACTTATACACAACGATTTTGGAAAACGGAAAGTTGTTACAATAGATCATGGACATGCATTCTTTGGACCCGTTTGGAATACTGTAAAAGTGGGAAACCTAAGATCTGTAGGATTGAATGATGAATATTACGATTTATATGTGAATAATTACCTGATGCTTTCACCAAAAGCAGGTTATATGGGAGGACTTGGAGAAGTATTTAGGGCTATAGAAAGAAATATTGAACTTGACAAAATTACCAATCATTCTTTTCAAATGATTGTCCATAATATAGAATCTATTAATGAACCCATAGTTGATGAATGGTTTTCAGAAGTTCCGGATGTCTGGTTTAAAGACAAAAAGAATCAAATCGGATATTATAAACAGTATTTATTGCAACAAAAGGATATGGTAAGATATCTAATTCAGGCTATGGCAAATCGAGGAGCTTTCTCAAATTTTAGGGGAGGAGAATTAGAATGGATAGAAAAGCATACTGGTACAGTGTAGTCCGTTACTCTCCAGATGAAATTTCGGGAGAAATCATTAATGTAGGCATCATATTGCATTCTGTTCAGTCTGAAATTGTTTCAAGATTTTATATCTTAGATGAATCCTCTCCTAAAATAAAAAATATTTTAAGTTCGAAAATTGAGGAGAGCACCTATAAATCATATAAGGATATAATTGAGTATTACTTGGTTGAAAGCAATAAAAGTTTGACCGGTTTGGTTGGTGAAATTGGGATATCTTCTATTCATAATGAGCATTATCTAATGGCTTTACAAGAATTCTTTAAAGACAAAAAGATGTATCTTTCAGAGCCAACCTTTTCATTAAGCAGGGATACCGAGGGGTTATTCAAGAGTCTTTTTTCATCTTACGTAGGATTAAAATATTACCCACATGGCATTGACAAAGAACAGAACGTCAAAAACTTAGTCAGAAAAGTTTTTGAAGATAAGAACTTCTTGAACATTAAAGTTAAGCAAGATATAGCTATAGAGCCATTGCCGAATCTACCGATTAAATTAAATGTAGATTTCGGTTTTAAAAATGGTGTTTGGAATTATCTTCAAACTACACCAAGTATAAAAAATACAACTAAGGGTACAGAATGGTTCGCCAAAACAAAATTCCTAATTGATTCTATTAAGGAAGAGGAAGCAAAGGTTTATTTACTTTACAGGAAGTCGGTACTTCATGAAAAAACTGAAACAATTAATTTGATTAATTACTTTGGATATTCAAATGAACGTGTAGTTGGGATGGATATGGACGATTCAAGAAATGTATTGATTTTGTGTGATAAAATTGAGAAAGAAGCTCACTTGTTAGAAACCATTTGTTGAAAAAATACCATTCCGTTTACTAGCGGGATGGTATTTTTTCTATGTTTATTCGAAAATAAATTTTTTAACAACCCAGATTTTGTCCAATTCCTCATTTTCACACGCGCTGGTATCCGTGGCTCCACGAATACAAAGTCCCGATCCTCCCCAGTGATAAGCTGCTGAGTAACCCCGTAAAACGTCTTTCGTTCGGTAGGCCCAGCGCCAAACTCGTTAATGCCCGCCGGGCGCACTCTCCCGCGTTCATCCTCAACACCTGCCAGCCGAATTCAGCCTTTCTGTACCCGGTGATATAGACGTCGGCATGCGTCCAGTTGATCACCTTCCGCCAGTTGTCGGAGCGGCGGCCTGTCTCATAAACGCTGTCTCCGCGCTTTCCCACAACCCCTTCCATCCCGCGAGCTTTGATCTCCTCAAAAAGATCTTCACCGGCGCCGACGATGTGCGGCACGATTCCAAAATTGGAGTTCGGTAGTTGCAGGGTCGCGAGGATCTCCTTACGCTCCGTGAGGGGCAAACGGCGGAGGTCCCGACCATTATGCATTTGGATGTCAAATATGGCAAAATAGGCTGGCAGTTCCCCGGTTAGCTGCGTGATCTTATCCGCCCGACGTGCTTGAACCGCGACATGACCGCTTCAAAGTCGAAAACGCCGGCCACTGGATCTACGCATCATGCGACCTCGCCGTCCAGGATCACGTCATAACCAAACGGCAGCTGCAGTTCCGGGTATTGCCAGGTGCAGTCGTTATTGTGGCGCGTATACAAGTGGACGGTGCTGTCCTGCTTCGAAAATATATAGAGGTGGCCGTCGACTTTTGGTTCGAATATGTAGTGCGAGTCGCTGAATGGACCGGGAGGGTTGTTAATATCGGGATATAAACATAGAAAACCTTTATCCCGATTATACTTGTTGGTACCTCGGAATAGAGGCGGTAATTGTTTGGATTCGAGTTCTAATATGATAACGTTGTGCAATCCGGTAGCGCCGGTATAAAGTCTCCTCCTGCATTTGGATGGTTCTTATTGATTACTTTGGCGTAGTTATTTGAACTCTAATTCAGAAATAACTTGCTCTACTGTTTTAATACGTGCTATTTCAGGATAATATGAAAGAATTTCAGTTACAGCTTCTTCTAGTGTGGAAAATAATTTAAGCGGCTTCGCATCTCCATTTAACGGTGCTTTATACAATTCGTATTCGTAACAACCATTTTCAATTTTATTTAATTTAATTCCGTGATCGAGTATCCAAGCTTCCTTTTTTAAATACGGAAAAATACTTGTTAAAATATACTCTACATCCACATCAAATTGAAGTAATTTCTCCTTTATAGTTTCTTGTTGCTCTTTGCATATTTTAAGAATACGGGGGTCTAATTCAATAACTCCATTTAGCATTTTCTTCTCTCTTTCTCGAACCTCTTCCCAAGCACGCATTTGTTTGTAAATCTTAATCAGATCCACTTTTGTAAGTCCTCCCTGACTTTACTTTGTGTAAACTTTTTACATAATATATATAACTTTCATATTACAGAACAAAAACTATAAAGTCAAAGTCATCAAATTTATTGTTGTCGACATACTTAGCAGTTCGTATCCATAAAGAAAGGATAAATAGTCAAATATACCCATTGAATAAATACATATCCAATAGTACTATTTGATATCTAAAGGAAATATATAACAGAAGAGGAGATTGATAGAATGAAAAGGCTTGGTACTATACTACTAGCACTAACTTTATTAGTATCCATGGTTTCTTTCACTGGATCTAAAGTTAATGCCCAAGATTTGGGAGGACAGACAACGGCAAGTCAGGAATCATCAGTTTATGAGTTTCGTGATTCTATAGAAAGTAGAAGTATTGATGCTTCTACTACATCTCCGACTACAGAAACATCAACTACTGATGAGTCGATCAATATACAAGCAACAAATCCATTTGACTTATGGATTGATGTGCTTGGGAGTGGTAATCTTGAAGGCAACTGGTCCTATAAATCTCCAGGAAAAATTGTTACTGATGTAGAATTAAAAATGACGCTTCAGTACAAAAAACATTGGTATAATTTGACTTGGGATGACGTGGACTCATATTCTTTTTGGTACTCAGGAAGTTTATCAGATCATGAAAACAATCAGCATACATGGACTCCATCTGAAGGGGAAGGGCATTATAGATTACACTTAACTGGTCAAATTAGATTTATTGATGAAGATGGCTCCGGAGGTCATGTTGTTACTTTATATTCGGCGGATGTAACTATATAAATTTGAATGCCTTGCTGAACACTTTGATCAGCAGGGCATTCATTTTTTAAATAAAACTGAATTGTTAATATTAATAAATTTCTTTAGGAATAAATGCAATCGGTAAGAGATAACCATTGACTTCCTCTAAAAAATCACGACCATTTAGGTTTAAGCCTCAGTGGTCTTTTTTTATGTTGCATACCAAACATACATTCGCATATAATACAAACAAACGTTCGCATTCAATGGGGTGGAATAATGGTTAAATCGGCTAAACGTATTATCATGCTCGGGGATTGCCAATCATTTTATGCCAGTGTGGAGAAGGCAGAGAACCCACAATATCGGGATCGCCCGCTGGTCGTGGCTGGTGATCCAGAGCGCCGATCTGGGATTATCTTGGCCGCCTGCCCGCTGGCTAAATCATATGGGGTCACGACGGCGGAGACGCTGGGAACAGCATTGGCTAAATGTCCAGATCTTGTCGTTATTAAGCCACGGATGCAGACGTATATAAATGTCTCAATGCAGATCACGGATATCTATAAGTCGTATACGGATCTGGTCGAGCCGTACAGCATCGACGAGCAATTTATTGATGTTACTGGGTCAATGCATCTATTTTCGGAAACACCGGAAGAGCTTGCCCGCATAATTCAAAACCATGTTCAATTGGCGACCGGCGTCTATGCCCGGTTCGGGATTGCTGAAACCAAGATTCTCGCGAAGACGGCCTGTGATAATTACGCCAAGAAAAATCCGTCCGGCATATACACCCTGACCAAAGAAATGTTACCCGAAACCCTATGGACGCGACCTGTCAACGACATGTTTATGGTCGGGAGCCGGATGCACCGTCACTTTATGTCAATGGGGCTGCACACGATTGGTGACGTTGCTCAGACGCCTCTTGGCAAGCTAAAACAAATGATGCGGCGGAAGTTTGGTAAAAACTCCGACATTCAAGCGGAGTTGTACTGGCGAATCGCGAACGGAATTGATGACAGCCCTGTAAAGCCGGGGACGCACCAAGTCCCTCCAAAGTCAGTAGGACACATGATGACCTTACCACGCGACTACTACAAGCTGGACGAGGTCAAAGTGGTCCTGCTTGAGCTAACTGAGCTTGTTTGCATGCGATGCCGCGAGCTAGGTTTTATGGGTGGGGTCGTTAACGTTGGTTGCATGGGAGCAGATTTCGACCGTCCCACCGGCTTCTCCCGGCAGATGAAGATGCCGGACCTAACCAACGTTACTAAGCAGGTTTTCGACGGGGTTATGACGTTGTTCCGCCGCCACTGGAACGGCGAGCCGGTCCGTAAGGTTGGCGTCTCTCTTTCTGGATTGGTGGGGGCCGAAGAGTACCAGATCACATTATTCGACGATCGGCCGAAATACCAGGCTCTTGAAAGAGCCACCGACGATATTAAGCGTCGTTTCGGAGACTCGGCGATACTGCGGGCATCTTCGCTTACGACGGCGGGCCAAGCGCGGCGAAGATCGCAACTGATTGGAGGTCATCTTAAATGACAAAAAAGCTGGAGGGTAACGGCTTGTGGGAGTCAAGCCGAATGATGCTCCCGGAGCATAAGGAGACGATCATCCGTCGGCAGCTCGAGGAGAATCGGAAGGTGCGGCCGATCCTGGACGCCCAGGAGATCGAGCAGATTGAGCGAGCCATAGCGGAAGCTTTCCGGGAACACAAACTTTTAACGCTCCGTATTTGGGGAGAGTACGAGGACACGGAACTATCTGGCGGAGTGGCGACTGTCCAGACGTATCGGCGTGAGATTAAGCTAACGACAGGCAAGGGTGAATGGCAGTGGATTAAGATTGAAGATATTTTATCGGCAAGTGTGGTTCAGAAACGAGAAAGGTGAGTGTAACAATGGACGATTTACCTAAACGCGAACCGTATGAGCGTCAATTTTTAACATTGATAGCAAAAGGGATGAGAATACTAATTGAGGAGAGGCAGCAGGAAGAGGAAAAACAAATGGAACTTGAGGCAAAAGAAAAGAAACAAAAGAACCCCCTTGATTTTGACTGAGGAAAGATCACAGAGGAATGAAAACTCTGTGATCTTTTATTGGGTTCCATATTCTTGGGGGGGGTAACAAATGGGTAACGCAATGCTGTGAAAAGAGGTTCAACCAATTCAAAAATAGAACAGAAGTTCCCGCGAAAATAGCGATTTTACGCACTAGTGTTCGTCTAAATGTCACATAGAACAGATGTTATTTTACGTGGATCATGACGTACTTAAGTAACAACGAAAACGTTGAATTATGATACGTTTTATGGAGGTCTCCCGCATGGCGGAGGCCTCTTTATATTTTGGCGCCAAGAAAGAGAATGCGGCGAAGTGAGCGCAATCACAAACCGTGACCGGCCCGTAAAGTAAGGTTAAGGCGTAAGGCAGAGACCATTTTTCGGGAGGCTATTGATGATGAATTCGATCCAAGATCCTTTTCAAATGACAGATAAAGTTAGAGATATCGTACTCCGTTTTCCCAAATCCGCGGATTACTTCCGCAGCCGGAAAATCGATTTTTGCTGCGGAGGGAACCGTCCGATCACGGAGGCGGCAGACGAAAGCGGCGTTTCGGCGGAAGAGCTGCTGGCCGAGCTGAACTGCATGATGGCCGAGCATCCGCAAACGGGGGAAGAGCAGCATTGGCCAAATGCGGAATCCGCCGACCTGATTGAACATATCGTAGGCAAACACCATCGTTATTTGCGCGACGAGCTGCCGGAAATCCAGAAATACGTGACGAAGGTGTCGCGCGTGCATGGGGAACACGATCCTCATTTGCTGGAGGTGGCCCGCTTGTTCGGCGAACTTCGCCGCGAGCTGCTGGAGCATACCGATAAAGAGGAAGCGGAAGTATTTCCGAAAATGTTGAATTGGGAAAGCGGCCGCGAGTCCGAGGTGCTCGGGAAATTGCAAACGAATATAGCCGAACTGGAATCCGAGCATGACGGGGCAGGGCAGATTCTGAAGCGGCTGCGCGAACTGACCAGCGATTTCGCGCCTCCGGCCCATGCCTGCACTACGTACCGGTTAACTTATTCGCGGCTCGAGGAGCTCGAAGGCATGACCTTTACGCATGTGCACCTCGAGAACAACATCTTGTTTCCACGATATGCGCTGTAGCTCTTAATCATCGGATCGGCTTCCCTGGGGGAAGCCGATTTGCTTCAATCCGACCGTCCTTCCTTTCCGGCCCGATTTGAGAACTCGAAGATTGTCCGGTATGCTAAAGATACGGAATATTCCCAAGCCGGGTAAGGGACAATGAGTAGAGAAAGGCGGGGGCAGCAATGCGGATGAGGATAGGATGGCTGATTGGATTAATGGCTGGGTTGGCGTTCATCGCAGCGGCTTGCGCCGATGGCCGGACGATCGAAAAACCGGCTCCTCCGGAAACGATGAAGGCCGAGAAGGAGCAACCGCACGACATTACGTTAAATATCGACGGCAGCACGTTTATTCCCGACGTAACGCGCAGCCTTCACTTCGACTACATGGAGGGGCTTACCGTGCGGCATGCCTTGGAAAGCAGCGGAATCGTCCGGTTTACGGAGGATCAGTCGGTGATTCAATCAGTCGGCGAGGTCTCGCTGGACTCTACGTTGGAATGGGGCGTGCAGCTGAATGAGAAGGAGCTGCCTTCCACGGGCTGGGACATAGAGCTTCAGATCGGAGACAGGATTCTCGTTTACGTCAAGACGGTGGGCAGCTACTCCACGATTCCGGAGCAAGCCTCGCTTTTGCTGACCGTCGACGGAGGCAGCCAGAAGAAGTATTTCGTGAACAAATACGACGAAAACACTACCGTCAGGGATTTGTTGAAGCGCAGCGGCATCGTGCAATTCAATGCCAATAACAAATATGTTGTATCCGTCGGCGGCTACACGCCCCAGGAGAATGAACTTTGGGTACTGAAGGTGAACGGCAAGAGACTGCTGGATACCGGGCTCGATATGAGGCTGAAACCGCAGGACAGCGTGGAAATCATCCTGACGCATAAATAGGCCGATGGGGCAGGTTGCGAGAATCCGCATTCCCGTGTGTATACACGGGTTTGCGGATTTTTTCAATAGGAAGGCAAAAAAAATTATGACAATTGATTGTGATAGGATTCACAATTAATGTGAATGCAATCACAAGTTACTTGCAATTTTAAATATATACTTCCATCATAGGTTCCATTTCGATATTCAGGAAAGCGTTACTGGAATAATCAGTCCTATCTGGAGGAGGCAAATCAATCATGGGTACAGACAGAGAGAAACTGGTCGTGATCGGCAACGGAATGGCGGGCATCAGCGCCGTGGAGCAAATATTAAAATTAACTTCGAAATTCGATATCACGGTTTTCGGGAGCGAACCGCATCCCAACTATAACCGGATTATGCTCTCGTACGTATTGGAAGGCAGCAAAACGATGGACGACATCGTCCTGAACGATCTGAACTGGTACAAGGACAACGGGATTTCGCTTCATATGGGGACGACGGTGGCCCGGATCGATGGGGATGCGAAAGAGGTTGTAGCCGAAAGCGGGCAGCGCTTGCCTTACGATAAGGTACTGATCGCTACCGGTTCGACTTCGTTCATTTTGCCGATTCCGGGCAGCGATAAAGAAGGCGTGGTCGGCTTCCGCGACATAGCGGACTGCGAGCAAATGCTGCAGGCGGCAAAAACCTGCAAGAAGGCGGCCGTAATCGGTGGCGGTCTGCTAGGTTTAGAGGCGGCCAAAGGGCTCGTGCAACTGGGCATGGATGTGACGGTCGTGCATTTGATGGAGGATCTGATGGAGCGCCAGCTCGATCACCAGGCGGCAAGCATGCTCAAAGCGGAGCTGGAGCGTCAGGGCATCAAATTTAAGATGGGCGCGCAAACGACCGAGTTGGTCGGAGGCAACCGCGTAGCCGGACTGCGTTTTGCCGACGGAACGGAGCTGGAGGCGGAGTTCGTCGTGATGGCCGTAGGGATCAAACCCAACGTTGCCGTCGCCAAAGCGAGCGGCTTGGAAGTCAACCGCGGGATCGTGGTCGACGATTTCATGCAAACCTCGCTGGAAGGCGTATACTCGGTCGGCGAATGTACCGAGCACCGGGGCATTTGCTACGGTCTGGTCGCTCCGCTATTCGAACAGGGGATCGTTATGGCCAAGCATATCAGCGGCGTGGAAACCGCACCGTATGCCGGATCGGTCGTATCGACCAAGCTGAAAATTTCCGGTGTCGACGTTTTCTCGACCGGCGAATTCATCGATGGACCGGAACATACGGTCATTGCCAACAAGGACGACTGGAAGCGCACGTACAAGAAAATCCTGCTGAAGGAGGGCAAGTTGGCGGGCGCGGTGCTCTTCGGCGATATTTCGGATTCGGCCGAGCTTCAAAAGCTCATCAAGCAGGGTGCGGAAATGACCGACGAACTGTACGCGTCGCTGATGGGAACCGGTTGCTGCGGCGAGGGAGGCAAGAAAACCGCCTCGGTCGAGACGATGGCAAACGATGAAATCGTCTGCGGTTGCAACGGGGTCACCAAAGGCACGATCGTTGACGTCATTACGAATCAAGGCTTGACGACGGTGGATGAGATCAAAGCCTGCACCGGGGCCACCCGTTCGTGCGGCGGCTGCAAACCGGTCGTGGAGCAAATTCTGCAATACGTGCTGGGCGACGGATTTACGCAGTCGGCCAAGCAAGGCATCTGCGGATGTACCACGCTGAGCCGTGACGAGATCGTCGCGGAAATTAAGGAGAAGGGGCTGCAGACGACCAAGGAAGTCATGAACGTGCTGGGCTGGACCCAGCCGGAGGGCTGCTCGAAATGCCGTCCGGCCATCAACTACTACCTGGGGATGATTTACCCGGATACGCACGAGGACGAAAAGGCATCGCGTTTCGTCAACGAACGGATGAGCGCCAACATTCAAAAGGACGGTACGTATACGGTCGTTCCGCGGATGTATGGCGGCGTGACGACGCCGGAAGATCTGAAGAAGATCGCCGACGTCTCGCTGAAATATGACGTGAAGGTCGTCAAAGTCACCGGCGGGCAGCGCCTGGATTTGATCGGCGTGAAAAAAGAAGACGTACCGAAGGTTTGGGAGGAGCTGGATATGCCGTCCGGTTATGCCTACGCCAAATCGCTGCGGACGGTCAAGACCTGCGTCGGTTCGCAATTCTGCCGGTTCGGCACGCAAGATTCGATGGGCATGGGCGCATTGCTTGAACGTAAATTCGAGCGCCTCGATTTCCCGGCCAAATTCAAAATGGCCGTCAACGGCTGCCCGAGGAACTGCGCGGAATCGTGTACGAAGGACATCGGCATCGTCGGCAACGACGGCGGCTGGGAAATCTTTATCGGCGGCAACGGCGGGATCAAAGCGCGGCTTGCGGATTCGCTGTGCAAAGTGAAGACCGACGAAGAGCTGATCGAGCTGTGCGGCGCCATTATGCAGTACTATCGCGAAACCGGCAATTATCTGGAGAGAACGTCGGAATGGGTGGAACGGATGGGCCTTGAGCATATTCGGGCCGTCGTCGTTGACGACGTGGAGAATCGCAAGGCGCTAATGGATCGGATCGAGTTTGCCTTGAAGCAGGTAACGGATCCGTGGAAGAAAATGCTGAACGACGATGAGAATCGCGGCAAGCTGTTTCACAGCCTGGAAATGAGCAATCAGCTGTAATGGCCAAAGCAAAAGGCGAAAGGGGACTTCTAGCATGAATAAGGATATGAGCAGCGAACATTTTTACCCTGTCGGCGCCCTGGCGGATTTCCTGCCGCAGATCGGGCGCGTGATAGAGCTGGACGGGCGGCAGGTCGCCGTGTTCCGGACGTCCGACGGCCGCGTCTTTGCCGCTCTGAACCGGAATCCGCATCCGAAAGGCGGCCCGCTGGCTGAGGGCATCGTGTCGGGGCATTATCTGTACGACCCGCTGTACGACTGGAAAATCGACCTGACCACGGGGCTCGTTCAAGCCCCGGATACCGGACAGGTGTCGATGTTCCCCGTCAAGGTGGAGGATGGGCAGGTTTGGATTGCCGCAGCCACGCTGCAGCAGGCATAGGGGAGATCAATTGAAGCGCGGCGATCGGAAGGTCGCCGCGCTTTTCTTAAAAATAGGCAGAGGAAAATGGGGGAGGAACGACGATGTTTACGCCAAATGTAGAGGCGCTTGTGGAAGCCGCAGTCAAGAAAAAGGAGAAAATGAATGAGAGCCTGCCGAGATATTTCGTTTCGGCGATGATGGCCGGCGCTTACGTCGGATTGGGCATTATTCTGATTTTTAGCATCGGAGCACCGCTGGCGGCGGCAAAATCGCCGTATCAAACCATGCTGATGGGGATGTCCTTCGGCCTGGCGCTGACGCTGGTCGTATTCGCCGGCTCGGAGCTTTTTACCGGCAACAACATGTTTTTTACGGCCAGTACGCTGGCAAAGCGGACGACCGTAGGAGATACGGCAAAAAACTGGAGCCTCGTCTTCCTGGGTAATCTGGCGGGGGCGCTCGTGCTTTGCTTGCTCATCGTGGGCAGCGGCCTGTTCAAGACCGCGGCGCCGGAGCATTTGATCTTTGCGGCTTCCGCCAAAAAAATGGGCGCCCCGGTGATGGAGCTGTTTTTTCGCGGCATATTATGTAATTGGCTCGTATGTCTGGCGCTATGGATGGCGAACCGGGCCAAGGAGGATATCGCCAAGCTGGTGCTGATCTGGTGGTGCCTCTATGCGTTTATTGCGAGCGGATACGAGCATAGCGTGGCGAATATGACGCTGTTGAGCTTGTCGCTGCTGCTGCCGAACCACCCGGATACGGTCACGCTGGCCGGCTGGCTGCACAACATGGTGCCGGTCACGCTCGGCAATATGGTTGGCGGTGTCGTGTTCGTGGGCATGGCATACTGGTTTATATCTCCCGTACGCAAAAAAGCGTAGCGGGTGCGCGATAAATCCCTTCAAGTCCCTCCGGCGGAGGTTGGGCTTGGGGGGGATTTTTTTTGGCCTCCAATGGCGAAAAAAGCAAAAAAACCGCCCAACATACAAGGGGACGGTTTGAATAGAGATAAAGCCGCAAAGATGACGGATCGATCCGGGGTCAGATGCGGCAAATCTCGTTCGGGCACAATTCGCAGTGACAAATATCTTGAAGCATCACCAAGTCCTTGATGACGATCATGCCGTTTTCGTATTCGAGCGCATCTTTTTTGCGCAGGTCGCTCAGCATGCGGTTGACGCTTTCGCGGGTTGCTCCGATCATGTTGGACAAGTCGGTGTGGGTGATTTTCTTATTGATCAAAATCGTATCCCCATGCTGTTCGCCGTACGTATTGCTGAGACGGATCAACGTCGAGCAGAGGGCGCCCGGCTTGCCGTACATCATCAAATCGCGGAATTTGGTCTGCGTCAGGCGGTGGTGAATGCCCATCCATTTCATGAAGTCAATGGCAAAGTCGCAGTGCTGGCAGATCATGATTTCCAGATCCTTTTGCTCGATCACGCCGATTTCGCAATCCTCGATGACTTCGGCGGTGAAGCTGTGCTTGGAGCTGAAGAACGGGTCGGCCTGACCAACCATGTCGCCGCGCCCATACATGTACAGGATCAATTCCTTGCCTTCATCGGTTGATTTGGTCAATTTCACGCGACCGCGTTTGATGTAGAACAGTTTATCGGAAAAATCACCTTCCCAGAACAAATGCGTCCCCTCGGGATAAGCTTTATCTTTCATCGTAACGAGAAGGCGGTTGAAGTTTTGCTCTGTAAAACAGCTGGTGTTGCCGCGGGGCAGGGTGGCATTTACGATTTCACTCATCATTGATTTCCCCTTTGTACTCCAAATTTTTCTGAAAATTTTAAATTAATTATATAACGTTTTTTTTCGTTTTTGGGGCTCGTAAAGCCCGAAAAAGTGTCGAAATTTCAACATTGTGAGAAAATTCACTTTATCAGGCGATAAAAATGAGCTATTAAAAAGGGGGCGAATCCCTCGTAATTCTTTCTCACTATGTAAAGTATATATGAAAATAAAATCATGACAAGTGAAAAACTTTCAACTTTTTTAAAGTATGTGAAAAAATTCACTATACAATCCAAACCTCCTGTGCTATGATCAAATCATAAAGAGAAGCACACAAGCTTCGTAAGGGAAAACCTGCAAGTGAAATATTTCACGATACAATATCGACCGTAACTGCAGGCGGATCCTTTACCCAAACTTAGGAGGATGAGAGAGATGGCCGTTAAAAACGAAGTGGCACCAAAAGCGCAGCCTACTGCACAGGACTACACCCAAACTTTGATCGACAAAGCGAAAAAAGCTTCCGAAGCTTTCATGAGCATGGATCAGGAGCAGATCGACAACATCGTGCAAGCCATGGCGTTGGCGGGGCTCGACAAACACATGCATCTCGCGAAGCTGGCGATCGAAGAAACGGGCCGCGGTGTGTACGAAGACAAAATCATCAAGAACATGTTTGCGACCGAGTACATTTACCACAGCATCAAGTACGACAAGACGGTAGGCGTGATCGAAGACAGCTCTTATGACAACTTCCAAAAAATCGCCGAGCCGGTCGGGATCATCATGGGGATCACTCCGGTAACGAATCCGACGTCGACCACCATCTTCAAATCTCTGATCGCCATCAAAACCCGTAACCCGATTATTTTCGGCTTCCATCCATCCGCTCAAGCCTGCAGTACGGAAGCCGCAAAAATATTGCTTGAAGCCGCTGTAAAACACGGCGCGCCAGCCGACTGCATCCAATGGATCGAAAATCCGTCCATGGATCGCACGAATGCGCTGATGAACCACCCCGACATCGCCTGCATCCTGGCAACCGGCGGTTCCGCAATGGTTAAGGCTGCATATAGCTGCGGCAAACCGGCTCTCGGCGTAGGCCCTGGTAACGTGCCTTGCTTCATCGAGAAAAGCGCCGATTTGGACCAAGCGGTGAACGACCTGATTCTTTCCAAAACCTTCGACAACGGCATGATCTGCGCTTCCGAACAAGCCGTCATCATCGAAGAACCGGTGTTCGACCAAGTGAAGAAAAAAATGATCGCCAACGGCTGCTATTTCGTCAATAAAGACGAAGCGGCAAAATTGACCGCCGGCGCCATCATCGCCGATAAATGCGCGGTAAATCCTTCGATCGTCGGCCAACCTGCCGTGAAGATCGCGGAAATGTGCGGTATCGACGTGCCGGCCGGAACGAAAATCCTCGTAGCCGAGATCGAAGGCGTAGGACCTAAATTCCCGCTGTCCGCGGAAAAACTGAGCCCCGTGCTCGCTTGCTACAAAGTGAAGAATGCGGAACAAGGCATCGAACGCGCTCTGGAAGTCGTGCAATTCGGCGGCATGGGCCACTCTTCGGTCATCCACTCGAACAACGAGGAAGTCATCCAAAGCTTCTCCGACCGGATGCCGACCTGCCGGATTCTGGTGAATCAGCCTTCTTCGCAAGGCGGCATCGGCGACATTTACAACACGAACCTGCCATCGCTGACGCTCGGCTGCGGATCGTACGGACGCAACTCGACTTCGTCGAACGTGACGGCCGTCAATCTGATCAACGTGAAAAGGGTGAATCGTCGTACCGTGAATATGCAATGGTTTAAAGTGCCTAATAAAATCTACTTCGAGAAAAACTCGACGCAATACTTGGCCAAGATGCCGGACATCTCCCGCGTGCTGATCGTCACCGACCCGATGATGGTGAAGCTCGGTTATGTGGAAAGAGTCGAGCACTATCTGCGCCAACGCCAAACGCCTGTAGCAATCGAAGTGTTCTCGGATGTTGAGCCGGATCCATCGACGACGACCGTAGAACGCGGTACCGAACTGATGGCCAAATTCCAGCCGGACTGCATCATCGCCCTTGGCGGCGGATCGCCGATGGATGCCGCGAAAGGCATGTGGCTGTTCTACGAATATCCGGATACCGATTTCCATAACCTGAAGCAAAAATTCATGGATATCCGCAAACGGATCTACAAATATCCGCGCCTGGGCCAAAAAGCGAAATTCGTGGCGATTCCGACGACGTCGGGTACCGGTTCCGAAGTTACTTCGTTTGCAGTCATTACCGACAAAGTCAACGGCAACACGAAATATCCTTTGGCGGATTACGAGTTGACTCCGGACGTCGCGATCATCGACCCTGAATTCGTCTACAGCTTGCCGAAAGTTGCTGTAGCCGATACCGGCATGGACGTGTTGACCCATGCGATCGAAGCTTACGTATCGGTTATGGCTAACGACTTCACCGACGGCCTGGCGATCAAAGCGATTCAACTGGTATTTGAATGGCTGGAGAAATCCGCGTTGACCGGCGACAAGCTGGCCCGCGAAAAAATGCACAATGCTTCGACGCTTGCCGGTATGGCGTTCGCCAATGCGTTCCTCGGCATCAACCACAGTTTGGCGCATAAATGGGGCGGCCAATACCATACGGCCCATGGACGCACCAATGCGATCCTGATGCCGCACGTCATCCGCTACAATGCGAAGAAACCGACGAAATTCGCCGCATGGCCGAAATATACGAACTTCGTAGCCGACGAGCGTTACGCGGAAATCGCCCGCATTCTGGGTCTGCCTGCCCGCACGACGGAAGAAGGCGTGAAGAGCTTGATCAAAGCGATCCGCGAGCTGAACAAAAAGCTGGGCATTCCGGAAACGTTCCAAGAGCTTGGTTTCGATGCGAAGGACTTTGAATCGCGCGTCGACTACTTGGCGGACCGCGCTTTCGAAGACCAATGCACGACCGCGAATCCGAAGCTGCCGCTCGTAACCGAGCTGGCTGACGTATACCGCGACGCTTTCTACGGAAGATTTGAAGAATAAGTGAACAACGCTCCATGAAAACGTGACAAATATCACCTTGTGTGATATTTGTCACAATCTTTTTATATGGGTTAAGCTATGATTACAGTATAAATGATCCCTCATAGATTTATGATGGAGTGGACCCGGAATGATAGCCGGGCACAATTGTTGTCTAAGTTGTGAAAAGTATCACAAATTTTAAGGGATCATGAGGCGCGGGATAAATCCTTCAAACCGCGACCACTATATAAATGGAGGGAATAAAGATGTCGGTGATTGAAAAAGAAGTGCAAGAAGTGCAAACCGCATGGAGAGGCTTCAAAGCTGGCAAGTGGATGAATGAGGTTAACACCAAGGATTTCATCGATACGAACATCAACCCGTATCATGGTAACGAATCTTTCCTGAAAGGCGCAACGGCTAACACCAAAGCGTTGTGGGAGATCGTATCGAGCTTGTCCAAGAAAGAAAGAGATGCTGGCGGCGTATTGGATGTAGACGTAAACACGCCTTCGACCATTACTTCCCATGCTCCTGGATACCTTGACAAAGACAAAGAACAAATCGTTGGCGTACAAGGCTCCGCGCCTTTCCAACGCACGATCCGTCCTAACGGCGGCATCCGGATGGTCATTACCGCATGTAAAGCTTACGGCTTCGAGCTTCCGGAAGATATCGTGGATCTCTATACCAATGTTCGCAAAACACATAACCAAGGCGTATTTGATGCCTATACAGCAGATATGAGAAACGCCCGCCATACCGGGATCATCACAGGCTTGCCCGACGCATACGGCCGCGGCCGCATCATCGGAGACTACCGCCGCGTAGCTTTGTACGGCGTGGACTTCCTGATCAACCAAAAGAAACAAGAGCTGAACGAGCTTGATGTGGATGTGATGAGCGAAGATATCATTCGCCTTCGCGAAGAATTGTCCGAACAAATCCGCGCATTGGGCGAGTTGAAGCAACTGGGCCAAATGTACGGCTTCGATATCGCAAGACCGGCAAACAATGCGAAAGAAGCCTTCCAATGGCTGTATTTCGGATATTTGGCCGCCGTTAAAGAACAAGACGGCGCAGCAATGTCCCTCGGACGTGTATCTTCGTTCCTGGATGCTTACATCGAACGCGACCTGGCTGAAGGCACTTTGAACGAAGAAACCGCGCAAGAGCTGGTTGACCATTTCGTTATGAAGCTGCGGATCGTGAAGTTCCTGAGAACACCGGAATATAACGAACTGTACAGCGGCGACCCTACCTGGGTAACCGAATCGATCGGCGGGATGTCCGTACAAGGCGTAACGCGCGTTACGAAGAACAGCTTCCGCTTCCTGCATACGCTCCACAACCTGGGCGCAGCTCCGGAACCGAACTTGACCGTGCTCTGGTCGGAACAACTGCCAGAAGCCTTCAAGAAATACTGCGCAAAAGTATCGATCGAAACCAGTTCGATCCAATACGAAAACGACGATCTGATGCGTCCGATCTACGGCGACGACTACGGCATCGCCTGCTGCGTATCCGCGATGAGAATCGGGAAACAAATGCAATTCTTCGGCGCTCGCGCCAACCTGGCAAAATGCTTGCTGTACGCGATCAATGGCGGTAAAGACGAAAGATACGGCTCGCAAGTAGCTCCGGAATATCCGGCTATCACTTCCGAATACCTGGATTACGAAGAAGTCATGAAACGTTTCGTTCCAATGATGGAATGGCTGGCTAAATTGTATGTGAATACACTGAACGTCATCCACTTCATGCATGACAAATACGCTTACGAACGGATCGAAATGGCGCTTCATGACCGTGACATCCTGCGTACGATGGCTTGCGGCATCGCCGGTCTGTCGGTCGTAGCCGATTCCCTGAGCGCAATTAAATATGCTAAAGTGAAACCGATCCGTAACGAAAACGGCATTGCCGTTGACTTTGTAACGGAAGGCGAATACCCTTGCTACGGTAACAACGATGACCGCGTTGACCAAATCGCCGTTAGCTTGGTAGAACAGTTCATGGGCATGATTCGCAAACACCAAACGTACCGGAACGCATTGCCAACGCAATCGATCTTGACAATCACCTCGAACGTTGTATATGGTAAGAAAACAGGGACTACGCCGGACGGACGTAAAGCGGGCGAACCGTTTGCTCCTGGTGCGAACCCGATGCACGGCCGTGATAAGAAAGGTGCCCTTGCTTCCCTGAGTTCAGTAGCGAAACTGCCGTACGAACATAGCTTGGACGGCATTTCCAACACCTTCTCGATCGTGCCTAAGGCGCTCGGTAAAGACGAAGAAACCCGGAAATCGAACCTTGTATCGATGATGGGCGGATACTTCGGCAGCCATGCGCATCACCTGAACGTCAACGTATTCGACCGCGAACAACTGCTGGACGCGATGGAACATCCGGAGAACTATCCGCAGCTGACGATCCGCGTATCGGGCTATGCGGTTAACTTCATCAAGTTGACCCGCGAACAACAGCTGGATGTCATTAACCGGACATTCCACGGCAAAATGTAATAACCTACCTGCAAACAGGCAGCAACAATTGAAGCTGAACGAACGAATGGGGAGTTAAGGCCTAACCGCCTTTCTCCTCATTCCTTTATCGCTTGGCCTACTATGGAAAGGGTGACGGAAGATGCTAAAAGGTCGCATACATTCTTTGGAGACTTTCGGAACGGTAGATGGACCGGGAATTCGTTTCGTACTCTTTATGCAGGGCTGCCTGCTGCAGTGCCAATATTGCCATAACCCGGACACCTGGAGCCTGACGGAAGGCAAGGAAATGACCGTAGAAGAAGTGCTGGCCGAAATCGAGCCGTACTTGAGCTACTACCGTACGTCAGGCGGGGGGCTTACGGTATCCGGCGGGGAAGCTACGCTTCAAGCCCCGTTTGTAACCGAATTGTTCCGGGAAGCGAAGAAACGCTGGAACCTGCATACAACGCTGGATACGAACGGCTACAATGACGGGGATAAAATTCGCGATTTGCTGGACGTGACCGATCTGGTGCTGCTGGATTTGAAGCATATCGACAACGAGAAGCACATCAAGCTGACCGGCAAACCGAACGACCGGATGCTGCGGATCGCCCGCTGGTTGTCCGACCATGACCGAAAAATGTGGATTCGTCACGTATACGTACCCGGCATCCATGACGACGAACATGATTTGCTGGAGCTTGGCCGGTTCATCGGCAGCTTGCAGGGCGTCGAGAAGTTCGAAATCCTGCCGTATCACCAGATGGGCATTTACAAATGGCAGGAACTTGGATGGGATTATCCGCTTGAAGGGGTACCTTCCCCGACGGATGAAGAAATCGAACGGGCTTACCGTCTCATTCATGAAGGAGAGCAGCAGGTAGTCGCCAATAAGTGAATATCATGTTAGAAAAAATAACACAATAAGGCATTTCAATGACGAAAACGGTTAAACCTACATTCTCATGTCAGGTTTAACCGTTTTCATTTTGCATTTTAGATGATATTATCCCCATAATAGAAAAATGTCCTCCTTATCAAAGGTGGTGGCGCTTTCTATAATGAGGGTGTATCACAATATACCGTTTTTGAGGAGGGTCTATAAAACATGAGGAAAAGTTTGGTGCTGCTGGTATCTCTCGTTTTCATGGCGTCCGCCCTATTGGCGGGCTGCGGCAATTCCGGAAACAACGGGAATAACGCTCCTGCGAACGAAGGTCAAGGAACAACGACCAATAGCGGGGCTGCGACCGAAACGAAGACGAACGACGATCCGTTCGAAATCACGATCCGGCATACGCAAGTCGGCGAATCCAAGAAGTTCCGTTTGGCGATGCTGGAAGATGTCGTGAAGCAAACGCAAGCGGCCGTACCCGGCTTAACCATCAAGCTGGACGCGGTGGATTCCGAAGTGAACCGGAAGGAAAAGCTGCGGGGCGAAATGGCCGCGGGGAAACCGCCGGAAGTGTTCGACGTCTTTGGTAGTCCGGACGCCGCGCTTTACGCCAAAGAAGGTTTGATGCTCGATTTGACCCCAATCATTGAAGAGCTGGGGATCAAGGATAAATTTACGACCCTCGATCCGTTTACGCTTGACGGTAAAGTGTACGGCCTCCCGATCGGCGGATCGATCGAAGGCTTCTTCTACAATAAAGAATATTTCGAGCAAAAAGGGTTGACCGTGCCGAAAACGCTGGGCGAGCTGGAACAAATCGCCGAGACAATCAAGGCCGACGGCAAAATCCCGTTTGCCCAATCGTCCAAGGATGCCTGGATTCCGTTGATGACGACGAACAACCTGTGGTCGTATTATGCCGGATCGGAAATTACGTACGGCTTCAAAACGGGCGCAACGAAGTGGACCGACGAGAGCATGGTTAAGGCCGTCGCCAAACATCAGGAATGGGTGCAAAAAGGATATTACAAAAAAGGCGAGCTCGGTTTCGAATACGCCGACATGAGAAACCAGATCATTACGGGCGAAGCGATCATGATGATGGACGGATCCTGGGCCAACTCGGTCTTCCGCGATCCGGCCCAAGCTGGCGACATGGTCGGCAAAATCGGCTATTTCAACATGCCGCCGGTGAACGAAGGCGATTCCGTAGTCGTGATGCAGGACGCCAATAACGGCTACGGCTTCTCCAGCGCCGTGGCGGAAGATCCGCGGAAGTTGCAGGCGGTCAAAGAGTTCATCAAGAATATGTGGACGGAGGAAATGCAGCTGCGCGGCCTGAAGGAAGACGGCGTGCTGCCGGCCATGAAAATGGACCTGGAGCAAATGAAGACGGCGTCAGACGACCCGCTCATGCAGGATATTTTCAAAGGCGTCAGCGAAATCGGCACCTCCTTCCCGGCGTTTGACGCACTGGTGCAGGCCGAAGTCAACACGGCGCTCAGCATGGGCATCCAGCAAATCATCGGCGGCGAAATCGAGGCGGCGAAGATGCTGGAGAACGTGCAGGCGGCGCAAGACGCAGCCAACGCGGCAGCGGAATAATGCAACTTTTACGATGATTCGAAGCAAGGGCGTCACCCGCCTCATACGACGCGGGGACGCCCTTGCTTCCAACTACGGAGGTTATAGGCATGAACAAAGCGCTCAGAAACCCTCTGATCTATGGTTTGTTTGTACTCCCTGCATTCATTTTATTTCTCGCTTTTTTTATCTATCCGATTTTTACGGCCATCAACAACAGCTTTACCAGCTGGAACGGCATCTCCAAAAACATGGCCTACATCGGCCTGGATAACTACGTGATGGCATTCGAGGATCAGGCTTTCTGGAAATCGGTGCGCAACAACGTTTATTTCATTGTGTTCTCCTGCCTGATCCAGGTGCCGATCATCATCATCTTCTCGCTGCTGATCGCCAACGTCAAAAAGCTAAAGGGCTTGTACAAGACGGCCGTCTTTATGCCGTCCATCATGTCCACCGCCGTCATCGGCATTTTGTGGGGGTTCATTTACAACCCCGACTTTGGCTTGATGAACGAATTGCTGGGCGTGTTCGGCGTTCCTCCGGTGTACTGGCTATCCGATAAAAGCTGGGCGATGATCGCCATCCTGATTACGAATGCCTGGCAATGGACCGGTTTCTATATCGTCATGGTGCTGGCCGCCATCCTTTCGATTCCGCGGGAGCTCGACGAAGCGGCGGCGATCGACGGAGCCAACGGCATCCAGCGTGCCTTCAAAATCACGATCCCGCTGATCATGCCGATCATTTCGGTCGTGGTGATGCTGTCGGTCGCCGGGGCGATGAAGGCGGCGGATATCGTGCTGGTCATGACCAAAGGCGGACCGGCCGGTTCGACGGATGTCATGGCGACGTACATGATAAGGTACGCCATCACCAGCTTCCGCCATGGCTTCGGCAATTCCATCGCGGTGCTCATCTTCGTCTTCACGATCATCATCACCGCCCTGTATCAGCTGCTCGTGGCCAGACGCACAGAAAGGATTGAATACTGATGAGAGTACTGAAAAAGACGATCCCGCATATTTTCCTGATGGCTTATCTGCTCGTCATTCTGTATCCTTTTCTGTTCGTATTGTTCTCCTCGGTGAAAACGGACAATCAGGCGATCGCGTCCAATCCGTTCGGCTTGCCGTCGTCGGTCATTTTCGATAACTACGTGAACGCGTGGGTGAACGCCAAAATCAGCACTTATTTTTTTAACAGCTTATATATCGGCGTATTGTCGGCTTGCTTATCCATTTTGTTTGCCGCCATGCTGGCGTTTGCGGTCACGCGGATGCGCTATGGCCGGATCAGCGCCATCGTGTTCCAGCTCATCCTGCTGGGGATGCTGATTCCGAACAACTCCCTGCTGCTGCCGATCTACGGGATCATGCGCAAGCTTGACGTGCTCGACACGCATATGGCGCTGATATTGCCTTACGTAGCCAACGCGATTCCGTTTTCGGTCATTATCCTGGCGGCGTTCATGCGCTCCATTCCCGGTGAAATCGAAGAAGCCGCGGTCATGGATGGGCTTGGCTCTGCGCGTATGTTCGTCAAAATCATGATCCCGCTGACGGTGCCGGCGATCGTCACGGTGTTTATCATCAATTTCCTGGGCAACTGGAACGAGTTTTTGCTGGCCAATTATTTCTTGTCCAGCGACGAACTGCGCACGCTGCCGGTGGGCATGGTCGGATTCCGAGACGCCTACAATACGAACTATGCGCAAATGTCGGCCGGCATCGTGTTCAGCGTATTGCCGGTCATGATCATCTATGCGGTGCTGCAGGAAAAAATTATTGAAGGCGTTACGGCCGGCAGCGTTAAAGGATAGGCGGCATCGTGGTAAAATGGGGATATCTTAACCGATCGTTCCAAATCATGACTACCTAGTTTACCTATTGGGAGCTGCCGCCGATGAACCTGCGCATTAAACTGTTCACCGCTTTTTTGGGGCTTGTCATCATCCCTTTGTTTGTACTCGGCATCATTACGTTTTTGGTTACGTTTAATTCTATCGAGAAGAAATACAGCCAGCAGGCGGAATACTCGCTGAAAGCGATAGGCTATAGCATTAAGAGCGCTTTTCAGGAAATGGACAATGTCACCGACAATGGTATTGCCAAAGGGGTGTTTCAGTCCGCGTTGTCGGCCAAGGATCCGAATTCGCAGGATTTGACCGCCACGACCCAGCTGGAGCTCAATGCCAATCAGCGGAATTTCCGCTCGCTTTTGTACAGCCATCCGGCGATCGACTACGCTTTTTTGTACAATATCCACGGGGGCAGGGACTCGAACGTCATTCCCATCTTTAACAAGGAGAATTTCGAGACGTTGCCCTACGAAAAATTCAAGGAGCATCCCTTATACGACGAAGTGATGGCCCTAAACGGCCAGCCTAAATGGATCGCTCCGCACGAGTATCCGGAATTGACCGGATCGGACAACGTGTTCACGCAAATTCGCCTGATTAAGGAGCTCAGCGATCTGAAGCGGGTCGGGGTGCTGGTCGTGCAGATCAAAAACTGGGAGTTCGAGAAGATATTCCAGAACCTGAAATTAGGCAGCAATATGCGGGATACCCGGTTCATGCTGGTCAATGACAAAGGCTTGATTTTGTACGATTATCAGGCGGAGCTGGACGGTCAGAGCATCGGGGCGTATCTTCCGAAGGAATGGCGGTTCGGCGAAGGCTATCAGAGTTTTAAGGGCAAGTTCGACGGCGAAGAAAGCGTGGTTTCCATCTACAAGCTGCAGGATTATCCCTGGAGCCTCGTCTCGGTGACGTCCTGGAGTTATTTGTCGCAGGAGGTAACGACGTTCGCCAAATGGTTCGTAGCGATCATTTGCGTTTGCGTGCTGACCGCGATGTTGTTCAACCTGATCTTCATGAACCGGATCACCGGCACGATCGGGGTAATCGTGCGGTTCATGCGCAAGGTGGAAAGCGGCGACTTGAACGCCCGGGTAGACGAGAAGGGCGACGACGAGCTGTTGCTGCTGCAAAAGGGCTTCAACAACCAGATGGATAAAATCAACGAGTTGTTCGAGCAAGTCAAACGCGAGCAGCTGCAGAAAGCCAACGCCGAGCTGCGGGTGCTGCAGGCGCAAATCAAGCCGCATTTCCTGTTCAATACCTTGGAATCGATCAACGTGCTGGCCGTTCAGAACGAAGGACGGAAAGTGAGCGAAATGGTGCTCCGCCTTGCCAGCATCCTGCGCATCAGCATCCAGGACAAGGAAGAGATCAAGCTGAACCTGGAAATCGAGCATTTGCGCAGCTATTTGGAGATACAGAAGTTCCGGTTCGACGATCTGTTTGATTATGACATCGCCATACCGGACGAAATGATGAATTGCCTGCTGCTGAAATTGACCCTTCAACCGTTGGTGGAGAACTGCATACAGCACGGTTTTGAGGGGATCTCCTACAAAGGCAGAATCTCGGTCACGGGGAGATTGGAAAAAGACCGGATTCTGCTGCGGATCGAGGATAACGGAATCGGGATGACGAACGAGCAGCTGGCGAAGGTCCAATATGCCGATTTGGAAGATCCGGCTTACCGGTCGCCGGCGCCTTATCCGAATCATGAACGCCGGGGGTTGGGGCTTCGCAGCGTTTATGACCGGCTGAGGTTTCAATACGGGGGCAAATACGGGCTGTTTATCTGTTCGCAGCCCGGACGCGGAACGACGATTCAGTGCGTGATACCTAACTATGGGGCGGGTGGTAACGATGAGATTAAAAGCGCTGCTGGTTGACGATGAGATTCATATCCTCACGAACTTATCCAAGGTGCTGCCTTGGGAAGAGATGGGGTTTGAAATCGTTGGTTTGGCGAGGAACGGCAAGGATGCGCTGGAAGCGGCTTCCGAGCATCGTCCCGATTTGATCTTGAGCGATATCCGCATGCCGGTAATGGACGGCATCATGCTGCTGCAACACCTCCGGGAGCGGGAGATCCCTTGCGAAATCCTGCTGCTGACCGGATATCAGGAGTTCGAATACGCCAGAACGGCAATCCGTTACGGCGTGAAGGATTACATCTGCAAGCCGATCAATTACGTCGAGCTTGAGGAGACCGTCCGGGGCATCGCAAGACAAATCCGCGATAAGCGAAAAAGCCTCAACAAAGAGCGGCGGCTGAATCAGGTGGTCGATTTGGCGAACGAGAACTTCCTGCTGCACTCTCTGCTCGGACAGGAGACGGAGCAGGAAGGGCTGCTCTGGGACGAGGAGGAGGGGACGGCGGAGGAACGCCGATACGCCATGCTGCTGCTCGATTTGGAAGGGTATTCCCACCGCTCTATCGTGTGGACCGTCCATGAACGAAAGGCCTGGAATTTGCATATCAAACATGCGCTGAAAGACATGTTCGCCGAGACATTGGCCGGTCTGACGGTACTGCAGATCCGCGAGGGCGAATGGTGCCTCGTGTTTCCGGCCCCGGCTGCCGATAAGCCTGTGGCCGAAGAAGCGCTGCTTCCGGGTTTTGAACGTCTCCGGCAATTAATCCAGAGCAAGGAGGAGCTGCCGGTCCGGATGTGTTTGGATCAGCAGCCGCATCGCTTGCAGGAACTGGCGATCTTGTACCATCGCCTGCAGCATAGACTGATCTTGAACTCGACGCAGGAATGGTTCGCGGAGGCGGACGCGGCGCCTGCGCATTTCTCAGGATCGGATCCGGACGGCATGGAACTGCAGTGGGGCTGGATCGAGCAGCTCGGAACCGGCTTGCGCAACGGCAGCCAGGAGACTCTGGAGCATATTGTCGCGGAGCTGAAAGCGTATATCGGGCATTTGGATGAGAACCGGATAGGCGCTACGGAGAAGCTACTGCACTATCTTTTGATTCATTTGCTGCGCGAAATGCGCGAGCTGCAAATGCTGCCGAGGGAACAGGAAGAGGCTTTATGGCATAAGCTGCGGCAGTCGATGAGCATCAAGGAGCTGTTGTCCCTGATCGTTTCCATGATCGAGCAGTCGCGGAGCTGCCTGTCGGCGAAGAAATCCTCGGAGCTGTTGATGATGTCCGCGCAGAATTATATCCAGAATCATCTTGGGCGCGATTTCGGGATCGAGGACATCGCCGATTATCTCGGCATAAGCAGCAGCTATTTCTGTTTGCTCTTCAAAAATCATTTCGGCGAAACGTTCGTGGAGTATCTTACCAAGCAACGCATGGAAATGGCGAAATGCCTGCTGCGCAGCAGCGAGCGCTCCATCGCCCAAATCGGCACTTCCATCGGCTATCAAGAGCGGCGCTATTTTACCAAGGTGTTTCAGAAATACACCGGGATGACTCCGTCGGATTTTCGGCTGAAGGAATCGAACGTATCGTAATAGAGCGATCAAAAGATGACTTTTTGAACGACCGTTTCAATAAAGGTTCAAAAAGACAGGTTTTAAGCACCGAGAAGGTTGGATGAAGCTAGGGCATGAGTAGCGGGCGGAGCGTAGATGGATCTACGTGAGCAACGGAAGGCCCGGCTGAATTCAAGATTCGACGTCGATTGAGCTTCTTGACCAGCTTCGTGATTAAAAGATGACTTTTTGAACTTCCTATTTAAAGAAGAGGGGGACGGCAAGTGGACTTGGCGGCATGGACTTTAGAGGAAAAGATCGGGCAGCTGTTTATTTGCGGCTTTCACAGCCTGACGGTCGACGAGCAGATTCAAACGTTGACGCAGCGCTATCATGTCGGCGGGGTGGTTTATTTCCGGCGCAATATCGGATCGATCGAGCAGTTGGCGGCTTTGTCGCGAGGCTTGCAGGCGCTGTCTCGCAGCCGTCCGGAGGTTCCGTTGTTCATCTCGATCGACCAGGAAGGCGGCATGGTCGCCAGGCTGGATCATGAAGGGATGAGCCGCATTCCGGGAAATATGGCGTTAGGGGCGGCCGGCGATCCGGCCTTGACGGAAGAGGTAGCGGTCCTCGCCGCGCGGGAAATGCTTCAGCTCGGCATCAACTTTAATTTCGCGCCGTGCGTGGACGTGAACAACAATCCGTCCAACCCGGTGATCGGCGTGCGGTCTTTCGGGGAGAATCCGCAGCAGGTCGCCGTTCACGGGGCCGCAGCGATCCGGGGCTACCAGAGCCAGGGTGTGATCGCAACGGCCAAGCATTTTCCGGGGCATGGCGATACGGCGGTCGATTCCCACCTGGGTTTGGCCAGCGTACCGCACGGTAAGGAACGCCTGCAACAGGTGGAACTGCTCCCGTTCCGCCAAGCTATTGCCGCGGATGTAGATGCGATTATGACTGCGCACGTGATTTTTCCGGCATTCGAACCGGAGGAAATTCCGGCTACCTTATCGCGCCGGGTGTTAACCGATTTGCTTCGAGACGAACTGGGGTACCGGGGGCTGATCGTGACCGATTGCCTGGAGATGCAGGCTATCGCCAACCACTACGGCATCGCCGAGGGGGCGGTTCGCGCGATCGAAGCTGGCACGGATCTCGTGCTCGTGAGCCACACGTTAGCGGATCAGATTGCCGCGATCGAGCGGGTGTGCGAAGCGGTACGGAGCGGCCGGATTAGCGAGGCGCGGATCGACGGCTCGGTCCGGCGCATTCTGGCGATGAAAGCGAAGCGGATGGGAGATGCGGCGGGAGCGTCGAACGCGTCGAATCCGCTAACGCCTGTGGCGGTGAGCGAAGCGCTGCTGCGGCGAGCGGCCGAAGCCAGCGTCACGCTGGTGCGCGACACCGGCAATCTGCCGCTGCAGACGGACCAGCCGGTGCTGGTCGTCTGGCCGGAGCTGCGCCATCGTACCGAGGTGGATGAGCCGGCGGTGCATCAGTATACGCTGGCGGATGCTTTGGAACCGCTGCACGATCAAGTTACGGTTTCGGTTATCGGCACGCGGCCAACCGAGGAAGAGATCTCGGCGGTGACTGCGCAAAGCGAACGGTTCGGCCAGATCGTCGTGGCTACCTATACGGCGGAGGGGGAAATTCCCGAAGGCCAGAAACGATTGGTGCAGCGCTTGCAGCAAATCGAAGGCAATCGGCTGATCGTCGTCTCCACCCGCAATCCTTACGATCTGCGGGCTTTTCCGGAGATCGGTACGTATTTATGCCTATATGAAAATCGTCAGTTCGCACTGGATGCGCTGGCCAAGGCGTTAACCGGAAGGTTGCGGGCGCGGGGCGCGCTGCCGGTCAACCTGCTTCCGTGATCGACGGCGTGGCCGGAAACGGAAGAAATAAATTTTTCAAGAAGCCCGGAAGCGATTTCCGGGCGTTTTTTTGCGGCTGGACGGCAGAAACTACGAAGAGATGCGGAAGCCGTCTCCCGCTTATGCCAATTTGTTGTCGCCACGACCAGCAACTTTTCGACTTTACCTGCGTTTAATAAAATGTGAGATAATGAGAGAGTTAAACAAAATGGGAGAGTAAAGGGAGTTAAGGCATGAATTTTAAGAGAATGTTGATCACCACGATTTTGGCGGCATCGCAAATCGCCATGGTTCTTCCGGCGAGCGCCGAGGAACTTGTGCCAGGAAACCCGGATACGACGATCGTAACGGACCAGTCGGCGAACTCGGAGACAACGCCCGATTCCACTGTGACGCAGGACGGGAATGCCGGCACAATTCAGCCTGACGATTCGAGCGTGGAGCAGGGAACGGACGGGACCGATGGGGGAGCGGTAACGGGCGAGGAGGGGCAGGAAGGCCGTGAGAACGGGGAGGAGCAGGTTCCGCCGGTCAATCCGGTTACGCCTCCGGTCAACCAAGGGATCCAGAATGCCTCGAACTCGGGCCAGTTGATCCTGATGACGAACAGCAAGAAGATGTACCAAAACGGCAATGAATACCTCGCGGCACATCCGATGGAGGTCAAGGACGGGGTTTCGTACGTATCGATTCGCGCCATTGTAGAACGGGCCGGTTTTCAGCTCTCTTTTGACAACAGTACCAAAGAGACGATCATTAAACGAGGCAACGACGAGCTTCGCTTTAAAATGAATACGACCTCGTACAAAGTCAACGGGGTTACCCAAACGATGCGGGGCAAATCTTACTCCGTGAATAACAACTTTATGGTGCCGTTAACGGCAATCACCAAGGCCTTAAACATAACTTATTCCTATGATGCCGTAGGCAAGCGGGTGATCGTCAATTTGTCCACCTTGCCGGAAGCTTCGTTTACGATCGGCAACAAGGAAGTCGTGGCCGGGGAAACTCAGGTCCAGTATATTACCAGCGCTTCCTCTCCGATCGGGCTGGATATCGTCAACGAGGAATGGATCGGACGGCAGGACGTCTTCATGACGCCGGGCAGCTATACCGTTACATACCGGGTGCAGGATTCGAGTGGCCAATGGAGCAATCCGTATACGCTGACGATCAACGTCGTCAAGCCGCACACGCCGCCGGTAGCGAATTTTACGACGGATAAAGACACCTATAAAATGGGTGAGCTGATTACGTATACCGATCTTAGTACGGACGAGGTCGGCATTACGGAGCGCATTTGGGAAAACAAACAATTGGCGTTCTTTACGCCGGGAACGATGACGATCCGACTCAAGGTCGTGAATAAATTCGGCCTGTACTCGACGGTCGAAAAGACGATTACGATCACGAACGAAACGTTGTATACGCAAGATGAGTTCAACAAGTTATTCATGCCGGTCGGGGAAAAATACACGTTCGACGGGACGCAGGTTCCAAGCTGGGAACGGCTGAAATATGCGTTCCAATCCGAAGCGGTGACGCTGATTCGCAGCAACAGCCCGGAAACCGTATATTCCAAAGGGATTTTATATAAGGAATCGGCGATCGGGAACACGCGGTTCATGATCCACCACGCCAACTCTACGGGGAAAACCGTGAAAATGTATGTGATCGCGACGAACAACAACTCCGAAACGACGCGCCTATCCCAAAGCAACCTGGGCTTCGGGGGGCCAAGTGCGTACGCAACTGCGGCGGGCAAAGCTTCGGTGCAGCGTTATTACGAATCGATGCAAACCGGCAGCAAATACAAAGATACGTGGTTTGCTCCGGGGGAAAGCAAGATCATCCTGAACGAGCTGAGCGCCACGGCGATGAAACAAGGCGACGTGATCTCGTTGTTTGCGGACTTATACAGCGATCATACGTTGAATTACACGGTCATCATGGTCGATCAGGAGCAGGATCCGTTCAAAACCCTTCCTTACCTGAGTGCTCTTGAACCTGACATTCATAACCGCGGCACGTATATGGAAGCGAACCGCAACATCGAATATACCGACCTGATCGGCAATACGCCGTCCCGGCTGCTGATCGGCGATAACTCCAGCGACCCGTTCCTGATCGGTGCGGATGGCATTAAAGGAGACTACCGCATGAACGCCGGCAACTTCGGCGTGCTGTACCGGATCAAGCTGTACCGCGTCGCGCCGAATACGTTGATTACGTTTAATCCGCGCGGCGGGAATTACTCGGGAGCGGTCATGGTTAACGGCAATATCGTGTATTTGCCGAACAACGGAGGACTAGGCGCACCAAACGAGAACGCCGTCCTGTTCCGTACCGGCGAGCGCGAGCAAACCGTGGAGCTGCTGTTCACAGCGGCCCCGGGCAGCAACTTGTCCGTGAACCTGCTGTTCCAGCAGATGCCGGAGAAGAGAAACTAAGCGAATAAAAAAGGCACGGCGACTGTTCGCCGTGCCTTTTTTATTCGGAATAATTGCCGCGGTGATTCCACGCTCTAAGTAAATTCATGCAGATAAAACGATCCCAAAGAGGGCAATCATGGCCAGCATGGTATAGTGCTTCTACCCGTAAGGGAGCAGGCTGCTCAAATAGATAACCAGAAGATTTAATTAAAGAAAAATAAATTTATTTAATCAATAGGGAAAATATATAGAATTTTCTGTTAAAAAAAACTATTAGTTAAAATACCAAAGGAGAGTGTGAAATGAAAAAAAACTGTGACAGGGTTGCTATTAACCACAGTGTTACTTATGTCTGTTTCAAGTGTTTCGGCTTCGCCTCCAACTTATCAAGATACGACGGATACCCGAAAAGAAATACAAATATCTAATTTAAGCAGTTCGTTTTTACCTGACGATCAATTACAGAATATGATTGAACATGCTAAAGAAGTCTTGAATGAAGTAAAATCGGAAAATACATTGTCTTTGCAAAGCATTGACCGATCATACCAGTATATTTATCTTCCTACAGATCCAAGCGAAATTAGTTATGTTTATGAGGAACCTTTAGGCGGAGCTCCTCAGTTAACGCTTTTGGATTCAAATATTGGAACTGACTCTTATACCCCAAATTCACTACCGACGGATCAGACAGATTTTATATCTGATGGTGTTGGAGGAAGAATATATATAACTCCTTCAGGGTCTTCAAGCTCATATTTGAGCACATCTTTAAAATTACCAGCTGATAGCGAAGTTATCCCTAATACTGCAGCCTATAACTATATTGGGTTTACTGCTTCTAACGTTGAATCTGATTTTGGAACAGTATATGTAACTACTGCTGGCCCGAATTCTACTGAAAAGGGATGGAGAGTTGCTGTTACCCTCAAAATCAACGGAAGTAAAGTAACAATGAACCCTGTTTCTCCATATAATCAAATGTGGAATAAAAATGCTTATCTTTCTAATTCAACTGTAGTTTTGTATACTTGGTATAATTATAGTGGAAAGGCTCGACTTAAGGTTGATGGAACGGCCACCTGTGCAGATAATGCTTGTACTAATTCTGCAAATACCTCTCTTACTTCGGTATTTGAATCGGGAGTAATTGGTTCAAGCGGATTAAGCTCTATTTCAAATTGGAAACTTTTATCCACAGTTGTATCTAGTAACAACACCGGAAAAAATAAAGCTATTTTTAGCAATATCAAAATTAATGGTACTGCTGTCCCTAGTAGTTCATTTGGAACACCACAACAAGATCATGCTTATATAACTCGAGATAGCAGCAATACTGTTACAATTGATGTGGATTCATCAAAATATCCTCTCTAAGATTAGTGAAAAAAAGGGCTATCCAAGTGGGTAGCCTTTAAACTGTATTTATTAATTAATTTTGGAAAAACATGCAACAAAATAATAAAATGAACGTCAATATTAATAGACATCATTATCACAGGAGGGATACAATTTGAAAATTAAAACATTATTTATCAGTGCTGCTCTTTTGGTTTTGGTCGCATTGTCTTCGATATCGAATGTAAATGCAGCAGTAACGCCTGTATATGGCTCAGTTGTTGTAAATGGAGAAACACTTAACTTTGAAGCAAAGCCGATTGTGTTGAACGGAAATACCATGGTTCCTTTTCGTCAAATATTTGAGGCAATGGGAATGGGTGTTGAATGGAACAATGAAACTAAAACAGTCACAGCTACAAAAGCTGATCTTGCAATTAAGATGACTCCTGACAACTTTAAAGCAAGTGTCAACGATAAAGAATATACACTTACTCAGACTCCTTTTGTTACCCCGGAAGGTATATTTTACGTAAATCTTAGATTTATAAGTGAAGCTGCAGGAGCCACTGTAAGTTGGGATAATATTAACAAGGTGGCTACTATCGATACCGAAGCTTGAACAGATAGGATTCGAAATTCATGATCAATATAGTCAATAGTATCGTAAGAAGCGGATTTCTGTCCGCTTTTTTCTTTTCCTTCGTTTGGTTGCTCATTGAGATGATTTGGAGTTTTTATATGCCCAATTGTGATGTTATAAAATCCCCCGCCGCATTGACGGAGCATACGATTTGGGGCATTATTAGAGAAGACGCATGGAGGTAAGGTTCAGACGGGAGGAATGTCACATGCTGTCGACGGAGGAAATTATCAAGGTGATGTCCAGCCGGGGGCTGCGGATTACCGACCAGCGAAAAAGCTTGGCCAAGCTGTTCGCCGAGCGGGACGGTTATTTGACCCCGAAGGATGTCTATGACTATATGGGCAAACAGTATAGCGGACTTAGCTTCGATACCGTGTACCGGAATCTTCGGGTCATGGAGGAGCTGGGCGTACTGGAACAGGTCATGTTCGAGGACGGGCTGAAGTTCAGAGCCGGCTGCAGCAGCGAAGGCCATCACCATCATCATATGATTTGCCTGCAATGCGAGAAGACGTACCCGATTCATTTTTGCCCGATGCCGTTAACCGACGCGCCGGAGCAGTTTCAGGTCGTGAAACATAAATTCGAGGTTTTCGGGTATTGTAAAAACTGCCGTCCGGACGGCAAAGCGCAGACGCAGCCGTTACCGGAGCAGAACGGAGTGTCCTGAGATGGGCGTGGTACGCAAAACGTTTCAAGCGCCGATTCATGTATACCGCAAATTCATTTCGCCGCTCAAACCGCCTACCTGCCGGTTTTATCCGACTTGCTCGGCTTATGCCCTGGAGGCCATCGAGGTGCATGGTCCGGTCAAGGGCTCGTGGCTGGCGGCCAAACGGATCGTAAAATGCCATCCGTTTCATCCCGGAGGCATTGACCTTGTACCGCCCAAAGCGGAGAAGAAACGCGGTGGAGAACCCGGCACGCCTCCTTTAAGCGGGGGACAGGCCGGACAATAGCACGCCCTGGGCTGAGCGGCTTGACATGGCATGCAACTTTTTTTAATATAAAAGAAACTTATAGTGAGAGTTCAAAAAGTCGGGTTTTCGATGTCGAGTATGCTTCATAGGTTTACTTCGTGATCAAAAGACGACTTTTTGAACAACCTCTTATATACTTCCAGCGAACGGATGAGTACAAGGAACATTCCAGCCACAGAGAGCCGGGGCAGCTGCAAACCGGTCTGGAGCGTCTTTGGAATATGGTCCGGGAGGAACCGCTTTCGAGCTTGAAACGCTGCGGGACATGCGTTTGAAGTAAGGGGGCGGCGTGTAGTCCGGCGTTAACGGAAGGTCGTCATCGACCAACGGAGCCCGTCGTCTGCAAAGGCGCGGGGAATTTGGGTGGTAACACGTGAGAACTCTCTCGTCCCATTGGGGCGGGAGTTTTTTTGTTGTCATTTTATTAATGATGACTTTTGAACTACCTCTTAAAGGAGATGGATGTATCATGTCAGGAAAACCAACGTTTTATCTTACGACGCCGATTTATTATCCCAGCGACAAGCTGCATATCGGGCATGCCTATACGACGGTAGCCGGGGATGCGATGGCCCGTTATAAGCGCCTGCGCGGCTTCGACGTCCGTTACTTGACCGGGACGGATGAGCATGGGCAGAAGATCGAGCAAAAAGCCCGGGAGAAGGGCCAAACCCCGCAGCAGTTCGTGGACGGGATCGTGGCGGGGATCAAACAGCTGTGGGAGAAGCTGGACATTTCCTACGATGATTTTATCCGCACGACGGAACCGCGGCACAAGCAGGTCGTGGAGGAGATCTTCGACCGCTTGCTGAAGCAAGGCGACATTTACAAAGGCGAATACGAAGGCTGGTACAGCATTCCCGACGAGACATACTACACCGAATCGCAGCTCGTTGACGTTGTCCGCAACGATAAGGGCGAGGTCATCGGCGGCAAAAGCCCGGAAAGCGGCCATGCCGTAGAACTGGTGAAAGAAGACTGCTATTTCTTCCGGATGAGCCATTATGTGGATCGCCTGCTCAAGTATTATGAGGAGAACCCCGAGTTCATTCAGCCCGAATCGCGCAAAAACGAGATGATCAACAACTTCATCAAGCCGGGGCTGGAGGATCTGGCCGTGTCGCGGACGACGTTCGACTGGGGGGTTAAGGTGAAAGGCGATCCGAAGCACGTTGTGTACGTGTGGATCGATGCCTTGTCCAACTACATTACCGCGCTGGGCTACGGCACGGATAATCAGGAGCTGTATGAACGGTATTGGCCGGCGGACGTGCATTTGGTCGGCAAAGAGATCGTACGGTTCCATACGATTTACTGGCCGATCATGCTGATGGCGCTGGGGCTTCCGCTGCCGAAAAAGGTGTTCGGTCACGGATGGCTGTTGATGAAGGGCGGCAAAATGTCCAAATCGAAAGGCAACGTGGTAGACCCGAACGTGTTGATCGACCGGTACGGCCTCGACGCGACCCGCTATTATTTGCTGCGCGAGGTGCCGTTCGGCTCGGACGGTTCGTTTACGCCGGAAAGCTTCGTGCAGCGGGTCAATTCCGACCTGGCCAACGATCTCGGCAACTTGTTGAACCGCACGGTAGCGATGGTCGACAAATACTTCGGCGGCAAGGTACCGACGTATCAACCGAACGTCACCACGTACGATGCGGAGCTGGTGAAAACGGCGGAAGAAACCGTGCGCAAGGTTGAAGAAGTGATGGAGAAGATGGAGTTCTCCGTGGCGCTGACCCATATCGGAGCATTCATTAGCCGCACGAACAAATACATCGACGAGACGCAGCCATGGGTGCTGGCGAAGGACGAAGCGAAGCAAGGCGAGCTCGCTTCGGTCATGGTGCATTTGGACGAGTCGCTGCGCATCGCCTCGATCCTGCTGCAGCCGTTCCTGACGCAGGCGCCGGCGAAGATTTGGGCGCAGCTTGGGCTGGCACCCGGCGAGCTGACGAGCTGGGAGAGCTCGAAGACGTTCGGCCTGATTCCGGCCGGAACGAAGCTCGTCAAAGGCGAGCCGATCTTCCCGCGGCTCGACGCGGAGCAGGAAATCGAGTTCATCGCGAACTCGATGACGGGCGGGGCGCCGGCGGCAGAGGTAGCGGCCCCGGCCGCCGCGGCTTCGACGGCTTCGGCCGCCGTAGAGCAGCCGGAGCTGAAGGACGAAATCGGCATCGACGATTTCGCCAAGGTGGAGCTGCGCGTGGCGCAGGTGCTGGCGTGCGAGCAGGTAGAGAAAGCCGACAAGCTGCTGAAGCTGCAGCTGGATCTCGGCTTTGAGCAGCGCCAGGTCGTGTCCGGCATTGCCAAGTTTTACAAGCCGGAGGAACTGGTCGGCCGCAAAGTGATTTGCGTGACCAACCTCAAGCCGGTGAAGCTGCGCGGCGAGATGTCCCAGGGCATGATTCTGGCCGCCTCGCACGGCGACCAGCTGACGCTGGCCACCGTGCCGGATTCGATGCCGAACGGCGCGATCGTGAAATAGCATTCGAACAGACTGCGGCTATTGGCCGCGATTCAACCGCCGGGAGCGTTCATTCGCTCCCGGCGGTTTTGTTGCTTGGCGTCCCCAAGCGGATAGTACATAGCATTTAGAAGCTCCGTTGCTTCCGAACGCTAATGGACTTCAGAGGCGTTAATTGCCCGAAAAAAGGGAGCGGAAAATTGTAACGGACTGGACAGACCTTATTTCCCGCAAATTAGCCCCTATAGCCTCAATTGAGGCATAATAACGTCGCCGGTGTCCGCTACAGCGGGAAATAGCCGGGAAATGGCCGATTAACGTCTATACGGTCCGTTACGCACTCCCCAGTCTGTTGGCAAGGGTATTGCTTCTTGCCCTATTACAGAGATAACGAGACCGGTTGTGATTTAGAGGTTGACAACCGTTGGGGAAGGACCTATAATCCTTTTGGTAATCATTACGATTAAGAGAGGGAGAAAATAGATGCATCTTCTTAGAAAACGACGGGGAATCATGACCGGGGCTCTGCTGCTTACGATCCTGCTGCTTCTTTTGCCGGGATGTGGCAAAAGCGCGGGCGGGAACATCGTGGAGGGCAAAGTGAACGTCGTGACCAGCTTTTATCCGATATATGAATTTTCCAAGGCGATCGGCGGCGAGGACGCCAATGTCATCAACCTGCTGCCGACCGGCGTGGAGCCGCATGATTGGACGCCGCGCAGCCAGGATATTCTGAATACGTCCAAGGCGCAGCTCTTTCTGTATAACGGGGCCGGCTTGGAAGGATGGGTTCCGAACTTTTTGAAGGGTTTGGGGGACGGAGCTGCCGTCAAAACCGTGGAGGTCAGCCAAGGCATATCGCTGATCGAAGCCGAAGGCGACGACGGCCACGGGCATGGCGAGGGGGCGGAGGCCAATGAAGAGGCTCATGCCGAGGGTAACGCCGAGTCCGCCGATGACCATCATCTTGACCCGCATACCTGGGTAAGCCCGAAATCGGCCATGGTGATGGCGGAAAATATCAAAAACAGCTACATCGAGGTGGACCCGGAGCATCAAGCGGATTATGAAGCGCGTTTTGAAACGCTGATCGGCCAACTGCAAGCGCTGGATGCCAAATTTACCGAGGAGCTGGCGGCCTTGCCGAACAAAGAGATCGTCGTGTCGCACCAGGCTTTTGGGTATTTGTGCCGAGACTACGGCCTGACCCAACATGCGATTATGGGGCTCTCGCCGGAAGCGGAACCGCGGGCCCAGGATCTGGTCGCGTTATCCCAAGTGGTGAAGGATGAGGGGATCCGCTATATTTTCTTCGAAGAGCTGGTATCCGATAAACTGGCCAAGACGCTCGCTTCCGAAGCCAGCGTGGAGACGCTTGTCCTGAATCCGGTGGAAGGGCTGACGGAGGCCCAGGCGAAAGCCGGGGATAATTACTTCACTTTGATGGAGAAAAATTTGCAAAATCTGATTCTGGCTCTACAATAGGAAGAAGACTACTCGTACCGGAAGGACGCTAATTTATGAAATCCGACCTTATTACGGCCCCTGCGGCCGTTTGTCATGACAATATCATCGAGCTGGACCGGGTCTCTTTCGCTTATCAGGAGCAAAAAGTGATCTCCGATTTCAGCTTCGTGATCCGGGAGCGCGACTTCGTCGGGGTGATCGGCTCCAACGGGGCGGGGAAAACGACGTTGCTGCGGATGATGGTCGGCTTGCTTGCGCCGACGGAGGGGCAAATCCGCTTGTTCGGCGAGCCGATCCGCCGTTTCCGCGATTGGGAGCGCATTGGCTACGTCCCGCAGAAAAACGCCTTCAACCCGCTTTTTCCGGCGACGGTTCGCGAGGTGGTGCTTTCCGGCTTGTACAACAACAAAAAGCTGTTTCGCCGGATCGGCCGCGAGGAGCAGCGCAAATGCGACGACGCGCTGGAGGTTATGCGGATCGGCGACATCCAGGACAAACGGATCGGCCAGCTGTCGGGAGGCCAGCAGCAGCGCGTTTTCCTGGCCAGGGCTTTGGTCAACAAGCCGGATTTGCTGATCTTGGACGAACCGACCGTCGGCATCGATGCGCAAACGCAGGCCGACTTTTTCGAATTGATATTCCATATGCATGCTCATCACCATATGACGTTCCTTATGGTGTCGCATGATATCGGGATGATCGAAGGGCAATTGGGCAGCGAACCCCGCGATCGTTGCGGGGCGATCAAGTTTTATGTGCGCCATTCGCATGAGCAGGACTGTGCGATCCCGGACCTGCAGCATTCGCTCGTTTAATAAGCCAAGCATGCGCAGGCTTTCGAAGCAAGCTTGGCTTTGCAAAATGTTTTAGGAGTTGTGAACCTTGGAAATATTTACCGCTGATTTTTTTCAACGAGCGCTGGCCGGTGGCCTGATGATCGGCATAACCACGCCGCTGATCGGGATCTTTTTGGTGCTGCGCCGCCTGTCCATGATTGGGGATACGTTGGCCCACGTAACGATTGCCGGAGTGGCTTTAGGTTTTTTGCTAGGTGTTTATCCGGTTGGCGTTGGTTTAGCGTTTGCGGTTGTGGCCTCATTTGCCATCGAAAAACTGCGGAAGGCTTATAAAGGCTACGCCGAGCTATCGATAGCCATCATTATGTCCGGAGGCGTGGCGCTGGCTTCCCTGTTTTTTACGATGGGCATGGGATACAATACGGATGTAACCAGTTATCTATTCGGCAGCATATTCACGCTCGAACCAAAGGATTTGTATGTGGCGCTATCCGTAACCGTTGCCGTCGCTTTAGTCGTGTTTTTGTTGTTTAAGGAGTTTTTCCTTTTGACATTTGAGGAGGATGCCGCCGCCGTCAGCGGGTTACCGGTCAAGCTGCTGAATCTGTTGCTGACGGTATTGACGGCTTTGGTAATCAGTACTGCTATTAAATTCGTAGGCGCGTTGTTGATTTCCGCGCTTCTGACAATTCCGGTCGCATGTAGTCTGCTGATAGCCAGAAGCTTCAAAAACTCGGTTATCTTATCCGTTACTATTGCGGAAATAGCTGTTGTGATAGGCCTTATGACCGCTGGGATTTGGAATTTAGCGCCTAGCGCCACGATCGTTCTGCTGCTGATCTGCATGTTGATTTTAACCCTGCTGGGCAAGCGCGGCTTTTCCGCCTAGCGGGAATGTACATAGGAGGTTCAGATGGCCGATATCCATCTCGGGATTGCATTCGGCGCGGGCGTGGCTTCCTTTATATCGCCATGCTGCCTGCCTTTATATCCTTCTTATTTATCGTATATCACGGGGATGTCCGTACAGCAGCTTAAGACGGAGCAAAGCAACCGTGACGTACGCTTCCGGACAATGACGCATACGCTGGCGTTCATTCTCGGCTTTTCCGTCGTATTCTACACGCTGGGGTTCGGGGCCGGCTTGTTCGGGGAATTTTTTAATCAATACCGCGGTTTGATCCGGCAATTATCGGCGATTTTAATCATCCTGATGGGGTTGTTCCTGATGGGCATTTTCCAGCCGCGGTTTTTGCTCAAAGAACGGAAGATGAACTTGAAATTCAAGCCGGCCGGGTACGTCGGCTCGTTTATTTTCGGCATCGGCTTCTCGGCGGGCTGGTCGCCCTGCGTCGGTCCGATCCTGGCGGCGATCATCGCCATGGCCGTTACAGAACCGGGAACCTGGATCGGGCTGATTACCGCATATACGCTTGGATTCGCGCTGCCGTTTTTCATTCTGGCGTTTTTTATCGGATCGACGAAATGGATTCTCAAGTACTCTGCGGCGATCATGAAAATCGGCGGAGCGCTCATGCTGTTGATGGGCGTGCTGCTGTTCACCAACCGGATGGCGCAAATTACGATCTGGCTGCAACAGATCACGCCCGAGTGGCTGAAGTTCTAGGAGGGGCGAAAGAAAGTGTGCGGACGTGCACTTGCCAACGGACAATCATAACATGTATCATTAACAGAGTAATGTTACCTGCGTACATTGATGTTCGCGTCAACTCATGGAAAAGAGGGAATCATCAGATGCCAACGCCCAGTATGGAGGATTATTTGGAGCGTATTTACAAGCTGATCGACGAGAAGGGATACGCCCGCGTATCCGATATCGCGGAAGGTTTGGAGGTTCATCCTTCCTCCGTAACGAAAATGATTCAAAAATTGGACAAGGATGAATATTTGATTTATGAGAAATACCGGGGCCTTGTCCTGACCAGTAAAGGAAAAAAAATCGGCAAACGGCTTGTGGACCGGCATCAGCTGCTGGAGGAGTTTCTCGGCATGATCGGGGTCGAGCACGAGAACATCTATAAAGATGTCGAAGGCATCGAACACCATTTAAGCTGGGACTCCATTACCCGCATTGCCACGCTCGTGGAATATTTCAAACGCGACAGCTCCCGCATCCGCGATTTGGAAGGTGTGCATCAGGAACTGTTGAACGAATCATAGAAGAAGCATCTGTCTTTCGGCCAAGGCAGATGCTTTTTTTCTGTTTTTAGGGATCGGAGCGCAACTCTTGCGTGACCCGGAACGTTAAAATAGAAGCAAGCGGTTTGTCCGTACATATTATCGTTTGGAGGTTACTGATGAAATTTCGCACTTGGTTTATTCCTCTGTTGATTCTGGTGCTGTTATGGCCGAACGTCGGCAAAGCGCAGGCGGCAGCCGCGTCCGACATTCAAATTATTCTCGACGGGTCGGTTTTGTCTACCGATACCTCTCCTTACATCAAACCGAAAGTGAACGTCACCATGGTTCCGCTTCGCGTCATCAGCGAAGGCTTGGGGGCACAGGTGGCCTGGTCGCAAGCCGATAAGTCGGCAACGATTCAAAAGGACGGCAACACACTGGTCTTGAAAATAGGGTCGCCCACGGCAGAAGTCAACGGGAGCTTGATCAACCTGGACGCTTCCGTGGAAAACAGCAAGGGGCGCACGATGGTGCCGCTGCGGTTCGTCAGCGAACAGCTGGGCATCGGCGTCGACTGGAACCAACAAGCCCGGACGATTACGCTGACTTCCGGCCAAGGCGGGTCCGCAGAGACGCCGGGCGAGCCGGGTTCGGGCGCGGACGATCCGCAAAGCGGCGTGCCGCAGCAGCCGCCGGCCTCAGGCGGCACCGACAACGACTTGCGCGGGGTCTGGGTGTCCACCGTATCCAATCTGGATTGGCCGAGCAAAAGCTCCTACGGCCAAGCCGAAGCGCAAAAAGCGGAATACGTGAAACTCCTCGATGAAGTGCAGGCGATGGGGATGAACGCGGTGTTCGTCCAGGTGCGCCCTTCGGCAGACGCGATTTATCCTTCCAATCTGGTGCCGTGGTCCTCATATTTGACGGGGACCGCCGGCAAAGATCCGGGGTACGATCCGCTTCAATTCCTGATCGAGGAAACGCACCGTCGGGGCATGGAATTTCACGCCTGGTTTAATCCCTTCCGCGCCAGCACGGGGGGAGACGCGAGCAAGCTTCCGGCAAACCATGTCGCGGGTCAACATCCGGAGTGGATCGTGAAATTCGACGGCAAGCTGTATATCAATCCGGGGATTCCGGAGGCCCGCGAGCACGTGATCAACGCCATTATGGAAGTCGTTGACGGCTACGATATCGATGGCGTTCATCTGGATGATTATTTTTATCCGACGGGAGAAACGTCAAGCAAGAAATTCGGCGACGATGCGACCTACAAAGCCTACAATGCCAAGAACATCGCGAGCAAAGGGGACTGGCGACGCGATAACATCAACCAGTTCGTGCAGACCTTGGGGCACAACATCGATCAGGTTAAGCCTGAGGTTTCCTTCGGCATCAGCCCTTACGGAGTTTGGCGGAACAAGGCGACCGATCTGACCGGTTCCGATACGAGGGCTAGCGTCACGGCTTATGACAGCACCTATGCCGACGTTCGCGCCTGGATCAAAAACGAATGGGTCGATTATGTAGCCCCGCAAATCTACTGGAGCATGACGCGAAAAGAAGTGCGGTATGACCTGCTGGCCGATTGGTGGGCCGGCGAAGTCAGAGGGACGGACGTTAAGCTGTATATCGGCCACGCGCCGTATAAGCTGGGAACACCGGAGATCGGTTGGTCCACCGCCCAGGAGATCATCGATCAACTGGAATATAACCGGCAAGTTCCCGAGATCGGCGGGAGCATTTTCTTCAGCGCGAAGGACCTGCGCAAGAATCCGCTTGGCCTGATTCCATTGCTGCAATCCTATTACGGGCTATAAGCATTGGTCTTAGTCATACGAACAGCCCTTGCCGACATACATAAGCAGTAGGCCTATGTATGCTGCAGGGATGGGGTGAACGCGCCTGATGCTGATGAACGGAGTATTTGAAGGCGGCGGGGTGAAGGGGATTTCCTTGGCCGGCGCGGTGAGGGCAGCCGAGAAGTATGGCGGCAAGTTCCACCGCGTGGCCGGAACCTCGTCAGGTTCGATCGTAGCTTCGATGGTCGCCGCGGGATATAACGCGGATGAAATGAAGGATATTATTATTTCCACGTCGTTTACCCAATTTCTCAAGCGGGCGCCGATCTTCAATATGGCGCTGATCGGTCCGGCACTCCGGGTGCTGCTGAAGAAGGGATTGTATGCCGGCGAGGCGCTGGAGGACTGGATCAGGCAGATTTTGCTGGCGAAGGGCGTTCGGACGTTTAGCGATCTGGAACAAGGCAAGTTGACCATTATCGCTTCGGACATTACAAGCGGCAAAATTTTGGTGCTGCCGGACGATTTGGAGAAAATCGGCATCAGTCCCGGAGCGTTTGAGGTCGCCAGGGCCGTCCGGATGAGCTGCAGCATTCCTTATTTCTTCGATCCGGTGCTGCTGCGTTTGCCGCCCAAGCTGGCGAAAGGGAAGCCTTTTCCCGATCAGTTCCTGCATATCGTCGATGGCGGGCTGCTCAGCAATTTCCCCTTGTGGCTGTTTGACCGGGAAGAGCCAAGGGGAGGAGAGAAGCGGATTCCGACCGTCGGCTTTCAAATGGTGGGGAAGAACGGCAATAAGCCGCACGGCATTTATGGCCCGTTCTCGATGCTGCAGGCGATCGTTGAAACGATGTTATCCGCCCATGACGAGCGGTATATCGAGCAGTCGAACCGTTACCGGACGGTCAAGATCCCGACGCTGGGCATCGGAACGACCCAATTCGACATCAGCCAGGAGGAAAGCCTGCTTTTGTTCGAGTCGGGATTTCTGGCCGGGGATCGGTTCTTCGGAAGTTGGAATGCGCAGTACTACGAGGAGCAGTTCAAAAAATACCAGCAGGCGCATGCCGCCGCACAAAAATAAGCAAAAAGGACGGAGTCGGGAAATCCCGGACTCCGTCCTTTTTGCCTACCGGATTAATGATATTTCGGCAAATCGTCGTCGTTTTTGCCCTTCTGGCCTTCAATGACCTGAAAAGGATAAGCCTTGCGTTTCTCGCCTGCCGCCGGACGGCGTTCCGCGTTCACTTTGGCCATTGTGCGGGCGGAAGGCTTGATTTTGGGCTGCGGTTTCCGGTACTTCCGCGGGGGAAACTTATACAGCAGGAATACGATGCCGACAACGGCAACGGGAACAATGACGCCGCCCCAAGCGATCGTGTGCCGGATAAACAGCCCGTCAACGATGCCGAAAGCAACCAAGAAAACGATGACCCAGAACATGATGCCTTGTTTTTTCATGCATTCATCATCCTTTCAAGGGATCCAAAGCGGAACTAACCGGCGTCTCCATCACATTGACTTCTTCCAGGCGGGCATCCAGCTCGCGCATCCGGTTAAACGAAGCGATTGAAACCTCGACTTGTTCGTCGTTCGGCTCCTTCGTCGTCAGCAGCTGCAGCCAAAGCCCCGGGTACCCCAGGAAGCGCAGCAGCGGAATGTCGCGTACGGCGTTGGTAAACCGCAGCAGCTCGAACGAGATGCCGATGACCAGCGGAAGCAACAGGACGCGGATGTACATCCGTTCCCAAACGTTATCCCAGCTAAATATCGGCAGCGAATAAATGACGACGCCCACGATCACGGTCAGAATAATGAAGCTGCTGCCGCAACGGTAATGAAGGCGGCTGTACTTCTGTACGTTGGCCGGGGTCAGTTCCTCGCCGGCTTCATAAGCGGATATCACTTTATGCTCCGCGCCATGGTACTGGAACAGGCGTTTGATGACCGGCGTTTGCGAGAAAATCCATAAATAAGTGAGCAGAAGGACGATTTTGATAACGCCTTCGATCAGGGTATGCAGCGTCTGATTGGCAAAAGCATGCTGGAACAAATATTGTTCAAGCAGCGCGGGAACCAACGTAAAAATAAGTTTGCCTACTATAAAAGAAAGGACCCCGGCGATGGCCACGCCCACCAGCATCGTGAGCGAGAAGCCGGACTCTTCTTTTTCCTTTTGTTTGGCGCGTTCTTCCGGTTCCATTTCGTCATCCGCCATCGCTTCCGCGGAATAATTCAGGTGCTTGGAGCCTTTGGCGCTGGAATCGATAATGCTGACAAGTCCGCGGATCAGCGGAATTTTGCGCAGCCGTTTGACCCAATCCTTGTCCTGCTTCGGCACCTCCAAAAAAGTAATTTCTCCGGTTTTGCGGCGAACGGCTGTCACATTGACATGTTTTCCGCCGAACATAACGCCTTCAATAACGGCTTGACCGCCGTAAATCGCGGGTGCAGATTGCTCAGGCAAAAATTTCACCTTCCTACAATGATATAAGTTTTGTGTGACTGAAGCGGCGGACATCATATTTAGTAATGATTCCATTGTAACGGACTTTACGGGCAAATTCTAGTTGGTTTAGTCTTTTTGGAAATGCGCATACTAACCTTCAAAAATCAAAAGAAAATATTTCTATGGAAGGAAGGGAACGTATGAAGCAAAAAGCGCGGAGATCCAACGTTTTTGCCCAGCCTTGGCGGCAGCAGCGCCGCGAACATACTAATATTTGGCTGTTTTCTTTGGAAATCGGGTTATTTGCGGGGCTGATATGGGGAGGAGTCAAGGGCCTGTTTTATTACATGCGGTTTACGACGATACTGCCGGGCTACTTGGTGGAACCCTTCTTCAAAAACTCGTTCCTGCACAGCCGGTTCGGTTATTACGTCGGATGGTTGTCCTTCATCGTCTTTTCGATCTTGGCAACCATGCTGTATACGGTGGTGTTCCGGAAGCTGAAGGGGCCGGGACCGGGCATCCTGTACGGGATGGTATGGTGGTTTCTGATCTTTGCCGTGCTGGGGCCGTTGTTTCAAATGACCCGTCCACTGCCGGAGCTCAGACCGATCACGGTGATCAGCGAGTTTTGCTTATATTTGCTGTGGGGCCTGTTTATCGGCTATACCGCGGCGGAGGAATATACGGACGAGCGGCAGCGCGAGCCGAAGAAAACCCCGAATAACGCGCTTCAGTAAGGACAAAAAAGCTTCTCAAGCGACTCTCTTCTATGTTAAAATTACTTTTGGTTATTTTTCAGGAAGGGGGAGCAGCAATGTACCGCATCCTGGTGATGAACGGACCGAATTTGAATCTGCTCGGCGTTCGCGAGCCCGGCGTTTACGGATCCGAGAAACTTAGCGACATTGAACAGCATCTGGAGCAGCTGGCCGCGGCCAACGGGCTGGAGCTTTCGTTTTTTCAATCGAACCATGAAGGCGAACTGATCGACCGGATTCATGCCGCGTATGGGAATACGGACGGCATTCTGCTCAATCCGGGCGCATTGACGCACTACAGCTACGCCCTTAAGGACGCCCTGACATCGGTCAATATCCCTGTCGTGGAGGTGCATTTGTCCAACATTCACGCCCGGGAAGCTTTTCGGCATACCTCGGTGATCGCGCCGATCGCGGTGGGACAGCTGGCCGGTTTCGGGCCGTACGGCTATGATTTGGGACTGTTGGCGCTGATACGCCATTTGGATCGTGCGTAGTGGCTTTCGGACGGGTTACGGATCAGACGCTAAAACTTAATTTCAAGTGCGTGTTCAAAAAGTCAGGTTTTCAGCACCAAAAAGGTTGAATTCAAGATTCGATGTCGATTAAGCTTCATGATAAACTTTGTGATCCAAAGATGACTTTTTGAACTACCGTTCCAATGAAAGTTCAAAAAGTCAGGTTTGGAGCACCGAGAAGGTGGGATGAAGCTAGGGACGGAGTAGCGGAGCGTAGACAGATCTACGTGAGCAACGGAAGGCCCGGCTGAATTCAAGATTCGACGTCGAGTCCACTACCATGTAAAAGCTTCGTGATCAAAAGATGACTTTTTGAACTACTCTACAAAGGGAGAGTTAATTATGGCGAGCACTCGTGTTACCCGGCTTCGCGAAGCGATGAATGCGCGAAACATCGAAGCCGTGCTGACTACCGGAGAAGTGAACCGCCGCTATTTGACGGGCTTTACGGGCAGTTCCGGCTACGTTTTGGTTACTTTGCAAAAGGCCTGGCTTTTAACGGACTTCCGTTATTTAACGCAAGCGGCCGAGCAAGCCCCGGATTTTGAGATCGTCGATCACGGGGCATCGGTGACGGGGACGATCAAGTCCTTGCTGGATCAGGAACAACTCAAACGGCTGGGCTTCGAGGAAGACAATCTCGTGTATGCCGCGTACCGTACTTACGAAAGCGAGTTAAGCCCGGTGACGATGGTGCCGTTGAGCGGGCTGGTGGAAGAACTGCGGATGTTCAAGGACGACGCAGAGCTGGCTTTTATGAAAGAAGCTGCGGATTTGGCCGACCGGACCTTCGTACATATGCTGGATGTGCTTAAACCGGGCGTGAGCGAATGGGATGCCGCGCTTGAGCTGGAAACCTTCATGCGCAAGAACGGTGCCACGGGAACCTCGTTCGATACGATCATGGCTTCCGGAGAACGTTCGGCTTTGCCGCATGGCCGGGCAAGCGAACGGATCATGCAAACGGGCGAACTGGTGACGATGGATTTCGGCGCGCTCATGAACGGGTACTGCTCCGACATCACGCGGACGGTTGCCCTGGGTACGCCAAGCGCCAAGCTGCGGGAAATTTACGATATCGTGCTGGAAGCCCAATTGCACGCGCTGGAGTTTCTCCGCCCGGGCATGACCGGACGCGAAGCGGATGCCTTGGCCCGCGACGTAATCACGCGCTACGGCTACGGCGACCAGTTCGGGCACAGCACCGGGCATGGCCTTGGCATGGAGGTTCACGAAGCTCCCCGCGTATCGAAGGCCAGCGACACGATCCTTAAACCGGGGATGGTCGTTACCGTGGAGCCGGGCATTTATTTGCCGGGCATCGGGGGCGTTCGCATCGAGGACGACGTCGTCATCACGGAGACCGGCATGCGCCGATTGACCGAGTCGACGAAGGACTTCATATCCCTCGGTTAAATTGCCGGCGGCTTCGGCCGAAGGCGGGAAGCCTGATTTTACGTATTTTGGCAGTGCTCCCTGAGTGCGGGGTAACAGCAGCTGACGCAGGCAACTTGAATTTCGGGTATTTTTCATTCACAATTTTAATAAATGGTGTTAACCCACTTGAGGAGGTACTTTCGTGATTTCAGTAAACGATTTTAAAACAGGCTTGACCGTCGAGGTAGACGGCGATATTTACACCGTGTTGGATTTCCAGCACGTTAAACCGGGCAAAGGCGCGGCATTTGTCCGCTCCAAGCTGAAAAATTTGCGCAACGGCAACACAGTGGAGAAAACGTTCCGTGCCGGCGAAACGATCGGACGTGCCTTGATCGAAAACCGCGACGTGCAATATTTGTATGCCAGCGGCCAGGAGCATACGTTCATGGACAACGAAACTTACGACCAATTCACGTTGACGTCGGATCAGTTGAAATGGGAACTGAACTTCCTGAGAGAAAACATGAACGTGAAGATCGTTAGTTATCAAGGCGAAATTCTAGGGATCAACCTGCCGAACAGCGTTGAGCTGAAAGTCATCGAAACCGAGCCGGGCATCAAAGGCAATACGGCAACCGGCGCTACCAAAAACGCCAAGGTTGAGACAGGCCTTAACGTTCAAGTCCCGCTGTTTATTAATGAAGATGACGTCCTGTTGATCGATACGCGCGAAGGCAAGTACATTTCGCGGGCATAAGCGCCGCCGCAAGGTTTTAGCGGCCATAGACTCCGTCTGGTGCGGGGTTCCTGGCATAACGGCAGCCTCCTCCACCTCATCCGGGTGGAGGAATTTTTATTAATGTCGGCAAAAGCATTGACGACATTCGGGTCTTTCGTATTATACTGGTTTAAAGCGTTACTGGTTCAAACGGTTGAATGCTCCGACGATGGAGCACCATTAGGGAGGGTCTGACTTGGCTTTATACGTGATGAAATTTGGTGGCAGTTCCGTGGGCGATACGGAGCGGATGCAGCGCGTTGCACGGCGCGTTGTGGAGAAGCAGAAGGAAGGGCACCAGGTCATGGTAGTCGTCTCCGCGATGGGAGACACCACGGATGACCTCATCGACCAGGCAAAACTGCTCGGCAAAGAACCGCCTTTGCGGGAAATGGATATGCTGATGACGACCGGCGAGCAAATCTCCATCGCGCTGTTGGCGATTGCCATCGATGCGCTGGGGGCAAAAGCCGTTTCTTATACGGGTTGGCAGGCCGGCTTCCGTACGGAAGCCGTACACGGGAAAGCGCGGATTACCGATATCCGTCCCGAGCGGGTGCTGAAATCGCTGGAAGAAGGCTGCATCGTGGTGGTCGCCGGGTTCCAGGGCATGACCGAGGACGGCGAAATCACGACGTTCGGCCGCGGCGGCTCGGATACGACGGCAGTGGCTTTGGCCGCAGCGACTTCGGCCGATTATTGCGAGATTTACACGGACGTCGACGGCATATACTCCACCGACCCGCGAATCGTCAAAAACGCGCGCAAGCTGGATGAAATCTCCTACGACGAAATGCTGGAACTGGCCAACCTGGGGGCCGCGGTGCTCCATCCCCGCGCGGTGGAATACGCGAAGCATCATCAAGTTCGGCTCGTTGTCCGCTCCAGCTTTAACTATAATGAAGGTACGGTTGTGAAGGAGGAAGCTAAAATGGAACAAGGTGTGGTAGTCAGCGGTATTGCTTATGATAAAAACGTGGCCCGTATCAGCATCTTGGGCGCATCGCACATCCCTGGCGTACTGGCGAAGGTATTCGGCTCGTTGGCCAACGAGAAAATCGACGTCGACATCATCGTGCAAAGCGGCGTACAGGATGGCAAGGCGGATTTTTCCTTTACCGTAGCTTTGTCCGACTGCGATAAAGCGCTTAGGGTCCTGCAGGATATTCGCGGCGAACTGCCTTATGAAGAGGTGACCTCGGAGGAAGGCCTGGTTAAGGTATCGATCGTAGGGGCCGGCATGGTCAGCCATCCGGGCGTAGCCGCGCAAATGTTCGACGTGATTTCCAAGGAAGGCGTGAACATCAAAATGGTCAGCACTTCGGAAATCAAAGTATCCTGCGTCATCGACGGCAGCAAATTGAACGAGGTCGTCACGGCGCTGCATACCGCCTATGGCCTGGATACGGAAAGCCAAGCCTTCGTCGGCGGTCCCAAAGATCGCCGATAAACCCGGCGGCAGCCTATTGTCATCACGGAAATCCCCTCAAGCGAGAGCTTGGGGGGATTTTTTTGTCGTGCAAACGTGTCGTCTCACGTCAGCCTCAAGTTGATTTCAACGTTTTAAGAGAAAACAAACCTTCTTTTTTAATAAAAAGAGATATTCAGGCATATCGTTAAGAGAGTGGATGGGGACAAGAAGGAGGTTATTATGCTCGATAAATTTGTAACCGGCATGGCAAGCTTACGAATCTTCTCGGGAACGATAGAGATCTTGGCGGCGCTGCTTATGCTCAAACTGGGCAGGGTCGACAAAGCGCTGGCCGTTAATTCCGCGCTGGCATTTGTCGGACCGACCGTATTATTGGTGACGACATCCATCGGGCTTGCCGGCATGGCCGACAAACTGTCCTGGGGAAAGATGGTTTGGATCGGGTGCGGGGTAGCGTGCCTCTTAATCGGGATTTTGAAGAAATGATAGATTCCCTAGCATAAAGACAAAGTACAGGCATACACATGTGATATAGCAAAAGCACTAAGAGGTAAACAGTCTCTAAAAGTAACATCCGCTAAGAGTAAGAGTTCAAAAAGTCAGGTATTTAGCACCGAGAAGGTTGGATGAAGCTAGGGCATGAGTAGCGGAGCGTAGGTGAGCCTACGTGAGCAACGGAAGGCCCGGCTGAATTCAAGATTCGACGCCGAATCCACTTCTTGATCCGCTTCGTGATCAATAGATGACTTTTTGAACATCCGCTAAGAGTAAGAGTTTTGGGGGTACGCCTATGAACCCGAGTTGGTTAACCGTATTTCCCGACAACATCCGGGCTTTGCTGCTTAAGCTGCCGCCTTCTATCTTTCCGGTTTTGGAAGAGGTTCGCATCCGCGAGGGACGTCCGCTCGAGATCAACGCGAGCGGCCGCTACTACTTCCTGTCGCCGGACGGAGACATGACGAGGAATCCCGACGCCGCGTACAAGCCGGTCAAACAGGACGGCAACCGCCTGCTGGATCTGATCACCAATCATTCACTGTATACGATGGAAGAAGAGCTTCGCAAAGGATTCATTACGATTGCGGGCGGCCATCGCATCGGACTGGCCGGCAGGGCCTTGCTGAGCGGGGGGAAAGTCGAGCATCTGCGCGATATCAGCGGCTTTAACTTACGGATTGCAAGGGAAATCAAAGGCATCGCCGATCCGATCCTGCCGAAGCTGCTGGATTTCAAGCACAAAACGGTGTATCACACGCTGATCCTCTCGCCGCCGCAGCATGGAAAAACCACCTTGATCCGCGACTTGGCGCGGCAGATCAGCAGCGGGACCTGGGGGCATCCGGAAGCCATGTGGCCGGGACTCAAGGTAGCGGTCATCGACGAGCGCTCGGAAATTGCCGGCAGCAAACGCGGGGTCCCGGGCTTTGATGTCGGGCCGCGAACCGACGTGATGGACGGCTGTCCGAAGGCGGAGGGGATCATGATGATGATTCGTTCCATGTCGCCGGACGTGCTGATTGTCGATGAGATCGGCCGGCCTGAGGACGCCGAAGCGCTCGCCGAAGCGTTGCATGCCGGAGTCAGGGTTATCGCGACGGCACATGGATCCGGCGTGAACGATTTAGCTTCGCGACCGGCGCTGTCCAAGCTGTCGGAGACCTCCTTTTTCCAAATGTACGCCGTGCTTGCGCGGACGGAAAAGGGACTGGCTTTCAAATTGTGGGACGGCAAGCGGCGGGGGATGCAGTCGCCCGGCACGGAATGGAAAGGCAGGGAAGAACATGCTTAAAATGTTCGGGGCCGCGCTCGTCCTCTTAACCGCCACGCTGGCGGGCTGGCTGCAGGCCAGGCAATACGCCAACCGCCCGAACCAGATCCGCCGGCTGATTCTTGCTTTGAAGCGGCTGGAGACGGAAATTATGTACGGCTTTACGCCGCTGCCGGATGCCTTGCGCCGGATCGGCGAGCAAAGCCAGGAACCGATTCGGGCCGTGTTCGTGTCGGCTGCGGACAATATGAGTTCAGCAAACCAATGGACAGCCCAAGAAAGCCTGGAGCAAGCCGCAGTGAAGCTGTGGAAATATACCGCCATGAAAGCGCCCGAGCAGGAAGTGATCCGGCAGCTGAGCTATACGCTCGGGACAAGCGACCGGAAGGACCAGCTCGGTCATCTGGCCACGGCGGTCCGGCAGCTGGAAGGCGAAGAATCCACGGCACGGGAAGAACAAGCCCGCTATGAAAAAATGTATCGAAGCCTGGGTCTATTGTGCGGAGCGTTCATCGTCATTTTGTTCTACTGAATATCATTTCCCTCCACGGCTGATTGTCGCCTGTGAAATCGTTAGTGAGGTGCCAAATCAATGAACATAGAAGTGAACGCCATTTTTCAGATCGCAGGCATCGGCATCATTATCGCCATGATCCACACGGTGCTGAAACAGATGGGAAAAGAGGACATGGCGCATTGGGTTACGCTGATCGGATTCGTCGTCGTATTGTTCATGGTCATCCGGCTGCTTGACAGTCTGTTTCAGGAAATCAAATCGATCTTCTTATTCCAGTAGGTGAGCTCCCAGTGGAAATCATCCAAATCGTAGGGCTCGGACTGATCGCAACAGTGCTGATCCTGGTCATTAAAGAGCAAAAGCCGATGTTCGCCTTCCTGATCGCCGCCAGCACGGGTATCCTGATCTTCCTTTATTTGATCGGCAAAATCGGCGGCATCATCGAGGTGCTGGAGGATTTGGCCGAGAAATCCGGGGTTCAGATGATTTATCTCAAAACGATCCTCAAGATTATCGGGATCGCCTACATTGCCGAATTCGGGGCGCAAATCGTGCGGGATGCCGGGCAAGAGAGCATCGCGAGCAAGATCGAAATGGCGGGGAAAATTCTCATCATGGTGCTCGCCATCCCGATTATCAGCATCATCATCGAGACCGTGATCAAGCTGCTGCCGGCGTAAAAGGTTGCATCAGAATGGGGAGAAGGAAGATGATCGCTACGAACGAACGTTGGCGCGGCAAAACGCTGGTTTTGATCTTTATCGGGGTTTTGCTGTTCTGGTACATGCCGATGGTTTCCTCCGCCGAAGGGGCGGATGACAACTGGATCCAGCGCCAGGCCGAAGAGCTCCCGACCGACCAGGTAGAATCGTATTGGCAGCAGCTGATGAAAGATTACGGCGGTTTTTTTCCGGATCAGAAAGTCCCTTCTTTTATGGAGATGCTTCTCCAGCAGGACCAAAGCTTCAGCTTGAAGTCGGGATTAACGGGTCTGATGCGATATATGTGGCATGAAGTGCTGTATAACGGACACATCCTGGTGACCATCGTGCTGCTTTCGATTTTCAGCTTGATCCTTGAAACATTGCAGACGGCATTTGAACGCAAGCAAGTCAGTAAAGTCGCCTATGCGATTTGCTACATGGTGATTCTGGTACTCGCGATCAACAGCTTCCATGTCGCGATCCAATATGCCACGAATGCGATCAGCGGCATGATCGACTTTATGATGGCGATGGTGCCGCTGCTGTTCACGCTGCTGGCTTCCATGGGCAATGCGGTGACCGTGACCGTAACGCATCCGCTGGTCGTGTTTATGGTTCATGCGGTAGGTACGGCCGTGCACATGGTGGTGTTCCCGTTGCTGTTTTTCTCGGCGATCCTGCACATCGTCAGCTCCTTGTCCGACAAATATAAATTAACGCAACTGGCCAATCTGCTCCGCACCGTCAGCATGGCTCTGCTGGGAATTCTGCTGACCGTCTTTCTCGGCGTCATTTCCGTCAAAGGCATTACCGGCTCGGTGGCGGACGGCGTTACGCTGCGGGCGGCCAAATACCTGACCGGCAATTTCGTGCCGGTGGTCGGCAAAGTATTCGCCGACGCCACGGACACGGTCATATCCGCTTCGCTGCTCGTCAAAAACTCGATCGGTCTGGTCGGCGTAATCATTTTGCTGTTCCTCTGCGCGTTCCCGGCGATCAAAATCATCACGCTCGCGCTCATCTTTAACCTGGCGGCCGCGGTGATGCAGCCTCTGGGCGACTCGCCGGTGGTGACTTGTCTGGAAACGATCGGCAAAAGCATGATTTACGTCTTCGCCGCGCTGGCTGCGGTCGGCATGATGTTTTTTCTGGCGATCACGATCATGCTGACCGCGGGCAACATCACAGTCATGATGAGGTGAACTGAAGCGGGTTCGCGAACAAACACGGGGTGGTGATGAAACGGTGGACTGGCTGGCGGAATGGCTGAAGGAAATTATTGCTGTCGTGCTGATTGCGGTATTCATCGAATTGCTGCTGCCCAATCGGGCGATGGAGCGCTACGTCAGGTTCGTCGTCAGTCTGCTGATCCTGCTGACGCTGCTTTCCCCGGTGATGAAGCTGTTCTCGCCGGATGCGAAAGAGCGGTTGGAAGCGGCCTTTTCGAATAGCTTTGAAGGTCTGGGGGATGAGAGCGTGAACCGGAGTACGGAAGCCATACTGCAGCAAGGCGAAGAGCTTCGCCAAAAGCAGGAAACCGAGGCGCTGCAATGGGCGGGCGAGGAGGCGGCAAGGCAGATGAAGGAGCAAATCGAGCGGGAAACGGGACAACCGGTGGAACGCGTGTCCGTGAAACTGGTGAACAAGCCGGCAACATCGAAGGCCGGAAATAACGGTGCCAATCCGCTTGCAGCGGAGCCGGCCATCTCCTCGGTGGAGGTGGTCATGGCGCAGGCCATGCCGGAGGAAGGCGGCGCTGAACACGGTGCATCCGGACGGGGGCCGGAGATATCGGTAACACCGGTGGAGAAAATACAGATCAGCGTGAGCGCCGAAGAAGCTTCCGGCAAGCCCGCAAAGACAGCCGGCCATGACCAGGCGGTATCCAGCGCGGCGATGGCCGGCTCCGATGACGAAGCGTCGGCCGGAACCGTACCTGAGGGGGAAACCGGGGATTCGTTGTCGGGGGAGAAAGAGCAAAATCAGCAGCGCCTGGCCGCGCAGATCGAAGGCTTGCTCGAACAAAACTGGGGCGTGGGCAAGGATGCGGTGACGATTGTCCACCCGCAGGGGTAACGAAAGATAGGAGGTGAGGGTCGTGCCGGGATGGCTGAAGAAGCTTGAACAATGGTTAGGGCGAGGATCGGAGGGCAAAAAAAGCGTAAACACGTTCCGATTATTGTTGATTCTCGGATTGGTCGGGATCGCCATCATGCTGTTCAATTCGTTTGTCCATGTCAAGCAGGTCGACACGGAGGGCGATGGCAGCAGAGAACCGCCCATGATGCAGGAATTGACCGGCTCGACCGGATCGGCCGGCGGAACGGAAGGCGACGATTTCAGCAGCATCGAAATGACGCTGGAGAACAAAACCAAGGAGATTTTGGAGAAAATCGTCGGCGTCGGCGCCGTCGACGTCCTCGTGACGATAGATTCGACGGAGGAGATCGTCGTCCAGCGCAATGTGAAGGACTCGCAGGAATTGACGGAAGAAAGCGATGCGGACGGCGGCAAAAGGCACATCACCCAATACACCCGGGACGGCCAGATCGTGACCTATGAAGCATCGGGAAGCGAGCAGCCGATCGTAACCAAAAAAATCAAACCGAAAGTACGCGGCGTGCTCATCGTCGCCAGGGGAGCCGAAAACAAAACCGTGAAAAGCCTTATCGTCGATGCCGTCGAAAAGGGCTTGAACGTACCGGCATACCGGATTTCCGTGGTACCGCGCAAACAGTCCCAGTAGCGGCTGTTTCCATATAGGGGCACTAAGAAGAGGGAGCTTTTTATAACAAACCATTTAGGAGGAATTATTCTATGAAATCCAAAAGACAAACGATTTGGCTGGTATCGATGTTAAGCTTGATGGTGATTTTATCCGCGTATTACCTGTTTACGGAAGACGGACCTCAGGCGTCCACGCCAACCGACGGGCAACAGGTCAGCACCACGAATAACGCCACGACGCAGGAAGGAATGCCGGAAGGCAGCGGTACGACCGCGGACGATGAAGTGATCCTGTCCGAAGTAACGACGGACGGCGGAGAAAGCGACGGCGCCGTTACGGACGACATGGCTGCCGAGGAGCAGGCCGCCGGTACGGAAGGCAATGACAATCCGGATGCTGCGGCAACGAGCGAGGGAGCTCCGGCGGCCAATGGCGGTACTGATCAAGCGAACGCCGATAAGGCGGCCGAAGGCACGGCGAATGCAGGCGACAAGGAACAAACGCCGACGGACGAGGATGTCCTAAACCAAATGGAAGCGCAAGGCGTATCCTCCACGGACACGCTGACCGCTTATCAATTCGATCGTACGCAAGAAAATATGAAGAAGACGGAAGAGTTGATGCAAGCGATCAACGATGATAACAAAACGCTGGATGAAGCGGTGATGGCCCAACAAGAATTGAACGCCTTGGAAGAGAAGGAAGAGAAGATTTACGATATCGAAGAAAAACTTAAACAGCAATACGCCAACGCCGTGGTAACGGAGTCGGACGACAAATACAAAGTCGTCGTCGTCAGCGAGAAGATGGAAGCCAAGGAAGCCGTGAGCATTATGGATCTGGTCATCAAGGAGCTTGGCGTTTCCCAGGACAAAGTCAGCGTACAATACGTCACGCAGTAATCCGATAATCTTGTAAACATCGAACCAGTTAAACCCATAGTCAGAAAGAGTCCGAGGTGAACTTGGGCTCTTTCCATTTTGATCGATTATGATATAATACATAAAGTTATGAACTGTAAATGGTTGTAAGCCCAGGCTTTCCCTAAAAGTAGGAGTTCAAAAAGTCAGGTTTGGAGCATCGAGAAGGTTGGATGAAGCTAGGGACTGAGTAGCAGAGCGTAGACAGATCTACGTGAGCAACGGAAGTCCCGGCTGAATTCAAGATTCGACGTCGAGTCCGCTTCATGACTTGCCTCATGATCGAAAGATGACTTTTTGAACAACCTCTACAATGTTGAAGGAGAGAGTGAGAATATGTTTAAGTTAAACGAAATCAAAGAATTGATCGAACTGGTGGACAAAACATCCGTCCATGAACTAGAAATCGAAAACGAAGGTGCCCGATTGTGCATCCGCAAACCGGGCGTCAGCGAAGTTGTCCATGTACAGCCGCAAATTGTTGCCGCTGCGCCGCAAAGCATCCCGGCCGTCTTGCCGGCGCCGGTTGCGCAGGAATCCGCCCAAGCCGCCGAAGCTGCACGCCCTGCACCGCAAGCCGCCAACTTACATACCATAGCTTCGCCGATGGTCGGGACGTTCTACCGTTCTTCTTCGCCGGAGTCGCAGCCGTTCGTGAACATCGGAGATAAAGTGGGCGAGAAAACCACGGTGTGCATCATCGAAGCCATGAAACTGATGAACGAGCTGGAGGCCGAAATGAAAGGCGAAATTACGGATATTCTCGTAGAGAACGGACAGATGGTCGAATACGGACAACCTCTCTTTTTGGTGAAGCCGGAGTAAGTTGAAGGCAACCGCCCTATTTAAGCCAGGGCCGCTACCCTAGCTTTCCAAAGGAGGATACGAAAGACTCATGAAATTTCATAAAATATTGATAGCCAACCGCGGCGAAATCGCCGTTCGCATTATTCGGGCATGCCGTGAGCTGGGCATCTCCACCGTTGCGGTATACTCCGAAGCGGACAAGGATTCGCTGCACGTCCGTTTGGCTGATGAAGCCTATTGCATCGGTCCGACGTTGTCCAAAGACAGTTACTTGAACTTAACCAACCTGATGAGCGTGGCAACGTTGACGGAATGCGACGCCATCCATCCCGGCTACGGCTTTTTGGCCGAGAACGCCGATTTCGCCGAAATCTGCGGGTCCTGCAACATCACGTTTATCGGACCTTCGCCGGAAGCGATCAACCGGATGGGGGATAAAGCCGTGGCGAAGCAAACCATGAAGGATGCCAGCGTCCCCGTCATCCCCGGCTCCGACGGATTGATCGAAGATTTGGACGAGGCCGTGATGGTTGCCCGCGACATCGGCTATCCGGTCATTATCAAAGCGACCGCCGGCGGCGGCGGCAAAGGGATCCGCATTGCCGAGGACGAGGATTCGCTGGTTAAGCAAATCACGACCGCGCAGCAGGAGGCCCAGAAGGCCTTCGGCAATGCCGGCGTTTATTTGGAGAAGTATTTGACCGGAATGAAGCACGTGGAAATTCAAATCATTGCCGATAAACACGGGAATGCCGTTTATCTCGGCGAACGCGACTGCTCGGTTCAACGCCGCCGGCAAAAGCTGGTGGAAGAAGCGCCTTGCCCGGTGCTGTCGCCGGAAAAACGGCGGGAAATGGGCGAAGCGGCGGTTCGCGCCGCTCTGGCCGTGAATTATTCCGGCGCCGGTACGCTGGAATTTCTGCTGGGACCGGACGGCCAATTTTATTTCATGGAAATGAACACGCGGATTCAGGTGGAGCATCCGGTGACCGAGATGGTGACCGGCGTCGACCTTATTCAGGAGATGATCTCCGTGGCCGAGGGCCATCCGCTGTCCTTTGCCCAAGACGACATCAAGCTGAACGGCTGGTCGATCGAATGCCGGATTAATGCGGAGGACCCTGCGCGCAATTTCATGCCTTCACCGGGCAAGATCGGTTTCTACCTCCCGCCGGGAGGACCGGGCGTACGCGTGGATAGCGCGGCATACCCTGGCTATATGATTTCCCCGCATTACGATTCGATGATCGCCAAATTGATCGTCTGGGGAGCGACGCGGGAAGAAGCGATCGCCAAAATGAAGCGGGCATTGTCCGAATTTGCCATCGAAGGCATTCATACCACGATCCCCTTTCATCAGAAGCTGCTGGATCATCCGACATTCATCAAGGGCGATTTTGATATCAAATTTCTGGAAGAAAACGAGATATAGAAAGCCGCCGCGAGTTTGTCATAATGAGTCCAAAATGATATAGTATGTATAATAAGTGCGCGGTAGCTATCGCGAGTAGCAGCGTCATACTTATTGAGAGGTGGATGAATAGAATGAGTACATTGCCTACGGAATTCGAACGTACGGATATTGGTGAAATTCAGATTGCCCCGGAAGTCATTGAAGTGATCGCGGGTCTGGCTACCGTAGAGGTGAAGGGCGTTGCCGGAATGAGCGGCGGTTTTGCCGGCGGCATTGCCGAATTGCTGGGAAGAAAGAATCTTTCCAAAGGCGTAAAGGTGGAAGTCGGACAACGCGAAGCCGCTGTAGACGTATCCGTCATCGTGGAATACGGCAACCGTCTCCCTGAAGTCGCCTCGGAAATTCAGCGCAACGTGAAACGTTCCATCGAAACGATGACGGGGCTGAACGTGGTTGAAGTGAATGTACATATTCACGACGTCATCTTTAAAGCCGCGGAACGCGTGGAAGAGACGGAATCAACCCACCGAGTGAAATAACGATTGCCTCAAACCCCCGACCGTTCTGGGTCAGGGGTTTACTGTAATTTTCAGCATGGACATGCTGACCGAAATGAACCTCTTCTAAGGAGGCTGTACCTGTCGTGGCCAAAATTTTAGACAGACTTTTGCTGTTCGTTCACAGCTTGAGCATCGCAATCCTATCCATTTTTGCCGTCCTTTTGCTGACGGATGCCGTGCCGCTGAAGTTGGACGTCGTGGAACAGAGACCGTTTTACATCGGTTCGTGGGTGGTCGTCGTGGTGCTGTTTTTGCTCAGCATCCGCTTCTTTTACATATCGGTGCGGCGAGAACGCGGCTCGATGTCCTCGATTGATCAACGGACGGAATACGGAGACATTCAGATCTCGGTAGATACGATCGAAAATTTGTCCTATAAAGCCGCTTCCCGCGTTCGCGGCATCAAAGAGGTCAAGACGCGCATCCGCATTACGGAATCGGGTCTTGAAATCGTGGTGCGCGCCCTTGTCGACGGCGAAACGTCCATTCCGGCATTGACGGAGGAAGTGCAGAAGCAGGTTCATGACCATGTGGAGGACATTACGGGGATTCCCGTATCTTACGTTTCGGTATACATCGCCAACCTGGTCCATTCGCCTGTCATCAAAAGCCGGGTTGAATAGGGGGGAGTAGCGGGGTGTTCTGGAAGCAATTGTGGGAGAGTCACAAAGGACGCCTGCTCGGCATTGCGGCGGCCGTGTTTTTATGCCCGATTTATCTGTTTTTCGGATTTTGGAATATGCTGTTCTGTGCGCTTCTGCTGTTTATCGGTTACACGATCGGCAAGCAGAAGGACTTGGAGGAAGGCCCGTTGCTGCCTTGGGGCCGGATTTGGGAATGGCTGTCTTCACGCTGGCGTCCTTTTAAATGAGTGGTCTTTAAACTACCGCTATAAATGGTTCCTGTGATATGCTTTCTCCGGAAAAAGAGCTGCGATGTATATTGCCCATTTTGTGGAGGAAGCCTGTTACGGGTCTTTTTTTGTGCGAAGGAAGAGATAGATTGGACATTGATGGTGATGATCGGGGCGTTTTTGGTCCATGCTGATGGGAAGAGGCAAAGGCTTAAGATAACTTATAGGAGGAAGCAGATGAAACGACGATTGGCGCGAGAAATAGCAGTGCAAAGCTTGTATCACATGGAAATGAACGAGGTCGAAGCGGAAGAAGCGGTTACGATGCTGCTTGCGGAAGCGGCGGGAGAGAACGAAAGCGAGGTCGAGCTGTCCGACGTGGATGCGACCAAAGCGTTCGTCCTGGAACTCGTAAACGGCACGTGGGGCAGCAAGGAAGCGATCGACGGATTGCTGGCCGATTATTTGAAGGGCTGGCAGCTCAGCCGCTTGTCCAAGGTGGATCGGCAGGTGCTGCGGCTGGCTACGTACGAAATGGTTTTCCGCGATGACGTTCCGGGGAAGGTGGCCGTCAATGAGGCGATCGAATTGGCCAAGCACTTCGGGACGGGGGATTCCGGGAAGTTCGTCAACGGCGTGCTCGGCAAGATGATCCAAGACGTGGATCAACTGAAAAGCAAACGATAAAAAAACAACGGGTAAAGGAGAGGATGGCATGTCGGCACCAATCATTAACGGAAAACAAATTTCGGAGGATATCCGCGCGAGCTTGCGCGAAGAGGTTCAGCAGCTTGCCAAGCAAGGCTTAACGCCGGGGCTGGCTGTCGTGCTCGTGGGCGAAGATCCCGCTTCCCAGGTGTACGTGCGCAACAAAGAGAAAGCCTGTCACGATTTGGGTTACTATTCGGAGGTTCACCGGCTGTCCGCGGAAACGTCCCAGGAGGAATTGCTTGCCCTGGTGGACAAGCTGAACCGTCAGGGGAATATTCATGGGATTCTGGTGCAACTGCCGTTGCCGAAGCATATCGACGAGAAAGCGGTGATCGATGCCATTTCCGTGGAAAAAGACGTAGACGGCTTCCATCCGGTGAATGTCGGCAACCTGGTGATCGGCGACGATAGCCTGCTCCCTTGTACGCCGGCGGGCGTGATTGAACTAATCAAACGAACGGGCGTGGAAATGTCCGGGAAGCATGCCGTCGTGATCGGACGCAGCAACATCGTCGGCAAGCCGGTATCGCTGCTGCTGCAGCGCGAGAACGCTACGGTGACGATGTGCCATTCGCGCACGGCGAACATGAAGGAACTGACCCAGCAGGCGGACATTCTCGTCGTGGCGATCGGACGGGCCCAGTTCGTCGATGCCTCTTACGTTAAGCCCGGCGCGGTCGTCATCGATGTCGGCATGAACCGTCTGGATAACGGGAAACTGGCCGGCGACGTCGATTACGAGAGCGCTAAGGAAGTGTCCGGCCCGATTACCCCGGTTCCGGGCGGCGTCGGCCCGATGACGATTACGATGCTGATGAAGAACACGCTGATTGCGGCGAAAAGGCTGCAGGGGTTGGCCTAAGGCGGCTGCGGCTGGTAACAAGTTTTAACTCGGTCATTGGGGCGTAGTGCCTGAAAGTTTTCGGAAAGGAGGCTGTACGGGTGGAACAGCAGCGGATTTTATCGGTCAAGGATTTGAACCGTTATATCCGGATGAAGCTGGAATCGGATCAGGTGTTGTCGGACATCTGGATTCGCGGCGAAATCTCCAACTTTACGCACCATTCCAGCGGACATATGTATTTTACGTTGAAGGACGCCGACAGCCGGATCAAGTGCATTATGTTCGCTTCGCACAACCAACGGCTGCCGTTCAAGCCGAAGGAGGGGGCCCGGGTGATTGCCCGGGGCAATGTGTCGGTATATGAACGGGACGGGCAATACCAGTTTTACGCGACGCATATGCAGCCCGACGGAATCGGCAGCTTGTACCTGGCCTTCGAACAGCTGAAGCAAAAGCTCGACGGCGAAGGCTTGTTTGCGTCGGAACGAAAACGGCCGCTGCCGCGATTCCCGCGTACGATCGGCGTCGTGACGTCACCGACGGGGGCGGCCGTCCGGGATATCCTGACGACGCTGCAGCGCCGCTATCCGCAGGCTGCCGTGATCCTGTACCCGGTACTGGTACAGGGCAAAGGAGCGGCGCCATCGATCGTCAAGGCGATCCGGACGCTGAACGCCATGGGCGAGGCCGACGTGTTGATCGTCGGGCGGGGCGGCGGCTCGCTCGAGGAGTTGTGGGCGTTTAACGAGGAGCTGGTCGCGCGCGCGATCTACGAATCGGCGGTGCCCGTCATCTCGGCCGTCGGCCACGAGACGGACTTTACCATCGCCGATTTCGTCGCCGACCTGCGCGCCGCAACGCCCACCGCCGCCGCCGAGCTGGCCGTGCCGCACACGGCCGAGCTGCGCGCGCAGCTGCGCCAGCGCGAGCAGGTGCTGCAGCAAGGCTTGCAGCACCGCCTGCAGCAGGCGCGCGACCGGCTGCGCAGGCTCCAGCGCTCGCCGGCGCTGCTGCAGCCGCGGCGCAGCCTGCTCCAGCACGCGGAGCGGCTGGACCGGCTCTCCTCGCGGCTGACGGGCCGCATGGAGACGCGCCTGCAGCTGGCCGGCGCGGCCCAGGACCGCCTGCATCAGCGGCTGCTGCGGCATCATCCGCAGGAGGGGCTGCGGTTTGCTGGGCGGCGGCGGCAGGAAGCCGAGCGGCTGCTTCGGCAGGCGATGCTCGGCATGCTGCGGGAGAAATCCCGGCAGCTGGCCGCCGGCATCCGCCAGCTCGATGCCCTAAGCCCGCTTAAGGTCATGGGTCGGGGCTACAGCCTGGTGTACGACGAACAGGGGGAACGGCTGATCAAATCGCTGTCGGACGTGGAGCCGGGCGATCGGATCAGAGTGAAAGTGACGGACGGAGAATTGGATTGCCAAGTATGGGGCATGAAGCGGGAAGGAGCTGGAAAAGATGAAGGAACGGGAACCGAAGCTTGATACCGGGGCGGAGCAACCGGAGATCCATTTTGAAGAGGCGATGAACCAACTGGAGGATATCGTTTCGCAGCTCGAGCGGGGCGACGTGCCGCTGGAGAAGGCAATCGATTTGTTCCAGCAGGGCATGCAGCTCTCGCAGCTGTGCAGCCAGAAGCTGGCCCAGGTGGAACGCAAAATCGAGATGATCGTGGAGGAAGACGGAGAAATCGGCAAGCAGCCGTTTCAAGCGCCTGCCGGCGAGAGCGGAGATTTCTGAGGAGAGCGGTGATTTTGGTGCAGCAGCAAACAGCGATAGCTCAGTACATGCAGGAAATCTCCGGATTGGTAGCCTCTCGGCTGGCTACCGCCGTTCCGGCGGAATGGGAAGTCCCGGAGACGTTGCGCAAATCGATGGATTATTCCCTGATGGCGGGAGGAAAGCGGCTGCGGCCGCTGCTCGTCGTGGCCGCGGCGGAGGCGCTCCACGGCAGCCGGGAGGCTGCGCTGCCCGTCGCCTGCGCCGTGGAAATGGTACATACCTATTCGCTCATCCATGACGACCTGCCGGCGATGGACGACGATGATTTCCGCCGCGGCAAGCCGACGAACCATAAGGTGTTCGGGGAAGCGATGGCGATCTTGGCCGGGGACGGATTGTTGACCCAGGCTTTTTACAGTGTCGTGCAAGCCGGCCGGCGGCATGGAGTGCCGGCCGAAAGCGTCCTTTGCATCGTCGAGGAATTGTCCCGGTATGCCGGCCCGTGCGGCATGGTAGGCGGTCAAGTGGCCGATATGGAAGGAGAGCAAGGACTGACCGATCTGGAGCAGCTTCGCCGTATTCATGAGCACAAAACCGGCGACTTAATCGTCTTCTCGTTAAAGGCGGGTGGCCGGATCGGAGGCGCTTCGGCATCGCAGCTGGAAGCGCTTGAAAGGTACGGGAGGGCGCTCGGCCAAGCTTTTCAAATTCAGGACGACATCCTCGATCTCGTCGGAGACGAGAGCAAATTGGGCAAGAAAACGCAAAGCGATGTCAAGCAGCAGAAGGTGACGTATCCCTATTTCCTCGGGATCGAGGGATCCCGCGAGGAGGTCGCCCGGTTGACCCGGGAGGCGAAGGAAACCATGCTGAACGGCGACATTCCGCACCCGCAGCGGATGTTGGAAATCGCGGACTTTTTGCTTCAAAGGGACCATTAGCGAAAGCGGCATGAGCATAAAGTCAGGGATCTGTCATCGTTCCAAGCGTTGACTTTTGCGCGTCGAAAGGGTTTGATGAATAGGGAGCTGACGGCAGAGCAGCAGGCAAAATGCGAAGTTCGCCGGCCGGGTGCTCCCTCTTGGTGCGCTTTGCGAACATAAATCGACGCAGGGTACAACCTCTGAGGTGATTTCGACAACATCGCGACATATGGTATAATGATAGCTATTATCAACAAGAGAAATCCATTTTTGAGGTTGTTCAAAAAGCCGTCTTTTGATCACGAAGCAGGTCATGAAGCAGAAAAGCCGACTTTTTGAACACATACTTTAAAGGAAGCGGGGAATGGCTGTGCTGCTTTCACAAATACACGAGCCTGCCGATCTGAAAAACTTGTCCCTTGAGCAATTGACGCCGCTCGCTGCGGAGATACGCCGGTTTTTGATCGAGAAGCTGGCGGCGACGGGCGGGCATTTGGCTTCGAATCTAGGCGTGGTGGAATTGACGATCGCCCTGCATTATTGCTATAACAGTCCGCGGGACAAATTTATATTCGACGTAGGCCACCAGGCTTACGTTCATAAAATATTGACCGGGCGGATGGACCAGTTCGATACGCTGCGCAAGCATAACGGACTATGCGGGTTCGTGAAGCGGAGCGAAAGCGAACATGACGTTTGGGAAGCGGGACACAGCAGCACGTCGCTCTCCGCAGCCATGGGCATGGCGTTGGCGCGGGATTTGAAAGGCGAGTCGCACCGGGTGATCGCGATGATCGGCGACGGTGCGTTGACCGGGGGCATGGCGTTTGAGGCGCTGAACCATATCGGTCACGAGAAGAAGGACCTGATGGTGATCCTCAACGACAACGAAATGTCGATTGCCCCGAACGTCGGAGCCATGCATAATTATTTGACGAAAATCCGCTCCGACCGCAATTATTTGCGGGCCAAGGACGAAGTGGAACAATTGCTGAAGAAGATTCCGGCGATTGGCGGCAAGCTGGCCAAAACCGCGGAACGGGTCAAGGACAGCCTGAAATACTTAATGGTTTCCGGCGTGTTGTTCGAAGAGCTCGGATTTAAATACTTGGGGCCGGTGGACGGCCATGATCTTCCGGGATTGATCGAATCGTTCCACCAAGCCAACAATGTCAGCGGCCCGGTACTGGTTCACGTGCTGACGACCAAAGGCAAGGGGTATACCCCGGCCGAAAAGGATTCGCATAAATGGCACGGCATTACGCCTTACAAGATCGAATCGGGCCAATTGCTCAAAGCCGTCGGCAATCCGATGTACACGGAAGTGTTCGGCCAGACCCTGATCGAGCTTGCGGAGCAGGATGAACGTATCGTAGCCGTCACGCCGGCGATGCCGGGCGGGTCCGGTCTGGTCAAGTTCGCCGAACGGTTTCCGGGCCGGATGATCGACGTCGGCATCGCCGAGCAGCACGCGGCGACGATGTGCGCGGCGATGGCGATGGAAGGCATGAAGCCCGTGTATGCGGTGTATTCCACTTTTATGCAGCGGGCCTACGATCAAATCGTCCACGATATTTGCCGGCATAACGCCAACGTCATGTTTGCGATCGACCGGGCCGGATTTGTCGGCGCGGACGGGGAAACGCACCAAGGGGTATACGATATCGCCTTCTTGCGGCATATTCCGAACATGGTGCTGATGATGCCGAAGGATGAGAACGAACTGCGCCACATGATGAAGACGGCGCTGGAATACAACGACGGGCCGATCGCTTATCGATATCCGCGGGTCAATGTCCCCGGCGTGCCGCTGGATGAAGTATTGATGCCGATTCCGATCGGTACCTGGGAAATGCTGCGCGAAGGAGACAGCTTGACGATCGTCGCCGTCGGACCGATGGTGCAGGTGGCCGAAGAAGCCGCCGAAATGCTGAAGCGGGAGGGCGTGACCGCGGCCGTGTTGAATGCCAGATTTTTGAAGCCGCTGGACGGCGATATGCTCATGAAGCTGGCGCAAAACGGAAGCAAAATGATCGTGCTGGAGGAAGCTTCGCAAGCTGGAGGCCTCGGCAGCGCCATTCTGGAGTTTTATGCGGAGCGGGGAATCGCCGGCTTGGATATCAGCCTGATGGGGGTGCCGGACCGGTTCATCGAGCATGGGAGCATCAAGGATCAACTGGAGGAAGTGGGCTTGACGGCGGAAAGCGTTGTTCGGGAGGTCCAAAAATTCCGCTCCGGGCAGCGGGCTTACGGCAAGAAGGCGGAGCCTTATTGATAGCACGACAGATTTAAGCCGGGCGCAGCCCTGCGCCCGAGCATAGACGGGAGATTGGCATGTCGGTTTCCAAGGAACGGATAGACGTCCTGCTGGTGGAGCAGGGATTTTTCGATAGCAGGGAAAAAGCGAAAGCCGCCATCATGGCCGGTTTGGTCTTCGGCGGGCAGGAGCGCATCGAGAAGGCCGGGACCAAAATTCCCCGCGACACCGTATTGTCGGTCAAAGGGGCGATTCACCCTTATGTCAGCCGGGGCGGGCTCAAGCTTGAAAAGGCGCTGAAGCGTTTCGGCATCGGCCTGGAGGGCAGAACGATGCTGGATATCGGGTCCTCCACCGGAGGGTTTACCGATTGCGCCTTGCAGCATGGGGCAAGCTACGTTTACGCCATCGACGTCGGTTATAATCAACTGGATTGGTCGCTGCGCAATGACGAGCGGGTAAACGTCAAGGAACGGACGAATTTCCGGTACATGACCCCGGAAGACCTGGATGGCCCGACGCCGGATTTTGCCAGCATCGACGTTTCTTTTATTTCGCTGAGAATTATTTTGCCTCCCTTGCTCGCGCTGTTGAAACGGCCGGCCGATATCGCCGCGCTGATCAAACCGCAGTTCGAGGCCGGGCGGGAGAAAGTCGGCAAGTCCGGGGTCGTCCGCGATCCCAAAGTGCATCTGGAGGTGCTGGAGACGGTGCTTTCCTTTGCGGCGGAGCAGGGTTATTCCGTCGCCGGCCTTACTTTCTCTCCGATTACCGGCGGGGAAGGGAACATCGAATTTCTGGCCCATCTGCGGCTGGAGGAATCGGCTCCCGAAACCGTTGAACAACCGGGAGAAGACTTATTGATACGGATCCGCGATATGGCTGGCCAAGTCGTGAAGGATGCATCGGAAACATTTGCCGGAGGCCCATCGAGATGATGGGTCTTTTTGCTATGCCGATACTTGCAAATCGAACATTCGTTCCCTATAATGAAAGTGAAACAGCGTTTTATGGTCTCTGTACCTTACATAAAAAAATGTTGCATACCTTAACAGGAGCTCAAGCCAGATGCGTCGAAATAGTGGGTTGAGGTGATTTAGGTGGGAGCGTTCTCTGACGGTCTTCTGATGCTGCTGATCGCAGGAATTGCGGCGTATCTGCTTTATCGCGGCTTCCGTTCCTGGGTTCGCAAGCCGTTTACTTTAAGATCCGGCATCGGGTTTGAAATGAATGAGGAGATATTGGAACATCCTGCCGTAGATTTGCTGGAGCAGGCCGGCTATGAGGTCGTCAGCGACAAGCTGAAGGTCCCGCTGGCTTTCCGGATCGACCGGGAGGTCGTCCACAGCCGTTTGTTCATCGACTATATTGTGGTGAAGAACGGGGAATTCTATTTGGTAAGAACCGCGCGGGAACGCCTGCCGATCGAATGGACGGGCAGCGGCGTCCGCAGAGAATTGTTGCCGTATCTCTTGCTGTATCCCGATTGCGCGGGCGTGCTTTACGTTGATCCGGAACAAGGGCAGATCAAGGAAATCTCCTTGACGACGGAAGAAGACGATGACGATGACGAAACAGCCTAAAAGTGTGTGTTCAAAAAGTCAGCTTTTCAGCACCGAGAAGGTTGGATGAAGCTAGGGACTGAGTAGCGGAGCGTAGCTGGAGGCTACGTGAGCAACGGAAGGCCCGGTTGAATTCAAGATTCGAAGTCGATAAGCTTCTTGACCTGCTTCGTGATCAAAAGATGACTTTTTGAATAACCTCTAAAAGGCTCATGGAGGGTAGAATGAAGGGTCAAAGACATATTAAGATTCGCGAAATCATTTCGGCAAAGGAAATCGAAACCCAGGACGAGCTGGTTGAGGCGCTGCGTAAGGCCGGTTATCAGGTAACACAGGCAACGGTGTCCCGCGATATCAAGGAGCTGATGCTGATCAAGGTTCCGACGGACGACGGGAGATATAAATATTCCATGCCGACGGCCCAACGCTATAATCCTGTGCAAAAGCTGCAGCGGGCACTGATCGACAGCTTCGTGCACATCGACCATACCGGCAATCTGGTCGTCATGAAATGCCTGCCGGGTACCGCTAATTCGGTGGCGGTGCTGCTCGATAATATGGAATGGCCGGATCTGCTTGGGACGATATGCGGCGACGATACCATTTTGCTCATTTGCCGGAGCGAAGAATACAGCCTGTTCGTGATCGAACAGATCATGGGTTACATATCTTGATCGTATTTTGATTAGGGGAAGGAGCTGCCTTCATCATGTTGGTTCATTTATCCATTCGCAATTTGGCCGTGGTTGAAGCGGTGGATGTTTCGTTCGACTCCGGTTTTCATGTGTTGACGGGGGAAACGGGCGCCGGCAAATCGATCATTATCGATGCCCTGGGATTGATCGCCGGCGGCCGGGGTTCGGCGGATTTGATCCGCTACGGCTGCGACAAAGCCGAGATGGAGGCTTCTTTCGATTTGCCGGAGGATCACCCGGTTTGGTCGACCCTGGAGGGACTTGGCATCGGCGGGGATTCGGGGGAACATTTGATCATTCGCCGGGAAATCAGCACGCAGGGCAAGAGCTCGGCCCGGATTAACGGCCAACTGGTCAATTTATCGATGCTGCGCGAAGTAGGCGATGAACTAATCAATCTGCACGGGCAACACGAGCACCAAACCTTGCTTCGTCCGGAACGCCATTTGGAGCTGCTGGACGCTTATGGCGCCGAGTCGATCGTTCCGGTCAAATCGGCATATCAAGCGACTTACGCCGATTTTGTGCGAGTCGATAAGGAGTACAACGAACTTCGGAATACGAGCCAACAAGCGCTGCAAATGCTGGATTTATACCGTTTTCAGCTGGGCGAAATCGCGGCGGCTGGACTAAAACCGGGAGAAGACGAATTACTGACGGAAGAAAAGGTCAAGCTATCCCATAGCGAGAAAATGATGGATTCCGTCTCGAAAGCTTACGGGCTGCTCTACGGCCCTCAGGGGCTTGAAGCCATTGCTAAAGCGGTGTCAAGGCTAAGCGAAGTGGCGAACTATGACAGCAAAGGCATCGCCCCGTTGCTTGAGCAGTTGCAATCCGCTTATTATCAGCTGGAGGATGCTTCCTACAGCTTGCGGGACTATCGTGAACGGATCGAGTTCAATCCGGAACGGCTTGAGGAAGTGGAGGAACGGCTCGACCTCATATCCACGCTGCGCCGTAAATACGGCGACGACGTTGAAGGCATCCTCGCTTATTATGAGAAGATCCTTCAGGAAACCGACGCGTTGGAGAATAAGGATGAACGGCTCGACCAACTACAGGCGCAACGGGATCAGTTATTGGAACGATTGTTGGCGCAGGCGGCTGAACTAAGCGCCGTCCGGCGGCGGGTAGCCGATGACCTTGCGCTGCAAATCGAAAGCGAGCTGAAAGACCTGCAGATGGAACGAACCTCCCTGGAAGTCAAGCTGACCTGGACGGAAGACGCGCAGGGCCTGGACTGGGAAGGAAAGAAAGTACGTCCAGGCAAGCATGGAATCGACAACGCGGAATTCCTGATTTCGCCGAATCCCGGGGAGCCGCTGCGGCCGTTAAGCAAAATCGCCTCCGGCGGGGAATTGTCACGAATGATGTTGGCGCTTAAGAGCATATTCGCCCGTCATGAGGAAGTACCGGTGCTTATTTTTGACGAAGTGGATACCGGCGTCAGCGGGCGGGCGGCGCAGTCGATTGCCAACAAGTTGTCGCGGCTGTCGGCCATGTGCCAAGTCTTTGCCATTACCCATCTGCCTCAGGTTGCCTGCATGGCGGACCGGCAGTATTTGATCGAGAAAGTGGTGGCGGAAGGCCGAACGATGACCCGCGTGGAGCCGTTAAATGAGGAAGGGCGCGTGGGCGAGCTTGCCCGTATGCTCGGCGGGGTGGAAATCACGGAGCGAACGCAGCACCATGCCCAGGAAATGCTGAAGCTGGCACGGGCGCAGAAGGATGCTTTATTAAGTCCGGCACAATGATTGACAGTAATAAAACACCTGACCCGGGGTATCTTATAGGTACGCAATTGGCGACCACCTTTTCGTCAAGCGAAAGAAGCTAAGGGAGCGTGACAGCCATTGAACCCGAACCTCAGGAAAAGAATGCTCGGTCTTTTTCTTGCCTTCTTCTTTTGTTTTATCGGTACTTCGGCAGCTGAAGGGCACATGCCTATTCTGCCGGACGAACTGCGCCTGTTCCAGGGACAAGGAACGCAAATTTCATTAGCCTTGCCCGTCCAAGCTGAAGTCAGTGTGGATCGGCCCGATGTGGTGATGTTAAACGGGCAGGCTAACCCTTCCATGAAAGTGTCTTTGGGACATCCGCTCAAGCTTTCATCGCTTCGGAGTGGAGAAGCCAAGCTCCGCATGAAATTATTCGGTCAAATTCCTCTTAAGACCGTCAAGGTCAATGTAATTCCTGATTTGAAAGTGATTCCCGGCGGCCAAACCATTGGGGTGAAAGTTAAATCCGCCGGGATATTAGTGGTTGGCCATCATCAGGTCATCACCGAAAACAATAAGGTATCCCCCGGGGAGGCCGCCGGGATCCAGGCCGGCGACTTGATCACCCACATTAACGGCGTAAAGCTGAAGGACGTTCGCGATGTTGCGGATATCGCGGCCGAATCAGGCCAAACCAACCGTCCGCTGAAGATTACTTACAAAAGGAGCGACAAGGAATTTACCACTTCCTTAACCCCGGCTTTTGATAAACAGGACCGGGCTTGGAGACTGGGGCTTTATATCCGCGACTCGGCTGCGGGAGTAGGAACGCTGACCTTCTATGCACCGGAGCAGGGCGTATACGGCGCTTTAGGGCATATCATAACCGACATGAATACGCAGACGCCGATCATCGTGGGCAGCGGGCAGATTTTACAGTCCAGCGTTACATCCATCTCCAAAAGCGAAAGCGGCGAGCCCGGAGAAAAACGGGCCCATTTTCTGAAAGAAGGCAAAACGCTGGGGAATATCGAACGCAATACGCAATTCGGCATTTTTGGGAAGATGTCGCACAACCCGGAACACAGCGTGTATCAACAACCGATTCCCGTTGCTTTTGCGGAGGAAGTCAAGGAAGGCCCCGCTGAGATCTTGACGGTCGTTGAAGGTCAACGGGTAGAGCGGTTTAAGGTCGAAATCGTCCATGTGTCCAAACAAAGCGCTCCGGAAACCAAGGGATTGGTGCTTCGTATCACCGATCCGCGGTTGGTGGATAAGACAGGCGGCATCGTTCAAGGCATGAGCGGCAGCCCGATTTTGCAGAACGGGAAACTGATCGGAGCGGTCACCCATGTGTTCGTCAACGATCCGAAATCCGGATATGGATGTTATATCGAATGGATGCTGCGGGATGCCGGCATTCTGCAAAACCAGCAAGGGACTTTCCAAAATCTTAAGGCCAGCTGATCGCTGCCTTAAGATTTTTTCTTTTCGCGATTGGCGTAATTATCGACATCCTTGAAGGAAAATCGTGTTTGCATTTGTCGAATGGTTACGAATGACATCGTATTATGTAAATAAATAATTAATTATATCCTAACATAGGAAAAAAATAAAGAAAAATAATTTTCGACAGAAGGAATTTACTTTTGCGTGTCGAATCCTTATTCTGGGAAGAGGAGAAACAAATAAAAACCCATCCAATTACCTGAAGGAGGAAGTAGGCAGTGCAGAAAATCGAAGTGTTGTTGGCGGATGATAATCGGGAATTTACGAATTTGCTTGCGGAATACTTTTCGGAGCAAGACGATATGGTCGTCTCGGGAATCGCCTATAACGGGGAAGAAGTGCTGGAGATGATCGATAACGCGGCCAAAGTTCCAGACGTATTGATCTTGGACATCATTATGCCTCATCTGGACGGACTGGGAGTATTGGAGCGCATTCGCGACCTCAATTTATCTCCACAGCCAAAAATCATCATGCTGACGGCTTTCGGTCAAGAGAACATCACGCAGCGTGCCGTTCAACTTGGCGCTTCTTACTACATCTTGAAGCCTTTTGACATGGAGGTTCTGGCGAACCGGATTCGCCAGCTGGTCGGCGTGCAAAACCTGACGATCGGCAGCAGCTCTCCGTCGGCTTCATTCACGAAGTCCAATGTCGTGCCTCTCGGCAAAGGCAAAAACCTGGATGCGAATATTACTTCGATCATACATGAAATCGGAGTTCCTGCGCATATTAAAGGGTATCAGTATCTGCGCGAAGCGATTACGATGGTGTACAACAACATCGAAATTTTGGGCGCGATCACGAAAACGTTGTATCCGGCCATCGCCGAAAAGTTCAAGACCACGCCTTCCCGCGTAGAGCGCGCGATTCGTCACGCCATCGAAGTGGCCTGGACGCGCGGCAATATCGATTCGATCAGCCACTTGTTCGGCTATACGATCAATATCTCTAAATCGAAGCCGACCAACAGCGAATTTATCGCCATGGTGGCCGACAAGCTGCGGATCGAGCATAAAGTGTCTTGAAAGGGTAAGGAGTAATGAAACGAACGTGAAGATGACAAGAGATCCTCTGCGGTTGGTCGGTATCTTACGTCGCATATTCGAAAATGATGAAAGGCGGTCCCTCTCGGTGCTTACCGGGAAGCGGCCGTTTTTTTTAGATTATAGAATCTTAAGTTTTCAGCGGAGCTGAATTATTCTATAATCGCAAGAAAAACTTCCTCTAAACGCGGTCTGTCTTCTTGGATAATTCGTCGCTAAAAGTTTTTTTATTTTTTTTGGCAAAATGAGCGAAGCGGTATTGACAAAGAGCACTGTTCGGAATATTCTGTATATGAACATATGCTCATACACTTGATTTGGAGGGGAACCTGATGGAGAAAGATGTGCATTCTTTTTTAAGCCCGGATACGATGGAAAAGGTTTCGACGATATTTAAAGCTTTATCCGACCCCACCCGGATCAAAATCCTTTATTTGCTCTCGGAGGAGGAGTGTTCCGTTACGCATATGTCGGAAGTGTTGAATTTGTCGCAATCGGCGGTCTCCCACCAGCTTAGCTTGCTGCGCAACCTGCGGCTGGTCAAATTCCGGAGGGAAGCCAATACGGTGTACTACAGCTGCGATGACGAGCACGTGATCTCGCTGCTTACCCAGGCGATTCAGCACGCGAAATGTGATTAGGGAGGGAAATATTATGGGGCACCATCATCATCATGATCACGGCCATGCCCATGAGCATGGCGGACATCATCATCACGACCATCATGCCGCACGGACCGGGAACAAAAAGGGTCTGTTGATCGCGCTGCTCATCACGGCCTCGATTGCGGTCCTGGAGTTTGCCGGCGGTTTGTTTACGGGAAGCCTGGCTTTATTATCCGATTCCGGGCATATGTTAAGCGATGCCAGTTCGCTGGTGTTAAGTCTGGTGGCGCTGTGGTTCGCAGGCCGTCCCGCTTCGGGGCGCAAAACGTACGGTTTTTACCGCATGGAGATTTTGGCGGCATTGCTTAACGGTGTAACCCTGTTTGTCATCGCGGGGTTTATTATTTGGGAAGCTTACGGACGCTTCTTCGATCCGCCTACCGTATCCAGCAACCTGATGATCCTGATCGCGGTCATCGGCCTGGTTGCGAATCTGGGCAGCGCGGCGGCTTTGCTCAAGAAGGGGGATGTCAAAGGCAATGTGAACTTAAAAAGCGCCTACCTGCACGTGTTGGGCGATGCCCTTGGCTCCGTCGGAGCGATTATTGCCGGCATCCTGATGTCAGTGTTCGGCTGGTATATTTTTGATCCCATCATCAGCGTCCTCGTGGCATTGCTTATACTACGGGGGGCTTGGGGCGTGATTTCCCAGTCCGTGCATATTTTGATGGAGGGCTCGCCGGCTGCGATCGATCAGTGCGAAGTGAAGCAGTGCCTTGCTAACATCCCGGGGGTGGTTGAGGTGCATGATCTGCACATATGGACCATTACGTCGGGGATGGACGCGTTAAGCTGCCATATCATGATCAAGGAAGGCGAAGACAGCCAAACGGTGCTTCAAGCGGCAATATCGCTGCTGGAAAAATCGTTTCATATCGGGCATTCCACGATTCAGGTGGAAACCCCGGTGATTCGGCATCAGGAGCTTATGGTATAACCAGGAAGGAATGGAATGTCATATGACGAATGAATTCGATTTGGCGGCTTACCGGGAAAAGCTGGAGCAAGCCGATTTGGGAGAGGCGGAAAGAGGGCTGATAGGCGAGCTGATCGCCCAACTTGAGCTGGTGACCGCCGAAAACCTTAGGCTGCGCAAAGCGCTGCTGCGCGCTTCGTCCCAACACGGTTCGCGCATGTCGAGCAAGCTGAAGGATGCCTTGTATGAATGAATTTGAAAAAACCTCTTCGCCGTATTCAAACGGGAAAGAGGTTTTTTTGCGCGGTTGGAATTACTCCGGGGAAGCGGGTTCTTTCTTCCGGAATCTGGGCCCGATGTAGTTGCGCTTGCGGTCGCGGAAAAAAATCCAGCCGCCCAAAAATCCGGCGCCCGCCGCGAACAAAACCAGCCCCAGGCCGAAATCAAGCCAATCGAACGTGACATGGGATAACGAATCGTCTCCATGATTGGACATATAATCAAATAGGGCATCCTTTATTTTAAGGAAACCGATCATGGCGGCGATGCCAGGGATCACCAGCAGGATGATGGCGATAAACCGGGATAATTTGAGCTTCATAGGAGTTAAATCATCCTTTCCGTCGGAAATGCATTGTTAAAAATATCATACCTTTTTCCCGTTCTTCTGTCCATTTGAGGGCCGCATTTGTATTAGCGGCAAAACAAGGTAAAATAGGAATTGTATCTTTGGGCAGCAGGCCCCATGAACTGATAAATTGATCGATATTGTATAGAATAGGTGGAGATCTGAAATGGCTATTACTTGTGATGTAGCAGTACTCGGCGGAGGAACGGGCGGTTATGTCGCCGCGATCCGCGCAGCCCAGTTGGGCAAGGATGTCGTCATCATCGAACAGGACAAGCTGGGCGGAACTTGCCTGCACCGGGGGTGCATTCCGAGCAAGGCGCTGCTGCGCAGCGCGGAGCTGTACGCTCAAATGAAGGATAGCGCCAGCTTCGGCATTGAGACCAGCGGGGTAACCTTGGTATTTCCGAAAGTGCAGGAACGCAAGCAAAGCATTGTGGATCAACTGTATAAAGGGGTCCAATATTTAATGCGCAAACATAAAATTCGCGTCATCGAAGGAAAGGGACGGGTGATCGGACCCTCGATTTTCTCGCCGAAAAGCGGTGCCGTGGCCGTGGAGCTGCAGGGCGGAGAAATGGAGACCATCGTGCCGACCAATCTAATTATCGCCACCGGCTCCCGGCCGCGGGCATTGCCCGGCCTCGTGCCCGACGCCAAGCATATTCTGAGCAGCGATGAGGCGGTGTTGTTGGATGAGTTGCCGGGCTCCATCGTCATCGTGGGCGGCGGGGTAATCGGCGTGGAATGGGCGTCGTTGCTGAACGATTTCGGCGTGAAGGTCACCGTGGCGGAGGCAGCGGACCAGTTGCTCCCTGCCGAGGACGAAGACGTGGCCCGCGAGCTGCAGAAGCAGCTTCAGCGCCGCGGCATTCAAGTACTCACCGGGGTTATGGTGCAGCCTGAGACGTTTGAAGTCCATGACGGTACCGTCTCCATTTCGGCGCTGCGAGGCGGGGAGAAGCTTCAGTTGCAAGGGGACAAGCTGTTGTTGTCCATCGGCAGACAAGCGAACGTGGAGAATATCGGCCTGGAAAATACGGATATCGGGTTAGAGCGCGGCTTTATTCGGGTAAATGAACATATGCAAACCACCGAACCGCACATCTATGCCATCGGCGACTGCATCGGCGGCTTGCAGCTGGCCCATGCCGCCAGCCATGAAGGCTTGACCGCCGTGCATCATTTGGCCGGGGAAGCCACGTACGGCTACCATGAAAGCCAGGTGCCGCGCTGCGTGTATACCCGTCCGGAGGTGGCATCGGTCGGGATCACCGCAAAAGAGGCCAAAGCCAAAGGTCTTGACGTGAAAATCGGCAAGGTGCCGTTTTCGGCGATCGGCAAAGCGCTGGTCCACGGGGAAACGGAAGGCTTCGTGAAAATGGTCGCCGACGCCCGCACGAACGATATCCTCGGCGTTCAAATGATCGGGCCGCACGTGACCGAGCTGATCAGCCAGGCGGCGCTGGCGCAGGTGCTGGATGCCACGCCTTGGGAAATCGGACAAGCCGTATTCGCCCATCCTACCTTGGCGGAAATTATCGGCGAGGCCGCGCTGGCCGTAGACGGACATTCCCTTGCCACCTGACGTTTGAAACTAACGTTTTCTTTTTCATGGAAAAACGATTATAATAAACTTATCCCAAGTCTTAGTACCTGGTTTTAAGATTAGATCAGAAACGCCCCAATTAAAGGAGGTAACTCCCATGAATGCGAAAAGTTCGACTCAAACGAAACCCAAACATGAGCAGCTCGGAATGACGGATGATGAAGTGCTTGAAATGTACAAATATATGCTGCTCGCACGTAAATTCGATGAGCGCAATATGCTGCTGCAGCGTGCGGGGAAGATCAATTTCCACGTCTCCGGGATCGGCCAGGAAACGGCTCAGGTCGCGGCGGCCTTCGCACTGGACCGGCAGCGCGATTATTTCCTGCCCTACTACCGCGACTACGGCTTCGTGTTATCGGTCGGCATGACTCTGACCGAACTGATGTTGTCCGCGTTTGCCAAAGCGGACGATCCGAACAGCGGCGGCCGGCAGATGCCGGGACATTTCGGCAGCAAAAAGCTGCGGATCGTTACGGGATCCAGCCCGGTGACGACGCAGGTTCCCCATGCGGTCGGCGTGGCTTTGGCCGCGAAGATGCAAAAGAAGGACCTTGTCTCCTTTGTGACTTTCGGCGAAGGATCGAGCAACCAAGGCGATTTTCATGAAGGCTTGAATTTTGCCGGGGTTCAAAAGCTGCCGGTTATTTTCATGTGCGAAAACAATCAATATGCGATTTCCGTGCCGGTCAAGAAGCAGCTTGGCGGCCGGGTTTGCGATCGTGCCCTGGGCTACGGATTCCCGGGGATCCGCGTCGACGGCAACGATGCGCTGGAGGTATACCGCGTCGTGAAGGAAGCGCGGGAACGCGCCGTCCGCGGCGAAGGACCGACGCTGATCGAAGCGATGATGTATAGGTTGTCTCCGCACTCTACCTCTGACAATGATTTGGCGTACCGGACGAAGGAAGAGGTCGACGAGAACTGGAAAAAAGACGGTATTCCGAAAATGAAAGCCTATTTGATCGAAAACGGTTTGTGGAGCGGCGAACAGGATGAAGCATTGCTGAAGGACATCAACCAGCAGCTGAAGGAAGCGGTGGAAGCAGCGGACAATGCGCCGTTCCCTAAACCGGAAGACACGCTGCTGCATGTGTATGCCAGCGAAGGGGAGGGGCAATAACCATGCCGGTAATGGAGTATATCGACGCGATTCGCCTGGCGATGAAAGAGGAAATGGAGCGGGACGAGAGCGTATTTGTCATGGGGGAAGACGTGGGCGTCAAGGGCGGCGTATTCACCACGACCAAAGGCTTGCAGGAGCAATTCGGGGAGATGCGCGTGATCGATACGCCTTTGGCCGAGTCGGCGATCGCAGGGGTGGCGATCGGCGCGGCCATGTACGGCTTGAAGCCGATCGCGGAAATGCAGTATTCGGACTTCATGCTGCCGGCAACGAACCAGATCATCAGCGAAGCGGCCAAAATCCGTTATCGCTCCAATAACGACTGGAATTGTCCGGTCGTGGTCCGCGCCCCGATCGGCGGCGGGATTTTCGGCGGGTTATACCATTCGCAGTGCCCGGAATCGATTTTCTTCGGGACCCCGGGGCTGAAGATCGTGGCGCCTTATTCGGCTTATGATGCCAAGGGCCTGCTTAAAGCGGCGATCCGCGATCCCGATCCGGTCCTGTTCTTCGAGAACAAAAAATGCTACAAGCTGATCAAAGAGGACGTGCCCGAGGACGATTACGTCGTGCCGATCGGCAAAGCGAAGGTGCTGCGCGAAGGGACCGACATTACCGTGATCAGCTACAGCCTGCCGCTGCATTTTGCGATGCAGGCCGCGGAGGAGTTGGCCGCCGAACAGGGGATCAGCGCGCATATCGTCGATCTGCGCACCCTGCAGCCGCTGGATCGCGAAGCGATCGTGGAAGCGGCCCGCAAAACGGGCAAGGTGCTGATCGTTCACGAGGACAATAAGACCGGCGGCATCGGAGCCGAGGTGTCGGCGATCGTGTCCGAGGAATGTCTGTTCGAGCTGGACGCTCCGATCGCCCGGCTGTGCGGCCCGGACGTACCGGCGATGCCGATCAGCCCGCCGATGGAGAAATTCTTCATGCTTAGCAAAGACAAGGTCAAAGAAGCGATGCTTCAATTGGCGCTTTATTAATGGGGAGTGAGTAAATACATGCCATCCAATAAATCGTTAACCGACGTCGTCATGCCCCAGCTCGCCGAATCGCTCGTATCGGCCACCATCGGGAAGTGGCTGAAACAACCGGGAGATCCGGTCGAACAGTACGAACCGATTTGCGAAGTAATCACGGATAAAGTGAATGCGGAGATTCCCTCCACCCTGGACGGGGTGATGGGCGAGCTTCTGGCCGAGGAGGGCCAGGAAGTGCAGGTCGGCGCGGTCATTTGCCGGATCGAAACCGCCTCGCCCGGCGCAGGTCAGGCCGAAGGGGCTCAAGCTCCCGCAGCCGGCGGTGCCGTCTCGGCGGCGGAGGTGCCGTCTGGCGAGACCGGGACGGATGCCTCGCAGCGCAGCCGTTATTCCCCGGCCGTGCAGACGTTGGCGGCCCAGCACGGATTGGACCTGCGGCAAATCGCCGGCACGGGGCTAGGCGGACGGATTACCCGCAAAGACGTGCTGGCTTACATCGAGCAGGGAGGCCGCCCGGCCGGCGCGGCTCCCGCGGCGACGGCAACGATCGTACCGCCGGCTGTCGCACCCGTAGCGGCTCCGGTGCAACCGGCGGCTTCGGGTGTTCCGCTCGGCGCTATCCCTGCCGGGCTTAACGCGGCGGCAAACGAACCGGTTCGCCATTCCGGCCTGCATTTGACGGAATCCCCGCGCATTCCGACGATTGAGGTAGAAGGCGGCGACCGTTCCGAATATTTCATCGACGTCACGCCGATCCGCAATACCATCGCCACACGGATGCGCCAAAGCGTATCGGAAATTCCGCACGGCTGGATGATGATCGAGGTTGACGTAACGAATCTGGTTCAGCTGCGCAACAAGCTGAAGCAGGAGTTCATGCAAAAAGAAGGCGTCAATTTGACATACCTGGCTTTCCTGCTCAAAGCGGTGGTCGGGGCGATCAAGGATTATCCGATCATGAACTCGGTTTGGGCGGTCGATAAAATCATCGTCAAACGCGACATTAACATCTCGCTGGCCGTCGGCACCGAGGATTCCGTGCTCACGCCCGTCATTAAAAAGGCCGACCAGAAAAACATCGCCGGCCTGGCCCGGGAAATCGAGGAGCTCGCGACGAAAGTGCGCGCCGGCAAGCTGAAGCTGGACGACATGCAGGGCGGTACGTTTACGGTGAATAACACGGGCTCCTTCGGTTCGATTTTGACGCAGCCAATCATCAATTATCCGCAAGCCGCCATTTTAACTTTCGAATCGATCGTCAAAAGGCCGGTCGTCATCAACGATATGATCGCCGTTCGCTCGATGGCCAACCTCTGCTTGTCGCTGGATCACCGGATCCTCGACGGCGTGATTTGCGGCCGCTTTATGCAGCGGGTAAAGGACAATATGGAAAGTTATTCTCTGGAGACTCAAGTGTATTGATCGATTGGCTTTAGCGATGGCATAGCCGATTTCCGGACATGCAAAGGAGAGGCGAGAAAAGCGATGAACAACAGCTTGAAAGTCCGTTATTATCCGATGATGGAATACGGGGTTGCCTGGGAATTGCAAAAACAGCTAGTCAAAGCGATCGACGCGGAGCAGCAGCAGGAGCACCTGCTGCTGCTTCAGCATCCGCCGACTTATACGATAGGTTCCCAGCGTCACCCCGAGCATCTGCTGCTCAGCCCGGAGCAGCTTCAAGAGCAGGGAATTTCAGTGTTTGAAATCGACCGCGGCGGAGATATTACCTATCATGGTCCCGGCCAGTTGGTCGGGTACCCGTTGCTTAGATTAGGTGCCGGGCAAGGCTTGGATTTGCACGGATACCTGCGGCAGCTGGAGCAGGTGATCATCAACTACTTGGCCCGTTTCGGGATCGAAGGCACAAGAAAACCGGAATATACCGGCGTTTGGGTCGGGGACGTCAAAATTTGCGCCATCGGCGTGAAGTTTAATAAGTGCCGGCACGCGAAGGGCTTTATTACGAGCCACGGTTTTGCCTTTAACGTAAAGTCCGGCATTCAGGAGCAAGGCTTCCGCGGCATTATCCCCTGCGGGATTCAAGAGTATGGGGTAACCTCCCTGGAGGATGCTGCCGGACAGACGTTTACGGTGGAGCAGGTTGCGCGGGACATCGTTCCTTTGTTTAACGAGGTATTTGGACGGGCGGGAGCTTTGGAAACGCCGGAGGCTCCGGCGTTTGAGCTCAACGAATGAACAACGGCTCCAGGAAAGCGAGCAGCGTTGAAGCCACCATGGCGAACAACATCAGATATACGACGATTCTCATCCATTTTTTTTGCATAACGGGAACTCCTTTGACATAAACGTATTATTTTTCACTTCTATTATCGTAACGAAGAAAGCGAGGAAAGTCCAATGATTAACGAGGAAAGGGTCATCGGACAATTTTTGGAACTGGTGCAGGTCGACAGCGAAACGAAACAGGAGCGCCGGATTGCCGATGTATTAAAAAGTAAGTTTGCCGAGCTGGGACTCGACGTTGTCGAGGATGGTTCCCAGGCGGAGACGGGGCACGGCGCCGGCAATCTGATCGCTACGTTGAAGGCTACCGCAGATAGAGCGGCCGAGCCGTTTCTATTCACCTGTCACATGGATACCGTCTCGCCGGGCAAAGGCATTAAGCCGGTGGTTGGCGAGGACGGATGGATCCGCAGCGACGGCACGACGATTCTCGGCGCCGATGACAAGGCCGGGGTAGCGGTGCTGCTGGAGTTGATTCAAACGCTGCAGGAGCAGCAGATTCCGCACGGACAAATTCAGTTTGTCATTTCAGTCGGCGAAGAATCCAGTTTGCGCGGGGCAAGGGCACTGGAAACCAAATACGTGGACGCCAAATTCGGTTATGCGATCGATACGGGCGGGCAGGTCGGAACGATTTGCGTGGGCGCTCCTACGCAGGCGCGCGTCGAAATCGAAATTTTCGGCAAAGCGGCCCATGCCGGAGTCAATCCCGAAGACGGCATCAGCGCGATCCAGGTGGCCGGCAAAGCGCTGGCCCGTATGAAGCTGGGACGCATCGATCATGAGACGACGGCTAACATCGGCAGATTCGAAGGCGGGGGAGCGACCAATATCGTACCGGACCACGTCACCTTGTTCGGCGAAGCGCGCAGCATGTCCCCAACCAAGGTGGACGCCCAACTGCAGGCGATGAAGGAAGCCGTGGTATCGGCCTGCCGCGATTTTGGCGCCACAGGGGAGTTCCGCAGCGAAGTGTTGTACCGGGCATTCCTTATTCCGGAGGAGGAACCCGTCCTGCATATTGCCCAAAAAGCGGCGGCCGCGTTGGGACTTACGGGCACCACGTTTACGACCGGCGGCGGCAGCGATGCCAACATCTTTAACAGCTTGGGCATTCCTACCGTCAATTTGGCGATCGGGTATGAGGATATCCACACGACCGAAGAAAGAATCAAAAAAGACGACATCATCAAAACCGCACAATTTGCGCTTGAGATCGTCCGGCAATCCGTATCCCGATAAGGGACGCAACATGCAGGAAACCCGAGGCCATGAATGCCTCGGGTTTTTAAGTGGTCATTAATGCAGCAAGGATGCCGTTCGAGCCGGCAAATGCCGGACTTGTTCCTTCGTCCATTGGGTGTGCCATCCCGAGGCTTGAATAATGTTCAAGGCCTGATGGAAATCATCCAAGTACTTGCCGATTTTGTCCTGCTCCGCTTTGGCCGGATGATAAATCTGGATTCTTCGCTGGAGATTGGCGATCGTCTGCTGCAAGTAACAGGAGGCGGCACCGAAACGGGCTAAGGCCAAATCGGGGGTTTGCTCGGCTATCGCCTCAAAAATAGGGGCGGCTTCCGCGTAACGTTCTTCATCATAGCATATTTCCGCCCAAATCATGCCAAGCTCCAAAAACGGGGGAAGGGGTTTTTCAAGCAGGACAGAATCCAGCTGCATCAGCTTCTCTTTAGCCTGGTCGACATATCCTTCTTTATATAAGGATTGCACCAGTTCGCTGAGCAAATAAAGGTCATTTTGTCCCGCCAGCCGTTCTGCGACGTCCAGCCGCCCTGATGAAATTGCGCTTTGGATCATTTCTACGATTTTGGCCATATTTTGAGGTTGTCCAGTCGGACTACGCATAATTCACCCCCTTCCTTTATTAACCGGAATCGACGTGGCTGAATAACTTCGCGTTTTTTCAGCGGGACAAAATGCGTGATTCCGCTGCCGGAAGTTCGGAACGGCGTGACTCGATGAACTCGGCGATTTTGGCATGGGAGCCGGCTTCCTTGATCCATTGGGACAGCAAAATGCGTATTTGCCAGGCTTTCCCTTGGGCGCGAACGCAACTCGGCGCGAAATAGCTTTTCATTTTCGCGGCTCCTTTCTCGGACAGGTTTGGTATAATAACACCATATGTCTCGCGTGGACAAGTTATGTTCGAATATCCATTCGTTTTTATACTGAGGAGGAATTCATAATGGCAGCAGCCGATAAACTTACAGAAACAACCGTATCGACGGAGCCGATCTTTACGGGGAAGGTGATCTCCCTGCAGATCGATACCGTGGAGCTTCCCGACGGCACGACCGCTACGCGGGAAATCGTCAAGCACCCCGGGGCCGTCGCTGTGCTGGCGGTGCATGAGGGGCGTTTGCTGCTTGTAGATCAGTATCGTCAAGCGATGGGCCGCCGAGAACTGGAGATTCCGGCCGGTAAGCTGGAGAAGGGGGAAGATCCGCAGGAGGCGGCAGGGCGGGAGCTTCAGGAGGAGACCGGTTATCGCTGCGGAAAACTGACGCATCTTCATTCGTTTTATACCTCGCCCGGGTTTGCGGATGAAGTCATTCATCTTTATTTGGCCGAGCAGCTAACGGCCGGCGAAATGGCGTTGGACGAGGACGAATTCATCGAGGTGCACGAGGCCACGCCGGAGGAAGCGCTCGCCCATATCGCCGAAGGACGGATTGCGGATGCCAAGACGATTTTAGCGGTTTATATCTGGCAGCAGCGGCTTGCCCAAGGGACAGCGGATTTAAAGGAATGAACGACTCCGTAAAGCAACGAAATGAACAAATGACGACGGTTTATGCGGATTTGCACATTCATATCGGGCGGACCGGGCGGGGAGCGCCGGTGAAAATCAGCGGCAGCCGCGACTTGACCTTCGCTCGGATCGCCAAAGAAGCGGCGGAACGCAAAGGGATCGGGCTCGTCGGGATTATCGACTGCCACTCCCCCGGCGTACAGGAGGACATTGCCAATTGCCTGGAGCAGGGCGACATGCATGAGCTCCCGGACGGAGGAATCGCTTACGAAGGGACGACGCTCCTGCTCGGCAGCGAGTTGGAGATTCGCGAGCCGGGGATGGGGCCGGCGCATTTGCTGGCCTTCTTCCCCACTTTTGAGGCGATCCGCGGTTTTACCGGCTGGCTGGAGAAAAGGATGAAGAACGTAAGCCTAAGCTCGCAGCGGGTGTACGCCCCGGCGCGGACGCTGCAGGAGGAGGTGTATGCCCGGGGAGGGATGGTGATCCCCGCGCATATCTTTACGCCGCACCGCAGTATTTACGGCAGCTGCGCGCCGCGCATGGCCGACGTGCTGGATCTGGCGCTGATCAGCGCCGTGGAGCTGGGGCTTAGCGCGGACAGCGAAATGGCCGGCCTGATCAGCGAATTGGATCCGTATACGATTTTGACCAACTCGGATGCCCACTCGCTGGGTAAAATCGGCCGGGAATATAATGAGCTGCGGCTGAAAGAAGCGAGCTACCGCGAATTCGCCAAAGCGCTGCGAGGCGAAGAAGGTCGCCGCGTGGCCGGGAATTATGGTCTGAACCCGCGGCTTGGCAAGTACCATCGAACTTACTGCAGCGGCTGCAATTATATCATCGACGAGGCGGAAGCTGCGGTGGAACGCTGCCCGTATTGCGGCAGTCCCAAATTGGTGCGCGGCGTGCTCGATCGCATCCGCTCGATCGCGGACCGCACGAAGCCGGAGGTTCCGGCCCATCGCCCGCCCTATCACTATCAAGTGCCCCTCGAATTTATACCAGGGCTGGGCCCGGCCAAGCTGGAGCTCCTCCTGCAGGCCTTCGGCACGGAGATGAACATTCTGCATCGCGTGGCGGAGGACAAGCTGGCCGAGGCAGCGGGTGCCGAGCTCGCGGAGCGGATCGTCGCGGCCCGAAGCGGCAAGCTGGAGCTGGACGCCGGGGGCGGCGGCATTTACGGCAAAGTGAAGAAATCTTGATATACGGCCTGGAAATACGCATAGGGGAGAAGGCTTGTTCATATTTTAGGGTAGGAACTAATCTTTTTTTGAACTACCGTTTCAATGAAGGTTCAAAAAGTAAGGTTTGGAGCACCGAGAAGGTTGGATGAAGCTAGGGGGTGAGTAGCGGAGCGTAGATGAGTCTACGTGAGCAACGGAAGGCCCGGCTGAATTCAAGATTCGACGCCGAATCCGCTTGTTGACCTGCATCGTGATCAAAAGATGACTTTTTGAACTACCGTTTCAATGAAGGTTCAAAAAGTAAGGTTTGGAGCACCGAGAAGGTTGGATGAAGCTAGGGGGTGAGTAGCGGAGCGTAGATGAGTCTACGTGAGCAACGGAAGGCCCAGCTGAATTCAAGATTCGACGCCGAATCCGCTTGTTGACCTGCATCGTGATCAAAAGATGACTTTTTGAACTACCTCTAAAACGAACGAGCAAGGGGGCTCTCAAATGCTGCAACCGATTCGCCACGCACTCAAAGACCAAACGCCGCTGTACGTGTTCGTTTCCGTGCTGTTTCTGATGGGCGTCGTGTTTGGGGCGCTGATGGTCAATGCGTTGACCTTGGAGCAACAGCAGGATTTATCGCGGTATTTCGGCGATTTTTTTCTCTCGATCAATGAAGGCGGAACGGAATTCATGCCGATGACGTTTTGGGAAGTCGCGGCTTTGCATTTGAAATGGCTTGGTTTGATTTGGCTGCTTGGCTTGTCCGTGATCGGGCTGCCGGGCATTCTGATCCTCGATTTTTTAAAAGGGGTGCTGATCGGCTTTACGGTTGGCTGCCTGGTCGGTCAGTATACGTGGAAGGGGCTGCTGTTTGCCCTTGTCTCCGTCGCGCCGCATAATTTGATCGTGATTCCCGCCTTGCTGATCGCCAGCGTCGCGGCGGTCGGATTTTCGCTAAGCATCATCCGTTCCCGCGTCCTGCAAACCCGTAAGGGGCATGCCTCCCGGCCTTTCCTTTCGTATACGGGGCTGACGCTTGCGATGGCCGCGGTGTTATTGGCCGTCTCCTCGTTCGAAACGTGGGTGACCCCGGTGATGATGGGGTGGGTTACTCCGATAATTTCGTGAAATGGCGTTTATGCATTGGAATTACTCGCTTTTTTGAGAGTTGTAAAAGGCTTGAAATCACGAAAAAATCACATTTACGGCAAATTGTCATCGTTCAGGATGTTTCCGAAGTGTGCGTAGTCCAGGCTATTGCAAAAAAACACCTGAAGCAATATTTATTATCGAGTTACTTAATTTACTATTTATAACGATAGGAGAAGGTGGTTTAGCAGGTATGGTTATATTGAATTGGGGCACTGTACAAAAAAAGGAAAATGATGTATATTGAAGAAGCAGTATGAATTATTACATAGAATAATAAAATAAATATGGGAGGACGGGAGGAATTTTAATTTATGAAGAGAACAAAAGTTACCGTAGCTGTAATCGCAGCTACACTGTTATCTCTCTTCTCTGTCGCATCGGCAGCTCCTGCTTCGTCATATGTTCCAAACCAAAAGACAACAACTCCAGCAACTCAAGTAGCCGAACAATCTAACGTTGTAGTGAAAGGATACGATGAAGCACTATTTTATCCACTTGATGCATTGCTTATAAACAATGTCACTCATACGGGAAATACTGCGTACACCGGAGAATTCTCTACTGATCCAGGCAATGGGAAGAACTTGAATGTATGGGTTAAAAATAATAGCAACGTAACCGTTTATCTTACAATCAAGCGCAATGGAACTGAATTTGTATCTGATATTGCTATTGCTGCTGGAGGACAAAGAACACAAACTTTTGTTGAACAAGTTGCAAGTGGTCTGAGCGGTGATTGGGAAGTATATGTGTATAACAAAACTGGGGATCAATATAATTTGAATGTTAGCGCCAGACAATTTTAGTTCTTTATATCTAAATAGTCCTTTATGGCAATATAAGAAACAGAGCATTACATTATCAATAAATGCGGCACCTTTCCGAAAAATACGGAAAAGGTGCCGCATTTTTTCGCCTGCGATTGAGGGGGGGGTTTCTAATGATTATTGATGAGGGCTCTTCTTGTTTTTAAGAAGTAACGGGATATCGTTTTAGCAGACGCGTTCTAGCAAAATGTTTGACTTTGTTGATTCACTCCCCCTATAATGAAAGAAGTGGTCATTGAACTTTTTTGGAAGTGCGGCGATGGCTGGGGGAGGGAGAACATGGAAGCGAAGATCGAAAAAATCAAACAGCAGTTACAATCCCACGGTTACAAATTGACGCCCCAGCGGGAAGCCACGGTACGTGTATTGCTCGAAAACGAAGACGATCATCTCAGTGCGGAAGATGTTTTCATGCTCGTCAAGGATAAGGCGCCGGAAATCGGTCTGGCCACCGTTTATCGAACATTGGAATTGCTGAGTGAGCTGCATGTCGTGGAGAAAATCAACTTCGGCGACGGGGTGGCCCGATATGACCTGCGAACCGATACGACGAAACATCATCACCATCATTTGATTTGCGTCCAATGCGGGGCGATGGATGAGATCCGCGAGGATTGGCTTGGCCCGTTGGAGGAGCGTCTGGAGAAAGAGTTCAACTTTACGGTGCTGGATCACCGTTTGGATTTTCAGGGGATTTGTTACCGCTGCAAAGATAAGAACAACAACGATCCGTCGGGGAATGGCAATAATAAGAAATAAGCATTCAAGCAGAGCTCCCTACGGCCTCATGCCGTAAGGGGCTTTTTACGTTCCGGTAAGCGGGCCGGACGCCGGAACGCCGCGGCTATTTTCCTGACTTCCGCATACTCGCGCGCCCCTCTTTATATACTGAATACATAGAGATGTCCAAGCGTTGGCTGGGACGGGGTACCGCAAGTTCTGGAAAAGAGGGTGGCTTTATGGTGATTTCGCTTCGCAAATGGTTGCGATCCGGCAAATATTTGGTCCTGTTCGTCGCGCTCGCTTATACTCTGTACAGAGCGTTAGGGATGCTGGACGAATACGTGTTCCGGGAGGATAAATACCGGGTGCCGGAAGGCTCTGCGGTTAAAGTCTTTCACGCCGACATCCCGGGAAGCGGCGAAATGGAGACGATGGCGGACCGGCTGAAGTTATTTTTTTGGTACGGGGAATGAGCAGGGAAATGAGCCGGAGCGTGGAAATAATTAAATAAGTTGATCTATAAGTATATGTTCAAAAAGTCGGCTTTTCAGCACAGAGAAGGGAGGCGCAGTGCATGGAACAGGATGCGGCCTCTTTTATTTCATTTCTGGCCGGGCAACGGAGTTTGAGCCGGGCTAGCCAAGAATCGTACGCAAGGGACTTGAAGCAATACATAACTTATTTGCGTGATCGGAACACTGGCCATTTTCGCGAGGTGACCCGGGCGGGGATCCTGCTCTATTTCGCGTCCCTGAAAGAGCAGGGCAAAGCCCCTGCGACGATCATGCGCGTCTCCGTGACGCTGCGCGCTTTTTTTCAATATTTGCTGCGGGAGCGCCTGATCGATCAGGACCCTTTCGTCATGCTCGAGCTGCCGAGAGCCGACAAAAAACCGCCGCAAACGCTAAGCGTGGAGGAAACGGAGCGCCTGCTGGACGCGCCGGATTCCGAAACCCTGCTTGGCCTGCGCGACAAGGCGATGCTGGAACTGCTGTATGCCACGGGAATCCGCGTCTCCGAGCTGATCGCCCTGAACGTCGGCGACGCCGATACGGCGCTGCGCTTTCTGCGATGCTCCGGGGAGAGCGGGAAGGAGCGGATCATTCCGTTCGGTAGCGTGACGGCGGAGTGGCTGGAGCGGTACATGCGGGAAGGCCGGCCGCACTTCATGCCGTCGGAGGACAACCCCGCCTTGTTTCCGAACCGCAGAGGCGAACGCATCAGTCGCCAGGGCTTCTGGAAGCTGGTCAAGAAATACGGGCAGTCGGCGGGGATTTCCATGGATATTACGCCGCATACGCTGCGCCATTCCTTCGCCGTTCATTTACTGGAGCGAGGGGCGGACGTCAGGTCGGTGCAGGAGTTGCTCGGTCACGCTGACGCCGCGACGATGCAGATGTACCTGCCCCGTTCCGGTCCCACTCTGAAATCGGTATACGACACGTTTCATCCGCGGGCGGGGCGCAGGCCGGACGAGCCTCGGGGGAACCCTGGGGAATCCGTCTAACGCAGGGCGGAATGGATTCCCGCACGCAAGGGATTACTAAAGCTGCAAAGATTAAAGGAGTGATAGAAGATGCAAAACGGAAATCGTTTCAGAAAAATTACCGTAATCGTCCTCGACAGCGTGGGGATCGGGGAGCTGCCGGACGCGAAGAAATTCGGCGATGAGGGCTCGCATACGCTGGGTCATATTTTACAAACCGTTCCCGGAACAAAGCTGCCTCACATGCAACAATTAGGGTTGGGGAACATTGCGGATTTACCGAACCTGAGCCCGGCATCGTCGCCGACCGGATACTTTGGCAAAATGGCGGAGATTTCCTCGGGCAAAGATACGATGACCGGCCACTGGGAGCTGATGGGCTTGAAGATCGAGACTCCCTTCCAGACGTACCCCAACGGATTTCCCCGTGACCTGGTCGCCCGGTTCGAACAGGAGACGGGGCGCAAAATCATCGGCAACAAGCCGGCTTCCGGGACGGAAATTTTGGTGGAGCTCGGGGAAGAACACATGAAGACCGGTGCCTGGATCGTGTACACGTCGGCGGACAGCGTCTTCCAAATCGCCGCGCACGAAGAGGTTATCCCGCTGCCGGAACTGTACCGGGCCTGCGAAATTGCCCGCCGGCTGACGCTGGAGCCGGAGCATTCCGTGGGACGCGTTATCGCCCGTCCGTTCGTCGGTCAGCCGGGTCATTTCCAACGCACGCCGAACCGGCACGACTATGCGGTCAAGCCGCCGGAGCCGACCGTGCTGAACGCGCTGAAAAACGCCGGCAAGGAAGTCGTTGCCGTCGGGAAGATCGGCGATATTTTCTCGGGCGAGGGCATTACCGCTTCGTATCCGACGAAGAGCAACCAGCACGGGATCGAGGAAACGCTGCGGCGCATCGGACAGGATTTCAGCGGCTTGCTGTTCACGAACCTGGTCGACTTCGATTCCCTGTACGGACATCGGCGCGATCCGCAAGGCTATGCCCGTGCCCTCGAGGAATTCGACGCGGCTCTGCCGGCCTTGCTGGAGAACGTCGGCGACAACGACCTGCTGGTCATTACCGCCGATCATGGCAACGATCCGGTTCACGCCGGGACGGACCATACGCGTGAGTACGTTCCGCTGCTCATTTACGGGCCGAGCTTGACAAAGCCGGGCAGCCTGGGAATCAGAGGCACCTATGCCGATTTAGCGGCGACGATTGCCGACAATTTCGGCGTGCATGCCACCGAGCACGGCAAAAGCTTTTTGCGCGAGTTGATCTAGGAGCCGTTACTTTATAAGGCGGTTTAGAGTTTTCACATACGGGAGGATTTCGAAATGACGACAATGTTAACGATTGGCATGATACGGGAGGCGGCGGAATTTATCCGCTCCCGGTCGGCGCTTACGCCGAAGGTTGGCTTGATTCTGGGCTCGGGGCTTGGCGTTCTGGCCGACCATCTGGAGCAGCCGGTCAGCATTGCCTATCATGACATTCCCTTTTTTCCGCAATCGACGGTGGAAGGGCATGCTGGCGAGCTGCTGATCGGTACGGTGCAGGGAACGCCGGTCGTGCTGATGAAGGGCCGTTTCCACATGTACGAAGGTTACGGGCCGGAGCTGACCGCGTTTCCGGTGCGCGTAATGAAGGAGCTCGGCGTGACGACGCTGCTCGTGACCAATGCGGCGGGCGGAGTGAATACCGCTTATTCGCCGGGCGATTTGATGCTGATTAGCGACCATCTCAATTTGACCGGAAAAAATCCGTTGATCGGCCCTAACGACGAAGAGCTGGGCGCGCGTTTCCCGGATATGTCCCAGGCTTACAGCCGCAGGCTGCGCGATATCGCCCGGAACCTGGCCAAGGAAAAAGGCGTGCCGCTGCAGGAGGGCGTTTATGCCGGATTGCTCGGCCCGACCTACGAGACGCCGGCGGAAATCCGCATGCTGCGGACGCTGGGAGCGGACGCGGTCGGCATGTCCACCGTATCCGAAGTCATCGTGGCCAGACACGCCGGCCTGGAGGTGCTGGGGATTTCCTGCATCAGCAACATGGCTTCGGGAATTTTGGACCAGCCGTTGTCCCACCAAGAGGTGATGGAAACCACCGAGCGCGTGCGCGAGAAGTTCCTGAGCCTCGTCCTGTCCATCATTCCGGAAATATAGTGCAAGTTGAACAACCTCTTATAGAATAAGCATAGGGAACGGAGGTAAAGATCGATGAGAGCGGTAGATCTAATCCGTAAAAAAAGGGACGGCCAGGAGCTCACGAGCGAAGAGATCGCTTTTTTGGTGAAAGGGTACAGCGAAGGGCAGATTCCCGATTATCAAATGTCGGCTTGGGCGATGGCCGTTTATTACCAAGGGATGTCCGCCAGGGAAACGGCGGATTTGACGATGGCCATGGCCGGCTCCGGGGATACGATTAACCTCGGCTCGATCCGCGGCACCAAGGTCGACAAGCATTCCACCGGCGGGGTCGGCGACAAGACGACCATCGTACTGGGACCGCTGGTCGCGGCTGCCGGGGTGCCGGTGGCGAAAATGTCGGGCCGGGGGCTGGGCCATACCGGCGGGACGATCGACAAGCTGGAAGCGATCGCCGGATTCTCCGTGGAGCTCGGAAAGGAGCAGTTTTTCCGCCAGGTCAACGAGATCGGGCTGGCCGTTGTCGGCCAAAGCGGCAACATGACGCCGGCCGACAAGAAGCTGTACGCGCTGCGGGACGTCACCGCCACGGTGGATTCGATCCCGCTGATCGCTAGCAGCGTGATGAGCAAGAAGATCGCCGCCGGGGCCGATGCGATCGTCCTGGACGTCAAGACGGGCAGCGGCGCGTTCATGAAAACGCTGGAGGATTCGATCCGCCTGGCCAAGGCGATGGTTGACATCGGTGCCCAGGTCGGGCGCCGTACGGTCGCCGTGATCAGCGACATGGACCAGCCGCTTGGCCATGCGATCGGCAACGCCCTCGAGATCAAGGAAGCCGTGGCGACGCTGCGGGGCGAAGGCCCGGCGGACCTGGAAGAGGTGTGCCTGATCCTGGCTTCGCATATGCTGATCCTGGGCGGCAAAGCCGCTACGGAGGAAGAGGCCAACGCGATCCTCATGGCGCAGATGGACAGCGGCGAAGCGCTGGACAAGCTGAAGCAGATGGTAGCGGCTCAAGGCGGCGATACGGAGCAGATCGACCATCCCGAGCTGCTGCCGACGGCCGAACTGAAAGTGGAGGTTAAGGCGGAGAGCGGCGGGTATGTCGATTCGATCCAAGCCGAGGAAATCGGCATCGCGGCCATGATGCTGGGAGCCGGCCGGGAAACGAAGGATTCCGTCATCGACCTGGCGGCCGGCGTGGAGCTGCGGAAAAAAATCGGCGACCCGGTAGAAACCGGCGAGACGTTGGCCGTGCTGCACCTGAACCGCAGCCACGAAGCCGGCCGGGCCGAAGCCGAGCGGCGAGTGCTTGGCGCCTATGGAATTTCCGGGGCGAAAGTACCTAGACGGCCGCTGGTCTTTGCGCTCGTGACGCCGGATGGCGTCAAGCGATTTTAGGTTTCGCCGGAAGCCGCGCCGGGGACGGACCGCATGAATAGCGGTACAAAAAGGCCTTATTTTCGCTGAATTCGGGATAAACGCGTAATTAGCGGTACTTTTTGGCCTTATTGTCGGACGAAGTACGGAAAAACGGCCTGTTTCCGGCTTCGGCCCCGAAATAAGGGTACAAATGTCCTCTATTTTCGACCAAACTCGCAAAATCGCCCAAATAAGGCCATAAAATTCCCTTATTCCGTGGTTTGCCCCTTCGGCCACCTGGAGAACAGCGAATCCAAACGTACCAGCATAGCGAAAATAGCTGATTAGCCCTCGAACAAACGAAACGCCGAAAGGCGTTTTTTCTTTTGCGCAGGAATAATATCCCACTTTCATGCCGATACTAGGTTAGCAGAATCCAGACTTTTGTCTAAAGGAGGACTAATCTTGAAAAGACGGGTGTTGATCTGGTTTGCCGCCCTCGTTCTGGCGGTTTCGGTCTGGCCGACCTACGTTAGCGCGGAGCACGGCGGACCTCATGAAGGGGATGACGAAATCGTTCTGGCGGAGAACGCGCTTTCCGCCGTCCTGCTTGATGCCGATACGGGGACGGTCATTTACGAGAAAAAAAGCCATGAGCAGCTCCCCCCGGCCAGCATCACGAAAATCATGACGATGCTGCTCACGATGGAAGCCATCGACAACGGGACGCTGAAGCTGACCGATAAGGTCGCCGCCAGCGAATACGCCGCGTCCATGGGGGGGTCCCAAATCTTCCTGGAGCCGGGCGAAACGATGACGGTGGACGAATTGCTGAAGGGCGTAGCGATGGCTTCGGGGAACGATGCCTCCGTCGCGTTGGCGGAGAAAATCGCCGGGTCGGAGAAAGCGTTCGTGAAAATGATGAACGAGCGGGCGGAGCAACTGGGCATGAAGGATACGCATTTTGCCAACTGCAACGGATTGCCCGTAGCCAATCACTACAGCTCCGCCTATGACATCGCCGTCATGAGCAGGGAACTGCTCAAGCATGAGGCGGTGACGAAATATACCGGGGCTTACCAGGATTACTTGCGCCAAGGTTCCGAGAAACCGTTCTGGCTGGTGAATACGAATAAGCTGGTCCGATTCTACAGCGGCGCGGACGGGCTCAAAACGGGCTACACGTCGGAAGCGAAGTTTTGTCTGGCGGCAACCGCGAAACGGGACGGGATGCGCTTGATTGCCGTCGTGCTCGGCGAACCGAATACGAAGACGCGCAACAGCGAAGTGTCGGGCATGTTCGATTACGCGTTCTCGCAATATGCGCTGTTGCCGATTTATCAAGCGGGGGAAGCGATCGGCAAGGTTAAGGTGCAAAAAGGGATGAGCGCGCAGCTGGAGCTGGCGGCAACCAAACCGTTGAACGTGCTGGTGAAAAAAGGAGCGAAGCCGGACAGCATTACCCACAAGCTGATCGCACCCGAAAAACTGGCCGCGCCGATCAAAGCGGGCCAAACCGTTGGCAAACTGGTCGTATATCAAGACGGCCTCGTGTTGACCGAATTCGATCTGACCGCTCCGGCGGATATCGATAAAGCCGGCTGGTGGACGTTGTTCAAGCGAACGGCCGCACACTTGTTTTTTGTAGATTCATAGGGCTTTTCTTCTAGTTTTGTCAGTCGGCAGGAATCGGGCCTAGGATCGTAGAATTGTTGTGTTCATGTCAGGGAGGAGAGTGAACAGACGTGAATTTGCAAGTGGAAATGGAGAAACACCGCGAGACGTTAATCGTGCGCTTGAGCGGGGAATTGGATCATCATACGGCGGACGATGTCCGGATGCGTATGGACGAAGAGATCGCCCGCGGGAACTGCCGCAATCTCGTATTAAGCCTCAAAACGCTGCAGTTTATGGATAGCTCCGGAATCGGCGTCATTCTCGGAAGATATAAGCTGATCAAGCAAAAAGGCGGGAAGATGGTCATTTGCGACGTGAACCCCCCGGTTTATCGGCTATTCGAAATGTCGGGACTCTTCAAAATCATGCCGATCTTCGATAACGAAGACCTGGCATTGACCGATTTGGAGGTGGCCCTGTGAGTACCAACGCAAATCAAGCCAGCAATTTTATGTCGCTGAAGTTTGCCGCGAAATCCGAGAACGAATCGTTTGCCCGGGTCACGGTTGCCGCTTTCGTCTCCCAGTTGGATCCGACGATGGACGAAATCACCGATTTGAAGACGGTGGTGTCCGAGGCGGTCACGAATTCGATCATTCACGGGTATGACGGAAACCCGGAAGGGGTCGTGTCCATTTCTGCCGCGATCGAGGGCGATACGGTCACGTTGATCATCGAGGATCAAGGCCGCGGTATCGAGGATGTGGAGCTGGCGAAACAGCCGCTTTATACTTCGAAACCCGAACTGGAGCGCTCGGGCATGGGGTTTACGATTATGGAAAATTTTATGGACGAATTTGACGTGACGAGCGAATTGGACGGAGGCACCCACATTCGGATGAAGAAAAGGATTGTATCCAAGAAAGCTTTATACAATTAGGGGTTGGATCTATGGATGCCGAAGTGAAGCAAACCTCGAGAGAGTTTTTGGACGACACGGAAGTGAAAAGGCTGATCGCCCTGAGTCAATCCGGGGACAACGCTGCCAGAGACCGGCTGGTGAACTGCAATATCCGGCTTGTCTGGTCTGTCGTGCAGCGGTTTATGAATCGGGGCTATGAACCCGAAGATTTGTTTCAAATCGGCTGCATCGGCCTGCTCAAGTCGGTGGACAAGTTCGATCTCAGCTATGACGTCAAATTTTCGACGTACGCGGTGCCCATGATCATCGGGGAAATTCAACGTTTCTTGCGCGACGACGGGACGTTGAAAGTCAGCCGTTCGCTGAAAGAAATGGCCAATAAGGTACGGAAGAAGAAAGATGAATTATCCAAGACCTTGGGCCGCCTGCCAACGGTGAAGGAAGTGGCCGAAGAGCTCGGAGTCACGCCGGAGGACGTCGTATTCGCCCAAGAGGCCAATAAACCGCCGGCTTCCATTCACGAAACGGTATTTGAAAACGACGGCGATCCGATTACGCTGATGGACCAGATCGCCGATGAATCCCAGGAACGCTGGTTCGACAAGCTGGCGCTCCATGAAGCGATTGATGGATTGACCGACCGGGAGCGCTTGATCGTATACTTGCGCTATTACCGGGACCAGACCCAGTCCGAAGTCGCCACGCGGCTTGGAATCTCCCAAGTTCAGGTGTCTCGGCTGGAGAAGAAAATCTTGCAAAACATCCGCGATCAAATCGCGCAATAATTCGGGTAACCAGGGTCCCCTTACGGGCTATGCTGTCTTCGACTTCGTCAAGACGCTCCAAGCTCCGGAGGGGATTTTGCGTTCGCGGGATCCTGACGGCTTTAATGTACGGCGCACAAAATACCGGCCGTTTTTTGGACATCGCGACCATAAACTTGCTCCGCGCGTTCCGGCGGCCCGCCTCACAAGCTATAATAGCTACTAAAATAGATGCGCCATGAGCATGGAAGGCGGGGAAGCCATGAGTCTGGAAGCTTTGAACGACCAAGTGAAACGGGATCTGTCTTACCTGAACTTCGGCGGAGCCGATTGGGTGCTGCCGCGAAAGTCCGCGGAGGGGCATATCTATGACGTCGTGATCGTCGGCGGCGGCCAAAGCGGATTAGGCGCGGCCTTCGGGCTGCTGCGCGAGCGGATCTCCAATATGCTCGTCATCGACGAAAATCCGGCGGGTCTGGAGGGGCCATGGGAAACGTACGCCCGCATGGTGACGCTGCGGACCCCGAAATGGCTGACCTCCATCGACCTGGGGATCCCGTCGTTGACCTTCCGCGCCTGGTGGGAAGCGCAATTTGCCGCCAAAGGCTGGGAGGAGCTGGACAAAATCCCGCGCAGAGATTGGATGAACTATTTACGATGGTTCCGGAATGTATTGGGGTTGCCGGTCGTTAACGAAACGAAGCTGACGCTTGTTGAGCCGGCCGGAGACGGCCTTCACCGGCTTCATTTGGACGGTCCGGGCGTTTCCGGAAAAAGGCTGCTGGCCCGCAAGGTGGTGCTGGCTACCGGCATTCAGGGCGGGGGAGAATGGCATGTGCCGCCGATGATCGCGGAGCGGTTGCCCCGCAGCCTGTATGCCCATACCTCGGAAGCGATTGATTTTACCGCTATGAAAGGCAAAAAGCTGGCCGTTCTGGGCGGAGGCGCTTCCGCATTCGATAACGCCAACCATGCCTTGTCCCGGGGGGCGGCAGAAGCGCATGTATTCGTTCGTCGGGAGAAGCTGCCGAGCGTCAACCCGATTCGCCAAATGGAGGTCTCGGGGATGATCGAGCGGTTTCATGCCCTGACCGATGCGGAGAAATACCGGGTGGTTTCGCATTTTTTCCAAACGAACCAGCCCCCGACGAACGACACGTTTGAGCGGGCTGCGGCTTGGCCGGGGTTCGCGCTGCATCTCGGCTCGCCTTGGCTGAACGTGGAGGCGGACGGCGGTGAAGCGGTCGTTACGACACCCAAGGGCCGCTTCGGCTTCGACTTCGTCATCGTCAGCACCGGCCTGCTTAGCGAGCCGTCCCTGCGTCCGGAGTTGCGCCTGCTTGACCGGCATATCGCGCGTTGGAGCGATTGTTATCAGCCTCCGGCGGGCGAGGGGAACCCGCTGCTCGACCGGCATCCTTACTTAAGCCCGGGCTTTGCCGTGACCGCCCGCGACCCGGAAGGACGGAAGCTGCTGCACGGGCTGTTCGTGTTCAACTACTCGGCACTGGCAAGTAACGGCCTGTCGGCTTCGGCCATCTCGGGAACGAGGAATGCGATTCCCAAGCTGGTGGCCGGCATCGCCGACCAGCTGTTTACGGACGATAAGACGGCAATTCTGGACGGATACTTCAATTACGATATTCCTGAATTCATCGGCGAGTGGAGGCCGGGGACGGCCAAGGTGCGCGCGCAATAGGAATAAAGCCGATAGAAACGGCAAGGCCGCAGGGAATGGTCCCTGCGGCCTGTTTGCCGCACCTCTTGGTTATACGAAATGCTGCAGCACCAGCCCGCCGTAGACGAATGACGCCACGATGACGAGGGCCGGATGAATCTTGCGCCGCTCCATGGCCCAGAAGGCGATGGCGGCGATCGCCAGCGTTTGCCAAATGCCGATGGAGGCGGCCGGCTCCTTGGCCATCTGCCAGGTCAGCGTGACCATCATGATGGCGATGACGGGCTGGACCATCAGGGTCATGCCTTTGACGACGGTGGAATGCCGATATTTGGCCAGCAGCCGAAGCAAAAGGATAAGACCTGCGGCCGAGGGCAGGACGGTAGCCAGCAGCGCCAGCAGTACTCCGGTCCAGCCGTAGACGCCAAAGCCGACATAAGCCGCTATTTTGGTGGCGATCGGCCCGGGGAGGGCATTGCCTAATGCCAGCATATTGGAAAACTCCGCATCGCCGAGCCAATGGTAATGCGGTACAATCTCCTCGTACATGAGGGGAATGGACGAAGGCCCCCCGCCGTATCCGAGCAAATTGGCAATGAAGAAGCCGATGATCAAATCAAGCCAATCCATTACGGGCTGCCTCCTTTCCGTTCCCGCTTGCCGCGCAGGCGGGCGGCCGCCCGGTAATGCACCGTCCCATAACCGAGAAACAGCACGATGACCAGAGCGGGATGCACATGCAGAACTTCAAGCAGCAGCAAGGCCAGCAGCATAAACAGGATGCCGGCCGTCATGCCGAGTCCGTGGATTCCCTTTTTAGCGAACTCGTAAGCCATGACGCCCAGCATCACGGCGATTACGGGCGAAACGGCGGCGATCATTCCTTTGACGACGCGGGAGCCGGCCAGGAAATTGACGGCCGATAACAGCAGGATCATAGCCAGCACGCTTGGCAAAATATGCGAGACCACCGCGAACACCGCCCCCCGCACGCCTTTGCGTTTGTACCCGAGATAGGCGGCCATCTTGGTGGCGATCGGCCCGGGCAGCGCGTTGGCGAGCGCAAGAATTTCGGCGAATTCCTCGTCGCTGAGCCATTGATAACGTTTGACGGCATCATGGCGGATCAGGGGGATGACGGAAGGACCGCCCCCATAACCCAGGACGCCCGTTCTGGCCATGGAGAGACCCAGCTCTATGTAATCTTTTTGACCTTTTTTCAAGCGGTCCCCTCCTTTTTCGATTAAGTTGCCCTTTTTGTCCCAAACCTATGGAATGCACTTGAAGAGGTTGTTTAAAAAGTCGTCTTTTGATTTCGAAGCAAATCAGGAAGTGGTCTCGACGTCGAATCTTGAATTCAGGACGGGCCTTCCGGTGCTCACGTACCCAAAACGTACGCTCCGCTCCTCAGGCCCTAGCTTCATCCAACCTCCCCGGTGCTGAAAAGCCGACTTTTTGAACACGCACTTTAATTATAGTGCGTTTTGACTTCTGGCGGCGTAACTTTGTGCAAGGAACACAAATGTTGCGGTAGGCAAACCGAGGTTTGCCTGCCTCCGGTTGACGAGCGGGAAGGCATGCGGTTAAATGGCACTAATTCACGGGAGGGGGGCGCTTATGAGCAAACGACCGGTCATTGGCACGAAAACGATGGTGGTCAGCCCGCATTACCTGGCTTCCGCGGCCGGAGCGAGAATTTTGGAAAAGGGCGGAAACGCTTTTGACGCAGCCGTTGCGGTTAGTGCAGCGTTAGCCGTAGTTTACCCGCATATGACCGGCCTTGGCGGCGACGCGTTTTGGCTTTGCTATAGCGAGGAAGAGGGGCGAGTCCGCGCCTATAACGGCAGCGGCCGGTCCGGCCGGGCGCTGAACCGCGAGCTGTATGCCGGCGAGTCCGCGATTCCGCGCCGGGGCGCACGCGCCGCGATCACGGTGCCGGGCATGGCGGACAGTTGGGACGCGGTCCAGAGCCGATACGGGCGGCTAACGCTGGCGGCGGCGCTTGAGGCCGCGATCGACTATGCGGACGAAGGGTTTCCGCTGTCTTCGGATCAGCATCGCAACACCGAGCTGGCCGGTACCGCGTTGTCGCCGGAAGCGGCGGCCATCTATAGGCCGGATGGAATTGCGCCCCAGCCCGGGGCCAAGTTCATGCAGAAAGACTTGGCGCGTTCGCTGTCCCTGCTCGCGTCCGGCGGCCGGGACGCTTTTTACTGCGGGGACATCGCCGAGGTAATATGCCGAGGGTTGGCCTCGTCCGGTGGTTACCTGACCCCCGCCGATTTCGCCGGGCACCGCGGGAACTGGTGCGAGCCGGTGACCACGGAATACCGGGGGCATACGGTGTATCAAGCTCCGCCTAACTCGCAGGGTTTCGCCGCATTAATGGCGCTGAACATTTTGGATCAATACGAGTTTGCCGGCATCCCGCACGGTTCTTATGCGTATTACCATCTGATCGCGGAAGCGATCAAAGCGAGCTTTCGCGACCGCGACCTGGTGCTGACCGATCCGGATTTCAGCGACATCCCGCTGGCGGCGCTGCTGGACAAAGGTTATGCGGCCCGGTTAGCCGCATCGATCTCGCTGGAAAAGGCCGCATCCGCCGTCAGCGAGCCGATCGGCCGGGATACCGCTTATGCGGCGGTCGTGGATGCCGAGGGCAACGCCGCTTCGTTCATCCAAAGCTTGTATTTCGAATTCGGCGCGGGCGTGGCTCCGGGAGGCACGGGTGTCCTGCTGCAAAATCGCGGCTCCTTTTTTTCGCTGGACCCCTCGGCGGTGAATGCGCTTGCCCCGTGCAAGCGGACGTTTCATACGCTGATGCCGGCCATGGCCTGCAGGAACGGAAAACCCGCGATCCTGTACGGCACGCAGGGCGGCGAGGGCCAGCCGCAAACGCAAACGCTGTTGTTGACCCGGCTGCTGCATTATGGGATGAATCCCCAGGAGGCGGTGGACCAACCCCGTTTCGTATGGGGCAGAACCTGGGGCGAGCCGACGGAGGCGCTGACGGTGGAGGGACGGGTGGACCCGGCCGTGCTGGAGGCATTGGCCGCTGCCGGGCATCAAGTCCGGAAGGCGGAGGACTATGACGGCTTGGCCGGCCATGCCCACGTGATCGCCATCGACGAGCACGGTTACCGGCTGGGCGGTACGGATCCGCGCTGCGACGGGGCGGCGATCGGCTGGTGACGGCCGAAAGAGGAAACGAGCCCCAGAGCGGGCTTCGCAAAGGAGGAATGCGCGAATGAGCTTGAACAACGAATACGGCGCGTTTATCGATCCGGCCTTGGAGGTTCTTCCTCTCGCCGGCGGATCATTGGACGGTAAGACGTTTGCGGTGAAGGACGTGTTTGCCGTCCGCGGGCATACTTCGTCGGCCGGCAATCCGGATTGGCTGCGCAGTCACCTGCCGGCCAAAGACCATGCGGATGCGGTCCGCCGCCTGCTTCTGGCGGGAGCGGCGCTGAAAGGGGCCGCCCATACGGATGAACTGATGTACAGTCTCGGCGGCGAAAACATCCACTTTGGCACCCCGGTAAACCCTTGGGGCAAGGGGAGGATTCCCGGAGGTTCGTCCAGCGGCTCGGCCGTGGCGGTATCATCGGGCAGCGTCGATTTCGCCCTTGGTACGGATACGGGCGGTTCGGTTCGCGTGCCGGCATCGTACTGCGGCGTCTATGGCATCCGTCCCAGCCGTGGAGCGGTCCGGATGAGCGGCGTCATCCCGCTCGCCCCGAGCTTCGACACGGTCGGCTGGATGACCCGGAGTCCGGAGCTGCTGCTTGCGGTCGGGGAAGTGCTGCTCAAACGGGGAGCCGCAGATGGCGGCATTCGCAAGTTATACATTGCCAAGGATGCCTGGTCGCTGGCTGCCCCCGAATGCGCGGAAAGTTGGTCGAAGGCGTTGCGCCGGCTGCAAGAGGGAGCAGTCCGTTCAGAGGAGATCGAGGTGGCGAAGGAAGGGCTTAAAGCATGGATGGATGCGTTTCGCGAGCTTCAGGGCAGCGAAATCTGGGAGACGCACGGGGACTGGATTCGCAGGGAATCCCCGTCGTTTGCCCCGGACATCGCCGCCCGCTTCGCTTTGGCGGAACGGTTCGCCGAGCAGGATCATTCCGAGGCGGAGGCGCTATTGCTGGCGGTTACCCGGCGATTGGAGGATCTGCTCGGAGAGGATGGCGCGCTGATCGTTCCTACCGTGCCGGGGACTGCTCCGCCGGCAGGCGGAACCCCGGCCGAACTGGAACGGAACCGCAGCGGCGCCATGTCGCTATGCTGCATCGCCGGCCTTGCCGGCCTTCCGCAAATCACGCTGCCGGTGGACGGCCCCGGCGGCTTGCCGTTGGGCTTGTCCGTGATCGGCGCGGGCAACCGGGATCTGCGGTTGCTGGATTGGGTAAACCGAATAGGAGAATTGGCGCAGGTTTGCCGTAAACATCACAAACGCGAAGTCTCCCGGAATGATGGTTGAGGATAGCTGTATGTGTTCAGTGAAAATAAAGTTGTAGACTGAAAAATAAAGTATTAGACACAAGCGGCGGCGCTCAACTAACGGAGTTTTGCGCAACATTGTTGTCAGCAAAAAATTCGGATTTCCACTTGAACCTTACGTAACGTAATGATTTATCATGAACGTAACAGCAGGATGAAACGTGGGCTAACGGAGGAGAAACGAACATGAGAAAACTCGTTCTATTTCTGCACGCATCGCTTGACGGTTTTGTAGAAGGGCCGAACGGTGAAATGGACATTGGCTGGGTTTCCTACAATGCTGATTTGGAGAAACACGCGAAAGAAATTCTGAGTACTGCCGACACTGTCATTTGGGGACGTGGGACTTATCAGATGATGCACAGTTACTGGCCATCTGTGCCTTCGAACCCATCGGCTTCGCAGCATGAACGGAATCATGCTGAGTGGATCGAAAAGACAGCCAAAATCGTTTTTTCCACGACGCTGGAGAAAGTCGAATGGAACAATTCCAGACTGGTGAAAGAAGATGTCGAGGAAGAGATCAAGAACCTCAAACAGCAGCCAGGCAAGGATATAGTCATCCTCGGCAGTCCCAGGTTCGCGCACTACCTTATGCAGCTTGATTTAATAGATGAGTATAAAATTACGGTTTCTCCCGTCCTGATCGGCAGCGGGTTGCCGTTATTCCAAGGTCTCAAGGAGAAAATCAATCTTAAACTTATCGAAAACAAGACATTTGATTCTGGAGCGATAGGCCTCGTTTACCAGACGGTTAGATGACCTTGTCCCCTAAGCTGAGAACGCTAACGGAGAACGATAGCTCAATAACAAGAGGCAGTCTACGACTTTATTTTCATCGGAAAGTATGTTAATCAAAGGCATGTCTATGTTATCTAATCTGACATAGACATGCCTTTTTTTCGTTAAATCCCTTTTCAAACCCACGCACCTTCACTATAATGTTACATAACATAACGCCAGAGGCGGTTTGTACGATCCCGTACGTTAGCGTACAAAGGGATGTTGAGGCGAGAAAGGGAGGGGTCGGCATGCATTTGACGGTCGAAGAGGCGTTATCGATTTACCCGTTATCGGAAGCGAGGCTGATTGCCGGCTCCAAAGGAATGCGCCGCATCGTCAAATCGATAAATGTGATGGATGCGCCGGATATTTCGGACTGGATCAAGGAAGGCGAAATGCTGCTGACGACGGCATATCTGATCAAGGATCATCCGGAACAGGCGTCGTCGCTGCTTCAGAAGCTGAACCGGCGGGGGTCGTCCGGGCTTGGCATCAAGCTTGGACGGTTCTGGGAGACGGTGCCCGACAGCCTGATCGCCGAAGCGGATGAGCTGGGCTTTCCGCTGATCGAGCTGCCGTTCCAGTTCACCTTCTCCGATCAGATGAACGGCTTATTCAGGGCAGAGCTCTCGCGCAGTACGTTCGCGCTGCGCTCCATGCTCGATAAACAGCGGAAGCTGATGACCCTCGCGCTGGAATCCGTGCGAAGCCGTTCGCTGCCCGAAGCCGTTTCCGATTGCATTGGCTATCCGATGGCCGTCATCGGAAGGCAGGGGGAACTGCGGTTTAACAATACCGCTGCAGAGGAACGGGAGTTGCTTAGCGGATGGCCGTGGACATCCAAATGCCGCAAGGTTCGGATCGGCGAGGCGACCGGATACCGTCTCCCTCTCCTCCAAGGCGAAGAGACGGCGGGCTACCTGATCTTCAGTTCCATCGATCCCCTGATGCTGCCTGTCGAAGAAAGCCTGTTCGTCCAAGGAGCCGAACTGATTGCGCACTATTTGCGTACGGGAAACGGCGACGATTTCGAACAGGATCTGCACCGGGATTTCGGCCGGATGTTCCGACGCTGCTTGAAAGGCGACTTTTCCTCCGCGGAGTTGTGCAAGGCGGCGGAAGCCGTTCAGCCCGGCCTGCTGCAAGGGGCGTATCAATTGGTACTGACGGATGTTCCCGACGCAGGCGAGCTCAGGCTGCAGGAGTTGACCCGGCTTAAAGAGGAGTACGGCCGGCATTCGGAGCTTGCGAAGCTCCCGTCTTTTCACCTGATTGTGGATGAAGGACTGTTGTCGCTGTATTCCGGGGAACGGCTGGCGCCGGATCGCTTATGCGGCCATATCGAAGCGTGCTTCGGAAAAATCGGGGCACGAGCGGCATTTTATCCGCTTGCTGCGGTTAGCGGTCGAAAAAACAAGCCGGAGGAAATCCGGGAAGCCTACCAGGAAACGAAGGAAGCATTACGCCTGAAGCCGTATTGGAATCCCGGTCAGCAGGCAGCATATTTCCGCCAACTTGAGCTTATGATGGTACTTCGGCAAGTTCCGGCGGAGATAATGCAAAAATACTGCAGCCGAACCCTTTCGGGTTTGCTTTGCCGGGAGCCGGAGTACGTCCGGGAAATGATGGGGACGTTGGAGGCTTTTCTGGAAAATGACGGACATCTTAATGAAACGGCCAAAAAACTGTTCATCCACCGCAACACCGCGACGTACCGGATGGAAAAGCTCAGCGAGCTGCTGGACGTCGATTTTAAGAAAACCGACGATTTGCTAAGGCTGCGCCTGGCTTTCCTGTTTCGAACCATGCTGGACCGGGGGGAAGTGTCATGAGCATGTACGATATTGCCGCCTACATCAAAGACCACGAACTTCCGGCCGTGCTGGCCACGCTCATTCGGGTGGAAGGACATTCCTATCGGAAGCCGGGGGCCTCGATGCTATTTACCGAGGGCGGCTCGATCGGCAGCCTTAGCCCCGGGTGTCTCGAACAGGATCTGCGGCTGCGGACCGAAGGGATCTGGATGTCCGGGAGGCCGATGACGGTTGAGTACGACATGCTGTCGCCGGACGATATGTCCTGGGGCGAAGCCGTCGGCTGCGGCGGCAACATCCGGATTGTCATGGAGCCGGTGGAGGGAGAACTGCGCAAGCTGCTGACGGAGGCGCACGATCATATGCTTCGGGGAAAAAGCTTGCTGCTGAGGCGTTTCCAAGATGGTGCAGGTTACGCTTATCGGCTGGAGGAGTTTGTCCTTCAAGAGCAGCAGCCTGCTCATAAGCTACGATCGCAGCTGTTGCAGATGTTCGCGGATGCGTCGTTTGCGACGCTTCTGACGCCCAAGCCGCGGCTGGTGTTATTCGGTGCCGGGCGGGACGGCCGTTCCGTCGCCGAGCTGGCCTCCCGCGCCGGCTTCCGCGTCGCCGTTGCCGATTGGCGGGAGGCCGGCCTGGAGAGCGGCTTCCCGGCGGAAGAAAGCGTGGTTTGCCCGCCGGACGAAGCGCCGCGATGGTTGAACATTACCGGCGCAGATTATGTGTTGATCTGCAGCCATTCGTTCCGACGTGACCGGCAGTTCCTCGAATGCGTGTTGGATCGGGGTCCTCGGTATCTCGGGGTGATCGGCTCCAGGGCACGGATCGCCCTGTTGCTGGAGGGGCTGGAGCCGCCGGAATCGCTGCATGCGCCGGCGGGGCTGGCGCTCGGCGGCGAAGGGCCCGAAGAAATCGCCGTCAGCATCGTCGCCGAGCTGATCCGCGCGAAGCGGGCGAAGGCGAGGTACGCGATAAGCAAGGAAGGAGGGAACGAAAATGAGGATTGCCGGGATCTATTTGGCGGCGGGTTTAGGCAGCCGGATGGGCGGCTCCAAGGTTTCGCGTAAGCTGTCTCCGGGCGTCGCCTTTGGAAGCGTGGCGCTTGTCGAGCTGGAAGCTTGCGGGCTGGAGCCGTTGGTCGTGGTGGTTCGGGCCGGCGATATGCTTGAGTGGCTGCCGCCCGCATCGGGGACGCCGGGAGCCCGGCGGACGGCGACGTGCCTCACCGCCCATTTAGGCCTATCCTTCTCGCTTCGTTGCGGGCTCAACGCGGTCATCCCTTACGATCCCGATGCCGTCGTCGTCGCGTTGGCCGATCAGCCTTTCGTGACGGCGGAATTGGTAGACCGGATGTCGGAGGCTTTTCGCCGCTCGCCGGAACTGGATTACGTCGCCTGCTCGGACGGCGAAGAGGCCATGCCACCGGCGCTGTTCTCCAAAGCGCTCTTTCCGGCGCTGCAGCAGTTGGACGGGGACCGGGGCGCGGCGGGAATCCTGCGCTCTTCCGCCTACAAAGGGCTGACCCTTCGTCCGGAATCCTCTTTGTTTGCGATGGACGCCGATACGGAGGCGGAATTTCGGGAGGTTCAAAACATGTGGCTGCGGCAGCAGCCGTCGTCCGAACAGATCGGATGAACGATTGGAATTTTTGAGGGGTTCGTGCAAGGAGCACAGAAACCTCGGCTGCTTTTTAGGATCTCGCACAAATACATGTTATGTAAATTTACATCGTTCTCCGCCCTTCGTTATAGTAAGTCTTAAATATCAAGCAATACCTATCGGAGGAGGAGAACGATGAATAAAAAGAGGGGTATGGCATTCAGTTGGAGTTTGATCCTGCTGCTGGTGGTTGCCATGGGTCTCGTGGGGTGCGGGAGCAATAGCAATACGGCAAGCAATGCGGGAGGCAATGCCGAGGGAACGCCGACGGAGCCGGCAGCCGCCGAGTCCGGCGGCAACGCTGCTGACGAGAACGCGGCCGCCGGGAAACCGAAGGTTGCCTTCGTTTACATCGGGCCGCCGGGCGACGGCGGTTACACTTACCAGCATGATCTCGGGCGCAAGGAGATGGAGAAGGAGCTCGGAATCGCGGCGGATGCCGTCGAGAACGTGCCGGAGGGTCCCGACGCCGAGCGGATTATCACCGAGCTGGCGCAAAATCATGACATCGTGTTTACGACCAGCTTCGGCTACATGGATTACACGCTGAACGTGGCGGGCAAGTTCCCCGACGTCAAATTCGACCATGCCTCCGGTTACAAAACGGCCGAGAACATGGGCACGTATTTCGGCAAGAACTACGAAGCCAGCTACCTGACCGGTATCGCGGCAGGAAAGGTGACAAAAAACAACCATCTTGGTTACGTCGGAGCTTTCCCGATCAGCGAGGTCATATATAACCTCAACGCGTTTACGCTTGGCGCGCAAAGCGTCAATCCGGACATCAAGGTTGACGTCGTCTGGACGAATACGTGGTACGACCCGACGACGGAACGCCAAGCGGCGATCAGCCTGCTGGATAAAGGCGCCGACGTCCTTCTAGCTTACCAGGATTCCCCGGCGACGCTGCAGGCGGCGGCCGAACGGGGCGCGTTTGCGGGCGGAAACGACTCCGACATGAAGAAATACGCGCCGGATAACTATTTGACGAACCCGGTATGGAACTGGGGGCCTTATTATATCAAAACCGTCAAATCGCTCATGGACGGAACGTGGACCAATGAACAATACTCCGGCTCCATGGCCGACGGGATGGTCGAACTGGCGCCGTTCGGCAACAAAGTGGCCGAAGACGTACAGAAGCTGGTACTGGATGCGCAGGAGAAAATCGTCAGCGGCGAGTTGAACGTGTTCACGGGGCCGATCCAAGACAACGCAGGCAATGAAAAAGTGCCAGCCGGCAAGTCGCTGACGCTGGAGGAAGTGCTCAGCATGGATTGGCTGGCGCAGGGCGTCGTCGGTTCGATTCCGAAGTAATGCGGACCGATTGAACATTTGGCGAAAACGGATATGGGTGGGGCGGGCTTCCGAGGCGGAAACCTTCTCCACCCGTACTACAACCGGGGGAAAGGAGGCATTCCGTATGCAAGGGTATTCGGTGGAAATGCGCGGCATCGTCAAACGGTTCGGTTCGGTCATCGCGAACGATCAAGTCGATTTTTCGGCAAACGCGGGGGAAATCCATGCGCTGCTCGGTGAGAACGGAGCGGGAAAAAGCACGGTCATGAGCATGCTGTCGGGCGTTTACAGGGCGGATGAGGGGGAGATTTCGATTCACGGCAGGCCGGCCCAAATCCATTCCCCGAAACAAGCGGCTCAGCTCGGCATCGGCATGGTGTTTCAAAACTTCCGCCTGGTGCCGACGCTGACGGCTGCGGAAAATATCGTGCTTGGCGAAAAATCGTCTTTCTGGCGCGGCCGCAACTGGATCAAACGCAAGCATCGGGTAATGGAAGAGCTGGCGGAACGCTTCGGGTTGCATATTCCGGTCGATCGGCCCGTCTGGCAGCTGTCGGTCGGCGAGCAGCAACGCGTGGAAATCGTCAAGACGTTGTACCGCGGAGCCGACATTATCATTTTGGACGAACCGACGTCGGTATTGACCCCGGGAGAGGCCGAGGGGCTGTTCGTAACGCTGCGCCGCATGAAGGAAGAAGGCAAAACCGTCATTATGACGACTCATAAGATGAAGGAAGTGCTGGCGTCCTCGGATCGCATTTCCGTGATGCGGAAAGGGAAAATGATCGCCACGCTGCTCACCGAAAGTACGGATGAACGAGAATTGGCCCGGCTGATGGTCGGGAGGGAAGTCGTCATGGAGCGCCGCGAACGCGACGCGACGGAAGGCGCGGAGTTACTGGTCGTAAACCGGATCAGCGCCGTGGCCGAACACGGGCGCAAAGCGCTGGACCGCGTGTCGCTTACCGTTCGCCAAGGCGAAATCGTCGGCGTGGCCGGCGTGGCGGGAAACGGCCAGAAGGAATTGGCCGAGGTGCTGACCGGGTTAAGAAGCTGGCGTGAAGGCGAATTGTTCTTTGACGGCGAGCCCGTCAAAACCGCTTCGGTGCGCGGGGCCATTGAGGCCGGCATCTCCCATGTGCCGGAGAACCGGATGAAAAGCGGCCTCGCCGGAAGCCTCGGGTCCGTCGACAACCTGCTATTCAAGTCGTACCGCAAGCAGGAACACTCGCGTCTTGGCATCCTGAAGTCGGCCAAAAACCGTTTGTGGTCCGAGCAACTCGTGCAGCGGTTCGACGTCAGGACGCCGGGGCTCGACACCCCGGTCCAGCAGCTGTCGGGCGGCAACCAGCAGAAGCTGCTGTTCGCCCGGGAAGTGTCCCACCGACCGAAGCTGATGGTTGCGGTGCATCCGACGCAGGGACTGGACGTCGGCGCCGCCGCCGGGGTGCATGAGCTGCTGCTGGGCCTGCGGGCTTCCGGCAGCGGCGTGCTGTTGATCTCGGAGGATCTTGATGAGCTGATGCAGCTAGCCGACCGGATTCTCGTGATGTATAACGGAGCGATCATCGGCGAGCAAAGCCATGGTAAGGCGGATCGGGAAAGCCTGGGCCTGCTGATGGCGGGCATACGGGACAGAGAGGAGAGCGTCGTATGAGCCGGCAAAAGACGAGCGGGGCAACGCTGGCGGAACCGTTGATCAGCCGCAAGACGGCCGGGCGGAAAGCGCCGTGGCGCCTGGAGTTCGATGCAACCCGGGTCCGGACGCCCTGGTGGACGCCGGTGCTTTCGGTCGTATTGGCTCTCATCCTGTGCGCCGTGTTTATCTACCTGAATGGCATGAACCCGTGGACGGTGTACGCGAAGATGTGGAGCGGCGCGTTCGGCACCTCCTTCGGCGTTACAGAGACGCTGGTCAAAGCGATTCCGCTGCTTCTGTGCGGGCTGGGTATCGCCGTTGCCTATCGCATCTCGGTATGGAACATCGGCGCGGAAGGGCAGCTGACGGTCGGGGCGATCGCCGCGACGGCGGTCACGATCTATTTTCCCGGGCTCCCGTCGTTCTGGTCGATCCTGCTCATGCTGCTCTTCGGGATCGCCGCCGGGGCTTTCTGGGGACTGCTGACGGCGATTCCGCGCACGCATTTTGGCGTCAACGAGTTGATCACATCGCTGATGCTCAATTATGTAGCGCTGCTGGCGCTCGATTATGTCGTTATCGGCCCCTGGAAAGACCCTGCAGGCTTCAACATGCCGGGGTCTCCGCTATTTACCGCTGCGCAGTCGTTGCCGGTGCTGGGCGGGACCCGGCTGCATATCGGCCTGGTTTTTGCCGTGGCCGCCGTCGCGATTTATTACTTGCTGATTCGCTTCACCCGCTGGGGTTACGAGCTGCGCTTGATCGGTGCCAACCCGATTGCGGCGCGATATGCCGGCATTCCGATCTCCCGCCACGTCATTACCGTTATGCTGATCAGCGGCGGGCTGGCCGGATTGGCCGGCATGGCCGAAGTGTCGGGCGTCAGCCATAAGCTGATGCAGGGCATTTCGCCGGGTTACGGCTATACCGCGATCATCGTTGCCTGGCTGGCCAAACTGAATCCGCTCGGTCTGGTCGTTTCCGCGCTGCTGTTCGGCGGCTTGATCGTCGGAGGATACAGCGTGCAGACCATCGGCCTGCCGTCGTCCATTTCGGAAATGCTGCAGGGCGCGATCCTGTTTTTTCTGATTGCCGGCGATAGGGTAACCCGTTTCCGCATTCGCCGGAGAGCGTAACGCTAAGGAGGATTTGGCATGGACTTTATGACCCAATTGCTGCTCGCCGCCATGACCGCAGGAACGCCGCTGCTGCTAGCCACACTGGGCGGGATTCTTACCGAACGGGCCGGAATCATCCAACTGGGTGCCGAAGGCCTGATGCTCATGGGGGCGGTCACGACCTGCCTCGTGTTCATCCGTTCGGGAAATTTGGCTTTGGCTTTGCTGGCAACGGCTGCCGTTATCGCGTTCCTGGGCTTGTTGCATGCCTTCCTGGCGGTGACGCTCAGGGCCAATCAGGCGATGTGCGGGCTGGCGATGACGCTGTTCGGCAGCGGTCTAAGCGCCTACCTCGGAAAGTCGATCAGCGGGAATCCGCTGCCGGGGACGTTGCCGCGGATATCGCTCGATATGCTGGAGCCGATTCCGGTGATCGGGGACCTTTTCGGCCGCCTCGACCTGCTGACCTGGTTGAGCTTCGCGCTGGTGATCGCGCTTCATTTATTGATTCACCGCACCTCGTGGGGCCTGCATTTGCGGGCCGTCGGAGATAGCCCGGCCACGGCCGACGTGATGGGAATTCGCGTCCGCTTGATCCGCTACGGTTATGTGACCGCGGGCGCGATCCTGATCGGGCTGGCCGGCGCGGATATGGTCCTGGCCGTCGCTCCGACCTGGAACGAAGGCTTGACGGCGGGACGGGGCTGGATCGCGGTGGGCTTGGTCATCTTTGCCCGGTGGAATCCGCTGCGGGCGCTGTTATGCGCTTATTTCTTCGGCGCGCTCGATTCGCTCGGATTCCGGATGCAGCTGCTCGGGAGCGCCGTTCCGCCGTATTTTCTGAAGATGATTCCCTATCTCGTCACGATTCTCGTGCTGATGTATTTGGGGTACCGCGACCGGGGCAAGCCTTCCGGAACGCCGGAATCGCTGGGCGTGCCTTATGTGCGAGAGCAGCGCTTTTAGCATCAGGCTTAAGGAGAAGCTGACCGGATCCATCCCGTTCGAATATAACTCGTGGAACTCGATGAAGGTCCGATAAGGAGGAATCGACATGATTGCAAGGGATGATATACCAATCATAACGCCGGTGCTTTACCATCCTCGTTCCTTGCAAGAAGCCTGGGAGTTGAAACGGGAGCTTGGGCCGGATGCGGTGTATGTGGCCGGCAGCACGCTGCTGCGCACGCAATGGGACGCCGGAACGGCGACTCTGCCGAAGGCGCTGATCGACCTGCGCGGGGTGGAGGGGATGTCGGGGATTCACGCTGACGGAGGCGAAATCCGTATCGGCGCAATGACGGATATGTCGGTTTGCCGGAGCAGCGCTGAGCTCGAGGCTGCGGCCCCTTCTTTACGGGAGGCGGCCCGGGTCATCGCGGCGCCGTCGGTCCGCAATCTGGCGACGTTGGGCGGGAATATCGCTTCCGGTTACGGGGATGTTCTGCCCGCGCTGCTCGCGATCGACGCGGTGTTGGACGTATACGATGGAGAGGCAGGCGAAGTGTCCCTCCCCGTCCGGGATTGGCTCGCGGTCCGCTGGAGCGGGGAAGGCGCCCCGCAGGCCATCGTTGCGGGCGTTCGGATTCCGAAAGCGGAGGCGGGCGCGGGCGAACGGCGCTACGAGGCTTACCGCAAGGTCGGACGCCGGGAGGCTTTTACTCCGTCGCTGGTCACGGCGGCGCTGTCCGGCACCGTCGGCGCGGACGGTTTGCTGAGGGGCGTCCGCATCGCCGCCGGCGGGGGCAGCGGCCGCCCGCACCGGCTCGGGCGGGCGGAGGCGCTGCTGGAAGGCGGACGCTTCCGCGAGGAGCTCCTGCCGCTCGTTTACGAGGCGGTGCTCGAAGAGTATGAAGCGGCCGGCGATGCGTTTGCGACGGCGGCGTATAAGCGAAAGACGGCGGCCAATCTCATTGCCGCGGAGCTGTGGCGGCTGCTTGAAAGGATGCCGGAGCCCGGCAGCGGGCCGCAAACGGCGGATTCCCGAGTGTAGGAAGAGCCGATGATAGGCAGGCGCGTTAGGCGTAGATCGCAAGGTTGAAGGCGAAAGGGGAGAGGGGATCATGGTGCTGAATCGAGAATCCAGCGGTGCCCGTTGGCGAACGCGGCCCGACGGTATGGATAAAGTGACGGGAAATCTGCAGTATTTGACCGACAAAGCAGCCGAAGGCATGCTGATCGGACGCGTCCTGAGGAGCGCACAGGCCCATGCCCGTATCATCGGCATACGTACGAAGCGGGCCGTCGATTTACCCGGCGTGCACGCCGTGCTCACGCACGCGGACGTTCCCGGCTTGAATGCGTTCGGCATCGCGTTTCCGCATCAGCCGGTGTTTTGCGGCGAACGGGTACGTTACACCGGCGACGCCATCGCGGCGGTGGCGGCCGAAACCGAGGAGATCGCCGAGTATGCGCTGACGCTGATCGAGGTGGAATACGAGCCGCTCCCGGTGATCGCGGATCCCGAGGAGGCCATGAAGGAGGAAGCGATCGCGCTGCATCCCGAAGGGAACGTGCTGCATCGCGCGGAATACCGCAAGGGTTGCCCGGAGGAGGCCTTCGCCTTATGCGCTTATGTAGCGGAGGAGACCTACTGCACGCCGCGGCAAATGCATACGTATATGGAAACCGAAGGCGGGTTGTTCATCCCCGAGGCGGACGGACGGCTGACCGTTTACTCCGCCACCCAGCACGGATTGAAGGATCGCATGCAGCTATCCCGCATCCTGAATCTGCCGGAGGAGAGGATTCGCGTCGTTTCCAGCCCGATCGGCGGCTCGTTCGGGGGCAAGGACGAACTGAACGTCCAGCCGTACGGGGCGCTGCTTGCGTTGCGGACGGAGAGGCCGGTCCGGTTGCATAACTCCCGCGCAGAATCGATCCGCGCCGGACTCAAGCGCCACCCGATGAAAATCACGATGAAAACCGGCTGCGCCGAGGATGGCCGGCTGGTGGCCCACACCGTCCGCATCGTTTCGGATACGGGTGCCTACGCCACGCTCGGCGCCGAAGTGCTCAATTTCGCCACCGAGCACGTGATCGGCCCTTATCGCTTAGAGCATGTCGACGTGGAAAGCTATTGCGTGTATACCAATAACGGCGTGTCCGGCGAATTTCGCGGCTTTGGGGGCAATCAGGCGATCTTCGCCCTGGAGGGCCAGATCGACCGGTTGGCGGCGGCCGCCGGCGTCGATCCGTGGGAGATGCGCCGGCTGAACCTGCGGGAATGCGGGGATCCCGGGCCGTTGGGACAACCGATCGCCCAGACCGACGGGGCGCGACAGGTATGGGAGGCGTTGGCGGCCAGCCAGCTGATGGCCGAGCGGAACCGCGGGCCCGGCAGTGACCCGTCCCCCCGCGGCCCTTGGACCGTTACGGGCATCGGAGCGGCGATCGCCATGCATGGGGCGGGGCTTGGCTTCGGCATTCCCGACCCGGCCGGCGGCCGCCTGCGGCTCGCATCGGACGGACGGATCGAAGCGGTATTCGGCTACGAAGAATTCGGGCAAGGCCTGATCGCCACGCTGGAGCAGATGTTAACCGAGCAATACGGCTTTGCCGCCGAGGATCTGCGTATTATCATCGGCGACACGGACGTCGTTCCGGACAGCGGCTCGAGTACCGCATCGCGGGCGACCAGCATGATGTGGATGACGCTGCGCCGGCTGCATCCCGATTTCAGTTCCAAGCTGGCCGCGGCGGCCTACGCGGCCGGCTGCGGCTCGGGATCGCTTCCGGGCCCGGGCGGCATGTGGAGGGACGGCGAACGGGTCATGACCTATGGCGAGCTGGCCGGCAGCCTGACGGAGCCGATCGTCAGCGAGACGGTGTTCCATTACCCGACGACGACGCTGGAACGGGTCGGCGCCCATTTTCTGTATACGTATGCCGCCGTTGTCGTCAAGGTCGAGGTCAACCTGCTTACCGGAAGGGTGCGGATCATGGACCAATACCATTCGGTCGCCGCCGGACCGGTTGCCAACCCGCAAGGCTATTTGGGGCAAATCGAAGGCGGCAGCGCGATGGCGGCCGGTTTTACGCTGACGGAAGATGCCCTGATGAATGACGGGATGTACATGACGATAAATCTGGATACTTACCTCATCCCGACGATCGTCGATTTGAACGGAGGCATTCAAGTGCAGCCGATCGAGGATTTGCCGGAGCAGGATGCCTACGGACCCCGCGGCGTCGGCGAGGTGGGTTCGGTCGGCCTGGCCCCCGCCGTGGCCGCCGCCGTGTATCAGGCGGCCGGCAAGCGCGTCAACCGGCTGCCGATCGCGCCGGAGGAATTGCAGGCGACGCCGTTTGCGACCGGGAAGGCGGTGAATGCGCATGCCGGATAATCAGGCTGCCAACGTAAATCCCCCCGGACTGCCGCACGGATCGGTTCCCGGCTGCAGCGAGGAGGCGGCCGCCTATGAAGCTATGCTTCCGGAGAGCTGCGAATCCGCGGAGGGCAATTCGGGGCTCAGGGCCGGAGAGCGCCCGTTTACGGTCGGCTTCCGCGTTAACGGCCGTCCGGTAACCCTGGAGGTTCCGCCGACCCGCCGGCTGCTTGCGGTCCTGCGCGACGATCTGAGGCTGACCGGCACGAAACGCTCCTGCGAGCTGGGCCGATGCGGCTCCTGCATGGTGCTGCTAAACGGCCGTCCGGTCAATGCCTGCTTGATGATGGCCTACCAATGCGAAGGAGCGGACGTGACCACCATCGAGGGCTTAAGCGCCGGAGGGCTGCATCCGGTCCAGCAAGCTTTTCTCGAGGAAGGCGGGTTTCAATGCGGCTATTGCACGCCGGGCATGGTCATTTCCGTTGTCGCCCTGCTGGCGGAACGCCCGCAGCCGAAGCCGGAGGAGATCGAAGAGGCGTTGTCCGGCAATTTATGCCGGTGCACGGGTTACGGCGGCATCATGCGGGCCGTGAACAAAGCGATCGAAAAAGGAGCGGCCGACCATGGAAACTAACGCGTCGATGCCCACACTGAAGCTTCTCAATCGTATGAGCAAGGAGGAATTTACGGAAGCGCTGGGCGGCATTTTCGAGCATTCTCCCTGGATCGCGGAGGCGGCGTTTGGCGCGAAGCCGTTCGGTTCGGTCGGGGAGCTGCACGGGGTGATGCTCTCCGCCGTCCGAAATGCCAGTCGGGAGACGGCGCTCCGGCTGCTGCGCGCGCATCCCGATCTTGCGACCCAGATACAGGTCACGCCTTTGTCGGCGGCCGAGCAGCAGGGGGCGGGACTCGACCGGCTGACGCCCGAGGAATTCGCTGCATTAACCGACTTGAACCGGAGGTATACGGAGAAATTCGGCTTCCCGTTCATTTTGGCGGTTCGGGGCAAGAACAAGGACGATATCCTCCGGTCGATTTCCGAACGGATTGAATCGACGCCGGATCGGGAGTACGAACGGGCATTGGCCGAAGTCGCAACCATCACCCGATTCCGGCTGGGGGATCTGGTTTTGGAGTAAACCGGAGATAACTGGAAACGAGTCTCCAGGGAGGAGAGGCGGCATGAGCGAAGGAAGGTTAACGACCCACGTGCTGGATCTGGCGCGGGGCATTCCGGCAGCCGGCGTCTTCATGGAGCTTCGTCGGCTGGAGCGGGATCGGAGCTTTCCGATCCGTTCGGTTCGCACGAATGCGGACGGGAGGCTGGATGCGCCGCTGCTGGAGGGACCGGAAATGATCGCGGGGGAATACGAGTTGCTATTCCATGCGGGGGATTATTTCCGTCGGTTGGAACATCCGGCTTCGCCGGCCGGACCTCACGGGGGTGCCCGTAACGGTGCTCTTGGCGGAATAGCGGGAGACGACGGCGACCCCGGGTTTCTGGACCTGATCCCGATTCGCTTCCACATCCGCGCGGAGGGCGGTCATTACCACGTACCGCTGCTGCTGGCGCCGGGCGGCTACAGCACATACAGAGGAAGCTGAACGCTTGCTAAGAGGGCGAAGCGGCGACGCAATCAAGGGAGGGACTGACGGATGGGACCTGATTTCGAGCTTATCATCAAAAACGGGATGGCGGTGCTGCCGACCGAAGTCGCCCGACTCGACGTCGGCATTGCGGCCGGGAAAATCGCCGCCCTGGGGGAAAACCTGATGCCGGGAGCGGGCACGGTCGTCCTGGATGCGGAGGGCCAATATGTCCTGCCCGGCATGATCGACGCGCATGTTCATTTTAACGAGCCGGCCTTCGGACATTGGGAGGGCTTCGCCACAGGTTCGGCGGCGCTGGCGGCCGGCGGCTGCACGACTTACGTGGATATGCCGCTAAACGGCAATCCCCCGACGGTGAACCTGCCTGCGCTAATGCTGAAGGCCCGGCTGGCCGAAGGCCGTTCCGCCGTCGATTACGCGTTTTGGGGCGGCCTCGTTCCCGGCAACGCGGCCGAATTGGAGCCGCTGTGGGCGGCGGGCGTACCCGGTTTCAAGGCATTCCTCTCGAATCCCGGCGGAGACGGCGAAGGCCGCTTCCGCGAAGTCGATGACGAAACCCTTTATCTGGGGATGGCCAAAATCGCCGAGCTTGGCGGCATCCTGGCGCTGCATGCCGAAAGCGACCGGATGACGGCCGTGCTCGGCGCCGACGCGGTCCGCTCCGGCAGAACGGGAGCCCGCGACTTCGCGGCTTCCCGGCCGGCGTTGGCCGAGCTGGAGGCGGTGGCCCGCGCGTTGCTGTATGGGGAGCGAACGGGCTGCCGGCTGCACTTCGTCCACGTCAGCACGGCGGCGGCGATCGAGCTGATTCATGAAGCCAAGCGGCGCGGCCAGGACGTATCCGCCGAAACCTGTCCGCACTATTTACTGCTGACGGAGGACGATATGGCCCGGCTCGGTCCGGTGGCGAAATGCGCGCCGCCGCTGCGGAGCCCCGAGGAGCGGGAGAAGCTCTGGCAGGCGTTGGCCGACGGGAAAATCGATCTTATCGCTTCCGATCATTCGCCTTGCCCGCCCGAGCTGAAGCTGGCTTCCGGCCTGACCTTCTTTGCGGCCTGGGGCGGCATTTCCGGGGCGCAGAGCAGCCTGGAGCTGATGTTCCACGAGGGCGTCAACCGGAGGGGCCTGCCGGTTCCCCTCATCTCGCGGCTGATTTCTGGAGGGCCGGCGGATCGCTTTGGCCTGTCCGAGCGCAAAGGCGCGATCGCGGTGGGCCTGAACGCGGATCTGGCGCTGCTGCATCCGGCGATGCCCTACGTGCTAAAGGCCGAGGAGCTGCGTTACCGGCATAAGCACAGTCCCTATGCAGGAATGGAGATCTCCTGCCGGGTGACCGCTACGCTGCTGCGCGGCCGGCCGGTATACACGCTGCAAGAAGGCCTGCTGAATCCCGGCGGCGGGAAACCGGTCGGTCTCGGCGAAAGGCAGCCGTCGCCATGAGCGGGTCCCCTGCACGGCCGCAACCTATCGACCTCGGTGCGGCGGCGGCCGACATGTTGGAGCTGCTGGAGAAGCTGGCGAGCTTCAGCGATCCGGGTCCCGGCGTCACCCGGCTGCTCTACAGCCCCGAGTGGGCGGGAGCGCAGCGCTTTTTGCTGGAGAGGATGGCGGAGAGCGGGCTGGACAGCTTTGCCGACGGCGTCGGCAACGTCTACGGGCGGCTCTCCGGAAGCCGTTCGAGCGAACGGGTCGTACTGACCGGCTCGCACATCGACACGGTAGTGAACGGGGGGAAATACGACGGGGCTTACGGCGTAGCGGCGTCCGTTACGGCGTTGCAGCATTTGTACCGCGCGTACGGACCGCCGCTGCGGACGCTCGTGGCGGTTTCCTTCGCCGAGGAGGAGGGCAGCCGTTTCCCGCTGACGTTCTGGGGCTCCGGCCATCTCACCGGCTTGTACGACGGCCGGGAAGCGGCCGGGTGCCGGGACGAAGCCGGCGTAACGCTGCAGGAGGCGATGGCGGACTGCCAGCTTGGCCCTCGGCGGCCGGCTCCGCGGTGCGGCGACATCGCCGCGTACGTGGAGCTCCACGTCGAGCAGGGCATCGTGCTGGAGCGCAGCGAAACGCAGATCGGCATCGTGAGCGCGATCGCCGGCCAACGGCGGTTCGCCGTCACCGTCGAAGGGACGGCGAACCATGCGGGAACGACGCCGATGGGCCTGCGGCGCGATGCCCTGGCGGCGGCAGCGGATCTGACGCTGCGGTTGGAGGCGTTGGCCGCCGAGGCGGGCGACCCGCTGGTGGCCACCGTCGGCCGGCTGGACGTACGGCCCAATACGCCGAACGTCATCCCCGGCGAGGTCCGCTTCACGCTGGATATCCGGCACAGCCGGGAGGCGGAGCTCGAAGCGTTTTGCGCGGCGGTGGACGCCGCGTTTGCCGCCATCGCCAAGCGGCGGGACGTTGCCGTCCGCCTCGAACCGCGGCTAACCGCGGCCCCGGCGCATATGGACGCCCGCCTGCAAGCGGAGCTGGCGTCCGTATGCGACCGCCGGGGGCTGCGCTGGCGAAGCATGGTCAGCGGGGCGGGGCACGACGCCCAGCTGTTCGCCCCGCGGTGTCCGGCCGCGATGGTATTCGTGCCAAGCGCGTCCGGCATCAGCCATGCCCCGGAGGAGTATACGTCTCCGGCAGATCTCGCCTCGGGGCTGGATGTTCTGCTTGCGCTTCTCTATAAGCTCGGCTACGAATGCGAAGAAGGAACGGACGACCCGGGCGACGGCCAACGGTTAACCTAAAGGGGGAGTAGGTATGAAGCGGTTTGACGATTTATCGCCGTCCCAGCGTTGCATCATGACGCCCGGCCCGGTCGAAGTCGATCCACGCGTGCTGCGGGCGATGTCTTTCCCGGTGCTAGGCCAGTTTGATCCCGAGTTTACCGATCTCATGAACGAAACGATGGGGATGCTCCGCGAGGTGTTCGCAACGGACAACGCATGGGCATATCCCGTGAACGGCACTTCCCGTTCGGGCATCGAGGCGGCGATGGTCAGCCTGATCGCGCCGGGGGACCGCGTGTTCGTGCCGATTTACGGCCGCTTCGGCCATCTGCTGCACGAAATCGCCGACCGCTGCGGGGCGGAGGTGCATACGTTGGAGCGACCGTGGGGGAGCGTGTTCGCGCCTGAAGAGATTATCGCCGAAATCCGCAAGGTGCGGCCGCAGATCGTCGCGATGGTGCATGGGGAGACGTCGACGGGCCGGCTCCAGCCGCTCGAAGGCCTCGGGGAGGCATGCCGCGAGGCCGGCGCCCTGCTGATCGTCGATGCCGTGGCTACGATTGGCGGCGTTCCCGTCGAGACGGACGCCTGGCAGCTGGACGCCGTGATCGGCGGGACGCAGAAATGCTTGTCCGTCCCGTCCGGCATGGCGCCGATCACGTACAACGACCGCGCCGAACGGAAACTGCTGACGCGCAAACGGGTGGAGCGGGGCCTGCGGACCGACGCCGCTGCGATCGAAGGCCCTATGGCGATCCGGAGCAACTATTTCGACCTCGGCATGCTTCAGGATTATTGGAGCCCGCTCCGGCTGAATCATCACACGGAAATGACCTCGATGTTATACGCGCTACGCGAAGGCTTGCGGCTCGTGCTGGAGGAGGGGCTTGCGGAACGGTTCGCGCGGCACCGGCTGCATGAGCAGGCGTTGATGCAGGGGCTTGCGGCGATGGGCCTGACGCTGTACGGCGATCCCGCCTGCAAAATGCCGATGGTTACCTGCGTCAACATCCCCGAGGGCGTAGACGGAGAGGCGGTGCGGGACCTGCTGCTGAACGGTTTCGGCATTGAAATCGCCAGCTCTTTCGGCCCGCTGATGGGGCGGATCTGGCGCATCGGCACGATGGGCTACAGCTGCCGGGCGGCGAACGTGCTGCGCCTGTTGGGGGCGTTGGAGGCGGCGATCCTTCGCCAAGGCGGCCGCGTCCCGGCCGGTCTCGCCGTTCAGGCGGCGCTGGAGGCGTACGAACGGCCGAAGGTAAGGAGCTAAGGGGACGAGGGTGAGCCGGAAGATTAGGACGGTTGCGGGAGAGCGCGCGGAAATTACGCGCTCTTTTTTCTTCGAATATTGTCGATCCCCGGCCTCGGGGCCCCTTTTTCGGAAACCTCCTTCTCTTCCGTATCCATATACGGGGCTTGTCGCATCCTATATAATAGAAGCTGTCAACTTCACCAAAACTGTTTGCAAGGGAGATACTTGAACATGAGTGTACATATCGCAGCCCAACCGGGCGACATCGCCGAAACGATCCTGCTGCCGGGTGACCCGCTCCGGGCCAAATTCATTGCGGAGACGTACTTAAGCGACGTATCCTGCTATAACGAAGTGCGCGGCATGCTTGGGTTTACCGGCACCTATCAGGGAAAGCGCATTTCGGTCCAAGGGACCGGCATGGGGGTACCGTCGATTTCCATTTACGTCAATGAGCTGATTCGCGAATACGGCGTCAAAAATCTCATTCGCGTCGGCACCTGCGGCGGGATGCAGGAGCATGTCCGCGTGCGGGACGTCATTTTGGCCCAGGCTTCCTGTACCGACTCCAGTATGAACCGCCATGTGTTCGGCGGATACGATTTTGCGCCGATCGCCAGCTTCCCGCTGCTGAAGGCGGCTTACGAACGCGGCGTGGAAAAAGGGCTGAAGCTGCATGTCGGCAACATCTTCAGTTCGGACATGTTCTACCGCGACGATACGAGCGTGACCGGGTTGCTCATGAAATACGGCGTCCTTGGCGTAGAGATGGAGACGACAGCGCTCTACACGCTTGCCGCCAAATACGGCGTTAACGCGTTAACGATCCTGACCGTCAGCGACCATCTACTGACCGGCGAGGAAACGACCTCCGAAGAGCGGCAAACGACGTTCAAGCAAATGATGGAAGTGGCGCTCGACACCGCCGTGACGCTGTAAACGTCAAGCCGACCGGCGGCTTGAAGAAATTAGGGCATGGGGCATGATTTTCGCTCCGTGCCCTTTTTTGATATGCCCGTACCTGTAATTCCGAAAAGAGTAAAGCGAACCCTCCCTTGGCATACTATGGGCAATACGCTAGTGGAGGGGTGATCTTCATGGAGAAGGAATCGGCTTCGATCATCTATTTGCGCCTCCGTAAGCAAGTGGGACTACCCGCGGGATCTCCGATCCGCCTGCGGGACGTCGCCCGCGTGCTGGCTGATCCCGAGCTGGAGTCCGGGCTGCTGGAGCTGGTGCTGGTCCGGCCGGAGCATCGCGACGGGAATTTGATCGTTATCGATATGCTTCAGGTGATATCCGCCATCCGGAAGCGATACCCCGGGCAACGCGTCGAGTTGATCGGAGAACCGCATGTGCTGGTGGAAATGGTCACAAAGGAGAAGAAACCGTCTTTGCTGCTGTTCGGCCTGGTCTGGCTGCTGCTGTTCTTCGGGGCGGCGCTGACGATCATGAATTTCCATGCCGACGTCAGCATGCCGGAGGTGCAGGTGAGGATCGTGGAAATGGTCACGGGCACAAAGGACGAGCATCCCTATCTGTTTCAAGCTGCATATTCCGTCGGCATCGGGTTCGGGATGATCGTCTTTTTCAATCATTTATTCAAGAAAAAGTGGAATGAGGAACCTACCCCGCTGGAAGTCGAAATGTTCCTCTACCAGGAGAACCTGAACCAATACGTCGTCGCGGAGGAGTATAAGAAAATGCAACGCGCCGAAACGCGGGAGAAGCCAACCTGATGTCTCTGGTTGCGGCTGGGTTGGCGGCCTTTCTCGGGCTCGCCGGGGGGATTGCCGTCGGGGGCGGGGTAATCGCCTTATTCATCGTGCTGGACCTGATTCCGCGGCTGGCCCAGGTGACGAGTACTTACGATAAGGTTCATTGGTATGAAGGAGCGATGATCAGCGGGGCGGTGCTAGGCACCGTCGCCGATTTCTGGAATTGGAAGATTTCCGGGCCATGGGCGGCCACCGGCTTCATCGGACTGCTTAACGGCATTTTCGTCGGCATGCTGGCCGCCGCCCTGACCGAGGTGCTGAACGTGCTGCCGATATTGGCGAAAAGATTGCATATGCAGCGTTATTTGTTTGGTCTTCTGCTTGCGATGGTGTTCGGCAAGATGGCGGGCTCCCTGTTTGAATGGTTTATTTACAGACCTTGAGAAAGCCTTGATCGATGAACTAAAAACGATGGTTACGGAGGGTGATCAGAAGCATGATGGAGCATGACGCAAACGAGACGAAGCGGGACGGGCAGGAGCATCCGCAGGCGGTTCCGGACTTCGTTCCCGAAGAAGAGGAGAATTACCTGCAGGAAAACTATCCGGAGGACGACGCGGCCAAACGGAAACGCGAGAAGGAGATGTCCGATTCCGTTGAGGAGTCGATCATCTATTGGCAACAAAGCGACAATATCAGCCGCAGCATTTCCACGACCAAGCATACGCTGAAGGAAGTCGCCGGCTTGGGGGAGAGCTTCGACGTCGTATTCCGCGAAATGACCTTCGGCGGGAAACGCACCTGCCTCTTTTTTATCAACGGCTTTGCCCGTACCGATGTCATGCAGGAAATCATCAAGCGGCTGACCTATCTGACGCCGGAGAATCTGTCGACGGGCGCGCTCCGCTCATTTTTCGAACTATATATCCCTCATATTCAGGTGGAAAAAACGGAGAAGCTGAGCGATGCGGTCAACAAGGCGTTAACGGGCATGAGCGTATTGTTCATCGAAGGGGAGCAAACGGCCCTGTTGATGGATACGCGCCAATATCCGGTGCGGAGCCCCGAGGAGCCGTCGCTGGAGCGCGTCGTGCGCGGCGCCCGGGACGGCTTCACGGAGACGCTGGTTACCAACATCACGCTGGTTCGCCGCCGGCTGCGGGACCCCGGGCTCAAATTCGAAATGATGAGCGTGGGACGCCGAACGCGGACCGATGTGTGCATCGCCTATATCGACGATATCGTGGATAAAACTTTGGTCGATTCGACCCGCGAGAAAATCAAGGCGGTCAATATCGACGGGATCCCCCTGGCCGACAAGCAGCTGGAGGAAGTGATCATCCATCGCGGCTGGAATCCGTACCCGCTCGTGCGTTATTCGGAACGGCCGGACGTCGTGGCTTCCCACCTGTTGGAGGGGAGGATCGTCGTCTTCGTGGATACTTCGCCCAGCGTAATGATTATGCCGACCACCTTTTTTGACTTATGCCAGCATGCGGAGGAGAACCGGCAAACGCCGTTTATGGGCACCTATTTGCGTTGGGTGCGGTTCTTCGGAATATTCGCCTCGTTGTTTCTGCTGCCGATTTGGCTGCTGATGGTCGTTCATCCGGAGTTCAAGCCGGCGGGTTTAGCCTTTATCGGTCCGCAGGAGCAGGCGAAAATCCCGCTCATCGCCCAGTTTCTGCTGGTGGAATTCGGCGTCGATCTGATGCGGATGGCCGCGGTACATACGCCAACGCCGCTGGCCTCGGCCATGGGCCTGATCGCCGCGATCCTGATCGGCGATATCGCCGTTCAAACGGGCCTCTTCGTCAATGAGGTCGTGTTGTATATGGCAGTGGCGGCCATCGGGATGTTTGCGACGCCAAGCTATGAGCTGGGCCTCGCTAATCGGGCCGTCCGGCTGGCCATGCTGGTCGCGGTCGCGATATTCGGCGCAGCCGGCTTCGTGATCGGGGTTACGATGTTTATCGTGCTGCTGGCGCTGCGCCGCTCGAACAACACTTCGTACCTGTGGCCATTTATACCTTTTAATGCAAAGGCGCTGGCGGGTGTTTTGCTTCGCGTTCCGGTCATGACCTCCAAACAAAGACCGTCCTCCAATAAGACGCGGGACAACACGCGGATGCCCGGCAAGAAATGATCCTTGGGCTTGTCTGATAAATAACACAAATGTTATTCCGAAAAATCCATTTTTCAGTTGACCGGTTGTTTGCTATACTGGTGTAAAATTTGAAAGTGGAGGACTGCAAAGCATGTATTTACACGGTACCAGCAAAATCAATGCAAAAGGCCATCTCGAGATCGGCGGCTGCGATACGGTAGATCTGAAGCAAACCTACGGCACGCCGCTGTACGTCGTGGATGAAGCGCTTGTGCGGCAAAGATGCCGTGAATATATGGACGCCTTTCGGGCATCGGGCCTTGGCTTCCAAGTTGCCTATGCCAGCAAAGCCTTCTGCGTCATGGCCATGTGCCGGCTGGCCGAAGAGGAGGGCTTGTCCCTGGACGTCGTCTCCGAGGGCGAATTGTATACGGCCCTTCAAGCGGGGTTCCCCGCGCAGCGAATCCATTTTCACGGCAACAACAAGACTTTGGATGAATTGGAGATGGCCATTTCCGCCGGAATCGGCTGCTTCGTAGCGGATAATTTCACGGAGCTGCACATGCTGCAGGCGCTTGCCGCCGAAAAAGGCGTAACCGTCAATGTTCTGCTGCGGGTAACGCCGGGGGTGGAAGCCCATACGCATGAATATATTTCGACCGGTCAAACGGATTCCAAATTTGGTTTCGATATCGGTAACGGCGCGGCCTTTGAAGCCGTTGAGCTGGCGAATCGCAGCTTAAACCTGCATTTGCTCGGGGTTCACTCGCATATCGGTTCGCAGATTTTCGAGGTGGAGGGCTTCCAACTGGCCGTTGAGCGGGTAGCCGGCTTTGCGTTGCAGGTGCGGGAGAAGCTGGGCGTCGTCTTCAAAGTGGTGAATTTGGGCGGCGGCTTCGGCATCCGTTATACCGAAGGCGATACGCCGCTCAAGGTATCCGACTATGTCGGCGCGATCACGGATGCGGTGAAGCAGTATTTTGCCGCTTATCCGCAGCTTCCGGAAATTTGGGTGGAACCGGGCCGGAGCATCGTGGGCGATGCCGGAACGACGCTGTATACCGTAGGCACCAGCAAGGATATTCCCGGCGTACGCAAATACGTCGCCGTCGATGGCGGGATGACGGACAATCCGCGTCCGGCGCTGTACGGCTCCAAATACGAAGCCATGCTGGCGAACCGCGGCAACGAGGCGGACGAAGAGACCGTATCGATCGCCGGCAAATGCTGCGAAAGCGGCGATATGCTGATCTGGGACGTGGATTTGCCGAAAGTGGACAGCGGGGACCTGCTCGCCGTTGCTTGCACCGGCGCCTACAACTACGCCATGGCCAGCAATTATAACCGCATTCGCCGACCGGCTGTCGTTTTCGTTCAGGACGGACACAGCGATCTCGTCGTGAAGCGGGAGTCGCTGCAGGATCTGATCGCTTGCGACGTCATCCCGGAGCGAATCGCCAAGCAGCCGTCATATAAATAAGCAACGGATAGGATGGAGTGCCCGAGGCAGGGCCATACGGGAGTCCCTGGAAGGGGATTTCCTGATTTGGCCTTGTTTTTTTTGCTTGGGCGAGGAAATTCTAGTAAACTGAAAGAGGTTTGTCCAAATGCTGATAAGAAGGGTGTGTGCAAGGATATGAAAAAAGGCAAGATCGTTTTGGAAAAAGGCGGAGAGGTGGAAATTGAGTTCCTGCCGGAGGAAGCGCCGGGAACGGTAGCCAACTTCGAGAAATTGGCCAACACCGGTTTCTATAACGGTTTGACCTTCCATCGCGTCATTCCGGGCTTCGTAGCGCAAGGCGGTTGCCCGGTCGGCAACGGCACTGGAGGTCCCGGTTACACGATCAAATGCGAAACGGCGACGAATACGACCAAACACGAACGCGGCGTATTGTCGATGGCGCATGCCGGTAAAGATACGGGCGGCAGCCAATTCTTTATCGTTTACGAACCGCAGCCGCATTTGAACGGGGTTCATACCGTATTCGGCAAAGTGACTTCGGGCATGGAGCTTGTGGACGAAATCCGTCCCGGCGACAAAATGAAAGAAGTTTCCGTTTGGGACGAAGCTTAATCCTAAAACGTAGGAAGGGGTGTTTCGCCGCCAGCCTTGCTGGTGAGCCGAAACACCCCTTTTGCTTTAATTCGCTTCATATCCAGCATCGTGTCCAAAGATGACTTTAAGAATTTCCTTGATGGGACGCTTCATCCTTCACTTCTTCGCGTTGGCCTTCGATGGCCTTGAGCCGTCTTTCGTTTTTCACCTCGATTTGCCGCTTCTCGTCGCCGGAGATTTCGTCGGCATGTTCGCTTAGATAGTCCTGTCCTTCGCGGAAATTTTCGATCGTATCTTGAATGCTGTCCTGGAGTTTCTCGACATTATCGGAACGGTCGTCGGGTTTTGCCACGCTAAATTCCTCCTGAAGTGTAATGATTTTGCCTTTGCGATATCGAGCTTAAGGTGGCCTTTTTCGATGTGGTTTATTCACCCAAAGGTGTTGCCATTCCTTTTGCTTTAAGATTGGAAAGCACGCCGGATGATCATCGAATCAAAAGCGTATTTTATGGGCCTTATGCTTTGGCGACAATCCATGAAGGGGAGGATTTCATTACCTGGCCTTTCGGCGAAGAACAATTCATTCAGCGCATGAGAAAAGCGGAAGGCGATTTGAATTTTTCTCTGGATGGGATCCGCTTTGCTCCGTTGTATCAAATCCAAGATCAGCGATATCACATGTGTTTTAAGTTCGCGGAATCAAGATTCTCATAGAGGCAAGAGTCCTTGCATTTTTTATCATCTGGTGGTAACATTACCCCAGAACAAAATAAGCAACAATCCTTCGGGGCAGGGTGAAATTCCCTACCGACGGTGATGGCTCATCGGGGATCCTTTCCGATGAAGCACGAGTCCGTGACCCGCTGGCTGCTGAATAAGCGCCTGCGGCTGAGCCGGTGAGATTCCGGGACCGACAGTATAGTCTGGATGGGAGAAGGAGAACGCGGGAACACGGAACGTTTTTGAATTTATGGAATGTTCTAACCTAAAGGGCTTTAATCGAACAAGTTCCACTTTTCACAAAGTGTCTTTACCGTGGAATTCGGGAGATGGCTGTTTGCTTTGAATTTGTCGTCCATCGCGGAATGCTGGATGTTTTGAAGCGGCAGTGCTCTTTATGCTTGCGTACGATCACTCTCATAACAACCCTGCCGGATTGCGGCAGGGTTTTTTAGGTTTCAATATGCGGCGAAAGGCGAAGAAAGAGGGGTGGCGCATGAAGATCATCGACGACGAATATTACATGGCGCTGGCGCTGGATATGGCCGAGCGGGCGCAGGGACAAACCGGAACCAATCCGGTCGTCGGCTGCGTGATCGTCAAGGATGGGGCTTTGGTCGGCCTCGGTACCCACTTGCAGCGGGGAACCCCGCACGCCGAAGTGCATGCCCTGAACATGGCGGGTTCCCAGGCCGAGGGCAGCACGGCTTATGTGACGCTTGAACCCTGCAGCCACCATGGATTAACGCCGCCCTGCGCGGAGCGGCTAATCCACGACAAGGTCGTCCGCGTCGTGGTTGCCTGCGAGGATCCGAATCCCTTGGTGGCCGGGAAAGGCATCGGTATGCTACGGGCCGCCGGCATCGAAGTCGAGGTTGGCGTGCTGCGCGACCGCGCTTTGAAGCTGAACCGCAGGTTCATCAAGTTTATCACGGCCGGCTTGCCCTACGTCACGATTAAAACGGCCAGTACGTTGGACGGCAAGATCGCTTCGCGTACGGGCGACAGCAAGTGGATTTCCAACGAAAAGGCGCGCGAAATCGTGCATACGATGCGTCATCGCCATCAGGCGATCATGGTCGGCGTATCCACGATCACGGCCGACGATCCGCAGCTCACGACCCGGCTGTCCGTGCCGGGACTGTCTCCGGTGCGGGTGATCGCCGATTCCAGGCTGCGCGTCCCGGAAACGGCGAAGGTGCTCAGCGACGGATTGGCGCCAACGATCATTTTGACGACCGAACAAGCCGATCCGGCCAAAGCCGATCGTCTGACCGAACGCGGTGCGGAAATCCTTCGCTGCGGAAGCGGGCCGCAGGTGGATCTTCGGGAGGCGCTGGCGCAGCTGGGGAAACGGGGAATTTCCTCCGTGCTCGTCGAAGGCGGCGGCCGATTGAACGGTTCTTTGCTGGAACAGAGGCTGGTGGACGAAATCGTGTTGTTTATCGCTCCCAAGCTGATCGGCGGAAGGGAAGCCGCAGCGAACTTTAGTTTTGACGGATACGATTTGATGCAGGACGCCGTCTCCTTGCGTGACATTGAAGTGGAACAAATCGGGGATAATGTGTGCATACGGGGAATTCCGACGTGGACACAGACCGGGGTAAAGGAGGGAGAAATCTAATGTTTACGGGACTCGTGGAGGAAATCGGCACGATGAAATCGATCAGCCGCAAGGGGGAAGCCATGCTGCTGGGCATTTCGGCGAACATCGTAACGGAAGGCATCAAGCTGGGAGACAGCATTTCGGTCAACGGCGTCTGCCTGACGGCCATCTCGTTTGACGCTTCCTCCTTTACGGTGGACGTGATGCCGCAGACTTACCGCAACACCAATCTGAAGGATTTGAAGCCGGGCAGCCGCGTCAATCTGGAGCGTGCCATGGCAGCAAACGGCCGATTCGGAGGTCATATCGTTCAGGGGCATGTCGACGGCATCGGCACGATTGTGGGAACCAACCAGGATCAAAACGCGGTCGTTTATGAAATTCGGCCCAATAAGTCGTCATTGTTCAAATACATCATTCCCAAAGGCTCGATCACCGTGGACGGGATCAGCTTGACAGTGGTGGAAGCCGGGAACGGAACGTTTACGATTTCGATCATCCCGCACACGCTGGCCGAAACGGTGTTGGCCTTCAAGCGGGCCGGGGACACGGTCAATCTGGAAGGCGACGTGCTCGGCAAATACGTGGACCATCTGCTGAGGTTCGGTAAAAGCAGCGGCGATTCGGAAGAAGAGGCCGGCGGCGCTGCCGGGATTGACATGCCGTTCCTGGCCGCCAACGGATTTATCTAAATTCGTGATCGAAAGATGACTTTTTGAACTACCGTTTCAATGAAGGTTCAAAAACTCAGGTTTGGAGCACCGAGAAGGTTGGATGAAGCTAGGGCATGAGTAGCGGAGCGTAGGCAGACCTACGTGAGCAACGGAAGGCCCGGCTGAATTCAAGATTCGACGCCGAATAACCTTCCATGAAAAGCTTCGAGATCGAAAGATGACTTTTAGAACTATCGTTTCAATGAAGGTTCAAAAACTCAGGTTTGGAGCATCGAGAAGGTTGGATGAAGCTAGGGCATGAGTAGCGGAGCGTAGGCAGACCTACGTGAGCAACGGAAGGCCCGGCTGAATTCAAGCTTCGAGATCGAAAGATGACTTTTAGAACTACCGTTTCAATGAAGGTTCAAAAAGTCAGGTTCGGAGCACCGAGAAGGTTGGATGAAGCTAGGGCATGAGTAGCGGAGCGTAGGCAGACCTACGTGAGCAACGGAAGGCCCGGCTGAATTCAAGATTCGACGCCGAATAACCTTCCATGAAAAGCTTCGTGATCGAAAGATGACTTTTTGAACTACCTATAGGAGGGGAAGGACATGAGCGATATACGATTGGACCGGGTTGAGGAAGCGATTTACGAATTGATGCGGGGCAAAGTGATCATTGTCGTCGACGATGAGGATCGGGAAAACGAAGGGGATTTTGTGGCCCTGGCCGAAAAGGCAACCCCCGAGGTCATCAATTTCATGATCACGCAAGGACGCGGCCTGGTGTGCCTGCCGATTACGGCGGAGCGGGCGGAAGAGCTGGATCTCCAGCCGATGGTGGCGCAAAATACCGATAACCATGGGACCGCGTTTACCGTTTCCATCGACCATAAAGATACGACCACGGGGATTTCAGCAAACGAACGTTCGCTGACGGTCAAAGCCATCATGGATCCGAACGCCAAAGCGTCGGATTTCCGCCGGCCGGGCCACATGTTCCCGCTGATCGCCAAAAAAGGCGGCGTGCTTCGGCGCGCGGGCCATACGGAGGCCGCGGTGGATTTGGCCCGCATGTGCGGCGCTTACCCGGCGGGCGTGATCTGCGAAGTCATCAAGGAAGACGGCACGATGGCGAGACTGCCGGACTTGATGGAGATCGCCAAAACCTTCGATCTGAAGTTGATCAGCGTCAAGGATTTGATCCATTACCGCAACGAGAAGGAGAAGCTGGTCACCCGCGAAGTGGAAGTGCGCATGCCGACCGACTACGGCGAGTTCCGGGCGATCGCCTATACGAACGACGTGGACTCCAAGGAAAACGTGGCGCTGGTCAAAGGCGAAATCAACAGCGATGAACCGGTGCTGGTGCGCGTCCATTCCGAGTGTCTGACCGGCGACGTATTCCACTCCCATCGCTGCGACTGCGGACCGCAATTCGAAGCGGCGCTGCGCCAGATCGAGGAAGCGGGCAACGGCGTTCTTCTGTATATGCGCCAGGAAGGGCGGGGCATCGGCTTGATCAACAAGCTGAAAGCTTACAAGCTGCAGGAGCAAGGCTTCGACACGGTCGACGCCAACCTGAAGCTGGGCTTCCCGGCAGACCTGCGCGATTACGGGATTGGGGCGCAAATCCTCAAGGATCTCGGCGTTCGCAAAATCCGCTTGATGACCAACAATCCGCGGAAAATCAAAGGGTTGGAAGGTTACGGGCTGGAGGTCGTGGAACGCGTGCCGATTCAAATGAAGGAAAACGTGGACAACACCAACTATCTGCACACCAAACAGGCTAAACTGGGGCATTTGCTCAAGTTTGACGACCTGGAGCAAGACGAATCGTCGCGCGTCTAAAAGGGTTGTTCAAAAAGTCAACTTTTAATCGCGAAGTTTATACAGGGATGAGGATTCGCGTCGAATCTTGAATTCAGCCGGGCAAGCGGATGCTTACAAAGAATGTTTCCTGCGGAAACATTTCGGTTGCTCCCGTAATCTCCAGCAAGCTGACGGACACCAGAAACGTTATAGGTTCGATTTGGGGCAGTTTCCGATTCTAACGGACCGAGGAGATCTTATTTCGCCCAATAAGGTCGCTGGAGTCCGTTACAGCGGGAAATAGCTGGGAAATGGGCAACTAAGATCATTACGGTCCGTTACGCAGCTGCGCTATTTACGTCCCTGGCTTCATCCAACCTTCTCGGTGCTGAAAAGCCGACTTTTTGAACTTTTACTTTAAAAGTTTCATCATGCACCTTATATCCCACAACGAAAGGTATGATTATTCATGGCAAACGTATTTGAAGGACATTTAGTATCGGAAGGATTAAAATATGCAATCGTCGTTGGACGTTTCAACGAGTTTATTACGAGCAAGCTGCTTACCGGCGCGCTGGACGCCCTGAAGCGCCACGGCGCCAAAGAAGAGGAAATCAATGTCGCCTGGGTACCCGGCGCGTTCGAAATTCCGTTCGCCGCGCAAAAATTGGCCGAAAGCGGCAAATACGATGCGGTGATCACGCTTGGCACCGTGATTCGCGGTTCGACGACCCATTATGATTACGTCTGCAACGAGGTAGCCAAAGGCGTGGCTGCGGTTGGCCTGAAAACCGGCGTTCCGACGATCTTCGGCGTCGTCACGACCGAGAATATCGAGCAGGCGATCGAGCGGGCGGGCACCAAGGCCGGCAACAAAGGTTGGGATGCCGCGATGGCGGCGATCGAAATGGCCAACTTGACGAAACAGCTGAAATAGTGCTTATCTAATGTAGTACCCTGATCCGTTCGGGGTACTACATTTTCTTTTGGCGCGGCGAATAAGGATATTGTCTTTTTTAACTCGGACTTTTAAGGTAAACTAATCTACATATATGTTTTTGCTACGGGTGGAGGATGTTCATTGACGACAGTTACTTACAAGCTGGAAACCTTCGAGGGTCCGCTGGATTTGCTATTGCACTTGATCGACAAGGCGGAGATCGATATTCATCAGATCTCGATCAGCGAGATTACGGACCAGTACCTCGAATATTTGCACGACATGCAGGAGCTCGAGCTGGAGGTCACCAGCGAATTCCTGGTCATGGCGGCAACGCTGCTGTCGATCAAGAGTAAACAGCTGTTGCCTAAACCGCCCGTGATCGAATTGGACGATGATTACGATTATCTGCTGGACGATGAGGAGGATCCGCGGGACGAGCTCATCCGGAAGCTGATCGAATACCGTAAATATAAAGGGATTGCCGAGCATTTGCATGAGCGAGAATGGGAACGCAGCCTGATTTTTTCCAAGGAGCCGGAGGATCTGACGCCGTTTATGCCCGAGGTGCAGGAAAATCCGGTAAAAGGGCTGCATGCCGCGGACTTAATCGCCGTGTTCCAGAAGGCGCTGCGGAAAGCGGCCAAACGTAACACGGTGGCGCGGATCCATCGGGACGAAATATCCGTGAAGGACCGGATCAAGGAGGTCGTAGCTGCGCTGGAGCAAACCGGGGTGGGCGGACGTTTGCTTTTTTCCAAGCTGCTGCATCAGGATATGTACCGGCATGAGATCGTCGTGACCTTTTTGGCCGTACTGGAGCTGATGAAAATGAAGCAGATTGTTTGCTATCAGAACAAGCTGTTCGATGATATCGTCATGGAGTGGAGAGGGGAAGGAAAGATCGATGAATTTTCAGGACTTGAAATCGATTATTGAGGGGCTGCTGTTTTTGGCCGGGGAAGAAGGCTTAAGCCTGAAGCAGCTGGCCGAGGTTACGGAACAAAGGCAGGAGCTGGTTGCCGACGCGCTTGTCGATCTGAAGTCATCCTTTGAACGGGCCGGACGCGGGCTGCAGATCGTGCAAATCGCCGGAAATTACCAGTTGGCTACGCTGCCGGAGCACGCCCCATATTTCGAACGCCTGGCTTACTCGCCTTCGCGTTCCACTTTGTCCCAAGCCGCGCTGGAGACGTTGTCGATCATCGCTTACCGTCAGCCGATCACGCGCGTCGAAATCGAGGAGATCCGCGGGGTCAAATCGGAACGTGCCATCCATTCCTTGGTCAATAAGGACCTGATCGAAGAGGTCGGGCGGGCCGAAGCGATCGGCCGGCCGATCCTATACGGCACCACCAAGGCGTTCCTCGATTATTTCGGGCTGGCTAGCCTCAAGGATTTACCGGATCTGGCCGACTACGAAAGTCCGGAGCAGCTTGAGGAAGAGACGCAGCTATTATTCCAGAAGCTGGAGGAGCAGCAACTGACGTTCGACGATGTGGACAGCGAAGCGCCGGCGCCGGATTCGCCGGCGGATGCGTTAACGAATTTGCCGCCGGATGAAGAGCGCGAACAATAAATAATTATGGCCTTATTTTGGCAAAAAACCACCGGAGAGTTATCGCCGGTGGTTTTTTGCCGTTGTACTCGCGGGAGGATCGACGAATTATTTCCTTTTTCGAAAGCCATACTACGATGGAGAATTTTATCTGATAGGTATGGAGGGCTTTCCCGTGTGGATTTGGCTCGGAGGCATCCTGATCCTGCTGCTGCTTATAGCTGCCTTGATTTTGCTGTCTACAATCACAATCAACCTAACAATGCGGAAGAAGAACCGCGATGACACGATTTTGCTCGATATTACGCTGTTGTACGGCTTCGTCAATATCCACTACCAGGTACCTTCCATCCTGTTGAAGAATTTGCGGGACGGCCTTCAGATCGAACGGGACAGGCCGGAGAACGTGCTGCAAAAGGATTCCTCCAGCACCAACGAGGAGGTGAACAAGGACAAGGTAGACAAGTGGATGGACGAATTCCAGCGGCTGCTCGAGGCGACCAAAGGCTTCCGGACATGGCTGAAGGCTACCCTTCGCCGCGTTTCCTTCCGAAAGCTGGAGTGGTCGACCAATATTGCTTTGTCGGATGCGGCCCATACCGCCACTTTGACCGGCGTTTTATGGGGAGTCAAAGCGACGCTCGTCGGCTGGTTGACCTGCTATATATCCTTGAAGCAAAGACCTAAGCTGTTTGTGGTTCCCGTCTTTGGCAGCGCGCCGTTATTTTCCACGGAAATCCGCTGCATAGCGAAAATTCGCTGCGGTTATGCTATATATGCTGGACTGGTACTTATAGTTCGCGTGCTAAAAGTGAAGGGAGGAGTGAAAAAATGGCTGACCATCCTATTCAAGGGTTAATGCAAACCGCGATGGAAAACATCAAAGACATGGTTGACGTCAACACGATCGTGGGCGAGCCGGTGGAAACGCCGGACGGCAGCGTGATTCTGCCGATCAGCCGCGTAGGCTTCGGTTTCGCGGCGGGGGGGAGCGACTTTAACATCGATGACGGGCATGACAAGCACACGTCGGGTTCCTCCGAAGGCGGCAAAGCCAGACCGTTCGGCGGAGGTAGCGGGGGCGGCGTTTCGATTAATCCGATCGCTTTTCTCGTCGTAGGAAAGCCGGGCGTGCATATCGTGCCGCTGGATAACCAAACGCATCTGGTCGAAAAAATCATCGATGCGGTGCCTGGCGTCATCGACCGGATCCAGTCCATGTTTCCAAACAGCGATGCAGCAAGTGCCGCTGTGGTGACGGCCCAAGCCGCCCAAACCGCGATGAATCAAACGGCCACCCAATCCAGCTTCCACCCATTTACCTGACCGACCGATCCTTTCCGGACCTCCGGGAGGGGTCTTTTTTTGGCGGAAAGGTGGGACATACTCTCTGTTTTCGCCGCATAAGTATTACAAGTGTATCAAGTACTCGCTACATATACCGGAGGAATCGATTTATGAGGAAAAATGCACCGGCTCGCAGACGCCGCGCCATCGGCGCAGTCATCGCCGGCATGATGCTCTTGTCCCTGTTCTGGCAGCCCCAAGCGGTACAAGCCGTACCGGTCGCGCCATCCGTCCACGCCCAAGCGGCAACGGTCATCGACGTAACCTCGGGCCGTATCCTGTTCAGCCTGCGCGGCAACGATCAACTGCCGATCGCCAGCTTAACCAAAATCATGACCGCGATCGTGGCCATCGAGCATGGCAAGCTCTCGGATACGGTAACCGTCGGCAAAAACGCCTATGCCAAAGAGGGTTCTTCCATCTACCTGCAGCTGGGAGAAGAGATGAGCCTGGAAAATATGCTGTACGGATTAATGCTCCGTTCCGGGAACGACGCGGCCACCGCGATTGCCGAACATGTCGGCGGGTCCGAAGAAGGCTTTGTTTATTTGATGAACCAGAAAGCGAGAATGCTGGGGCTCTCCCATACGCAATTCCAAAACCCGCATGGCCTCGATGCCGAAGGACATTATTCGTCCGCGGACGATTTGGCCAAGCTGACGGCGTATGCGCTGAAAAATCCGCATTTTAAGGAAATCGTTCGTACGCCCAGCAAAAAAGCGCCCAATCCTAACGATCCATGGGATTACAAGTGGTTGAACAAGAATAAGATGCTGCGATTTTACGACGGCGCGGATGGCGTGAAAACCGGCTATACCAAGATCGCCAAACGTTGTCTGGTCAGCTCCGCGACCCGCGGGGGACAGCAAATCGCGGTCGTTACGTTAAACGACGGGGACGATTGGAACGACCATCGCAAGCTGCTGGATTTCGGGTTCGAGAACTATCCGCTGACCCCGATTGTTAGCGAAGGGCAATCCCTTCAGGATGGTCTGGTCACAGGTGCGGGGTTCAAATATGCGCTGGCCCCGGACGAAGCGGAAAAAATTGAAAGAAGGCTTAAGCTCAGCAGCGCCAGATCGACCTCGTTCGGCTATCGGGGGAAAATCAGCATCTTACTGAACGGGGAAGAAATCGGTACGGTTCCGGTTTATGAACAGGAAAGCTTCCGTAAAATCAAGACGGAAGGCGGCGGGAAAATGCAGGCGAACGGAGCGTTTGGTCCATCGACCGGCACGAGCGAAATCGTGCTGCCCGAAAACTGGCTAGGTTCGTTGAAGAAGATTTTCCAAACCTTGCTGTTCGATGTCTAGGCCCCAAGCGGGCCACAATCGCTCATCGCAAAGCCTGGGCGGAGGAGGGGGAAAGCATGGTCAACAAAATATGGCTTGCGCTAATCTTGATCGGATTTGTTTTTGCCGCGGTCAAAGGGGATATCGGTACGGTGACGCAGGCGGCTTTCGACGGGGCCGCCACGGGGGTTACCGTTTGCTTCGGCTTGATCAGCGTGCTGGTATTCTGGCTCGGCATCATGCGGCTGGCGGAGGATTCGGGCCTGGTCAAGGCGATCTCCCGTCTGTTGGGACCGGTTGTCGCTTATCTGTTTCCCGATGTGCCGAAAAATCATCCGGCGATGGGGTATATTTTATCCAATATGAGCGCTAACTTACTGGGACTGGGCAATGCGGCGACGCCGATGGGCATTCGCGCGATGCAGGAGCTGCAAGAGTTGAATCCGGACAAGGAGACGGCTTCTCCGGCCATGTGCACGCTGCTGGCGCTGAATACGGCAAGCATTACCTTGATTCCGACGACGCTGATCGCCATCCGGATCAATTTCCAGTCCGCCAATCCGGCGGAAATCGTCGGCTCGACGTTGCTGGCCACGGCGATCGCTACGATGGCGGCCGTATTGGCCGACCGTTGGTACCGCAGGCGCAATGTCTACCGTACCCCGCCGCAGACAACCGCCCCGCCCACTTTATCGCTGAAGAGGTGAGTTCGATTGCTGGACTGGATTAACGTTCTCTCCGCCTGGGCCGTTCCGGTCATGATCGCGTTTATTCCGCTTTACGCTTATTTCAAAAAAGTGCCGGTCTACGAATCGTTCGTGGACGGAGCCAAAGACGGCTTCTCGACGGCGATCGGCATCATTCCGCATCTGGTGGGAATGATGGTCGCGATCAGCGTATTCCGCGCCTCCGGGGCGCTGGATTTTCTTGTCGGCTGGATGACGCCGTTCCTTTCATGGCTTCATGTCCCGGCAGAGGTGCTGCCGCTCGGTTTCTTGAGGCCGCTGACCGGCACCGGGTCGCTCGCCTTTACGACCGACCTGATCAAAACGTATGGCCCCGACTCGATGATCGGCCGCATCGCTTCCACGATTCAGGGAAGCACGGATACGACGCTTTATGTGCTGACGGTCTATTTCGGCGCCGTAGGCATCCGCAACGGGCGTTATGCCCTGAAAGTCGGCTTGTTCTCCGACGTGGTCGGCTTCGTGGCCGCGATCGCCGTTTGTTTGCTCTTATTCGGATAATCATCGTACATATGCTTGTACGCAAGCCGCCCAGCCGCGAAGTTCGCTGCCTTGGGCGGTTTTTGCGTAAGCGGGCCGCAGCTATTGTGATTTTGTCCGCAGGTGGGTATCATGTGTATGAGGTGACTTATTGAAAATGGAAAGATTACAGAAAATTTTGGCCGGCGCAGGCGTCGCTTCCCGCCGCAAATGCGAAGAATTGATCTTGGGCGGCAAAGTGCAAGTCAATGGGGAAACCGTCACGACGCTGGGCACCAAAGCGGATCCGTCCGTGGATGTCATTACCGTGGGCGGCAAGGCGATCGGCGCGGAGAAGAAGCTCTATCTCGTTTTTAACAAACCGAAAGGGGTTATCACGAGCGCTTCCGATCCTCAGGGGAGAAAAATCGTCACCGATTATCTGAAGGGAATCACGGAGCGGGTTTACCCGGTAGGCCGCCTCGACTATGATACCGAAGGGCTGCTGCTGCTGACGAATGACGGCGAATTTGCCCATTTGCTGACCCATCCGAAGCATCACGTATCCAAAACCTACTTGGCGACCGTCAAAGGGGTACCGCACGGCACGGCACTGGAGAAGCTGAAGCAGGGCATCATGCTGGAAGACGGAATGACGGCCCCGGCCGAAGCCGAATATCAGGATGTCGATCCGGAAGGCAAGTTCGCCACGATTTCGATTACGATCCATGAGGGCAGAAACCGCCAGGTTCGGCGGATGTTCGATGCGATTTCGCATCCTGTGACCAAACTGAAAAGAATCTCCTTCGGCGATCTGTTTCTGGGCAACTTGAAGCGTGGACTGTATCGCCATTTGACCAAGGAAGAGGTCGAAAGCCTCTACAAATTGGCCCGCACCACCACCAACCCCGCCCCGAAGCGCTAGAAATGCGGCAAAACTTGCGGCAAAGGCAAAAGGGTGAAATGATTCTGAAGAAGCGATAATTCAAGCTTTATTGGTTGGACTGAGAAATAGGACGGGGAATGGCGAGAGGGGAAATGATTCTGAAGAAGCGGAGCGTTCGCCTTTGTGAGGGGATTTCTACCTTGTTAGAATTTACAAATTCAAGAAATCCGCGAACAACAGCGATCGTAAGAACATTTCCCCGGCAGCCCCTATCCGCTAATCATAACCGCTTTTTTGGCGCGTCACATAATATTCATATTTCCCCTAGCTGAAACTGTGGCAAATTTCGTTATAATGTTCATAGAGTGTTCACGATTTGTTCAACACTTATGATTAATGTCATAGAAAGGAAGTTCAAACATGGGGAAGTCTAGACGGCCGATCCAAATCGTCATTTTGCTGTTGATCGTCGTGCTGGGCGGTTACGCGATCGGTACCGCGGTATCCGGCGGCGAAGCCGATAAACCGGTGCAAGGCGGCAAACCGCCGGCGTTTAAAATGCTTGGTTTGGACGGCGAAGTACATACTTTGGACGATTATCAAGGCCAGGCGGTGGTCCTCAATTTCTGGGCGACCTGGTGCACCTATTGCGTCAAGGAAATGCCCGCCCTTCAGACCCAATGGGAAAAATGGCGCGACGAAGGCGTCGTCGTTCTCGGCATCAATACGGGTGAAGATGAAATGACCGTGCAAAATTTCGTGAAGCAAACGGGCGTCGATTTTCCCGTTTTGTTTGATTCCGACAATACGACGACGCGCGATTACGGCATCGTACCGATGCCAACCACGTTTTTCATCGGCAAAAACGGCAAAATATCCTCCATTCATCAAGGCGAGTTGAACCTGGAAACCCTGGACGATCAAATCGGGCAGTTGGTGAACCCTTGACCTAAGAAAGGAGGAGACATACGTTGATCGAAAATACGAAATGCGAATGCGGCCACCAGAACCGGGTAGGCACCGTGTTGTGCGAAGCCTGCGGGAAACCGCTGCTGGAGAGCGAAAATACCGGCGAACTGCTGGAAATGAGGTATGATGGTGCCGCCCGGCGGTCCCAACGAGCCAATCCGAACGTGATCGACCGGGTTTGGAATTTTTTCTCCTCGGTCAAGGTTGCCATCTACCTGATTATTTTTACGTTGATCGGGGCCATGTTCGGTACGGTCTTTGAGCAGGAGAGCAATTTTATCAACTTCGACCCATCGACGTTTTATCGGGAAAAGTACGGGACCCTGGGCGAAATCTATTACAGGCTCGGCTTGTCCCATACTTACGAATCGTGGTGGTTCGTCCTGCTGCTGGTCATGATCGGCGCCTCTTTGGTTATTTGCAGCCTGGACCGGGTGCTGCCTTTATACAAAGCGCTTTCAAAACAAAAGGTGCGCAAGCATCCGGAGTTTCTGATCCGGCAAAAAGTCGTCTATCAAGGCGACATCGGCGAGGACGGAGAGTCGTGGGTGCGGCGGGCGGTAGAACCGCTCCGCAAGAAACATTACCGCGTGCATACGGACGGCGATTCCTTGTTGGCCGAGAAGCAGCGATTCAGCCGCTGGGGGCCTTACGTCATCCACATCGGGCTGATCATTTTCCTGTTGGCCGTCCTGTTCCGCGGTTTACCGGGGCTGCATATGGACAAACATTATTGGTTTCCGGAAGGGGAGACCACGCGGATCCCGGATACGGACCTTTATTTGAAGAACGAGAAGTTTACGGTGGAGTATTACGGCGAGGATGAGATGTCCGACGATTTTAAGGGCACCGGCAAGGTGGTTCCGAAGCTCTATGAGACCAAAGCCGTGCTGTACGAATGCACCGCGGATTGCGATGATCCTTCCAAAGAACCGCAGCTGAAAGAGGTGCAGCGCCACGCGATCCGGGTCAATGATCCCCTCAGCTATAAAGGGCTTATGGCCTATCAGTTCGACTTCGACTTGACGCCGAAACTGCGCTCGGTGCAGCCCGCGCTGGTCGATGCAGTAACCGGCGAAGCTTACGGGAAATTCAAGCTGGACATGGAGAATCCGCAGCGCGAGTTCAAGGCGGGACCGTATACGCTCTCGCTGCAAAATAAATACATGGATTTTGCTTTGAACGACCAGGGGCAGCCGGTCTCCATTTCCGGGGAACCCAACGCGCCTGCCTTTTTGTTCCTGGTCAAAGGACCCGACTTGCCCGAAGAGGGGATGCAGTACCTTTATTTCCCCAAACAGATCGATAAGGACCGCTTCCAGCAGGATGCCATTAATCAACAGCTGGGCGGCTTGCAAAAGAAGCTCAATCTCGATGTGCTCGGGATGGAGGACGTGGACTTTATTGAAGCGTCCAGTTATTTGAACATCCGCGTCGACCGGGCCATGCCGTTCGTTTGGCTGGGGCTTGGCATCGTGATGCTTGGGTTGATTCTGGGATTTTACTGGCAGCATCGCCGAATATGGCTGCGCGTCGACGCAGGCAAGCTGACGCTGGGCGGACATACGACGAAGAACTGGTTCGGGATGCGCCGCGAGGTTTCCGCGTTCCTGCAAGCGATGGGCGTGGAAGCGGATGAGAAGTCATTGGAAAACAGGGGGAAACGTCCATGAATTTTTTGGAGATCAGCAGATCCGCATTTATGATCGCTTTTTTGCTTTATTGCGCGGCCTTTATCTTTTATGTCGTCGCCGTAACCGGAAAAACGTGGAGAAACCGCGATCCTCGGCGGCATGAACGGAAGTGGGGGCGCATCTCGTTCGCCACGTCGTCGCTCGGATTGCTGTCGCATCTGGTGTATTGCGGTACCCGCTGGGCCTACAGCGGGCACGTGCCGGTCAGCAACATGTACGAGTTCATGACGTTTTTATCGATGATGATCATGATCGCCTTCACCATCGTTTTTTTAATCTATCGAAAAATTTTGCTAGGGATGTTTGCGCTCCCTTTAGCGATCATCATTATGGCTTATGCCGCCGTATTTCCGCAGGATGTACAGCCGCTCATTCCTTCGCTCCGCTCGATCTGGCTGTACATTCACGTCACGCTCGCGGCGACCGGAGAATCCTTCTTCGCCGTCGGTTTTATCGCCGGGCTGATGTACCTGCTGCGCTCCGTGGACTTCGGCGGTTCCGACAAATCGGCCCTCAAGCAAAAAAGATGGGTTGAATTTACGCTTTTTTCTATTATTATAGTAGTGGGCTTCATTGTTTCCGTTTTCGCATTCCGGGCAGCCGGATATGAAGCGGTATTCGTACAAAATCAGACAACGATTGACAGCCAAGTAGAGCAAGATAGTACAATAGAGGATAAAGAAGTTTATAAACTCCCGCCAATCGTGGGACCGCATCAAAGCGAGCTCCAACAGGCCACGCCGTTTTTGGGAATGTCGAAGCCTCTATTCGAGGTGCCGTCCTGGATGAACGGGGAGAATGCCGGCCGTAAACTGAATACGGTGATTTGGGCAATACTAACAGGTATTGTGTTATATTTGCTGCTCCGGCTCATCCTTCGCAAACGGCTGGGCGAAGCGCTGGCACCGGCATTAAAGGGGATTGATCCGGACGATTTGGACGAGATCAGCTACCGGGCCATTGCCATCGGCTTCCCGATTTTTACGCTGGGCGCGTTGGTGTTTGCCATGATTTGGGCGCAGCAGGCGTGGGGCAGATTCTGGGGCTGGGATCCGAAAGAGGTTTGGGCATTGATTACCTGGCTGTTCTACAGTGCTTATCTTCATCTTCGCTTATCGCGGGGATTTCAGGGCCGCCAGGCCTCGTGGCTTGCCGTATTGGGGTTTCTGGTAGTGATGTTTACGCTCGTAGGGGTGAACTTGATTATTGCCGGTTTGCACTCCTATGCGGGTACCGATTAAAAGCCACAAAACATATGGACTGCTCAAGTGTTTGGGTAAGATGATGAAGGGGTTGTTGTTAATGTCAGATCAAGCAAACCGCATTCTGGTAGTCGATGATGAGGAGCGGATCCGCCGGCTGCTGAAAATGTACTTGGAAAAAGAGGGTTACGAAATCGATGAAGCCGAAGACGGGGAAACCGCTTTGAAAAAAGCGACGGCCGGCGACTACGGGTTGATATTGCTCGACGTCATGCTGCCGGGCATCGACGGCGTCGAGGTCTGTAACCGGTTAAGACAAGTCAAAGCCACCCCGGTTCTGATGCTGACGGCAAAGGGCGAGGAAATTAACCGCGTTCAAGGCTTTGAGGTCGGGGCCGACGATTACGTCGTCAAGCCGTTTAGCCCACGGGAAGTCATTTACCGGGTGAAAGCGATTATGCGCCGTGCTTCGGCAACAGCCTATTTGACCAAAGAAAGCGGCACCAGCAACAACATCGTATTCCCTCATCTCGTTATCGAGCATGATGCCCACCGGGTGACGGCAAGCGGTCAGGAGGTCAGCTTGACCCCGAAGGAATATGAGCTTTTGCATTATTTGGCGGTGTCTCCGGATAAAGTGTTCTCTCGTGAGGAACTGCTCAAAGACGTATGGAATTACGAGTTTTTCGGCGATTTGCGGACGGTGGATACCCATGTGAAGCGGCTGCGCGAGAAGCTGAACAAGGTATCCCCGGAATCGGCGGCGATGATCACGACCGTTTGGGGCGTGGGCTATAAGCTGGAGGTTTCGAAGTAACGTGAACTTCTGGAGAACGCTCGTCGGTAAGCTGTGGATTACGATCATATGCCTGGTGGCCTGCGTCCTGATGCTGATGGGTTTATTCCTGCTGCCGTATATCGATACGAATTTCACGAATTCGGGGGCGGTCAAGCGATTATTCGTGATCGTCTCCATGATCGGATTTTCTCTGACCACCTTCTTCGCGTTGTTTTTGTTCACCAAGATCACGCAGCCGATGCAGCAACTGATCAAAGCCACGGATTCGGTGCGGAAGGGAAAATACGATACGCGTCTGTCGCTGCGCACCAGCGACGAGATCGGCGAACTGGCGATCACGTTTAACCACATGGCCGAGGAGCTGGAGAATACGATCCGCAGCCTGAAGCACGAGAAGGAGCATCTATCCAGCGTCCTGCGCAGCATGAACGATGCGGTGATTACGCTGGATCGGGAAGGGTACGTCATTTTGACCAACCCGCCGGGCGATCTCATTCTGCAAATGTGGGCGGATCTGCCGGAACAAGAGGCCGAGGAGCAGGGCGCTGACGGCAGCGAGGGGAAATTCGTTCCGCAGCCGCTGCTGCCGATGTTCCGGGGCGTGCTGGACCAAGTGGGCGATCAGAAGATGAACGTGCACGTCATGAAAGGCGTGTGGTCCGTGCATATGGCACCGCTCTCCTCGGACGGAGAAATTCGCGGAGCGGTTGCCGTGCTGCGCGACGTGACCGAAGAGGTCCGCCTCGAGAAAATGCGCCGCGATTTCGTGGCCAACGTCTCGCATGAAATCCGTACCCCGCTGTCGATGATGCAAGGGTATAGCGAAGCACTGCTGGACGGGATGGCCTCCTCGCCGGAGGAAAGCGCGGAACTTGCCCAGGTCATATACGATGAGTCGCTGCGGATGGGCCGGCTCGTGCGCGATCTGCTGGACCTCGCCCGCATGGAAGCAGGGCACACGGATATGGCCATGCGCGAACTCGATTTTCGCGATCTGGCCGAGCGGGTGTATCGCAAGTTCCTGGTGCGGGCCAAAGAGAACGGCGTCGAACTCAAGCTGGAGCTGGGAGAAGGTCCCCTTAAGCTAACAGCCGATGAAGATCGGCTGGAGCAGGTGCTGACCAATCTGCTGGATAATGCGTTCCGGCATACGCCGGAAGGCGGGGAAGTCAAGGTGAAAGCAGGAATCGAGCAAGGCGCCCAGGGAACTGAGCTTCACGCCTCGATTGAGGATAGCGGCGTCGGCATTCCAAGCGACGACCTGAGCTTTGTCTTCGAGCGGTTCTATAAAGCCGATAAAGCCCGCGTGCGCGGCGAAACCGGCGGCACGGGACTGGGGCTTTCGATCGTCAAGAACATTGTCGACGCTCATCAAGGAACGATCAGGGTTGAAAGCGAGATCGGTAAAGGCGCTGCCTTTCATCTTGTTCTCCCTGTCGAAAAGGGGCAATAATCGGTATAAAGTACAAACATCCTTCGCAAGAAGGATGTTTTTTTGTTGAATGCCGCAGATTAATCTTGTTCATCGTGGAACATTGCTCCGGAGCCGAAAGCACCGTGCAAAAGGGCTGCCCGACCGGACCGGCGCATGGCCGGGCCTGATCGGGCAGCCCTTTATGATGGGGGTCGTTTGATTAGGCAAAAATGATTTGCAAAGCTTTATTCAGCTCAGGAAGTTTCGTCAGCTCATCCAGCACTTCCTTCGGTACGGCTTTGTCCACGGTCAGCACCATGATCGCTTCACCGCCGACCAGCTTCCGTCCCACCTGCATGGAGGCGATGTTGACGTCGTTTTTGCCGAGCAGGGTGCCGACGCTTCCGATAATCCCCGGCTTGTCGTTATGCGAAACGAAGATCAGATGTCCTTCCGGCGCTACGTCCACCGGGAATTTGTCGATCTGCACGATCCGTGCGCCGTATCCGTTCAGCAGCGTGCCGGCAATGCGGCGTTCGGCACCGTCCTGCGTCTTGAGGGACACGGTGATCAAGTTGGTGAAACCCTTCGTTGCCGAAGCTTGCGAGACGACGACGTTAATGTCGCGGACCTTGGCCAGGTGCATCGAATTGACGATATTGACGTCAGCGCCAAAATGGCGGGACAGCACCCCTTTGATGATATAACGCGTCAGCGGCTGCGTATCCACTTCCGCGAGATCGCCGGCATAATCGACATGGATTTCCTTCACGGCCTGATTATTCAGTTGGGACAGGAATACCCCGATTTTCTCGCCAAGCTCGAAGTAAGGTTGCAGCTTGTTCATGACGCTAGGCGCCACCGGAGGCATGTTCACGGCATTCTTGAACGGTTCGTTGCGCAGGATATGCAGTACTTGCTCGGAAACGTCGATGGCCACGTTCTCCTGGGCTTCCACGGTGGATGCGCCCAAATGCGGGGTCACGATGATCTTCGGATGATTCAAGAAAGGATGATCCACTTCCGGCGGTTCCTTCTCGAACACGTCGAAGGCAGCTCCCGCAACGATTCCTTGGCCGATCGCTTCAACCAACGCCATTTCGTCCACTACGCCGCCGCGGGCGCAGTTGATGATACGCATCCCTTTTTTCATCACTTCGAATTGCGGGCGGGCGATCATATGCTTCGTTTCCGGCGTGAGCGGCGTATGAACGGTAATGAAATCGGCGTTTCTGACGATGTCGTCCACGCTGGCCAGCTTCACGCCCAGCTTTTCGGCCCGGTCTTCGGTCAGGAACGGGTCGTATCCGAGAATGTCCATGCCGAACGCCTTGGCCCGCTTGGCTACTTCACTGCCGATCCGGCCCATGCCGAGCACGCCCAGCGTTTTGTTGCGCAGCTCGACGCCGAGGAATTTGCGGTCCCATTCGCCATTGATCGTTTTTGCATAGGCTTGGGGAATATGGCGGGCCAGCGCCATCATCATCGCAAACGCATGCTCGCAAGTCGTGATCGTATTACCGTCCGGGGCGTTGATAACGATGATTCCGCGTTTGGTGGCGGCCTCCAGGTTGATATTGTCGACCCCCACGCCGGCGCGGCCGATAACTTTCAAGCGGGTCGCGGCTTCCATGATCTTTTCGGTTACTTTCGTTTGGCTGCGGACCAAGAGACCGTCGTACTGCGGAATGATCTGCACCAACTCGTCTTCGCTGAGACCCGGTTTCTTATCGACCTCAACGTCGGCTGCGTCCATCAGCTGCTGAATCCCCAGATCGCTGATCGGATCCGATACTAACACTTTAAACATGATTTTTGACCCTCCTAAAAGTTTGTTTATAGCAAGGCTTCCTTGAAGTTCTGCATGCAAAACCTCTTCGGAAACATCAGCTTACGATGATTCTGACTATGTCGCTTTGTCTCGTTACCGTTATACTGCACAAAAGGGCAAAGGTGAACCGGGGCAGCGAAATCACGATTCCTTCCGTCACGTCATGGGGCGGAAGGCAACAAAAAAACCCCCGATCCGCATACTACTTCCGTAGTAAGGGACGAGAGTTGTTCGTGGTACCACCCTAATTCGCTGCGCCTTCGCAGAAGCAGCCTCAGTTGTCATTGCTGACAGAACGATAACGGAGTTCACCGACTGCGCCTACTGTGGGTTCAACGCAGTAACTCAGGAGCGCTAAAGCGATCGTTCCGCTACCGGTTTGCAGCACCACCGGCTCTCTGGAAACTTTCCGAACGCTTTTTTCCTTCGACGTGTTTCATCAGATGTAATTTTTCATAATGTAACACGGTCTTGGCAAGGTGTCAACACCAAACCTGCGGATGAAGACGGAAGCCCGAGCGATCTCGGGTACATCGTGGCGCGCTTGAATCCGCCCCTGATTTTGGTTATGATTTTACTAATGTCGAAAATGGTCTTGTCCTGGCGTGGAAACCGCCCTTTTTTTCTTCGTTAGTTTTCCATGAAAAACGGCAGCTCGGGCAGGGACTCGGAGCCATAATAGGTCGATTTCCATTTGGTAAATTCCTTATTTTTGACAGCTTCCGTTTCTGTGAGAACTTTTACAATGGAAGCGACTGAATTAAGCTGGAGTACCTCGGCTTTGCCGCTTTCGATCATCTGATCGATTTTGGCGGTAAGATCCTGCGGCAGATAGGTTACATATATGTTGTCTTTCACCATCAAATCGGTGACCGCCTTATTCTTGACGGCAAGCGAATAGCCGGACCATTCCTTGATGCCGAGGTTATCCTGAAAAGTAAATTCGGCCGGGATGCCACTGTTGGTTTTCGCCGTCCATTTGAGGATGGAGGAGAAGTATTTTTTTTGTGCCTGCAAGGCGTAGTTTTTGGCGTTTTCGGTAAATTCGTTTTGCGACAAGGCCGTCGCCAGGTCGGCTCCTTTTTTGCTTCCTGCCTTGGCTTTGGCTTCATCGATGCTCTCCCCGAACAGTTTCAGGCTTTTTATATAATCGGTTTGGGCCTCTTTCAGCAGGGGCGAGGAGGCGGTAATGGATTGAGCGGCGATTTGTTCGTAATGCGAGCCGGCCTTCTCCCTGATTTGCTTCAGCGCGTCGTTGGACTCGGATTTCGAATCGCTGCGCGACATCTCTTCAATCAAGGCGAGATAGTCCTCCTTGAACTGCTGATAAGGTTGGAACACGACGTAATAAAACGTGACCAAATCTTGTTGCTGATAGGAAGCGGATGTTTCCTTCTCCGGCGGATCAACTTTTAGATATGCATATTTCGCTTCGGTTTTCTCGATGCCGATATTCAGTCCGAGAAAAAAGGTGCCGAACGCGATAATCAACATGAGGAGGAAGCCTAGTACAAACAACATTTCGAATTTGCTTTTACGGATCATAATGATGCTCCTTACCATTTTGATTTACTTGAGATAGAATAATAATAAAGGACAGGGTTTGACAAAAACTATGAAAAAATTCAAATTTCGCGATGTGAAAATCCAAAAAGTCGACCCCGGTCAGCTTAATGATCGTTTACTGCTTATCAATTTATATTTGACGCAGGGACTTACTTTATTTATCGGTTTGGTTATCCTGTTTTTTCAGAAAAGAAATCCGCTGAATCTGTTCGATCTGCCGGAGCAAATCGATTTTCTGTATTGGGGAGCAGGTTTGGCGGCGGTTATGTTCGGGGCGGATATGCTGCTTTCCCGTTTCATTTCGGAAGATAGCATGGATGATGGAGGCATTAATGCGCTGTTGTTCCAAGGGCGCCCGATATGGCATATCGTCGTCATTTCGGCGATCGTGGCGGTTTGCGAGGAACTCCTTTTTCGGGGAGCGATTCAGCATGGAATCGGGCCTTACTGGACGAGCATCATCTTTGCGGCGATCCATGTCCGCTACCTTCGGCACTGGATTCCCACCGGATGGGTGTTCGCAAGCAGCTACGGACTTGGTTTTATTTATATCCAGACGGGAACGCTTTGGGCGCCGATCCTGTGTCACTTCCTGATCGACTTGGTATCGGGACTCGTGATTAAATTTCGGAGGGAGTCATGAAGGAACACTTAAGCCGATTGGACCGGTACGGTCACCGCAACAGAATCAAACAAATAAACCACGGGTCATCAACCGGGGATACGCAGGTGCAGCCCATGCCAGACACGGAGCCCCGCGACGGCGCCGTTTCGGCTGGGGGCAAGCTTGCCGCCCCGGACGTAATGCCGCGAAAGGAGATGACGGAAGAGCCTGAGCCGTATCCGGGTGGTTCCGCATCGCCGCAATTAAGGGGAAGGGAGAAGGCTCCTATCGGCGACGAGACGCTGGTTAGGCTGCTCATACCTCGAAACCTCAATACCGGCAATCATACACAAGCCTCTTCGGTACAAAAGGTTCAGAAGAAGCCGGCGAGCCAGCCGGAGAAAACTTATGAATCTGCCGCCGTCGCGGCTTTGGCCAAACTGAAGGAACCGGTGCGAACCCCTTCGATCCCATCGGGCCGGGAAAGCGGACTGCCGGAAAGCTTAGCTGAGCCGAAGCCGGACGAAGGCTTAAGCTCCCCGCTGCTTGCCATGGACCTGTTAGCTAGCGCAGGAACGGAAGATGAACTCGATACTCTCCCTACGCGCAAAGAGCTATTTCCGTCGCAAAGACTCAAAATGACTAGATGGTTCTATAACTCGCTCCTGTATATTTTCGTGATCATTTTAATTTATCTGTTATGGTGGGGCGTAAGCGATTCGCCTTGGGGCAAGAACCATGGATTATAAGAAAACCGTCGGGACATCGTCCCGACGGTTTTCTTTGCGCAGCGAACGTAAGGCGAATCCTCCGCTTACTTCGATGTCCCGTTTCCGGCGACCGCCGGAGCCGGGCCGATGCTGCGCGGATCGACAAAGCCGTACCCCTTCTCCTCCAGCTTGGTCAGCAGTTCGTCGAGGGCCTCCACGGTCCAGGGAAGCTCATGCATCAATATATTGCTGCCGGCATGCAGTTGCTCGAGGACGTTGGCGATAACGGCCTCCGGTTTGTTTTTGTTTTTGCTGTCCCAATCCAGGGAACCGTTGGACCAGGTCATATAGATCAAACCGTTTTCGTCGGCGATTTGATGGGTCGTATCGTTTCCGGAACCGAACGGCGGGCGGAAGAAACGCGGGGCTTCCCCGGTGGTCTCCTTGACGATCGCCTGTACGTCTTCGATTTGCTTGCGCATGCTTTCGGCCGATTCTTTCTTCAGATCGATGTGATCCCAGCTGTGGTTGCCGAGGATTTGTCCGCGGTCCGCGATCAGTTGAAGTAATTCGGGGTGTTCCTTAACCCGGTAGCCGTTCACGAAAAAGATCGCCTTGGCCTCATGTTTGTCCAAGGTGTCGATAAGTCCGTCGATCATTTTCTTTTCTTTCGGCCCGTCGTCGAACGTGAGCAGGACGACTTTTTTGTCGGCGGCTTCATCGTTGGGGACGACATTGTACGCTTTGTTGATATGGTACAGCAGCTGCGGTTCCGGTTCCGGAGCGGGGAGATCTTCTCCGGTGAGCGTTGTGCTGCCGCTCGTCGCCGCATTCCCAGGGGCTTGCTGCGCATTGCTTCCGGTTGTATTTGCTCCTGTTCCTGCGTTGCCTTGAGAAGCTTCGCCGGAATCGTCGACGTTGATGTTAGCCTCCGTCTGGTTTGGAGCCGTTGGGTTGGCATTGGCTGGGTCGGAAGTTGAATCGGATTGGCCGCATGAGCTAAGAATAAGACAAGCGGCGGCTGTGAGCAGGAGTTTCTTGTGGAGCAACGGGGTCATCTCGCTTTCCTGTATTTATGCCGCATGAGTTTGTTGCAAAACGCGAACACTATAGTCGATTTTAACATATCTAAGGAGGTTTTTTGGGTGAAATCTTCCTCATTTTTAGGCGGAGTGTTGGTGGGGGCCTTTGCGGCGATCTGGGCTTCGCGCCGCAAGCAAGGGATTATGTCGGCGATGAACGGGGCAGGCACGGCATTGAAATTCGCCGGATTGACCTCAACGCGCCATGAAGGCAAAGACGGGGATATTTCCGAAGCGTTGAAGACGGAGCACACTTCATCCTCGGCAGCGGCAAAGGCTACAGGGGCAGACGCCCAGGTGTATCCCAGTCCGGTATCTCAGACCCATTCGAATCATTCGAAGGAATACAATTTGAAGCAACTGACGGATTTTATCAAAGGCAATGCGGATGTGCGGCGCGAAGTTGAAGCCATCCTGAAAGAAACGAATACGGCTATACCTGGATTGTAATAGAATACCATTTATAGAATCATTTTCTGCCCCCTTGCAGGGTGACTGAAAATGATTCTTTTTTGTCTATTTTATTACGTGCATTTAGGGAAAATAAATGATAACATACTTACAAAGAACCATTTCCAGCACACATTACGACAGGTTTCATAATCTGTTATCACACGGCATAGAGAGAGGAGGATCCTGTATGAAGATAGAAAGACTTGGCCAGGATAAGATACGGATTTTCCTCACGTTTGACGATTTAAGCGAACGCGGTATTCAGAAAGAGGACATGTGGCAGGAAATTCCCAAAGTCCACGACCTGTTCACCGAAATGATGGACCAGGCTTATAATGAAGTGGGCTTTGACGCCACCGGACCTCTGGCTGTGGAAGTGTTCGCCCTTCCTGCTCAAGGAATGGTCGTCATCGTAACGCGCGGTAAATACGATCACCATCATCACGGGATCGGATCGCCATATGAGGATGAACTGCCGGAAGAGGTATATGAGATGGAAGTGACGCTGGAACAAACGGATACGATCCTGTATTCGTTTGACGATTTCGAGAATCTGATCGAAGCGGCGCACGTCCTTCAACCCATGCTTCAACATGCCGGAAGATTGTATAAATATAATGGGAAATGGGTTCTTCAGCTGGAACCGGAAGAATTGGAGGAGGGGAAACACCCTGCTTTGATTGCGGTATTGGCTGAGTTTGGCGAAGCAACTTCGGTAACTACAGCGATGCTGGAAGAGTATGGGAATTTGGTCATGGCCGAGAATGCGGTGGATACGATTTGCATTCATTTCAAACGCCAGGATTGATTTTCGTCTCGGAAGAAGGCATGGTTTTGATTCGATATGAGAGACAAGGAACAGCGAGCGGTGATAAGGGGGGATAACCGTTGCTCTTTTTCTCGATTGCAAGTGCAGCGGTAGCTCCCGGTATTGCTCTGTTAACCTATTTTTATCTCAAGGACAAGTATGATTCCGAACCGCTGCATATGGTCTTTAAGGTGTTTCTGCTGGGCTTCCTGATTGTGCTGCCCGTGATGATTATTCAACGCGGATTGACGCTTTGGTTAGGCGAAGGGCCGCTGATAACGGCATTCGGCATATCGGCTGGCGTGGAGGAAGTGCTGAAATGGTTTGTGCTGTTTCATATGATATACAATCACACGGAGTTTGACGAACCGTATGACGGTATTTTGTATGCAGCGGCGGTTTCGCTAGGATTTGCCACGGTAGAGAATGTCCTTTACGCTTTTGCCAGCCATGCCTCCATCGGCACCTTGCTGATGCGGGCTTTGCTCCCCGTTTCCGGGCATGCGATGTTTGGCGTCATGATGGGCTATTATCTGGGCCGGGCCAAGTTTTCAACCGGTTGGCGAAGCCGGAAGTTCTTGTTGTTTTCGCTGTTGTTTCCGTTATTCTGGCACGGGGTCTACGATTGGATCTTAAACAACACGACCCAATACTGGATCTGGTTCATCGTTCCGCTGATGGCCTTCCTGTGGTACGGAGGGATCGGCAAGATGTACCGGGCCAACGATCGTTCGCCGTTCCGATTGACGGGGGCGAAAGGGCAAGATTAATTCGCATCCGAATAGGGCATCCTGATTCTAGTGATTTTCATGGCTGCAGTACGGCAGCCGCGAAACTGGAAAGGGGTGCCTTTTTCGTGCGCGTTAAAGTCAAGATCACCTGCAAATCCTGCGGGGAACGGTTTGTGTTGCGGGGCAAAAAAGAACGCGGGCATATTGAAACCGGGTTTAAGCAATGCCTATGCAACAACCAGCACGAATTTGAAATCGAAGAAGAAGCGCTTCATTAAAATAAGCGGCTTCGTGATCCAAAGATGACTTTTTTGAACTACCGTTTCAATGAAGGTTCAAAAAGTTAGGTTTGGAGCACCGAGAAGGTTGGATGAAGCTAGGGGGTGAGTAGCGGAGCGTAGACAGATCTACGCGAGCAACGGAAGTCCCGGCTGAATTCAAGATTCGATGCCGAATTCGCTTCCGTTCATATGCTTCGTGATCCAAAGATGACTTTTTTGAACTACCGTTTCAATGAAGGTTCAAAAAGTTAGGTTTGGAGCACCGAGAAGGTTGGATGAAGCTAGGGGGTGAGTAGCGGAGCGTAGACAGATCTACGCGAGCAACGGAAGTCCCGGCTGAATTCAAGATTCGATGCCGAATTCGCTTCCGTTCATATGCTTCGTGATCCAAAGATGACTTTTTTGAACTACCTATTCTTATGCATAAAGTTCCTTCCTTCATGTCACACTAATGCCAACTTAGTTGAAGAAGGGAGAGAGTATAAGCCCAATGTATAAACGTTTAAGTGCGATATTATTCCCGGTGACGGCGGTTCTGTTAATCGGTGCTCTGGTGTGGGGTTATCAGGAGAACCAAGAGAAAAATTCAATCCTGATCAAAGCGGAAAACCAGTATCAACGGGCTTTTCACGATTTGTCCTACCATGTTGACAAACTGCACACGGAATTGGGCAATACCCTTGCGGTAAATTCGGCTTCCACCGGAGCGCAGCGCAAAGGACTGGTTAACGTTTGGCGCATTACGAGCGAAGCGCAAAATGAAATCAATCAGCTTCCGTTAACGCTGTTGCCTTTTAATAAAACCGAGGAGTTCCTGTCGAGGATCGCGAAGTTCTCTTACCAGACCGCGGTTCGTGATTTGACCAAGCAGCCGCTAAACGACGGCGAACTCAAAAACTTGAAGGAACTGTACAAGAGTTCGGCGCAGATTTCCGAGGATTTGCAAGGGGTGCAAAACAAGGTTATCGCCAACCGGCTTCGCTGGATGGACGTAGAAACGGCGCTGGCCAGCGAAAAGGAACCGCGGGACAATACGATCATCGACGGCTTCAAAACCGTGGACAAAAAAGTCGGCGAATATCCGGAACTCGATTGGGGTCCATCCATCTCCAGCATGTACAATAAACGTTCGGTCAAAAAGCTTGGCGGAAAACCGATCACCGTCCAGGACATTAAGAAGAAGACGGCGGAGTTCACCGGAATTCAGGACGTTGCCGCGATTCAGGTCGTCGAGAACGGTAAAGGGACGGAATGGGCGTCGTATACGGCAAACGTGAAGAACGGACGGAACGGCGAAGCTTGGACGCTTGATTTTACACGGAACGGCGGACATTTGATCTCCTATTCTTATAACCGAGAGATCGGCCCCAAGGCCGTGGATGCGAATACCGCAAGAGCTCGCGCCGACGAATTTTTGGAAGACAAGGGATACAAAGGGCTTGCCGCGGTTTCCTATGACGAATTCGATAATGAGGGCAATTTCACTTATGTCAGCAAACAGGGGGATGTACTCATTTATCCCGAGAAAGTCACGCTTCGCGTTGCTTTGGACAACGGTCAGGTTACTGGGCTGCAAGCCAGCGATTACGTGTACGAGCGCGAAAACCGGGAGAAGATCAATAAACCCAAGCTGACGCTGCAGCAAGCACGCAAATTTTTGAATCCGGAGTACAAGGAGAAATACCACCGGCTGGCATGGATCGAAAATGAACAGTCGGAGAAGGTATTGACCTACGAATTCGGCGGAGGAATCAACGGTTCCCAGTACCGGATCTATATTAACGCGGAGAACGGCAACGAAGAAATCGTGGAGGAAATCCGCAACAATAAACAGAAAGCCGTGCAATCTTAGTTAGCGCAAACCTGACGGAACGTTCCGCCATTGACGGAACGTTCCTTTTTTTCGCGCCGCGATGCTTTGAGCCGTGCTATACTTAGGTAGTAAGCAACTATTTAAAATAGGACGGTGGGGAACTTGTTTCCTAAAGTGAACGATCTCGTATACATCCAAGTCGCATCGGCGGAGAAATCGGATGCGGACAAGGAATGTAAATCGCGGATCGCGGACATGGAAGAAGAATCGTTCCTGATCGAGGTTCCGATCGAGAGCGGAAGCGGGCGCATCAAGAAGTTGTACATCGGAGATGAGCTATCCGTTTACTTTTTGAGTGATGCCGGAGTGAAAAACTATTTCAATACATATGTGCTGGGATTTGCCGATGATGTCGTCCAATTGGTACGTATTCGGAAACCCGAGCCGGAAACGATCACCAAAATCCAGCGGCGTCATTTTTTGCGCGTCGTTGCCGAACTGGAAATCGCCGTCAAGATGAAGGGTAATACGCAATTCGTTACCTATACGGAAGATGTAGGCGGGGGCGGCGTGTCTTTCATCTGCAACAGCGAATACAATCTTGTACAAGGCGACCTGCTGTTCTGCTGGCTGCTGATTCCTTTCAAGAACGGCTCGATCGACCACGTGCCCTTCGAAGCCGAGGTCGTCCGCACGAAAAAGCTGGAAAGCGGCCGTAAGATGGTTATGCTCAAATTCGTCAGCATCTCCGATTTGGAGCGGCAGAAGCTGATCCGGTTTTGCTTCGAACGCCAGTTTGATTTCAAAAACCGTTGAACTATACCTTAACAAGGATTCCCGACCCGCCAAAATGGATAAACTATACTTTGCAGCACGATGATTGGCAAGGAGGGATGAAAGGTGCGGCGCTCCAATGACGATGAGGCCTTTACGGCGTTGTTTCTACAGTTTTCCAGAGCGACAGAGAAGTGGCTGAAGCGGACGCTGATATTCCTCCTGATCGCTCTGTTTCTGTTCCAGGCTTTATTGCGGATCCCGGCGCTGCGGCAGTATCTCGCTTCGGCGGATAAGTATGAAGGCATGCCGATCCATAGGGAGAACCGCAATTAATCGGCTATAGCTTATGGAGGGCGTACTTATCGCGATTTTTTTGCATCCCTTTGCTATCTGTGGTATAATTTTCACGTCGCAGGCAATGCCTGCTTTTTTCTTGAGGACGTGTTTTGAGGAGGAATACCCCTTTGGCAAGCAAGGCGTCTACATCCCATGACAAAATCAACATTGCGATCGACGGTCCTGCTGGGGCGGGGAAAAGTACGATAGCCCGGATGGTTGCCGGTAGATTATCATATATCTACGTAGACACCGGGGCCATGTACCGGGCGGCAACATGGTATTTTCTGCAGAAGGGCATCGGACCGGACGAAGTGGACAAAGTGATGCAAATCGTACCGGATCTGGAAATTGAATTATTACCTGGCGATCAGGGGCAAGAGGTCAGAGTGAACGGTCAGGATGTCACGGAGGAGATCCGTTCCCTAGCCGTAAATGCCCAGGTGTCCCGATATGCGCAAATCGAGGGGCTGCGAGGCAGGCTTGTCTCTCTGCAGCGGCAAATGGCTTTGCGCAAGGGCGTTGTGATGGATGGACGCGATATCGGCACCACGGTTTTGCCCGATGCTGAAGTTAAAGTGTTCATGACCGCAAGCGTCGAAGAACGGGCGCGCCGCCGATACAAGGAAATGAAGGAACAACGCGATATTTCGTTCGAAGAGCTTGTGCGATCCATTGCAGAGCGCGATCGTCTTGACCAGGAACGGGAAGTATCGCCTCTTCGTCAGGCGGACGACGCAACGCTGCTCGATACGACGGAAATGTCCTTGGATGAGGTAGCCGATCATATCGTCTCTTTGTGCAGAACCTATGGAAGTGAGAGTTGACCAAAGATGATTTACAATTTTTGTCGCAGTGTGCTCCGATTTCTTTACAAGCTGCTGTTTCGCCTGAAGGCAAGCGGCCTGGAGCATATCCCGCCGGAAGGCGGCGTGTTGCTATGCTCCAACCACATCAGCGTCTTCGACCCTCCTACGATCGGCATTTTGCTGAAACGGAAAGTGCATTTTATGGCCAAGAAAGAGCTGTTCGATATCGTCGGCTTCGGCTGGCTCATTAAAGAGTTGGGCGCTTTTCCGGTCAAACGGGGCGGAGTCAGCAAGGAATCGATCAAAACTTCGTTGACCTTGCTTCGGAGCGGTCACGTCATGGGCATTTTTCCCGAAGGCACGCGATCGAAAGGCGAGGACGGTTCGATTGGCAAGAAAGGCGCAGCCACATTTGCGTTGCGAAGCGATGCCGCGGTCATACCGGTAGCGATCATCGGCAATTATAAATTGTTCGGAAAAACGCGTGTGGTTTATGGCCCTCCGGTGGATCTGACCGAATTCAAGGAAAGCGGTGGCCCGAATGCGGCCGAACTGGCGACCGAGAAGATCATGGCCAGCATTGCCGAACTGAAGAATAAGTAACTCCTTGCGACTTCGAAATCGCGTATGCATGAAGGCAGGGGGCATTTGGAAAGCTATATTTTAGAGGTAAGTTTTGAACCTCGCTTTAAGCGGATGTTCATGAAGTCGGCTTTTTGAACAACCTTAAGAGCGGGTTTAAATAAATGGGTTTTTGAATTGAGGAGGTTATTGACATGTCGGAAGAAACAAAAAATGTTCAGGAAGCTGCGGAAGTAACAAACCAGGATGAGATGGAGCAAATCGTTTCCTTGAAAAAAGGGGACACCGTCAAAGGAACGATCGTCAAAATCGAGGATAACCAAGCTTACGTAAGCATTGGATATAAATATGACGGCGTTATTCCTATTCGCGAGCTGTCCTCGGTTCATCTGGACAACGCTTCGGACGCCGTTGCGGTTGGACAGGAAGTGGAAACGAAAGTGGTCAGCATCGACGACGAGAAGGAACGCCTCGTGCTTTCCAAACGCGCGATCGACAGCGAAAATGCCTGGGAAGAGCTTGAAAAACGCTTTGAAAGCGGAGAAACGTTCGAAGTTACGGTGGCTGACGTCGTAAAAGGCGGGATCGTAGCCGACGTGGGTGTTCGCGGTTTCATTCCGGCATCGATGGTGGAGCGCCATTTCGTGGAGGACTTCAGCGACTATAAAGGCCGCACGCTTCGCGTTAAAGTCAAAGAAATCGACCGCGAGAACAACAAAGTCATCCTTTCGCAAAAAGACGTGCTCGACGAAGAGTTCGAGGCGAACAAGCTGAAAGTGATGGGCGAGCTGAAAGAAGGTCAAGTGCTGGAAGGTACGGTTCAGCGTTTGACGCAATTCGGCGCTTTCGTTGACGTAGGCGGCGTGGACGGACTGGTTCACGTCTCGGAGATCGCTTGGTCCCATGTCGACAAGCCGGCAGACGTCCTGTCGGAAGGCGATCAAGTGAAAGTGAAAGTGCTCAAAGTCGATCCGGAAAAAGGAAAAATCAGCCTTAGTATCAAAGCGGCTTTGCCTGGTCCTTGGGATTCCGCTGCCGAGCAATTCCATACCGGGGATATCGTCAGCGGCGAAGTGAAGCGTCTGGTGAATTTCGGAGCATTCGTGGAAATCGCCCCTGGCGTGGAAGGACTCGTTCATATCTCTCAAATTTCGCATAAGCATATCGGTACTCCGCATGAAGTGCTGAAAGAAGGCCAAACGGTACAAGTGAAGGTTCTGGACGTCAACCCGACGGAAAAACGGGTTAGCCTTAGCATCAAGGAGACCGAAGAAGCTCCGGCGCCGGCTCCGAAAAGCGAAAAACCGTCCAAAGGCAGCAGCGTGAGAAAAGAAGATTTGGGCGACAACCCGAACGTGTCGCTTAGCAACCAAGGCCTCAGCATCACGCTTGGCGAGCGTTTCGGCGACAAGCTCAGCAAACTGAAATAAGCAGGTTTTAGCAGGCTTGAACATCGGCGGACCCTGAAGAAGCGGGTTCGCCGTTTTTGTTGTTGCCTCGCCGATTCCGAGGTCCGCGCACGGGTTAGCCAAGGAAACGTTTTTTTGCTATGATGATTGAGGTGTACCGAGAAGTAAAACCGCCCAAATTATATATATGAAACATTAAGAATTAGGAGGTATGTCTATGGCAAGGCCCGTAGTGGCGATCGTCGGCCGGCCGAATGTGGGCAAGTCCACGATATTTAACCGCATCATTGGCGATCGGCTGGCGATTGTAGAAGATAAGCCAGGGATCACCCGAGACCGGATTTACGGTGCCTCGGAATGGAACGGCAAGCCGTTCAGCATTATTGACACCGGGGGCATCGAGCTGGATGATGAGGAACCGATTTTGAAGTCGATCCGCATGCAAGCGGAGCTGGCCATCGAAGAGGCCGATGTCATCGTCTTTATGTGCGATGCCAAAGCCGGGGTAACTTCGTCGGACGAAGAGGTCGCCACCCTGCTGTATCGATCGGGAAAGCCGATCGTCGTTGCCGTCAATAAGGTGGACAACATCGGCCGGATCGACAACATTTATGAATTCTATAACCTGGGCTTTGGTGAACCGATCGGCGTCTCCGGCAGCCATGGCACCGGTATCGGCGATTTGCTCGACGCGATCGCGGACAATTTGCCGGAGCTGGCCGATGACGAATATGACGAGGACGTGATCCGCGTCGCCTTGATCGGCCGTCCGAACGTCGGCAAATCCTCGCTTGTCAATGCGATCCTGGGCGAGGAACGGGTCATTGTCAGCGATATCGCCGGAACGACGCGCGATGCCATCGACACTCCTTTCGAGAAGGACGGACAGCGTTACGTCCTCATCGATACCGCAGGTATGCGCAAACGCGGCAAAGTTTATGAAACAACGGAAAAATATAGCGTGATGCGCGCGATGAAGGCGATTGAACGAGCAGATGTGGTGCTGGTGCTGATCAATGGGGAAGAGGGCATCATCGAACAGGACAAGCATATCGCCGGATATGCTTACGAGGCCGGGAAAGCCTCCGTTTTTGTCGTCAACAAATGGGACGTGGTAGAGAAGGACGATAAAACGATGCATCAATTCGAGCAAAAAATCCGCGATCACTTCTTGTTTATGACTTATGCGCCGGTCGTGTTTCTGTCGGCTAAAACGAAGCAGCGTCTACATAAGCTGCTGCCGGTCGTGCAGCATGTGGCGGACCAGCATACGAAACGCGTGCAGACGCATCTGCTGAATGACGTCGTCTCCGACGCCATCGCCATCAACCCTCCACCTACGGACAAAGGGCGGCGCTTGCGGATCAATTACGTGACGCAAGTTGCGGTTAAACCGCCGACGATCGTGGTCTTCGTCAACGATCCTGAGCTGATGCATTTCTCCTACGAGCGGTATTTGGAGAACAAAATCAGGGCGGCTTTTGATTTTGAAGGAACGCCGATTCGGCTGTTCACGCGGCGTAAGTCTGATGAAGGTTAGGGGAGAATAAGGTGATTTTACCCGTTATTGCTGTAATCGTTAGTTATTTGCTCGGCTCCGTTAGTTTTAGCGTGGTGCTGGCGAAGGCGTTGAAAGGGATCGACATTCGCCAGCATGGCAGCGGGAACGCGGGGGCGACGAACACGCTGCGCGTGCTCGGCAAAGGACCGGCCATCCTGGTCCTGGCGTTGGATGTGCTTAAAGGGATTGCGGCCGTATGGATCGGTCGCTGGCTGGGAGACGGGGCTGAATGGACGGCGGCGCTTTGCGGCATTGCCGCGATCATCGGCCACAACTGGCCGCTGTATTTCCGCTTCCGCGGAGGGAAAGGGATTGCCACGACCATCGGCGTGATGGCAACGCTCTTCTTCTTCCCCGCGTTATATGCCGGCATTATCGCGATCTTATCGATCGTGTTTACCCGGTATGTTTCGCTCGGTTCACTCTTATTCGTATTATTAACTCCAATATTTTTGGCGATCTCCGGCGAATTTGGCCCTTATCTCTGGACGAGTCTGATTATCTGCGTCTTCGCCTTTTGGAGACATCGCACGAATATCGTGAAAATCGTTCATGGTAAGGAAAACAAGCTGGGTTCCAAAGGGGGAGATCGCGTTGTCTAATAAAGCTGCCGTGCTGGTGGCGGGGAGTTGGGGGACGGCACTTGCCAGCGTACTCGCCGACAAGAACATGGAAGTAGCCTTGTGGACACGTAATGAATCGCAGAAAGAAGAAATTAACGCGAAGCACCGGAATGAGCGGTTTTTACCCGGCGTCGACTTGTCGCCTCGCTTGACGGCAACGACCGATTTGGAAGCAGCCGTCTCCGGTGCCAAGGCGGTCGTTATGGTCGCGCCGTCGTCGGCCGTCCGCGATGTGGCTCGCGCTTTGAAGCCTTATTGGCACGAGGATATGCTGGTCGTGCATGCTACCAAAGGGTTTGAAATCGAAAGCCTGAAACGGATTTCGACGGTCATCGCCGAGGAACTGGGTTGCGAGGAGGGGCGGATCGTCGTATTATCCGGCCCAAGCCATGCCGAGGAAGTAGTCAAACGCTGCCCCACGACGGTCGTGGTCGCTTCCCAGGTGGAGAGCCAGGCCGATTTGGCCCAGGACCTGTTCATGAATCCATACTTCCGGGTATATACCAACCGCGATATGGTTGGGGTAGAATTGGCCGGCGCGTTGAAGAACATTATCGCTTTGGGCGCGGGAATGTCCGACGGCCTCGGTTACGGAGACAACGCCAAAGCGGCGCTGCTGACGCGCGGCCTTGCGGAAATTACCCGGATCGGCGTAGAAATGGGGGCTAATCCGCTGACGTTCGCCGGCCTCGCGGGGATCGGCGACCTGGTCGTTACGGCGACCAGCCGGCATAGCCGCAATTGGCGCGCCGGGTATATGCTCGGAGAAGGCAAACCGCTGGAAACCGTGCTGAGCTCGATGGGGATGGTCGTAGAGGGGATCCGCACGACCAAAGCGGCCCATACGTTTTCGGAGAAATACCAGGTTCAAATGCCGATCGCCGCACAGCTTTACCATGTATTATTCGAGGGATTGGACCCGCGTACCGCCGTCGAAGCCTTGATGGGTCGGGACCGGAAAACCGAGATGGAAGTGATGTCGCTGGAAACCTGGGAACAATGGCACACTTAAAATGGAGGTTCAAAAAAGCGGCTTTTCAGCACCGAGAAGGTTGGATGAAGCTAGGGCATGAGTAGCGGAGCGTAGGCAAACCTACGTGAGCAACGGAAGGCCCGGCTGAATTCAAGATTCGATGTCGAATCAACATCTTGACCTGCTTCGTGATCAAAAGACGATTTTTTGAACAACCTCTATAGCCCGTTTTGGCGGGATGAAATCACCTTTCCATTGGCCTCCTCATACATTGGTTGAAGAGGACAGCGGAGGAGGCGATAGCGTGAGCAAAATATCCAAAGAGGCCCTGAATGCCATCAACAAAAAAACGGGCAAATCGATCACGGAAGGTTCGGTCAAAAAGCTGGCCAGCACCGTCAAACCGTCAACGATGCAAAATGAAGCCGAACTGCGGAAACTGATCAAGCAAGTGTCGGCCATGGCGAAAGTGCCCGTCAGCGAAAGCACGATTTCGGAAATCGTTAGCGCCGTGAAAAAAAGCGGCATGAATCCGTCAAATATGGAAGCCTTGATGAAATTGATGATCAAGAAATAATGCGGGATTTCTGACGATAAGCTCTGCGGCGATGATGCTGCAGGGCTTTATTTAGGTTGATGGCGCCCCCTTTCGCGTTGATGCGTAGCCTCAAATGCGACAAAATGCTATAATATGGATCATATCAAACCAAAAAAATTAGGAGAACCAACCGATGGATGCAATGACTAAGATGTGGTTGTCGATCGCGGCCGTGCTGATCATGGGAATATCCGTGTTTCTTATTACGTTTGCGCGGACGAAAACCAAAGGCGTCGTCAAAGGGATTTTATCGCTGCTTGCCTTTATCATCATGTTGGCGGGGTTTTTGACCGGGCTCGTGTCGATTACCTGAGCGGCTGCCAACCTAACGTAGCATAGAGAAGAGGAAGAAATATGCAACAACCGGAAAGCAATATCTATTACGAATTGACGGGAGCCTTGAAAAAGCTGGCGTCGTGCTTCGATGGCGCCGGAGACGCATGGCTGCTGGGCGGCAGCTGCGGTTTGTGGCTGCAAGGGGTCCCGCTGGAAGCGGCGCCGCGGGACATTGACGTGTACGCGGATCAAGCGGCTGCCAGCCGGCTGCATGAGCGTTTGAAAGACCGTGCGACGGACGAGCCGCACCACGATCGGAGCGGGCTGTACGCTTCGCTGCTGAGCCATTACCGCGTGGAAGGGGTGACGGTCGAACTGGTGGGCGCGTTTGAGGTGCGTGCGCAAGGATCGTTATACCGGACCGAAGTGGACGAGCTGCTAGCCGGAGCGGCACAAATGATTGAGCTGGAGGGCATTTCCTTGCCGGTGATGCCGCTGGCTCATGAGTTTGTATTTAATCTGCTGCGCGGCCGGCCGGACCGCTACCTGTCGATCGCGAAGGTCATACGCCGGGAACCCGATCGGCATTTGCCTTTGCTGTATGGGCTGCTGGAGCGGAATTGGTGGTCGGCCGATCTAGTCGGCAGGATGGCCGAGATGCTCGACAGGCCGCTTCTTTCCCTGCCTTGGCGTGAATATCGCGGCGAGGCTTGAGGGGAGCGGACGTGGAAGGGAATATCACATTTCTGCCCCATGGAAAGACGGTTAAAGTCCGGCCGGGCACGAGCGTTCTGCGAGCGGCGCGCGAAGCGAAAATTCACATCGCGTCCCGCTGCGGCGGGAATGCCGGTTGCCTGATGTGCAAAGTACTGGTAGACCCGGACAAGGCAGGGGCGCTATCGCCGCCCAGTACGGCGGAACGGCGTAAGCTGGGACCTCTGCTGGACCAGGGTTACCGTCTGGCCTGCCAGGCCAACATCCGCGGGGCGGCCGAAGTGCGGCTGCCGGAGGACCCGCTGAAGGCGGCGATTCGTAAGCAGCTGGAGCGGCAACGGCAGGACGATGACGGGTTGTGGTGAGTACAACGGGAGATCGAGAGGATAATTGGATGGTAAGCTTATCTTTTTGGAGACGCAATTGGCGTGGACCGGTCATGTTACTAGTACTCGTATCGAGTATGATAGCGGTATTAACGGGTTGCCTGTACCGCGGTGAGCAGCAGCAAGGCCGTCCCGCCACCTATACGGAAAGCGTCGACCGCATTCAGCGGGCGTTGGAACGTTATCAGGAGGAACAGGGCATTTTGCCGATTGTTACGGCCGGGGAAGAGACGCCGCGCTATGAAAAATATCGGATCGATTTGAATCAAATGAAGCAGCTGGGTTATTTGGAAGAAATCCCGGCGGCGGCCTTCGAGCAAGGCGGCGGCGTTTATTTTCTCGTGATTGATGAGGAGACCGATCCTAGCGTCAAAGCGCTGGATTTAGGTACGGTGCAAAAGGTCAACGACGTACAGCGCCGGGTGGACGGATACAAGTCGAGCCATGGCGGGGAGCTGCCCGGACAAGCGGCCGGCGAGACCTATCCGGGCCTGTATACCGTCGATTTGCCGCTCCTGAAGGCCGAGGATTACGCGCTGCAAAGCGTCTATTCCGGAGAGACGCTCCCTTACCTCATGGATGCGGCGGGACATGTATACGCGGATTATGCCTTCGATATCATGCAGGCGATCGAGCAAGCCGGCAAGACGCCGCTAGACGATGAGGATTTGCGAACCCGGTTAACGGACAGCTCGGATTACGTGCCGGTCAAATCGCTGCCGTACCGCTGGGTGGACGGGACGCCGGTGCCGCAAATCAGCGAGTGAAGCAGCTTCGATAGCTGTCTAAATACAGGGCCTTTCGGAGAGTTCCGGAAGGCTTTTTTGGCGTGGGCGCCCGGACGGCGGACCGCCTTTCTCGGAAGCGTCATACTTTCTTCAATAGAATCATACAAATGGGAGTATGGCGGTTAAGTGCCCGCCTTGTTCGGGTTGAATGAGCGGCTTTGCAAAAAAAAGTGGGCTTGGACGGTATTATCCGTCATATTCTCGCATCTGGTACATAAGATGTTACTAGTCCAAATGCATGTACGAGTTAGCGCCGCTTCGTTCAGGTTCTTTCCACGTGGTTGCGGCGGCGGACACGGGCAAGAGGGGCTGCCGCTCCTACCGTAGCAGTGAAGCCAAAAAAGATGTTGAATAACGAAGCGGATGCTCTCAAGGCATTTTTCCTTCGGCGAAATTTGAGGAGGGGATATCATTGGTATTGGAGAAAGTGGACATTTTTAAGGACATTGCCGAACGTACCGGAGGCGATATTTATCTGGGTGTCGTCGGAGCGGTACGTACCGGGAAATCGACCTTTATTAAGCGGTTCATGGAAACGGTCGTGCTCCCGAACATCGCAAGCGAAGCGGACCGGGTCCGCGCCGTGGATGAACTTCCGCAAAGCGCCGCCGGCAAAACGATCATGACGACCGAACCGAAATTCGTGCCGAACAATGCGGTGCAAATCAAGGTAGCCGAAGGGTTGGAGGTTAACGTAAGGCTCGTCGATTGCGTCGGATACGCCGTGGAAGGCGCAAAAGGCTATGAGGATGAAAATGGGCCGCGCATGATCTCTACGCCTTGGTTCGAAGAACCGATTCCGTTCCAGGAAGCGGCGGAGATCGGGACGCGCAAAGTGATTCAAGAACACTCCACGCTAGGCGTGGTCGTCACGACGGATGGTACGATCGCCGACATTCCGCGTTATTCCTACGTGGAATCCGAGGAACGGGTCGTGGCCGAGCTGAAAGAGGTCGGCAAACCGTTTGTGCTCGTCATCAATTCGACGCGGCCGAACAGCGAAGAAACGCTGCAACTGCGCGGCGAACTGGCGGCGAAGTACGATATTCCAGTCATCACGCTTAGTGCGGCGACGATGACGGAGGAAGACGTAACCGGCGTTCTCCGGGAAGTGCTGTACGAGTTCCCGGTGCACGAAGTCAACGTGAATCTGCCCAGCTGGGTGATGGTGCTCAACGAGAACCACTGGCTGCGCAGCAATTATGAGAATTCCGTCCGCGACACGGTGAAAGACATCCGCCGCCTGCGCGATGTCGACCGGGTCGTCGGCAATTTCATGGAATACGACTTCATCGACCGGGCCGGTCTGAGCGGCCTGAACATGGGGCAAGGCGTGGCGGAAATCGATCTGTACGCGCCGGACGATTTGTATGACCGCATCCTGATGGAGGTGGTCGGCGTGGAAATCCGTGGCAAAGACCATTTGCTTCAACTGATGCAGGAGTTCACGCACGCCAAGCGGGAATATGACCGGTTTGCCGAAGCGCTGGAAATGGTCAAAACGACCGGCTACGGCATCGCCGCTCCGTCGCTCGCCGAAATGGCGCTGGATGAGCCGGAGCTCATTCGCCAAGGCTCCAGATTCGGCGTTAGGCTGAAAGCGACGGCTCCGTCGATCCATATGATCCGCGTCGACGTCGAGTCGGAATTTGCCCCGATCATCGGGACCGAGAAGCAAAGCGAGGAGCTGGTCCGCTACCTGATGCAGGATTTCGAAAACGATCCGATCAAGATTTGGGAATCCGATATTTTCGGACGTTCACTGCACTCCATCGTGCGCGAAGGCATCCAGGGCAAAATCGCCATGATGCCGGACAACGCCCGCTACAAGCTGCAGGAAACGCTGGGACGGATTATCAACGAGGGCTCCGGCGGTCTCATCGCCATCATATTATAGGTTGTTAAAAAGTCAGATTTCCATCACGAAGTAAGATCAAGGAGCTTGTTCGGCATCGAATCTTGAATTCACCCGGGCCTTCCGTTGCTCACGTAGGCTTACCTACGCTGCGCTACTCAGTCCCTAGCTTCATCCAATCTTCTCGGTGCTGAAAACCCGACTTTTTTACTTTCATTAAGCACCTAACTCTTGGCAATTCCTCCTCAATAACCGCGCGTATGCTGATTGCAGCTGCGTGCGGTTGTTTTGTTTGGAGAGCTGCATCGAGACCCTTTTTACGCACTTAACGGCTCGCGAACCCGGCGGCCAAACGAAAAAATCGCCGCTATGGCTTGAAAAAACTTGAAATTATGAATGGGCTGTATTACTATAAATTTGTTCCGCGCCCCGCCAATATGCCTTTTTGGCTCTTTTTCGGGGAAATTGTACGTATTGAATGCGAAAATCACGTATATTCTGCGGTAAAACGGAAACACAAATAGCAAGTGGTATTATTTTCCTTGGTGGGGAGGTGAATCACAAATGAACAAATCCGACTTGATTTCTCAAGTGGCAGAAAGCACTGAGCTGTCCAAGAAAGATGCGACGAAAGCCGTTGATGCCGTTTTCGAAGCTATTTCCGAGGCGCTGCAAAACGGAGACAAAGTTCAACTGGTCGGCTTCGGCAACTTTGAAGTCCGCGAGCGTTCCGCCCGCAAAGGCCGCAACCCGCAAACCGGAGAGGAAATCGAAATCCCTGCGAGCAAAATTCCTGCTTTCAAACCAGGCAAAGCGCTCAAAGACGGAATTAAATAAAGATTTCTACATATCTTCCGTGCAAAAGACCGTGGGCTTCTCGTTCACGGCTTTTTCTTTTCGCGGGGGACGTAGAACTGTACGGAATCAGCTAAGATAAAGGGGGAGGCGCAGCCAATATGGACAACCAGCATGCAAGCGGGAACGAGCAAGGCTCCACCGGCGGGGATTATTTCGTCGTGAAGGCGAAAGAGCAGGGAGTTACCGTGATCGGACTGACCCGGGGCAAAGACACGCGGTTCCACCACACGGAGAAATTGGACAAAGGCGAGGTGCTGATTGCCCAATTCACCGACCATACGTCGGCCGTCAAGGTTCGCGGCAAAGCGCTCGTCTACACGAAGCACGGGATGATCGATACGGAAGAATGATTTTTCGATTTAGCAGGCATAGCCTGCTTTTTTTCTATGTACAATGGGGTATAGGAACTCTCGGACATGGGTGATGATACGGGTAATCCGAGCGTATTGAAGGGGGAGTGCCCCATGAAGCATAAAATCGTCATTCAGGCGATCCTGCTGACGTTCAGCTGTGCGTTGGTGTTGGCTGCCGTATCCTGGTTTAGCGAAAAAAGCGGGCATCCGCCGCATGCGGCGGCCGTGTTTGCCGGACAAAAACCTCCCGAATTAACCGACGGTAACCTCGTTGACGGGCTAGGCAGCCTTGAGCTCTCGGTACCGATCGCCAAGGCGGATTTGAATCGGGGCATCTTGTCCGTGGACCTGAAGGTGAGCGGAGACGACGTGAGTGAAGCGCGGCTGTACCAAGGGATGGCCGAAATGATCGACTTCGCGTTTGGGAAAACGAGCAACGTTGATCAACTTCTGCTGCGTCTCGTTGCCGAAGACCGCTGGCTGAGCACCAAATACCTGCTGCTGGCCGCCGATGTTCGCCGCAGCGAATTTACGTCGGAAGATCTGGCGGAACTGCGGCGTACAAGCGACGGGGAGATGCCCGAAGCCCTCCGCCAGCGCATGCGGGTAACCGAAACCCGGCTCTGGAAAACGCGATTTTTGGGCGAATGACGGGCGGTCTGCATGGCAAGCCTCGCCATTTTCGCGCGCTGCTTGCCATCACGGGAAGCGGCGCGTACTTTTTCTGTGCCGGAATCAGTTCCTGCCTCTGTGCGCAGTGAAATAACATATGCTATAATAGACAAGATTGTGACATCTTTATTAAAATGAAAGTCAAAAACAACCTCTTAAAATGAAGTGACAAGGACTAGCGGCTCGGAGGCAAAGGATGAAACCTTATCGCATAACAGAAATGGCAAATAAATATGTCAGTTATGACATGATCACCGCATACACGGCGCTTCCGGAATTTCCGGTGCCCCGTGTTCGTTTGCTTTATACGTTTTTGAACGACCGGGAGGGACATTCCCCGCAATCGGCGGAAACCTGCGCGCTCGCGGCTTTCCTCGTGCAGTTGGGTATGGATACCCATGATCAAATCGATCTCGAGGACGGGCTTGGCGAAGCGACGGAGGCGATGCGCTCCAGACAGCTGAAGGTGCTGGCCGGCGATTATTTCAGCGGCGTGTTTTACGACCTGCTCGCCCAAGCCGGCGAAATCGGCATGGTGCCTCTGATGAGCGCGGCCATCTGCGAGGCGAATCGTCTGAAGGTGGGGTTGTACAGCAAATTAAAGCGGATGGTGTTGCCCGCGGAAGAGTACTTGAAGGAATGCGTCCATGTCAAAATGGAGCTTTTTCTTTCTTTCACCCAGTTGCTGGACAAGTCCGTGCAACACCTGTGGCGGCTGCTGCTGACGGAATTAAGCCGCTGCGAGGTAATGCTTGACGAAATGCGGACGGCAAGCGAACCGCCGCAAGACCGAAAAGGGTACGCTTACTTGCGAATCATGGAATCGGGTACCTCCGAGGACAGGGACGCGATCTCCGGCCGAAAAGTGGGGGAGCGGGACTGGACGCTCCTGCTGGTGAAATATAGTATCAAAGAACAGCTGATGACCATGCTTCACCAGTCGGTGGATCATGTGCAATCGCTGTTGCATGAATGCAAGAAAGAAACGGCACGCACTGAGCTGAAAGCGATTCTCGAGCCATTTATCGCCGCGCTGTCGCCAGCGCGCCGTTCTGTGCAAGAAGGGTAGGTAGATAGCTGATGGGTCAATCGTCTTCATCCGAAACGAAGGAAAAGTTCGTCCATTCCGTTTTCGAGAGCATCGCGCCGAAATACGATATGATGAACGATTTATTAAGCTTTAGGCGGCATAAAGCCTGGCGGAAATTTACGATGGCTAAAATGAACATGTCCCCCGGGGACACGGCGATCGATTTATGCTGCGGGACCTGCGATTGGACGGTCAGCATGGCCGAAGCGAGCGGCGGACCGATTACAGGGCTCGATTTCAGCGAGAACATGCTGGAATTCGGCCGCCGCAAGGTGAGGGAGCGCCAGCTCGAGCAGAAAATTACCTTGATTCAGGGCAACGCCATGGAGCTGCCGTTTGCCGACGACGCGTTCGATTACGCCACCATCGGTTTCGGGCTGCGCAACGTGCCCGATTTGTACCAGGTGCTGCGGGAAATGAAGCGGGTCGTGAAGCCGGGAGGGATGGTCGTCTGCCTGGAATTGTCCAAGCCAACCTGGCAGCCTTTCAAGGGACTTTATTATTTTTACTTTCAAAAAGTACTTCCGATGCTTGGTAAGCTGGTAGCCAAACGGTATGAGCAATACAAGTGGCTGCCGGATTCGCTCGCGCAATTTCCCGGCCGTCCGGAGCTTGCAAGGATATTCCGGGAAACCGGATTGACCCAGGTTGAAGCGTATCCTTTGACCGGCGGAATCGCCGCCTTGCACATCGGAACGAAGGAGACGCATCATGGTTAAGAAAATCGTCGTTTTCCTGCAAATGATCAAGTTTGAACACACGGTATTCGCCTTGCCGTTCGCTTTCATGGGGGCCTTGCTGGGGGCCGAAGCGATCAACCACGAGCTGCCGTCCTGGGAACAGATCGGCTGGGTGCTACTGGCCATGTTCGGCGCCCGCAGCGCGGCGATGGGGCTGAACCGGCTGATCGACCGGGTCAGCGACGCCAAGAACCCTCGCACCGCAAACCGCGCCATTCCGGCCGGCCTGCTCAAAATCGGGGAAGTCGTCGTATTCGTCCTCGCTTCTTTCGCGCTATTGTTTTGGGCGGCGGCCGAATTGAACCCGCTCGCGTTAAAGCTGCTGCCGATTGCCGTCGTTATGCTGGTCTTTTATTCGTATACGAAACGCTTTACTTGGATGTGCCATATCGTGCTCGGCTTGACGATCGCGCTCGCCCCGCTGGGCGGCTGGGCGGCCGTAACCGGCAAAGTCGATTGGACCGCCATGGTGTTCTTCGCGACCATCACGTTTTGGATCGCCGGTTTTGACATCATTTATGCCTGCCAGGACGTGGAGTTCGATACGAAAGAGGGACTTTATTCGATACCTGTCCGTTTTGGCGTGGCCAAATCGCTGAAGATTGCCCAGGCCTTCCACATCATTACCGCGCTCGGCTTCATCGCCTTGCTGTTGATGACGGACCTCGGCTGGTGGTACATTGCCGGCATGATCATCGCATATATGATTTTGTTCTACGAGCACCATATCGTTTCGCCGGGCGATTTGAGCCGGCTGCAAACCGCCTTTTTTACTATGAACGGCGTGCTAAGCATCGTGGTCTTTTCCTTCACTTTGATTGATTTGGTGGTGCGTCATACCTGATGGACAGAAAAAAAACGATCGTAGTGGGCATCACCGGAGCCAGCGGTTCGATTTACGGCGTCAAGCTGATTGAGACGCTGCTGCAAATGGAATTTCTCGTACACCTTGTCGTTTCCAATGCCGGCTGGCGAGTGATCAAGGAGGAACTGGGCTGGAATACGACCGACCGCGAAGAGATGCTGCGCGACAAGTTCGGCAGCCTTCCGGGGAAATTGATGTATCATCCGATCGCCGATATCGGGGCCTCGATCGCCAGCGGCTCTTTTCTCACCTATGGCATGATCGTGATGCCTTGCTCGATGGGGACCTTGTCCTCCATTGCCAGCGGGGCCTCCGACAACCTGATGGCCCGGGCGGCGGACGTGATGCTGAAAGAGGGCCGGCCGCTGGTGCTGGTGCCGCGCGAAACGCCGCTGCACGCGATTCATCTGGAGAACATGCTGAAGCTGGCCCGGCTGGGCGTGCGGATCATCCCGGCGATGCCGGCGTTTTATTTCGGGCCGCAATCGATCGACGACCTCGTGGCTTTTTTGGTCGGCAAAGTTCTCGATAACTTGGGGATCGAGCACGCCCTATTCCGAAGATGGGGGGATCACAATGAACAACCGGGAGAATGACGACATCCTCATCGGACAAATCAAATACAGCAACGTATGGCCCGTATTCCATTATTTCGACGCGGCAAACCTGCCGCAGGCCAGCCGACTGGTCACCGAGGTACCTTCGAAGCTCAATCGCCGCATGCTCGGCGGGACGCTCGATATTTCCCCGGTGTCTTCTTTTGCTTTCGGTTACGGCTCGGAGCGGTTTATGCTGCTGCCGGACCTCTCCGTAAGCTCGGACGGCCCGGTCAATTCGATCCTGCTCTTCTCGCGGAAGCCGCCGGAACAAATCGCCGGAGGGAGAATCGCGCTGACGAATACGTCGGCCACCTCCGTGAACCTGCTCAAGATCATTATGGAAAAAGCCTACGGCGGCCAGCCGACCTACTGGGACAGCGAACCCGATCTGGACGCCATGATGGAACAAAGCGACGCGGCCTTATTGATCGGCGACCATGCCATCCAGGCCTCCTGGCGCGACCGCGGTTATATCGTCACGGATTTGGGGGAAGTCTGGAAAAGATGGACCGGTTACGGTATGACCTTCGCGGTGTGGGCCGTGCAGAAGTCGTTCGCCGAGGCGAACGGCGACTATTTGTCCGAGGTAACGTCGGCTTTTTCGGCCAGTAAGCACAAAAGCCTAAGCGATTTGACCCCTCTCGTGGCGAGGGCTTGCCGCGAGCTTGGCGGAACGGAGGAATATTGGCGGCATTATTTTGGAAATTTGTGTTATGATTTTAGCGAGCAGCGCCGGCAAGGCCTCGGTTTATATTTTGATTACGCCTACGAAATGGGCCTGCTGGAGCATCGGGTAGAGATGGAGATTTGGAGTCACAATTCGCTGACACGGGTGAAAGAATGAAACTATTGGATATTTTCGGCTCACTGAAAAAAGATATGGATTTCATCGAGCAGCAGCTGTACCGGAGCATCGATGGCGATGATGAGCTGCTGAGCGAAACGTCCCTGCATCTTCTGAAGGCAGGGGGAAAGCGGCTGCGTCCGATCTTCGTGCTGCTGGGCGGCAAGTTCGGGCAATACGATTTAAGCAGGCTGCAACATATCGCGGTACCGCTGGAGCTGATCCATTCGGCATCGCTTGTGCATGACGACGTCATTGACGATGCCGATACGCGGCGGGGCAAGGCGACCGTCAAGTCCAAATGGGACAACCGGATCGCCATGTATACCGGCGACTACATTTATGCCAAAGCGCTGATGCAGGTCTCGGAGCTTGGGAACCCGTACATACACCGGATTTTGGCCAAAGCGATGGTGCAGATGTCGATCGGGGAGATGGAGCAGATCCGCGATTTCTTCAACACGGAGCAGAACGCGAGAAATTATTTGCTGCGGATTCGCCGCAAAACGGCGCTGCTGATCGCCATCAGTTGTCAACTGGGCGCGATGGCGGCGGATGCTCCGGCCAAAGTGAACTCATTGCTTTATAGATACGGATACAATGTCGGCATGGCCTTTCAGATCCGCGACGATCTGCTGGACTTGCTCGGAACGGAGAAGACGATCGGCAAACCGCCGGGCAGCGACATGCGGCAGGGGAATATCACGTTGCCGGTCATTTTCGCTTTGCAGGAGCCGAAGCTCCGGGAGCCGTTGCTGCGGGAAATTCGCGGCATTCAGGCCGGCGACGGCAGTGGGGACGTATCGCGGGCAATCGAGTTGATCCATACCAGCCCCGGAATAGGGCGGGCGGAGACATTGGCGGACCGCTTTATCGATAAAGCGCTGGCAGCCCTGGAGGGCCTGCCGGAGAAGGGTCCGCGGGCTCATTTGCAGGAGATTGCCCGCTTCGTCAATAAACGCTCCTATTGAAGCTTAACGGTTTCGCTTTTTTCTGGTAAAATGCAGGTGAAACCGCCTTCTTGGAACAAAAAGGGCGTTGTTTCATTACTCGATGTTGATTATTTTCGGGAGGGGAACCATGGAAAGAACGTTTTTAATGGTTAAACCAGACGGTGTGCAGCGCGGGCTGGTCGGCAGAATCATCAGCCGGTTCGAGGATAAAGGTTTTCAACTGGTCGCAGGCAAGTTGGCCCAGGTCACAGAAGCCCAGGCGAAAAAGCATTACGCGGAGCACGAGGGAAAACCTTTTTTTGACGAATTGGTCGGCTTCATTACTTCCGGGCCGGTATTCGCCATGGTATGGGAGGGCGATGACGTCATTGCTTTATCCCGCATGGTCATCGGCAAGACGAAAGTAACGGAGGCGCTTCCCGGAACGATTCGCGGCGACTTTGCCGCCCATACACCGTTTAATCTGATTCATGGTTCCGACGGAGCGGAAAGCGCGGAACGGGAAATCGCCAATTTCTTCGCGCCGCAAGAGCTCGTGAAGTACGAACGAAGCGTGAGTCCATGGATATAAACCGGACATTCCCCGATCTTCCACGGGCAGACAACGCAGAGACGGCAGCGGATCCAGATTATCTCGGTTTTATCCGGAGCATCAAAAAAAGCACGGGCATCGATTTGGCCCAATACAAGGAAGCGCAAATGAAGCGGCGTTTGACGACGCTGCGGAACAAAAGCGGCTATGCCACGTTTGCGGATTTTTATACGGCGATGATGAGCAACAAGCCGCTGTTTTATGAGTTTTTGGACAAGATGACGATCAACGTGTCCGAATTCTGGCGCAACCCGAACCGCTGGGAAGTCCTGCGGGACATGGTGCTGCCGGAGCTGTCGGCGGGCAAGGCGAAGCTCAAGGTATGGAGCGCGGCTTGCTCCACGGGCGAAGAGCCCTACACGCTGTCGATGATCCTCGCGGATTTTGGGCTGCTGCCCAGCACCTATTTGCTGGCGACGGATATCGATGACGGGGCGCTTGCCAAGGCACAGGAAGGCCTGTATCTGGAGCGCTCGCTCAAGGATGTGCCGAAAGATGTGGCCGACCGGTATTTTTCGCCGGAGGGGGCGATGTTCCGGTTTGATCCCAAGCTGAAAAGGGCGGTCACCTTCAAGAAGCAAAACCTGCTGCTCGACTCGTTCGAGGAAGGTTTCGATCTGATCGTCTGCCGCAACGTCATGATTTATTTCACGGAAGAAGCAAAGCAAGGGCTTTATCACAAGTTTTCCGGGGCGCTCCGTCCCGGCGGCGTCCTGTTCGTAGGCAGTACGGAGCAAATTTTCTCCCCGGGCCAATATCATCTGGAAGCGGCGGACACGTTCTTTTATCGCAAGAAAGCCTAGGAGTTTATCGCTGGCAAGTACTACGCTTCCCAGAGCTGCTTCGTGATACTAGAAGCCGATTATCGGCTTCATAGCGTCGAGAAGGTTGGATGAAGCCGGATTGTATAATCCAACTTGATCTATCCTATACTTGGACCATAAGGTCATTGGAGGTCAGGTCATGGACAAGCGAAAAGTGATCGAAGCTTACCGGCGGGGATTTCTGACGCCGCAGGAGTGCGCGCAAGTGCTGGGAATCGAAGGTTCGCACCTGAAGCGAATGCTCGAGGACTTCCCGGCGGATCCGCGGCGCCCTTCCGCCTTGGATAACCAGCCGGCTTCGGGTTAAGGCCCTGAAGGTACGGGAGAACGGGTGACGGTTGGTTGGGGCCTGCGTCGCGATTTCCGCCTTTGCGGGCGGGGAGAACGGCGCTTTTTGCCGTTCCGGGCAGCCCGGCATTCTTGACATCGGACGCAGTTACTCCATATAATATGGCTAAGTTTATGTCAGGAAGAGGTTTCATTCATGAGTGATTTGGACGACCCGGAGAGTAGCCGCTTGAACCAATTGAATAACGGTAATTCCCGATGGATTATAGGCATAACCTGCGTCAGGCTTTTGACGGCGGGTTATGCCTTTTTGCGCATAGGCGCAGCCAGGGAACCGCAAACTAAACCGGGAAAATTTCTGGAGGTGTGCTTTTTTGTTTGAGATATTGATTATTCTTATTCTAATTTTGATTAACGCATTTTTTGCCGCATCGGAAATTGCCTTGATCTCGCTGAACGATAACAAAATGAAAGCGATGGCCCTGCAAGGCCACCGAAAGGCGAAGGTGATCGTCGGTTTGCTGGGGGAACCGAGCAAGTTTCTCGCGACGATCCAGATCGGGATCACGCTGGCCGGATTTTTCGCCAGTGCATTTGCCGGGGAGAGCTTTGCCGGCGAGCTGGCCGCTTACCTGACTGGAATCGGGGTGCCGATTCCGCCTAACGCGCTGAGCACGATCTCGCTGGTCGTCATTACGCTGCTGCTTTCCTATTTCCAACTGGTCCTCGGCGAATTGGTTCCCAAACGCGTAGCGATGAAAAAAGCCGAAGCAATGGCGATGTTCGCGGCGACGACGTTGTCGGTCCTGTCGAAGGTTACCGCGCCGTTCGTGAAGCTGCTCACCGCATCCACCAACCTGCTTGTCCGTCTGTTCGGGATCGATCCGAATGCCAACGATGAAGAGGTCTCCGAAGAGGAAATCCGCATGATGCTGGATACGGGAGCGGAAATGGGGACGATCCAGCCGAGCGAAAAGCTGATGATCAACAATATTTTCGACTTCGACAATCTGACCGTGTCCGATATTATGACCCACCGGATCGATGTGGTAGCCATCCCCGTGGATGCCGACCAGCACACGGTGGCGGAAATCGCCGACAAGGAGCAGTATACGCGCTTTCCCGTATATGAGGATACGGTGGATAATCTGATCGGGATCTTGCACAGCAAGGACCTGATCCGTTATTTGCGGAACGGCGAGCAGGAGAATTGGAATCTGCAGGAGTTGGCGACTCCGCCTTATTTCATTCCGGTCTCGAAAAAAACCAATGAGCTGTTCGAGGAGATGCAGCAAAACCGCATCCATATGGCCATCGTCGTGGACGAATACGGCGGTACCGCCGGGATCGTTACGATGGAAGATCTGCTCGAGGAAATCGTCGGCAACATTTATGACGAACATGATGAGAAGGAGCTGGAATTCGAGCGGATCGGGGAGGACAGTTATCTATTCAGCGGGACGATGTCCCTTGACGATGCCCAGGACGTATTGGGGATTTCGTTGCCTCTGGAGGATTTCGATACGCTCAGCGGATTTATGATCGGGCAGCTCAAACGCATTCCGACGATCCACGAGAAGCCGGAATTCGAATACGGCGGATATGTATTCGCCGTACGCGAGGTTGGGCAGCACCGCATCCGCAAGCTGGCGGTCGCCAAGAAAAACGATACGCCCGTATTGAGAGATGCGGTGCAGGAGGGTTAAAACAATGTTTGGCGGCGGGCAAGCGCGCGAGTTGTTATCCGGCTGGTTAGCTTTCGTTTTTTTGCAGAAATATCCACCACTGCGAATCGAAGCCGTCGAGGTTGATTTCGCGGCAGCCCTTCAAGCGCACTATGATTTTTATCCAATCCGCCACCGCCGGGCGGAGAGGAAGAAGAAATTCCCGCAATGTTGAATCACCACGTGACAGAATGCAGCGATAAATATTATAATGAGCAAAGATATGATCGGATTTTAGCTCTTTACAGTTTAACAGTTTAAAGGGGGAACGCAACATCATGAGTTTACGTTACTTAACAGCCGGGGAGACGCATGGTCCCCAGTTGACTGCGATTATCGAGGGATTGCCGAGCCATTTGCAGCTTGATTTCGAGGCGCTCAATTTTGAGCTGGCCCGCCGCCAAAAAGGATACGGCCGCGGCCGTCGGATGCAAATCGAGAAAGATACCGCGCAAATCGTCGGCGGCGTACGCCACGGCTATACGACCGGAGCGCCGGTAGCGCTGGTCGTGGAGAATAACGACTGGAAGCATTGGCAGAAAATCATGAATATCGAACCGGTCGAAGGCACCGACGAGGAGAAGCGCAGAGTGCACCGTCCCCGTCCCGGACATGCCGATTTGAACGGCGGATTGAAATATGGCTTGAAGGATCTGCGCAACGTGCTGGAACGGTCGAGCGCGCGGGAAACCGCCATTCGCGTGGCCGTCGGGGCGGTGGCCAAGCAACTGCTCGAACGGTTTGGCATCCGCGTCGCCGGGCATGTGATCCGGATCGGCGAGATCGTAGCGCCTGCGCACAATCTGCCGTTAGCCGAATTGGCGCGGGTGACCGAAGCTTCTTCGGTCCGCGTAGCGGATAGCGATACGGAGAAGAAAATGGAAGCCTACATCGACAAAATCAAAGAGGAGGGCGACTCCATCGGTGGGATCGTCGAATGCATCGTGGAAGGCGTGCCGGTCGGACTCGGCAGCCACGTGCAATACGACCGCAAGCTGGACGGGCGAATCGCCCAGGCGGTTATGTCGATCAATGCGTTCAAGGGCGTCGAGATCGGCATCGGCTTTGAAGCCGGCACCCTGCCGGGCTCCAAGGTCCACGATGAAATCCTGTACAGCCAGGAGCGCGGCTATTACCGGGCAACCAACCGGCTTGGCGGTTTTGAAGGCGGCATGACGAACGGGATGCCGGTCGTGGTGCGCGGCGTCATGAAGCCGATTCCGACGCTTTACAAGCCGCTGCAAAGCGTTGACATCGACACCCGCGAAGCCTTTGCCGCACAAGTGGAGCGCTCGGATGCTTGCGCCGTGCCAGCGGCAAGCGTCGTACTCGAGCATGTCGTGGCTTGGGAAATCGCCAAAGCCTTCCTGGAGAAATTCGGCGGCGACTCGATTCAGGAGATCGAGCGGAATTACCAGGGCTACCTGGCGCAATTGGTGAATTACTGATGAGAACGCTGCGGGTGGATTTGGGCGAACGTTCCTATCCGATTTATATTGGCAGCGGGTTGCTTGGCAAGGCGGGCGAGTTTTTCGAACAGCATAAGCTGACCGCCAAAAGTCCGGTGCTGATCGTGACCGACGAGCATGTCGCTCCGAAGTATTTGGCCACCGTCGAAGCTTCGCTGCACGCCAAAGGCTACCGGACCGTCAGCAAGGTCGTCAAAGCCGGCGAAAAATCCAAATCGCTGGACGTCTACGAGGAAGTGATGACCGCAGCGATCGAAGGCGGCTTGGACCGCCGTTCGGCAGTCGTAGCGCTGGGCGGCGGGGTGGTAGGCGATCTGGCCGGTTTCGTGGCCGCGACCTATATGCGCGGCGTGCCGTTCGTGCAGATGCCGACGACGATCCTGGCGCATGACAGCAGCGTCGGCGGGAAGGTGGCGGTCAACCATCGGCTGGCCAAAAACATGATCGGCGCGTTCCATCAGCCGGATATGGTGCTCTATGACGTGGACAGCCTGCAAAGCTTGCCGCCGCGAGACGTTCGTGCCGGATTGTCGGAAATGATCAAGCACGGCTTGATCTGGGACGCGGCCTTCACGGACTGGTGCCGCGAGCATACGGCCGATCTCCTGGCCCTAGATCCCGAGGCGTTGTCCTATGGACTGACGCAAGGCTGCTCCATCAAAGCCCAGGTCGTGTCGGTGGATGAACGGGAGCAAGGCCTCCGCGCGATCCTCAATTTGGGCCATACGCTGGGCCATGCGATCGAAGCGATCGGCGGATACGGCGAGTTCGTGCACGGCGAAGCGATTTCGGTCGGAATGGCTGCGGCGGCGAAGCTGGCGGTTAACCGGGGCAGGGACCGTTCGATTTACGAGGATACGGTATCCGTCCTTCAGGGCTTTGGGCTGCCGACCGCGATGCCGGGCCATTTAAGCGAAAACGCGCTGATCGGGGCCATGATGCACGACAAGAAGTTCAAGGAGCAGCAAATGGTGTTTATTTTGCCGGTGGCCCTCGGGCAGGTGGAGATCGTGTCCGACGTGACGCTGGACGAGGTGCGCCGGGTCATCGCCGAACTGAAAGAGGAGGAACCGCATGTATAACCGAGGAATCCGCGGAGCGACGACGGTGTCCCGCAACGAGGAACAGGATATTTTGGAAGCCACGGCCGTCTTGCTGAAGGAAATCGTGGAACGCAACGAAATCGAACCCGAGGATATTTGCAGCGTCTGGATCACGGTTACGCCGGATCTGGATGCGACCTTTCCGGCGCGAGCCATCCGCGGCCTTAACGGCTGGGATATGGTCCCCTTGATGTGCTCCACCGAAATTCCCGTCAAAGGCGCCTTGACCCAATGCATTCGCCTTTTGATTCAGGTCAATACCAACAAGGGCCAAAGGGACATGAAGCATGTGTATTTGAACGAGGCCAAGAGCCTGCGCCCCGACTTAAGCGTCTCCGGATCTTAAGCGGAGAGCCGGAGACGGCAAACCGGGGGTTGCCAAACGGGTAAACGATAAGGTATAGTAATTTTAAGATTTTTAGTTTAGTGAGCTTATGGGATTCAAGATTAGGTCATTAGAGCTGAGTAGAGAATAGTTGAGATGAGCAGAGTTTAGTTGAGCGAATGGTCTGTTTCCGTTTGCGCGATAGGTGTCAATCGGCCTGCAAAGCCAGGGTGCCGGTGTGGTCCTTCCTCCAGGGATGGATACCCGCTGCATGCAACCTGATTTGGCGAGGCATGTTTTTGACGCGGCGCGATTTCTCGGATCCACGGCATTCCCTGATAAACCGCAAATCCAGAACCTCTACTTCGGTAGAGGTTTTTTTATTTGGCTAAAACCATTCGAAAAGGAAGTGAAAGACATGGCAACCCCGCAAGTAGAACAGGTCATTGCTTTGGCGAACGAGTACAATCTGATACCGATCACCCGCACGCTGCTCGCCGATATGGAGACGCCGATCCGGATTTTTCGCCGCATCGCCCAGCGGGAACGGGCATTTTTGCTGGAGAGCGTGGAGGGTGGCAGCAAATGGGCGCGTTACTCCTTCATCGGCACGGACCCGTTCCTGATGATCTCGGCGAAAAAGGGGGAGGTCGTCCTCGAACGCGAGGGCGGCAAAGAGCGTCTGCGCTCGACGAAACCCCTCGAAGAGCTGAAGGCGATCCTGCGGGGATACCGCAGTCCGAAGCTTCCGGAAATGCCGCCGTTTACCGGCGGGGCGATCGGGTTTTTCGGCTACGATCTGCTGCAATACTACGAGAAGCTGCCGGCGCATCGGGTCGACGATTTGAACATGCAGGATATGCAATTCATGTTCTGCGATCAGGTGATCGTGTTCGACCACGTGAAGCAGCGGATCCTGCTGGTGTCCAACGTGCATGTGAAAGCGGGCGACCGCGACGAGGATATCCGCGAAGCCTATGCACTGGCGGAACGGAGGCTTGATGAAGCGGCCGATCTGCTGCAGCAGGAAGGTCCGGGGGAAAGCTTCAACCGCCGGCCGATGCCGTCGGTAACCGATCTCGGCGACGTCCGTTCCAACCTGACGAAGGAGCAGTTTATAGCGAATGTGGAGAAAGGGAAGGAATACATCCGCGCGGGCGATATTTTTCAAGTGGTATTGTCCCAACGGTTCCATATCGAAACGGAGGTTGATCCGCTTCATGTATACCGCGTGCTCCGCACGTTAAACCCTTCGCCATACATGTATTACCTCAAGCTGGATGAAGAGATCATCGTCGGGACCTCTCCGGAGGCCCTGGTCAAAGTGGAGAACGGCCGGGTGGAGACCCGCCCGATCGCCGGAACGAGACCGCGGGGAGCGACGGAGGAGGCCGACCTGGCACTGGAGGCGGAACTGCTGCAGGACGACAAGGAACGGGCCGAGCACCTCATGCTCGTCGATCTGGGCCGCAATGATTTGGGCCGGGTTTCCGATTTCGGCAGCGTGAAATGCGAATCGTACATGGAGATTGAACGGTATTCCCACGTGATGCATATGGTCTCCAAAGTGTCGGGGCAACTGCGGGCCGATAAAGACTTCTTCGACGCCTTCCTCTCCTGCCTGCCGGCCGGGACGGTCTCGGGAGCGCCGAAGCTGCGGGCGATGGAGATCATCGCCGAGCTCGAACGCGAAGCGCGCGGCACGTATGCCGGGGCGATCGGGTATCTGGGCTTCTCAGGGAACATGGATTCCTGCATCACGATCCGTACGATCGTGTTCAAGCGGGGCAAAGCGTATGTGCAAGCCGGCGGAGGGATCGTGTGGGATTCCATCCCGGAGAACGAATACCAGGAGTCGGTGAATAAAGCCAAGGCGCTGTTGACGGCGATCCGCACCGCCGAGCTGATGTTTCCGCCCGCGGTCCAAACGGACGACGTCATTAATCAGGACTATCTGTTCGAATATACCCCGGGAAAATAAAGAGAGGAGCGAATTAACAATGACGGGACTGCAAACGGTACAGGCCGGAATCGGCCGCCTGATCGAAGGGCAAAATTTGGGGCGGGACGAAGCCCGCGGGATGATGCAGGCGATCATGAACGGCGAGTCGACGCCGGCGCAAATCGGCAGCCTGCTGACGGCGCTGCGGATCAAAGGGGAGACCGTCGAGGAGATCACTGGTTTTGCGGAAGCGATGCGCGGCGCCTCCAGCCGGATCGATACGGAAACGCGGCAACTCCTGGATACCTGCGGCACCGGAGGATCGGGAATTCATAAAATCAACGTATCGACTACGGCCGCGATCGTCGCCGCATCCGTATCGGTGCGGGTGGCCAAACACGGCAACCGCTCGGCCTCGGGCCGCTCGGGCAGCGCCGACGTGCTTGAAGCGCTTGGCGTGAACATCCATCTGGACGCGTCCCAAGCCAAACGATGCCTGGACGATATCGGCATTTGCTTCATGTTTGCGCAGCTGTACCATCCGTCGATGAAGCATGCGGCCGGTCCGCGCAAAGAACTGGGCATCCGGACGGTGTTCAACATGCTTGGCCCGCTGACCAACCCGGCGGGCGCGGATCGTCAGGTGCTGGGCATCTACGACGGCGGCAAAACCGCCACGATCGCCGAAGTGCTGCGGGAGCTGGGCTCCAGACGGGCGCTGGTCGTCAGCAGCCGGGAGGGGTTGGACGAAATCAGCATTTCTTCGCCGACCCGGGTATCCGAATTGAGGGATGGCGTCGTGACCACCTACGATATGCAGCCGGAGGATTTGGGGCTGCGCACGTATCCGATCGGCGAAATGACCGGCGGCGATCCGCAGACGAATGCCGCCATCGTGAATCGTGTGCTGCAAGGAGAAAAAGGCGCATACCGGGATGTGGTCTTGGCGAATGCGGGAGCCTGCGTTTATGTCGCCGGCCTGGCGGACAGCGTTCGCGAGGGCGTGGCCATTGCCGCGGAAGCGATCGACGCGGGAAAGGCGCTGGGCAAGTTGGAGCAGCTTATTCAAACGACGGGGGAATTAAGCTATGTATCTTGAGCGGATCGTAGAAACGAAAAAAGGCGAAGTCGAACGATTGGCGGCAACCTTGTCTTTGGCGGATGCGGAACGGCGCATCGCGCAGTTGGCCGGGACGCGAGGTTTTCACCGCGCGCTGGCGGCAGGACGAAAGCGCGAAATGGGCTTGATCGCCGAAGTGAAGAAGGCGTCGCCGTCCAAAGGGCTGATTCGTCCGGATTTTCATCCGGCGGAGTTGGCTAAGGATTATGAAGCGGCGGGGACGGATTGCATTTCCGTGTTGACCGATGAAACTTATTTCCAGGGCAGCGCTTCGTATTTGAGCGCGATCCGCGAAGCGGTAAGCGTACCGCTCCTGCGCAAAGATTTCGTGATCGACGCCCGGCAGATTTACGAGGCGCGGCTGCTTGGCGCGGATGCCGTGCTGTTGATCGTGGCTATCCTGAGCGATCGGCAGCTGCGCGATTATTTGGCGTTGGCGAAGGCGCTGGGACTGGATGCGCTCGTCGAAGTCCACGACTCCGAGGAACTGGAGCGCACTCTGGCGCTCGGAACGGCGGAGCTGATCGGCATTAACAACCGGAACCTGCGGACGTTCGAGGTGTCGCTGGAAACGACGGCCGCACTGGCCGCGCTGGTACCGCCGCAAGTGACGCTGATTAGCGAGAGCGGGATCCGGACGCGAGAAGATATCGCCTATCTAAAGAATAGCGGCGCGCATGGCGTGCTGGTCGGCGAAACCTTCATGCGCCGGGAGTACGTCGGCGAAGCGGTGGAAGAGCTGATGGGTCCTCCGGTGCGTAGGGCAGAAACGTCTGGGAAAATCCCGGAAGGGACGCCGTACCATGGATGAAGTAGCCGTAAAAATTTGTGGACTTCAAAGCGTTGAAGTGCTAAAATCTATGAAGAACTTACCCGTGGATTATGTCGGTTTCGTATTTGCGAGAAGCAAACGCCAAATCAGCGGCGGCCGGGCAGCGGAGCTGCTTCCCGTGCTTCGTGAATGGAGCGGCGGGGCGGTTCCGCAAAGCGTTGGCGTGTTCGTCAACCCCACCCTGGAGGAACTGGGCGAAGTGCTGCGGCAAGCGCCCTTGGATATCGTGCAGCTCCACGGCACGGAAAGCCCGTTCTTCTGCCGCGAAGTCAAGGCCGCTTTTGGCGTCAACATCTTTAAGGCTTTTTCCGTGAAAGCGGATGGCACGGTCCACGGCGGAGCGGCTTTGAACGCCTATGACGGCGTTCTGGACGGGCTGCTGGTCGATACGTACGATCCGAAGTACGGAGGAGGCTCGGGCGTTACCTTTGCCTGGTCGGCCGCGGAGCCGTACCGTCGTTGGGCCGGGGACCGGGGAATTCCGTTCCTTGCCGCCGGCGGGCTGCACCCCGGCAATGTAGGGGACCTGATCGGGGCGCTGCAGCCGGACGGCGTTGACGTATCAAGCGGCGTGGAGACCGACGGCGTTAAAGATATCGCGAAAGTGACAGCATTCGTAGAGAGGGTGAAGGGAAGATGAAGCAGGTACCGGATGAGCAGGGGCGGTTCGGCCCTTTTGGCGGTCGCTACGTGCCGGAAACGCTAATGAACGCTTTGATCGAACTGGAAGAGTCCTATTTAAAATACAAAGATGATCCCGATTTTCAGCAGGAGATCAACTATTTGCTGAAGCAGTATTCCGGGCGGGAGACGCCGCTGTATTACGCCGAACGTCTGACCGAGCACCTGGGCGGGGCGAAAATCTATTTGAAGCGCGAGGATTTGAACCATACGGGCGCCCATAAAATCAACAATGCCATCGGCCAGGGAATTCTGGCCAAACGAATGGGCAAGCAAAAAGTGATCGCCGAAACGGGCGCCGGCCAGCATGGTGTGGCTACCGCGACGGTCGCCGCGCTGCTCGGCCTGGAGTGCAAGGTATTTATGGGCGAGGAGGACACGAAACGCCAGCAGCTGAACGTCTTTCGGATGAAGCTGCTCGGAGCGGAAGTCATTCCGGTGATGTCCGGCACGCGAACGTTGAAGGATGCTTGCAACGAGGCCCTGCGCTACTGGGTCAGCAACGTGCAGGACACGTTTTACATCCTCGGGTCGGCGACCGGCCCGCATCCGTATCCGATGATGGTGCGGAATTTCCAGCGCATTATCGGCGACGAAACAAGGGCGCAGATACTGCAAGCCGAAGGACGGCTGCCTCAGATGCTCGTCGCCGCCGTCGGCGGCGGGAGCAACGCGATCGGCATGTTCTATCCTTTCATCGAAGACAAGGAGGTGCGGCTTGTGGGCGTGGAGGCTGCAGGGAGAGGCATCGACACCGATTTCCATGCCGCCACGATGACCAAGGGGACCAAAGGGGTATTCCAAGGCTCGATGAGCTATCTGTTGCAGGACGAACACGGCCAGGTGCAGCCGGCCCACTCGATTTCCGCCGGGCTGGATTATCCGGGCATCGGTCCGGAGCATTCCTATTTGAAGGACATCGAGCGCGCCCGTTATTATCCGATTACCGACCGCGAAGCGCTGGATGCGCTGCAGTTGCTCAGCCGGACCGAAGGAATCATCCCGGCGCTGGAATCGGCGCATGCGGTGGCCCAGGTCGTGAAGATGGCCCCCGCCATGAACCGCGACGACCTGGTCGTCATTTGCTTGTCCGGCCGCGGCGATAAGGACGTGGAATCGATCATGGCATATACGGAAGGCGGGGAAGCAATATGAGCAAGGCGGGAGCCAATATGCTGGACGAAACGTTTGCCAAGCTGAAGGCGGCGGGGAAAACGGCTTTAATTCCGTTTATAACGGTCGGCGATCCCGACCCGGAAACGACGCTCGACCTATTGACCTTATTGGAGGAGGCCGGCGCCGATATCGTGGAGCTGGGCGTTCCTTACTCTGACCCGCTCGCGGACGGTCCGGTCATCCAGAGAGCTTCGGAGCGGGCGCTGGTTCACGGGATCACGGTCGATTCCTGCATCCGGACGGCCGCTGCGGCCCGGGAACGGGGCATCCGCCTGCCGTTCGTCCTGTTTACGTACTATAATCCCGTAATGCAGCTGGGCTTGGAGCGCTTTTTTGCGCAGGTTGCGGATGCGGGGATCAGCGGGTTGATCATTCCCGACCTGCCGTTCGAAGAGTCGGAGGAGGTGCTGGCGTTGGCGGATGCCGCTAACGTCCAGCTGATACCGCTCGTCGCGCCGACGTCCAGCGGCCGGATCGCGCAGATCCTGTCGCGGGCCCGGGGGTTCGTCTACTGCGTTTCCTCGCTGGGCGTTACCGGGGAGCGGGCTTCTTTTCACGCGCAGGTGGATGAATTCATCGCTTCGGTTAAGACCCAAACCGATTTGCCCGTGGCCGTCGGCTTCGGCATTTCGAGCCGGGAACAGGTGGAGCGGTTTGCCGGGATTTGCGACGGCGCGGTCGTCGGCAGCGCGATCGTGCGCAAAATCGAAGATAGCCTGCCGCTATTGGCGAATAAGTCGACCCGTGAACAGGGATTGTTGCAAATTCGTGACTTTGTGGCACAATTGAGAATATAACATCGCTGGAACAGAGTTCGATACAAGGAGGATTCATTGCATGTTGCCGAAACCCCAAATCGTGAATTTGCCGGTGTATCAGCCCGGCAAGCCGATTGAAGAAGTCAAAAAAGAGCTAGGGCTCGAGGAAGTCATCAAGCTGGCTTCCAACGAAAATCCGTACGGCTGCTCCCCGCGCGTCCGCGCCGCAATCGAGCAGGAACTGGCGAATCTCAGCCTGTATCCGGACGGCAGCGCCGCGGAACTGACCGAAACGCTGGCCGGACGGCTGGGCGTGAAGAACGAGCAAATCATTTTCGGCTGCGGCTCGGATGAAATCATCGCTTTGATCGCGCGCGCTTTTTTCTTGCCCGGGGACGAGGCGGTGATGGCCGACCAAACGTTCAGCGTGTACAAGAGCAACGCGGACATCGAAGGGTCGGTGAGCATCGAGGTGCCGCTCAAGGAAGGCACGCATGATCTCGAGGCGATGCTGGGCCGCATTGGACCTAAGACGAAGGTCGTTTGGATCTGCAATCCGAACAATCCGACCGGGACGATCGTTCCTCACGACGAACTGGTATCCTTTTTGGATCGGGTGCCGCAGCAGGTGCTTGTCGTGTTGGATGAGGCTTATGCCGAATACGTTACCGATACGGATTATTCCAACGGGATTACGCTGCTGAGCCAATACCCGAATCTGGTCGTCTTGCGGACGTTCTCGAAAATATACGGGCTCGCTTCGCTGCGGATCGGTTACGGCGTCGGCCAACCTGGCGTGATCAAGCTGATCAATCAGGTGCGCGAGCCGTTTAATACGTCCCGGATCGGGCAGGCTGCAGCGAAAGCGGCTTTGGCGGATCAACAATTCGTAACCGACTGCCGGAGCAAGAACCGCGACGGCATCACCTATTTGAACGGCGAGTTTGAGCGTTTGGGGCTTCGTTATTTTCCGGCGCACGGCAACTTTATCATGGTCGACGTGAAGCGTCCGGGCGGCGAAATGTTCCAGGCCTTGCTGCAGTTGGGCATCATCGTGCGCGCGGGTTTTCCGAAATATCCGAATCATGTGCGGGTGACCGTCGGTTCGGCGGAGCAAAACGCCAAATTCGTTGCTGCCTTGGAGCAAGTGCTCGGCAAATCTGCAGCGCGGGTCTGATTCCATAATTTATTCGCAGAAAACGAGTGAGAAAACATGACAACGAAAATTGCCATATTTGGCGTTGGATTGATTGGAGGTTCCCTGGCGCTTTGCCTGAAAGGCAAGCCCGGGATCACGGTGGTCGGCCACGCCCATCGTCCCGAATCCTTGAAACGCATCGCGGAGCGCGGCGTCGTCGACGCTGCGACGCTGTCCATGGAAGAGGCGGCGGCGAATGCCGACTTTATTTTTTTGTGCGTGCCTGTGGGCAAGCTGGAAGAGTATTTATTGAAGCTGACCAAGCTTCCGTTGAAGCCGGGCTGCATCGTGACGGACGTCGGTAGCACGAAAGCGGCGGTGGCCGCTTGCGCCGCGAGAATCGCCCGTCCTGGCATCCATTTCATCGGCGGCCATCCGATGGCCGGTTCGGAGCGTTCCGGGGTGGAGGCGGCATCTTCCCTGCTGTTCGAGAACGCGTATTACGTGCTGACCCCGTCCGCCGACGTTCCGGAAGAGGCTTATTTGCGTCTGGAGCAGCTTTTGGCTTACACGAAAGCGCAAATCGTCCGCGTCGATCCGGCCATGCACGATCAAATCGTCGGCGCGATCAGCCACCTGCCGCATATCATTGCGGTTGCGCTGGTGAATCAGGTGCGCGATTACAACGGGGGCAACGGGCTGTATCGCATGCTTGCCGCCGGCGGCTTCCGCGACATCACGCGGATCGCCTCCAGCGATCCGCTGATTTGGCGGGATATTCTGCTCAGCAACCGCGATGTGCTGCTTGGTTTGCTGAAGGATTGGAACCGGGAAATCGGCGGCTTTATTACGCTGCTGGAGGAGCAAAACGGGGGCGGGATCGAGGAGGCCTTCCAAAAGGCCAACCAGTTCCGCGGCGAACTGCCGGAACGGCGCAAAGGGGCGATCACCTCGCTGTTCGATATTTATATCGACGTTCCCGACACGCCGGGGATCATCGGCCAAATCGCCACCGAGCTTGGCCTCCGCCACATCAACCTGAGCAACATGCAAATCATCGAAAGCCGCGAGGACGTCCCTGGCGTGCTGCGCTTGTCTTTCCGCCAAGAGGCCGAAATGGAGCGGGCGAAAGAGCATCTGCAATCGCTCGGACATATCGTTTACGTCTGAGGCAGATTAATCTCGGTTCCTGATGGCGAAGCGGACTCGAGGCTGCGGAATCGGCATCGAATCCTGAATTCGGCGAGCAAGGCCAAAGTGGCCTAGCAGCAGGAAATGTAAGCGCTAAAAAAATGTGTTGACATAATGTAAACGTATACATATAATAAAAGTACAGTATGGTTTCTCTCCACTCCTATCCAATAACTTCTTGCTCGTGAGTGAGCAAGGACCGCTTCGAAAGAAGCGGTCTTTTTTTGCGTTTTTTTGGATATTGGTGGTTTGGGATTTTATCGTGTTTGGGAATTTATTGAGTTTGGGTTTGATGCAAGGCGGAGGAGCGGAAGCGGTGGTCTTACGAACCGAGAAAACCTTATTCGACTAATAACAGCGGGTCGACCGGCTTAACGAACTCAGAAATTATTATTTGGCCTAGACGGTCCCGGAAAGGTTGGTTATTGAGTAAGTAACGTGTACTGAGTTCGTTAGAATGAGAACCGGCCGGAGGAGGGGCATTTCGCGTTTTACAGTTTCGTTAGCGGAGACGGTGCTGGTACGGTATATTCGCAAAAAGAACGGCGCTGACGAGTTGAGGGGGAGACGGCGGCTCTGATGGAGGAAGGGGCCAGCCTTCACTTCGGGCTGCCTCCCTCTCCCCATCTCCACTCGGGCCTCCGCGGCCACAGCGCCACGCCTGCAAATTTCCTACCCGTTCATCTCCACTCGGGTTTCCAGTTCCGCATCAACCACGCCGCGAATGCTTCACCCCGACAACCTCCACCCTCGGGACCTACCTCACCGCGCCCGCCTGTTGCTTCCGGAAAATTTGCGGGCTGACGCCGTATTTTTGCTTGAAGGCTTTGCTGAAGTAGTAAATGTCGGGAAAGCCGGATTGCGCGGCGACCTCCTTGACGAGCAGGGATGGCTGCAGCAGCAGCTCGCAGGCTTTGGCCAGCCGGATCCGGTTCATTTCTTCGATAAGGGTGCGGCCCGTTTTTTGCTTGTACAGGCGGGACAAATGGCCGTAACTCATGTGCAGGGACGCCGCTAATTCCTCCACGTTCAGCCGTTCCCCGCGAAAGTCCTCCAAGTATATCTCCACCTTGCGGACCAAGGCGTCACGCGCCCGTGCCTCTGCAGCCGGTGTAGGTGCGTGATTGGCCGTAACCCGGGTCAGTATCTCCAAAAATTGCATCAGTTGCAGCTGCAGGTAAAGAGGGGACCGCCCGCCGCCGGCTTCGGTAAAGAGCTGCAGCAGCAGCGTACGGATGCCGTAATCGTCGCGGTAGGCGCCGGGCGGCCAGTCCTTCAGCCGGCCCAGTCTGCGGTAGAAGCTTTGGTTATCTTCCACGGGAGTGGCAGGCGCGGGCGCAGCTGCCACCTTATCGCCGTTCAACGGGCGAATCCGCCAGCGCAGGCAGATACCTTCGTGCGGATGGTCCCGAAAGTAGACGTGCGAATGCGTCATTCCCGGCGGAATCAGAAAAAAATCCCCTTCATGCACCATCACGTCCTGATCGATGAAGCGGGTTTGCATTTGCCCGGACAGCACGTAGTTGAACTCGTACCAGGTATGGGCGTGCGCCGGGCATTTGCCGGAGCCGCCGGTTTGTTCTATCACGATATCGACCCAATCGATCACCGCATCGCTCACGATGATTTCGCCGCATAGTCCGTTCAGGACGGAAGCCAGTTCGGTTCTCCATTTCTTCAAATCCATGACCGCGCGCTCCTTTTGTCTTTGTGACTTCATCATATCATAATAGGACAAAAAGTGATGAGGATAAGTAATTTACTTCAAGGAGCCCAAATCGCAAAATGAGGGGGAAGGTAAAACTCACTTTCAGGGAGGAACCCGATTTATGTTTTGGACGGAAGAGAAATTAAACGCGCGAATTCGCGAGCTTGAAGCCTACCGTTACCGCGATGCGGCGCCAGTGGAGTCGTTTCGGGCGCAAATCGACGAGGAAGGGCGCATCGGCGCCAGACCGCCCCAGGACGGGGAGTGGTCCGCGATGCAGCCGAAGGAACGGTGGGAGGGACGCGACCTCTATCTGTGGCTGGAAACGGCCGTGGACATTCCGGCGGCCTGGAAGGGCCGGCGTGTCGTCGGCGTGTTCGACTTCGGCAAAACCGGCGGAGGCAACAACTCGGGCTTCGAATCGCTGCTGTACGTGAACGGGGAACCGTTTCAAGGCGTGGATATGAACCACCAGGAGGTGTTTTTTCCGGAAGAACTTGCCGGTACGAAGGTGCTGCTGCAATTCCGTTTATGGTCCGGCCTGGAAGGCGGCGGCAAACCGCAGGTGCAGGAGCACCGGCTGAAGCGGGCGGACATCGCCTGGCTGGACGGAACGGTCGACCGCTTGTATTACACGGCCCGCGCCGTGATGCAGACGGTAGAGGTACTGCCGAAAAATGCCCCGGAACGCACGGATTTGCTAACTTCGCTGGATCGCGCGTTCCTGAAGATCGACTGGTCCGCGCCGGGCTCGGCCTCGTTTTACGCCTCGCTGACCGAAGCGGAAGAGCAGTTGACCCGGGTGGTCTCGGCAATGAAGAAGTCGTCGCCGGTGACGGTACACTGCATCGGTCATACGCATATCGACGTCGCCTGGCTGTGGCGGCTTAAGCATACCCGGGAAAAAGCGGCACGCTCCTTCAGCACCGTGCTTCGACTGATGGAGATGTTCCCGGAATACGTGTTTTTGCAAACGCAACCTCAGCTGTATGATTATTTGAAGCAGGACTATCCCGAGCTGTACGAGCAGATCAAGGAACGCGTCAAGGAAGGGCGTTGGGAAGCGGCCGGCGGCATGTGGCTGGAGGCGGACTGCAATTTGACGAGCGGAGAATCGCTGGTAAGGCAGCTGCTCTACGGCACGCGGTTCTTGCGGGAGGAGTTCGGGCAAGAATGCACCTATTTGTGGCTGCCGGACGTGTTCGGGTACAGCTGGGCGCTGCCGCAAATTTTGCGCAAGTCGGGCATCGATACGTTCATGACGACGAAAATCAGTTGGAACCAATACAACCGGATGCCGCATGACACGTTCAAATGGCGCGGCATCGACGGCAGCGAAGTGCTGACGCATTTCATTACGACGCCTCAGGACGGCAATTACTGGTGGTACACCTACAACGGCCAAGTCGACGCGTCCAGCGTGCAGGGGATTTGGGAAACTTACCGTGATAAGGAAGTCAACAAGGAACTGCTGTTGTCCTACGGCTATGGGGACGGGGGCGGCGGCGTGAATCGCGAGCATCTGGAGCTGCGCCGTCGGCTCGACGAAATGCCGGGACTGCCGCAGGTCGTGACCGGCCGGGCGGACGAGTTTTTCGCCAAGCTGCACGAGACGGTGGAAGCCGCGGACCGGTACATTCACACCTGGGACGGCGAGCTTTATCTCGAATACCATCGGGGAACCTACACCAGCCAGGCTTACAACAAGAAGATGAACCGCAAGCTGGAGCTGCTGTCCCGGGACGCCGAATGGCTGCTGAGCCTGCAGGCGCTGCTAAGCGGCGGAAATTGGGAGACTTATTCGAAACCTAAACTGGACGAGAGCTGGAAAACGATTCTGCGCAACCAGTTCCACGACATCATCCCGGGTTCGTCGATTCCCGAAGTGTACCGCGACTCCAAGCTGGAATACGAACGGGCCGAAACGCTGCTGCAGGAATGCCGCGAGCAGGCGATCGAAGCGTTGACGAGCGGCAAGGAGGATACATACACCGTCTGGAATCCGTCCTCCTGGCCGTACAGCGGGCTCGTGGCCATCGAAGCCGGCGGCGATATCGCCGATGCGCGCTGGTCGGATGCCGAAGGACGGCCGCTTGAGTCCGAGTTTGACGGCACGACGCTTTGGGTGAAGGCGGAAAACGTGCCGCCGCTAGGCTTCGCCATGATCCGGCGCAGCGAGGGACAGGTCGAAACGGCGGCGGGCAGTCCGTTTAAGGTGCTGCCAAGCGGCCTGGAAACGCCGATCTACAAGCTGGAGTGGAATGAGCGCGGGCAGCTGACTTCGATCTTCGACCGGGGCGCCGGACGCGAGGTCTTGGCCCCGGGAGAGCGCGGAAACGTGCTGCAGGTGTTCGAAGACAAGCCGAAGATGTTCGAGGCTTGGGATATCGATATTTTTTACCAGGAGAAGCAGCGTGAGGTGGAGCAGCTTACGTCATGCCAAGTGACATCCGATGCGCTGCACACCGTCGTGTCCTTTACTTGGTCGTATATGAGCTCGACGGTCAGCCAGCAAATGATCGTTTATGCCGATGACCGGCGAATCGATTTCCGGACGCGCGTGGATTGGCAGGAACGCCAGCAGTTGCTGAAGGTAGCTTTTCCGGTGAACGTGCGGGCCACGGAGGCGACCTACGACATCCAGTTCGGCAACGTCAAGCGGCCGACGCACTGGAATACGTCCTGGGATCTTGCCCGGTTCGAGACGGTCGGGCATCAATGGGCCGATCTGTCGGAGCACGGGTACGGCGTCAGCCTGCTGAACGACTGCAAATACGGCCATGACATCAAGGACAACGTGATGCGCTTGTCGCTGCTCAAATCGGCGACTTATCCGGACCCGCAAGCCGATCGCGGAGAGCATACGTTTACGTATGCGCTGTACCCGCATGCGGGACATTGGTCCGAGGGCGGTACGGTGCAAGCGGCTTCCCTGTTGAATCAGCCGGTTTACGCCACTCCGGGCCAGTCGTCCGTCCCTTCGTTCTCACTGGTAGCCCCGAGCGGCAGCGCGGATATCGTGATCGACGCAGTGAAAAAAGCCGAGGACGACGACAGCTTGATCGTCCGCTTCCACGAATTCAAAGGCGGGCGGGGTTCGGTCCGCTTGGACTGCGGACTGCCGGTGGCGAGCTGGCAGGAAACCGACCTGATGGAGCGCCCGGTGGGGGAGCCGACGGAGGCCGCCCTGGAGCTGTCCGTCTCACCGTATGAAATTAAAACGGTCCGGTTGCGCTTGAAGTAACGCTGCTGAGAATTGACATCTCAGGCAGATCTAGGTACAGTAATAATTGAATTGCATAGGAAATCCACTAGGGGCGCCGTGAACGGCTGAGACAAGAGCAAATCTTGGACCCTTTGAACCTGATCTAGTTCATACTAGCGTAGGAAAGTGGAGCCGGCCCCGATGATCAGCATCTACCTGCGCGCTGCTTTGCGTCAGGATGTGTCATATCAAGCCGCTCCCTCTACGGAGCGGCTTTTTTGCGCGGCTCGGTGCGGGTTCGCCGTTCCATCCCGGTGGGAGATTTCCTGAACATATCACGGAGGTGGGAGTACGATGAGCTTTTCGCAGGAGCTCCGCCGGCAGGCGGACGACATTTTTCAGGCGATTTTTGAACATCCGTTCGTGAAAGGGATCGCCAGCGGGGATTTGCAGAAGGAACAGCTGATTCATTACGTCAAGCAAGACTTCGAGTATTTGAACGCGTACATGCGGATTTACGGCATCGCCATATCCAAAAGCACGACCCGCGAGGAAATCGCCACGTTCAACGAGCAAATCGGTTTTATTTTGAACAGCGAAATTCATCCGCACCAGAATTTTTGCCGGATCGCCGGGGTGAAATTCGAGGATATGCAGGGCTTTCCGCTCGCCCCGTCGGCGCATCATTACATCCGGCATATGCTGACGGTTGCGCATGAAGGGAGCTTGGGCGAAATTTTCGCCGTGCTGCTGCCTTGCCCGTGGACGTATCTGGAAATCGGCCAAAAGCTGCTGGATGAAGTGAAGCCGACGCCGGAGCATCCTTTTTACGAGTGGATGCAGTTTTACGGCAGCCGTGCGGGCGGCGTGACGGAGAGGTTCGCCCAGGCGCTGGACCGGTGGGCGGAGACGGCCGCGGAAACGGAGCGGCGGACCATGGCCGACCATTTCCTGAAGAGCTGCCAGCTCGAATATCTGTTCTGGGATATGGCTTATCGGCTGGAGGAGTGGCCGGTCCCGGTTGCGCGGTCCGCCGGCACGGACACGTTGCATATTCATTGACGGTATGGCGGGTACCCATGTCCTTATACGCTCGTTTCTTATCATAACGTCTTATTCATCCTAATCCGGAAAGAGGCTGAGATCCATGAGCTTGTTGGAAAAAGAATTGTCCGATCTTCTTACGAAAGTGCAGCAGGCGAAGCCGCTCGTTCATAACATGACCAACGTGGTCGTCACCAACTTTACCGCGAACGGGCTGTACGCGCTGGGAGCATCGCCGGTCATGGCTTACGCGCCCGAGGAAGTGGCCGACATGGCGAGGATCGCCGGCGCGCTCGTCCTGAATTTGGGCACGCTGTCGACCCCGCAGGTGGAGGCGATGATCCTCGCCGGCAAGTCGGCGAACGATTACGGCGTGCCGGTGCTGCTTGATCCGGTCGGCGCGGGAGCGACGGCCTTCCGCACGGAGTCGGCGCTGCGCATCCTGCGCGAGGTGAAGGTGTCGCTCCTGCGGGGCAATGCGGCGGAAATCGCCCATCTCGTCGGCGAAGTCCGCGAGATCAAGGGTGTGGACGCCGGCGACGGCGCGGGCGCCGAAACGGCCGACCTGGCGGTGCGCGCCGCGCGGGCGCTGAACACGGTCGTGGCCATCACCGGCCGCGACGACGTGATCACCGACGGGAAGCTGTGCCGGGTCGTCAGCGGCGGGGACGCGCTGCTGACCCAGGTGACCGGCACGGGCTGCCTGCTGACGTCGGTGCTCGGTGCTTTCGCGGCGGTGGAGCGCGACCTGCTGCTGGCCGGAACCGCCGGCCTGGCGTTCTACGGCGCCGCCGCCTCCCGCGCCGCGGAGCGCACGGCGGCCGCCGGCCCCGGCAGCTTCCAGATCGCCTTCCTGGACGAACTGGCGAAGCTGCATCCCCATTCGCTCAAGGGCCATGCCGCAGTGAGCGAGATGCAGGCGGCCGGCGCTGGAGGGTGGTGGCTCGGATGAGCCGAATCGCCAGGGCGCTGACGATCGCCGGCTCGGACAGCGGAGGCGGGGCCGGCATCCAGGCCGACCTCAAAACGTTCCAGGAGCTTGGCGTATACGGCATGTCGGCGATAACCGCCATCACGGTCCAGAACACACTGGGGGTCTCGAACGTGTACCCGCTGCCGCCGGAAGCGGCGGCCGAGCAAATCGAGGCGGTCGGCTCGGACCTGGGCGTGGACGCGCTGAAGACGGGAATGCTGTTTAGCGCAGGCATCATTGACGCAGTGGCTGAGCGGATCCGCGCCTTCGGCTGGACTCGGGTCGTCGTCGATCCGGTGATGATCGCCAAGGGCGGAGCTTCGCTGCTGCAGCCGGAAGCGGTGCAGGCCATGAAGGAACTGCTGCTGCCGATGGCCTACATCGTCACGCCCAACATTCCCGAAGCGGAGGCGTTATCGGGTCTCTCCATCCGCAGCATGGAGGATCGCCGCGAGGCGGCTAAACGGATTTGCGGCTTCGGCGCGCAGCAAGTCGTCATTAAGGGCGGGCATGCCGATAGCGGGGACCAGGTCATCGACTTGTTCTACGACGGGGCCGAGTTTACCGAGCTGGTCGGAAGGCGGATTCCGACGCGGCATACGCACGGGACGGGCTGCACGTTCTCCGCTGCGCTCACGGCCGAACTGGCCAACGGAACTCCCGCTTTGCAGGCGGTGGGGACCGCGCGGGCGTTCATTCAGGCGGCGATCGAACAGGAGCTTGGACTGGGGCAAGGCCATGGCCCGACGAACCACTTCGCGTATCGCCGTCTGCAAGGGGCATTCCGATGAGCGGGGGCGATCGGAACAACGCAGACCTCGGGAATGGAGGCGGGCGCATCGCCGAAGCCCGCATGCGCGGATGGTTGGCGGCGTACCTGGTCATCGGCAGCGCAAACTGCCGGACCGAGCCGCTGCGCGTCGTGGAGGAAGCCCTGGCCGGCGGCGTCACGCTGGTGCAGTTCCGCGAGAAGGGACCGGGCGCCCTGACCGGAGAACCGCTGCGGCAGCTTGCGCTTCGGCTGCAAACGGCTTGCCGAAGCCGGGGCGTTCCGTTCATCGTCAACGATGACGTGGAACTGGCCTTGTCCATCGGTGCCGACGGCGTGCACGTCGGCCAGGAGGACGAGGCGGCCGCCCGGGTCCGCGCCCGGATCGGCGACCGCATCCTGGGCGTCTCCGCCCATACGTACGCCGAAGCCGAGGCCGCGATCCGGCACGGGGCCGATTACCTCGGGGTCGGGCCGATTTATCCCACGGCCTCGAAAGCGGACGCGAAAGTGCCGCAGGGTCCGGGGATCATCCGCGAGCTGCGCGATCGCGGCATCGCCGTACCGCTGGTCGGCATCGGCGGGATTAACGCCGGGCTGGCCGGCGAGGTCGTCCGTGCCGGGGCCGACGGGGTCGCGGTAATCTCGGCGATCACGCAGGCGGACGACGTCCGCTTGGCGGCCGAAACATTGGCCGGTGCATCCGCGATGGCCCGTTTGATTCAATAGATGGCAGTTGGCAGTCCGCCGCTCTGAAGCGCGCGCGGCCTGCCTTTTTCTGCATCCGCTGGAAAAGAAGCCGCGGTATTTATTCGTTTTTTGCCATGAATTACGCTTGATCGGATGTTTTTATAAATCCATCTCCTATGGTATAATATGATCGAACTTTGGCTAAGCTGGTAATTTCGGTACTGATATTGATGATTACTTAATAAAAGTTACATAGATGACCGCAACTTTTCGGACCCTGTTCGGTAATAATTGGTGTATGAATCGAACGGGAAGAGGCCCATGGAAGCGCGAGGAGGATCGCACCCAAATGACGGATTCCCAAATGATTCGTGAGATTAAGGAAGGCAATACGGAATTGTATTCGGAGCTGATGCGAAGGTATCAGCGGAAGATATTGGCCTTCGTATATCACATGTTAAAGAGCGCCCATTTGGAGCTGCTCGCCGAAGATTTATGCTCGGAAACGTTCTATAAAGCATTTCGCAGTTTGCACTCCTTCCGGGAGGTAGACGCTTCTTTTTCAACCTGGCTATACACGATTGCCCGCAACACGGTGCTTAGCGAACTCCGCAAACAGAGAAACGGCAATGTCCCTTTGGACGAAAGCGGGTACGTTCCGATAGCTCCCCTCGAAGTTGCTCCGGAGCAAGCGGTTCTGCGGAACGAGAAGGTGGGTATGGTAAGGGAAGCGATCAACAATCTGCCGGAGAAGCAAAGGTCCGCTTTGATTTTACGCGAATACGACGGGCTGGATTACCAGGAGATTGCGAGCATTTTGGGACAAAGCGTCAGTGCCGTGAAGTCGCTTTTGTTCCGGGCGCGCAGCAGCGTAAAGAGTCAGCTTGAACCCTACTTTTATGAACCCATCTACGAGCATTACGAAGGGATGAAAAGCAGATGAATTGTAGAGAGGCCCAAGAATTGTTCGGATTGACGCGAGATCTTCCCGAACAACATCCTCAGCGACGAATGCTGGAGTGGCATCTTTTGGGCTGCGAGTCTTGCGCGGCTGAATACCTGCAATGGGAAGAAAGCATGGATATGCTGCAATACATACCGATCGAAGTTACGGAGGAACAGGCGGAAGCGGTAAACCGTCGGGTCATGGACCGAATTTATGCGGAATCGCCATGGCTAGCCCCTGATGTCAAACGCGGCGTGACCCGGCGTTTCCGCCAGCGTATCGTGTTTTGGGCGGCGACGTTCCTGGCCGTGTTCCTATGCAGCTTCGTGTTCTTGCTGATGGATCCCGCAGCGGACCGCGAAGCGGCCGAGCCGATGACCGGCATTCTTCCGACAGCCGTGGCGGCCGCGGATTCGGAAGCGGAAATGTACGACGATTTTTCGTTTGCCCTGCCTACGGTTTCGCGGGGAATCGTTGAGCCGTTCGCCGTGCAGATGGGGCCGGCTTATCCGCAATATTGGATGGTGCTGTCGATGGCCGGCATGCTGCTGGCGCTCGTATCCTGGAAAGGGATCCGGCGCACGCGAAGATAAACCTGTACAAACGCTTCTTCCGCTTCCGGAGCGGGCGGAGCGTTTTTCATATTCATAAGGAGGATGATTATGCTCGTTGGGTTAATTAGGCACGGATTGACCGACTGGAATGCGGTAGGGCGAATTCAGGGCCAAAGCGATATTCCATTGAACGAAGAGGGACGGCGGCAGGCGAGACAGTTGGCCGGGAGGTTGAAAGAAGACGGCGAGCATCGCTGGGATTTTGTCATCACCAGCGGATTGTCGCGAGCCCAGGAAACCGGAGCCATTCTTGCGGAGGCATTGGATATACCGCTGTACGATCCCGATTCGCGGCTGATGGAGCGGTCATTCGGCCAGGTCGAAGGATTAACCGCAGAAGAAAGAGAGACGTTATGGGGCAAGGATTGGGATCGTCTCGAGCTGGGTCAGGAGAAGGATGAAGCGATCCGCGCGCGGGCGCTGTCGTTCATGAACGATTTGGCGGAGCGTTATACGCAAAGCAACGTCCTGGTCGTATCGCACGGCGGCTTGCTGGCGCAGCTGTATATCGCCCTATATCAGCAGAAATACAACGAGCGAATCGGCAATCTATCACTCACGATTTTAGAGAGAACGAGCAAGGATTGGGAGATGCTTCTATATAATTGTACTCGTCATTTGCAAGAAATGATCGAGGACACGAAGTAAACCGGCTTAGGCCGGGTTATTTTTTTGCCTTTTTTTAGGCATAATTTGGCGTTCCGGGAATAAATGCCGGAAAACCGTCCCATAATGGGATTAAAACGGCGAGGCGGTAAACTATGAATCTGGCGGATATGCTCACTTATGCCGATATCGGACAGCTTAGCAGAATAGCGGATCATTACGAATGCCAATGCAGCGGACATTCCAAGCATGAGCTGATTCAATCCATCCTGCAAACGATAGGCCGCCGAGATTTTATTGAACGGCATGTCAGCGGGATGAGTTTGGAGGACTTGCGTTTTTTGAATACCCTGCTATTCGATGGACGCCGTCAGTTCAGCCTGGAGGAGTTGGTCGCTTGCGCGCAAGGCTCGCGGTTTACGGAGGATGCCAAGGAACGGGAAAGCCCGCGGGAAATGATCGCCCGTTTTAGGCAGCGCGGATGGCTGTTTAACGGGACGACCCAACATACCCGTTATCTGTTCGAGGTGCCCGAGGATTTGAAACGCCGTTTCCGGGAAGCGCTCGAACGACGGTTTGCAGCCGAAGTGAAAGCGGCTGTGGCCGAGCCGCCGATGTACCGGGAGGAGCCGGACATGATGTCCGCGGATTTGCTATTGCTGTTGCAGTACGTATCCCGGAACGAGATTCCCTTGAACAGCGAGGGAATCATGTATCGCCGAAACCAGATGCAAATTATGGAATCGCTCCATGTATCCGAGAGTTTGGTCGGCAAAGGCTGGCGATTCGGGTACGGCCGGAGGTTCAAGGATTATCCGAACCGGTTTGCGCTGCTATATGATTACGCCTACCATTCGCGGCTCCTTCAGGAGAGCAACAATCAGTTGGAACTGACGGAAACCGGAAAAGCCTGTTTGACCGAAGGCCGCCGCGAACCCATGATACAGTTAGTCCGCTTTTGGTTAAGAATATATAAAGGGCCGATTCCTAACTTGCTTTCGTTAGTCTATTGGACTGAACGCTGCTCGAAAGATTGGGTGACCGTATCCTCGCTGTTCGGACGAGTGGAGACGTTGATCAAACCGTTTTATTACGACACCCCGGCCTCGATCTTTGAGGAACGGATATTGCAAATGATGCTGCATCTCGGCATGGTTCGCCTCGGCGAGGATGAGCGGCAGGAGCGCTACGTGCAAGCCACCCCATTCGGCAAAACGGTTGTTCAGCAGCTGCAGCACTCTTGAGTTACCCCGGAATGCTGAGCTTACATAAGAAGAGTTCAAACACCAGGTCTGGATGGCCGAAAAACAAGGACAGAAAGCCCGTTGACAACGGCTCGCGGGATTGATACAATCACTCGCAATTCAAGCAGGGGAGAGTGATTTACCGTGTTGTTTCGTTATCAGAGCAAGCTGCCGATCGTTGACGGCAGCGCGTTCATCGCGGATGGAGCCAAGCTGATCGGCGACGTCCGCATAGGCAGTGAGTCGAGCGTTTGGTTTAATGCCGTACTCCGCGGAGATTTGGCCGAGATCGTGATCGGCGACCGGACCAATATCCAGGACGGCGCTATCGGTCATGTCAACACATCCCAACCGCTCGTCGTAGGCGATGACGTATCCGTGGGCCATGCCGCGATCATCCACGGATGCCGGATAGGCAAGGGCACATTAATCGGGATGGGGGCGATTATCCTAAACGGTGCCGACATCGGTGAATATGCTTTAGTAGGAGCAGGTTCGTTAGTCACGGAAAATACAATCATTCCACCCTATACCCTTTCCTTGGGATCGCCGGCCAAAGTCGTACGGGAATTGACCGAAGACGATTTAGAGCGGATGCGTCGGACGACGGAAAGTTATGTGGCCAAAGGAAAGGAATACAGGATCTCTTAAGCAGTAGTTCAAAAAAGTCATCTTTTGATCACGAAGCTTATACACGGAAGAGAATTCGACATCGAATCTTGAATTCAGCCGGGCCTTCCGTTGCTCACGTAGGCTACACCTACGCTGTGCTACTCAGTCACTAAGCTTCATCCAACCTTCTCGGTGCTCAAAACCCGACTTTTTGAACCCACATTTAAATTTTTAACCAAGGTTTGGAGGTGCATCCTATGGATCAGATGAAGGTTACTTATGAAGCAATGCTCAGTTTGGCGGCGGAAATGATATGGGACGAAGCGCTCCGGAAGCATCGCTCGGAACAAATCTACAGCGAGATTGACACCGCCTTGGCGAAGGGCGACGAGGTTGCCTTCCGGCTCCTGACGGATGAACTGAAGACATTGGAAGAGCGCTAAACAGAAAACCGCCCCGCCCGGTCATCGCCACGATGAACGGATGGGACGGTTTTTTTGCGTGGACAGCGGAGGGTACCGACGTTTCCGACGACATCAATCGAACTTTCGGATGGCCGGCGTAAACATGACGGCAAGAACGGCCAGGGAGCCGATTCCGGCAAACCAGGCGATCGTTTGGGTTCCTCCGATCAGGTCGGCCAACCAACCGATCAGGATGTAGCCGATCGGGAGCAGGGCGAACGAGCCGAGCATATCGAGACTGGCGACGCGGCCGAACGCCTCCTGCGGGACAAGCTCCTGCATGCTGGTTTCCCAGATCAGGCTGAACATCATCAGGCCAAACCCCTCCAAGGCGAACAATACGCACAACCCTGCGGCTGAAGTCGTGACGGACATGAGAAGAAGGGCGATGCCGCTTAACAGGGCTCCGCCGTATGCGAGCAGGCCGCGGCGACGCCATTGCCTTCTCGCACCAAACAGCAGCCCGGCGAGGATGGCCCCCCCTCCCGCGCAGGTCACGGCGATCCCGTAAACGTATGGCGCGAACTCCAAATGGATTTTGAACAGCCATGGAATGACGACGGTCACCACCGCGCCGAAACAGATGTTAACCAGGGAAAAGGCCAGGATGGTGATCCAGAGCCAAGGCTTGCTTTTCAACACGTCCAGGCCTTCCTTGAAGTCGGTACCTAGGCCGGAAGCTCCCTCGGACGGATTGGCGGCTTTGGGCTGATAGGGGATGAGCTTGCGCAGCAAGAACAGGCAAATGAACGAAGCGACGTAAGTCAGCGCATCCAGCGCTGCGCCCCAGCCGGCGGAAAAAAACGTAACCAGCACCCCGCCCAGCGAAGGTCCGATCAGGCGGACGGCCTGGTTGCTGATTTGCGTCAGCGCATTGGCGGAGTTGCGGATTTCCGGCGTAAAGACGGCAGCTCGGGTTGCTGCGTATGCGGGCTGAAACAAGCCGTCCATCAACCCGTACAACACGACCAGGATAACCAGCGTTTGGATGGTTAGGGCGTCGGCAAAAAGCAAGCTGGCCAAAGCGACCATGACCAAAAAACGGAGAAAGTCCGTCAGCAGCATCAGATGGGTCCGGTTATAGCGGTCCACCAGCATACCGGAGATCGGGAGCATGATGATGTTGGGGAGCATATATGCCGCCATAATCAAGCCCATCGTCGTGGTAGAGCCGGTAATGGTATAGACGATGACCGGCAACATAATCATGGTGACGGAGCTGCCGAGGAAGGAGATCAGCTGCCCGAGCCACAAATAGGGAAACGGCTTCGATTTGCGAAACGGTTCGGCAAATTGGCCAAACATGCTTGTTTTTGCCTTCGCGGCTGCGCCGGATTCCGGCTGTGAAGTTTCCAATTCCATAAACGTTATGCCTCCTAAAATGAAATATAATGCGCCTTAATCCCTTATTCGGAGGCAGGGTCGCTTTCCTGCACGCGGCCCAAAGTGAACAGAACGCCATATTCGTCTCCATCGGTATCCATCGACTCCCATTTGCGGATCAATGCATCCATTTCGTCGATGAAAGCCTGGCGCTGGCCGGCCGACAGCAGCAGCCGGGTGGCAGCCCGGTAAGGCGGATCCCCTTCGAGGAACGCGAATTCCTTGAATTGCTCTTCTTTAAAATAGGTGGCTTTGGACCGGTAGTACTTTTCGACGACGCCGCCGACCGTTTGGGTTTTGACCAGATCGAGCAGCCCGCCGTCGTAAAGTTTCTGGATATGGTAGTGCACATTGCCGGGGGTTTTGCCCAAAAGATCGGCGACTTGTTTTGAGGTATGCGGCTCGTCCGCCAGCACATTCATGATTTTGATCCGCAATGCGCTCTCTAGGAGCTTGCTTTGTTCGGCGTTGATCGCCATTGGGGTGGGTCTTTGTGCGCTCATGGGTACGCCTCCTTTGCAAAAACGCAGATCACAGCCCAATCTGCAAACTGAAACGATCTAAATTCCAGTACGATCTGGATTCCAGATTGATTGTATGCCGACGAGGATGGATTTGTCAATGATCCGTGTATATAATGGGAAGACATCCGAAGGAAAAGGGGATTTAAGATGAAATTCAGCGAACTGGAAGCCTCTGCATGGGAAGAGCTTCGTCCTTATTTGGATACCTGCCTGATTCCGGTGACGGGATTATCGGGACGGGAGCTTCCGTATGAAGTTACGGAAAAATTGGAAAGACTTAGGGATATCCTGGACTGGGTGGAACTTCCTTTCAAAGGAAGAGTGGTCACGTACCCGTCTTTTCAATACGGCGCGCCCTCATTGGCCGGGTTAGTGAATGAGGTGTGCCGAAATGTCAAGTCGGGCGGCTTCGTCTATGCCATCGTGATTTCAGCGGATGTGGAATGGTCCGACGACGAGCTGCCGGATGCCGACCTGATCGTGACGCCGCAACGTTTTTCGGGACTTGGCGGAGCGCATCCGGCAGGACAGGTTAAGGCCAAAATCCAGCAATTATGGCAGTCGGAAGCAAGAAGATGAATGTGACAAAATATCGACACTTTGAGGATAAACAGGCTTTCTGACGCGGAAAAAAATGTGTCAAATTCTTGACGCTCTTAAAACGCTAATATATTATTAATATGTCTTACATGATAATGTGATTATTGTCATTGAAACGCCAGAAAGAATTGCTTGGCAAAGGGGGTTGAAGACATATGAGCAATCAGCACGACCAGCATGAATCCTCGCATAAACCGCCCATTCGCAAAGAGATGTCCCGTCGGCAATTTCTTACATACACGCTTGGGGGCGCCACTGCATTTATGGTGGGTGGCGTAGCGCTTCCCATGGTTCGTTTTGCCGTAGATCCCATTCTGCATAAAAAAGGCGAGGGCACGTTTGTTAAAGTGGTGGAAGCCGGCAAAATCACGAGCGAGCCGCAGGAATTTTCTTTTGAATTGAAGCAGCAGGACGGCTGGTATTCCAGTACAGCATCGCTTACGGCCTGGATTCGTAAAGACGAGAGCGGAAATATTTATGCGCTTTCACCAATCTGCAAGCACCTGGGATGCACCGTCGGCTGGAATAATGACCAGAATTTTCCGAACGAATATCACTGCCCGTGCCATGGAGCGCACTATACGAAGGAAGGCAAACAATTGGCCGTCGCACCAAAACCGCTTGATGAATACAAGGTCATGGTGAAAGACGACTGGGTGTATTTGGGGGATATCGTCCCGAATACGATCGTGAAATAAGGAGGCGTAGATTCGGATGTTTAAAAATGTGTACAACTGGATTGACGAACGTCTTGATATCACGCCGATCTGGCGGGATGTGGCCGACCACGAGGTTCCTGAGCACGTTAACCCGGCCCATCACTTTTCCGCGTTTGTGTATTGCTTCGGCGGTTTGACGTTTTTTATTACGGTCATCCAGATTTTATCGGGGATGTTTCTGACGATGTATTACGTGCCCGATATTATTAATGCCTATGCCAGCGTGGAGTACTTGCAGACGCAGGTCGCTTTCGGCCAAATCGTCCGCGGGATGCACCACTGGGGGGCGAGCTTGGTTATCGTGATGATGTTCTTACATACCCTTCGCGTATTCTTTACCGGTTCCTATAAAGCACCGCGCGAGATGAACTGGGTGGTCGGCATGTTGATTTTCTTCGTCATGATCGGTCTCGGCTTGACGGGTTATCTGTTGCCTTGGGATAACAAAGCTTACTTTGCCACGAAAGTTACTTTGGAAATCGCCAACTCGGTTCCGGTGCTCGGTCCGGTCATCAAGGAATTGCTGCAGGGCGGTACGATTGTCGGCGCGGAAACCTTAACCCGGTTCTTCGCGATCCACGTGTTCTTCCTTCCGGCCGTACTCTTGATTCTTCTGGTGGGTCATTTCATCATGATCCGCAGACAAGGGATTTCCGGTCCGCTGTAATCAGCGGCTGAACCATCTTTAGGATACGAGTTTGAACTACCTCTATAGAGAAGGGAGGCGAAAAGGATATGGCTCACAATGACAAATCAAAGGAAAAAGTCGTCTATGTCGGAGATTCCCGCGTCCGCAAGGGCAACGGATTTATCACGCCTCCGGACTATACGGCCTATCCGGGAAAATCGGAAGCGTTCATACCTAACTTTTTGCTGAAAGAATGGATGGTAGGCGTCGTAGTGCTTGTAGGCTTCCTGGTGCTCACCATTTCGGAACCGGCCCCGCTCGGCTTCCCGGCAAATCCTACCGCTTCGGTCATTCCGATGCCGGACTGGTATTTCCTGTTTCTGTATCAATATTTGAAATATCCGTATGCCTCCGGGGATTACGTCGTGCTCGGCACGCTAGGCATACCGGGCGTCGCGTTCGGCGGTTTGCTGCTGGCGCCGTTTCTCGATCGGGGCAAGGAACGCCGTTTCTACAAGCGTCCGATCGCTTCATCGCTGATGCTTCTATCGCTTGCATCGGTCGTCTATCTGACGAACTTTGCCTGGACGCATTACCAGCATGAGCTGGAAGCGACGGGACAGGTGCCCGAGCATATTCAGCGGGAAGAGGAAGCCCGCGAGAACCGCGAAAAAGGGTTGCCGACCTCCCATGCTACCAAGCAGGAGGAAGTCGCCATCGTGGATAAGGATGATCCGGCGATGGAGACTTACAAGAAAGCGACTTGCGTATCCTGCCATGCGGCTGATCTGAAGGGTGCCGCTGGTCCGTCCCTGCGCGGCGTCGGCGATAAGCATGACAAGGAAGCGATCCTGTCGATCATTAAAGAAGGCTATAACGGCAAGATGCCTCCGATGTACGACGCGGCCATCAACGCCGGCCTGACGGATCAGGACATCGATCATTTGGCGGAGTGGCTTGCGAAACAAAAAACGGAACAGTAATATAGGAAGTATGTGAAAACCTGATCGTCATGACGATCAGGTTTTTTAAACTGCAATCCGGTTGGATCGGCCGCTGAAGGAAGGGGAACCTGCGTTGAAATTATCGTATCTTTGGAGCACGTCCTTTTTATCCTCCCGCTTCATATTATGGACCCTGTTCGTATGCAATTTGCTCGGAACGGTCTACGGTTACATCTGGTATGATGCCCAACTGCTGGACACTTGGGGGAAACACCCGCATTGGCAGATTATCTTTGTGCCGGACAGCCCGACGGCCAGCCTCTTTTTTACGTTGACCCTGTTGTTCTTGTTGTTTCCGAAGGCTTTGGGAAAGTTCTATCGTATCCGTACCCTGATCGAGGGACTGGCCGTCGTGACGAGCGTAAAATACGGAGTATGGGCCGTCTCGATGATTTTTGCCGGAGCTTTTCAGGGCGGGGAGCTTGTATGGCAAGATTGGATGCTTGTAGCCTCCCATCTGGCTATGGCGGTGGAAGCGCTGCTGTTCGTGCGGTTGTACAAATTCGGTTCGTTGATGCTGCTTGGTGCCGGGGCCTGGACGCTGCTGAACGATACCGTGGATTATACCTTTGAGGTATATCCGTGGCTGCCTCAAACGTTATGGGACGACGTGCCCGCGGTGACGATATTTACCGTGGCCTTGACGGCGGCCAGCGTTGTTGCCGGTTGGCTTGCGCTGCGGGGAGCCAAAAGGGCCTGACTTGAGGTTCTAACGTTGGACAGCCTGCCATACCATGTTGGTAAGGAGGGATGTCCGTGAGAACGTTTTGGAGAAGAGGGGCTTTGTCCGCATTGGCCGTCGTCTTGTCGCTGCTGCTATGCCATACGGCGGCATTGGCGCAGCCGGAGGACGCCGGAACGGCCCAAATGAAGGAAGAAGGCAAGCAGCCGCAGGCCGCGCCCGCCTTAACGGAGCAGCAACGAAATGCAAGGCTGCAGCAGCTCGAGGCCGCGTCGGAGCGGCTGTATACTCATATGCAGGAGGGGAGCGCCCAAGCGGCGTTGGCCGATATGGACGCCCTGATTGCCGCTCTTGAGGGCGTGTCGTTTAAAGGATTGACGTCCGTCGAAGGCATTCATGCGCTGGCCGAGAGCATTATGGATGCGAAAGAGACGCTGGTCAAGGCCGAAGCCGTTCCGGAGGAGTGGGCTCAATCCTCGGCACGTCTGCGGCTGGCCGTCAACAGCTTGCTGCATCGGGACAAGGCGTTATGGCAGCAGTACTACAAAGTAATGGCCGATCATCTGCTGCAAATGGAGAAAGCCCGCGCCGGGGGCAAACCGGCGGAGCTTCGTGCGGCTTTTCAGGCTTTGCAAAGCCATTATGAGGTCATCCGTCCGGCCGCCGTCATCCGGCGAGCGCCTTCCGACATCCGCCAATTCGAGTCCTGGTTGTCGTATGCCGGACGATTAAGCGGCGACAAAACCTGGGATGAAGGAGCATTAAAGAGTGCCATTGCACAGGGCGAAGGCGCGCTGAAGGGGTTGTTCGGCCGCCGGGGAGACGAGCCCGTGTTCCTGCCGATTACCGGCTTTGACAGCCCTTGGTATTGGAGCGGCTTGATCGGACTATGGATCGTGCTCGCTTTGGCCTACACGGGCTTTCGCAAATACCGCGCCGCGCAATCGATCAAGTCGGTGAAACGGAGCGAGGAGGAGACGTACCGGTATCGTTTGTAGGTCAAGGCCTTTGATGGACCGTGAGCCCAATAGACCCAATGGGGATGTGACCTTACAGAATGGTGCCGGCCGGAGCCGACCGGAAATGAATAGAGGTGAAAAATGGCCTTATTCGTACGGATTCCTCGGATTTCGCTACAATAAGGGAATGAAATGGTCTTATTTTCTCCATGGACGCTTTAGAACGGGGGAAATTGAAGGATGGATAGAAAATAAGGCCCTAAATGTCCCCAATTTATCGAGATAGGGTCTTTTCCAATAGAATAAGGCCATAATTTACCGCTATTTATAAGGCGATATCAGAAGCAGATGGGTATGGGGTTCCACTCCATACCCAATTCCTTTCCATACGTAAACCATATGGAATCCGCACGTGTTGTTCGATGGCCCTTACTCCTCCTTAAACCCTTCCCCATGCACGTCGTGCACATCGCTGATGATGATGAACGCCCGCGGGTCCACCGATTTGGCGATGCCCTGCAGCCGCCGGATTTCCTGCCGCGATACGACGCAGTAGGCCATATGTTTCGCCTGCTTGGAGTAGGCGCCGACCGCCGGGATCAGCGTGACGCCGCGATCCATCTCCTTGGTGATGATGTCGGCGATGGCCGGCGCATGGTCGCTGATGATCGTAAACGCCTTGGCGGAATAAGCGCCTTCCTGAATAAAATCGATGACTTTGGAGGCGATAAACACCGCTACCAGCGTATACAAAATATTTTCCTTCCTAATATAGAACAACGATAACCCGATAATGACGATATCCAGCGTCAGGATGACCTGTCCCATGCTGAACCCGTATTTGCGTCCAAGGATCCGCGCGACGATATCCGAGCCCCCGGTCGTGCCGCCGAAGCGGAAGACGATCCCGAGCCCCGCCCCGAGCGTTACCCCCGCATATAAGGAGACCAGAATATAATCCGTCTCCGTCACGAACGGCAAAATCCAACCGCCTTTGATCATCCGTTCGAACAACCACAGGAAAAAGGTCAGCGACCCGATCCCGATCCCGGTCAGGATGATTTGCCGGCCGCCGAGGATTTTCCAGCCCAGCAGAAACAGCGGGATGTTCAGCAGCAGGTTGGAAAGCGACGGCGAAATGTTAAACGCATAATTCAGCAGCAGCGTGATGCCGGTGACCCCGCCTTCCATCAGATGATTGGGTAATATAAAATAAAGTAGTCCAAACGCGTATATCGCGGTGCCCAGCAAGATCGGCAGTAGCGTTTTGATAAAACCGGTCAATTTGTCCGAAGCCATAGAAAGTCCCTCACCTGTCCCGAAATTAGAATCAAACATCAACAATGATCCATCGGCCTGTACCGCCTCTCCTAGTATACCTTTTTCCGCGGGGATTAAAAAATGATTTGTTTTCACCCCTTACTTACGATAACATAGGGAAAAACGGGACAAAAATCACGGAGGGACTGGCGCTTGGAAGCATTCAAAGACAAATCTCTCGCGGAAATGCAGCGCGAAGTAGACCGTTACATATCGCAATTCAAAGAGGGATATTTCAGCCCCTTGACCATGCTGGCCCGAATGAGCGAGGAAGTGGGCGAACTGGCCCGCGAGGTCAACCATACCTTCGGCGAGAAGCCGAAAAAAGCGGATGAACCCGATAATTCCATCGAGCTTGAGCTTGGCGACATTTTATTCATCACGATCTGCTTCGCCAATTCGCTGGGCATCGATTTAACGGCGGCCCATGATAAGGTGATGCATAAGTTTGCGACCCGCGATGCGGACCGGTGGACGAAAAAGGACACCGAATAGGGTTATCCTTCATATGCTGTTAGTATGATCATCCCTACAGTAAGGGGGGGACGGCAGATGAAGGTGGAGGATTATTTGCAAAAAGCTTACCGAAGCATCTACGAAAACGATTTCGAGCAAGCGCTCGCCTGGTTCGAGCAGGCGCTTGCGATCCAGCCCGATCACGCGGATGTGCACTATCGTTACTCGATCACCTGCGCCCGCAGCGGCCGGCTGGATAAAGCGCTCCAGCATGCGCGCCTGGCCGCGGCACTGGATCCCGCGCAGGAGGAATATAAACTGCATGATGCCCGCCTGCAGGCCATGGAATTGACCCGCATGGCCAGAAAGCAGCTGGAGAAGACGGACGGCAAACGGAAACCGGCGGCGGAGCCGGCATCGCGCATGTTGAAACGGGCGGTGGAGCTCGATCCGTTGTCGGTGGATGCCCAGGTGTGGCTGGCGATCGCTTACGGCGAGCTGGAATGGTACGAATCGGCGCTGCAGGCCGTTCGGGAAGCGTCCGCGCTCCCTTTGGACGACGCCGTAGCGAAGCAGCTCAAAGAAATGGAACAACGATTCAAGTCGAAGATCGATCACTCATCACAGTAGAGAATGCGAGGAGATTTATGATGTCGGAACCTATTAAAGTAGCCGTGGCCGGCGCCGCCGGCAGAATGGGCAGGGAAGTGGTCAAAATGGTGCTTCAGGATCCGGAGCTCCGGCTGGTGGCAGCCGTGAACCTGTCGGATCCCGGCCTGGATGCCGGCACGATGGTCGGGCTGCCGGCCTGCGGCGTATCGCTTTCGGAAAATCTGGAGAGCGCTTTGGCCGAAACGCAGCCCCGGGTGCTGGTTGATTTTACGACGCCGCAGTCCGCTTATGCCAATACCGAGCTGGCGATCCGGTACGGCGTTTCTCCGGTCGTCGGCACGACCGGATTTACCCCGGAGCAAATCGAGGATCTGGACAAGCAGTGCCATGCCCAGGGGATCGGCGGATTGATCGCGCCGAACTTTTCCATCGGGGCCATCTTGATGATGCGGTTTGCGGCGCAGGCCGCCAAGTATTTCCCCCATTTGGAAATCATCGAATATCACGGCGACCAGAAGCTGGATGCTCCTTCGGGAACCGCGGTGAAGACGGCCGAGCTGATCGCGCAAAACCGTCAGGAGCTGCGCCAGGGGAACCCGAACGAGGAGGAGACGATCGAAGGCTCCCGCGGTGGGTATTATAACGGATTCCGGATACATAGCGTACGTCTGCCGGGCGTATTTGCCCAGCAGGAGGTCATTTTCGGCGGCTTTGGCCAAACGCTGAAGATCCGCCATGACTCGTACGAACGGGCGGGGTATATGCCGGGCGTGAATCTGGCCGTCAAAAAAGTGTTGGAGTGCAAAGGTATGATTTACGGGTTCGACCATTTTATGGATTAATAAAGGGGATCAGGCTTATGTTAAACATTGCATTTATCGCTCATGACCGTAAAAAAGAAGATATCGTCAATTTTGCCATCGCCTATGAACATGTGTTCAAGGACAAGAAATTGTATTCCACCGGGACGACCGGCCAGCAAATCATGGAAAACACCAGTTTAACCATCCATCGCTTCCTTTCGGGGCCGCTGGGCGGAGACCAGCAAATCGGCTCCCTGATCGCCCAAAATGAAATGGACCTGGTCATTTTCCTGCGCGATCCGCTGATGGCGCAACCGCATGAACCCGACATCACCGCTCTGCTTCGCCTTTGCGATGTGCACGGCATTCCGGTGGCCACCAATATGGCCACGGCGGAAATTCTCGTGCGAGCGCTGGACCGCGGCGATTTCGGCTGGCGCGAGCTGGTAGAGATGCACAAGCCGGGGCTCACGAAATGAACCGCCCGCTCGATATTTTGATCTTCGGCGCGCATGCCGACGATGCTGAAATCGGCATGGCCGGGACCATCGCCAAGCATACGGCGGCAGGATACCGCGTCGGCCTCTGCGATCTGACGGAGGCCGAGCTGTCCTCGAACGGCAACCCCGCTCTCCGCAAGCAGGAAGCGGATGCGGCTGCCAAGGCGTTGGGGTTGGCGGCACGCCTGAATTTGGGTTTGCCGGACCGGGGACTCACCGGCTCGGAGGAACAGATTGCCGCCGTAACCGGGGTGATACGCGATTTTGCGCCCAGGCTTGTGTTTGCGCCTTATTGGGAGGATCGCCATCCCGACCATATCGCCTGCAGCAAGCTGGTGGAAGCGGCGGCGTTTAACGCCAAGCTGCGGCGATACATGCTGGACAAGCCGGCGGTGCCGGTGCCGGAGCTTTATTTCTATTTCATCAATGACTGGAAAACGCCGGACCTGGTGGTGGATGTGAGCGCAACCTATGACCTGAAGGAGCAGGCCCTTCGCTGTTATCGTTCCCAATTCGAGCAAACTTCGGGAGAGGATATCGCGCAAACACCGCTAAACCAGGGATATGTCGAACGGGTGAAGGCCCGGGATTCCTTGATCGGGCAGCGCAGCTTGATCCCATATGCCGAAGGCTTCATGACAAAAACAGCATTTCCGGTACATCTATTCGGGTCCCTTCGCTCATAAGCTGAACAAGGGAACTACATCATAAAGGAGGCCCCCACCAAATGGACCCATTTTTAAAAATAGGCATTACCTGTTATCCTTCCTTGGGCGGATCGGGGGTTGTGGCCACCGAGCTGGGGAAATTGCTGGCTGAAAAGGGCCACGAGGTACATTTTATTTCGCATAGCGTCCCTTTTCGTTTGGGAAGTTACCATAAGAACATTTTTTATCATGAAGTTGAAGTCAGCGATTACTACGTATTCCGCTACCCGCCTTACGATTTATCCCTGGCGACGAAAATGGCCCAAGTGGCCAAAAACGAAGGGCTCGATATCCTTCACGTCCATTATGCGGTTCCTCACGCGGTTTGCGCCTTTTTGGCCAAACAGATGGTCGGCGACTCCTTGAAGGTCGTGACGACGCTTCACGGGACGGACATTACCGTGCTGGCGCAGGACGAATCGCTGAAGGACCTGATTCGGCTGGCGATCAACGAAAGCGATGCGGTGACGTCGGTCTCGCGCGATCTGATGCGCGAAACCAGGGAAGTCCTCGATATTGTCCGGGATATCGACCTGACGTACAATTTCGTCGACGAGCGGGTGTACTACCCGCGGGACGCCAAAGGTTGCCGGATGGATTTTGCCGCACCGGGCGAAAAAGTATTGATGCATGTATCGAATTTTCGGCCGGTGAAGCGGGTCGGCGATGTCGTTGACATTTTTCACCTTGTGAACCAGGAAGTTCCGTCACAATTGTTGTTTGTCGGCGAAGGGCCGGATTTGCCGAAAATCCAATGCAAAATCAAAGATATGGGCATCAGCGACCGGGTGCATTTTCTCGGCAAGCAGGATGATATCGCCCATGTCATTAGCATGGCCGATGTGCTCTTGCTTCCTTCGGAGAAGGAAAGCTTCGGACTGGTGGCGCTGGAAGCGATGGCTTGCGGAGTGCCTACGGTCGGTACGATCGCCGGCGGGATTCCCGAGCTGGTGAAGCATGGCGAAACCGGATTCTTGGCGCCGATCGGCGATACGGAGCAGATGGCGGAACATTGCCTGACCCTGCTCAAAAATCCGGAACTATCCGCGCGGGTCCGCGAAGCGTGCCTGCATCGGGCTAGAACGGATTTCAGCAGCGAATTGACGACCTCGACGTACGAGGAGATTTATTACCGCGTGTTGAACCGCCAGTTGCCGACGTTGAACCCGGCTTGCAGCTAATATAGCTAGGTGGATGAACCCCAGGTTGGAGGTGTCCGTGAGATATGAATCGTTGGAGACAGGTAGACCCCCTGATGCTCGATCAGGGGGAAAAAGTGCTGCGTGCCTTGCTGGACGGCGGGTACCAGGCTTTTTTTGTCGGCGGTTGCGTGCGTGATGAATTGATGGGCCGTCCGGTTCACGACATGGATATCGCCACCTCCGCCAAACCGGAGGAGGTCATCTCCCTGTTCGACCGGACGGTGCCGACGGGCATTCAGCACGGCACCGTGACGGTGCTCATGGAACCCTATGCATTCGAGGTGACCACGTTCCGCAAGGAATCCCGGTACGAGGACCATCGCAGACCCGTATCGGTGGAGTTTGTCGACGCGGTCAAAGAGGATTTGCAGCGCCGCGACTTTACGATGAACGCGATCGCCAGGGGAATCGAAGGGGAGCTGACCGACCCTTTTATGGGGCGGTCCGACATTGGGCGAGGCTTGATCCGCTGCGTCGGCGTGGCCGAGGAGCGCTTTGAGGAAGATGCCTTGCGCATGATGCGGGCGATCCGGTTCGCTGCGGCGTTCGGGTTCCGGCCGGTGAAGAGCTTGTGGAAGGCGCTGCTTCGTGGCCGGGACAAGCTCGCCTATATCGCGACGGAGCGGGTGCGCATGGAGCTGGAGAAGATCGTGCTGGGCGCTGATCCGCTGCGCGGGTTGGCGCTGCTGGAGCGGAGCGGGCTGCTGCGGTACGCGAAGGCGGCGCAGGAGCTCCCGGAACCGCAGGAGGAGAGCGGGCCGAGGGTCGCCGCCGGGGATGCGCCCCTGGGAGCGGGTGCGCCGGCCGCTTCGGGGCATAGCGCCGAAGCGGCGCTGATGCGGCGCCTGCTGCAGCGCGCTCCGCGCCGCGACCTGCTCGCCGCGCTGCCGCTGCTCCCGGCGGAGCCGTCGGCCTTGCGCTGGTCGCTGCTGCTGCAGGGCCTGGGCGCCCCCGGCGAGGGAGCTGCCCCGCTGCTCAAAAGCTGGACGTTTCCGAACCAGACCGCTCAAGAAGCGGCTGGAATCGTCCGCTTTGACGAAGCGTGGCAAGCCGCTCAAGCCGAGGCGCTGGGCAAGCCGCAGCTGCGGCGCGGCTGGATCGGCCTGCAGGTCGCGTTCGGCCGACAGACCGCCGCGTTATGGCTGCTCCGCCAGCGGGCGATGCTACAAACGGCCGCGCTTGGCGTTGCGCAACGGGAGGCCGCCCTGTCGCTGCTGGAGCTTGCGGCCGGCTGGCATCGCGAAGTGCCCCTACATACGCTGCCCGAGCTTGCCGTCAATGGCGGCGAAGTGCTGCAGATAACCGGGCGCAAAGGCGGCCCATGGCTCGGCGAGTTGATGAAAGAACTGCTGCTGGCGGTCGCCGTCGGCGAGCTGCCCAACGAACGGCAAGTGCTGTTGGATCATGTGGAAGCGATGGTGAAGGAAGATGGAAGCAAACCGATTGATTGACATGCTCCTGGAGCATCCGGGGCAATATATATCTGGCGAGGAGCTAAGCCGCCGGCTGTCGATCAGCCGCACGGCGGTATGGAAGCAAATCGCCAAGCTGCGCGAAGAGGGCTACGAGTTCGAGTCGGCCCCGCGCCGGGGTTACCGCTTGACCCGCAAGCCGGACAAGCTGAACCTTGCCGGATTGCTGCATGCGCTGCAAGGGAACCGAACGTTCGGGCAGCGGCTCAAGCTGCTGGAATCGGTCGTCTCCACGCAGGAGGAAGCGCGCCGGCTGGCGGAGGAAGGTGCGCCGCACGGCACGCTCGTCCTGGCCGAGGAACAGACGGCGGGACGCGGGCGTCAAGGCCGGCGCTGGTACTCCCCGCCCGGCAAAGGCATTTGGATGAGCTTGCTGCTGCGGCCCGACCGGCAGCCGTTGTCGATTGCCTCGCAGTTGACGCTGCTCACCGCGGTCGCGGTTTGCCGTGCGGTGCGCAAAACGAGCGGGGTCGATGCCGGCATCAAGTGGCCCAATGACTTGATGGTGAACGGACGCAAGCTGTGCGGTATCATCGTCGAATCGATCGCCGAAGACGAATTGATCCGGTATGCGATTGCAGGCATCGGCATCGACGTGAACCTGGAGGCGCAGGACATCCCAGCCGAATTGAAGTCCGTAGCGACATCACTGCAAATCGAAAGCGGGCGGCGGATCGACCGCGCGGAGCTGATCGGGGCCGTCATGACGGAAATGGAGCAGCTGTACGAGCTGTATATGGAGGAAGGCTTTTCCCCGGTCAGTCATTTATGGGAGGCGCTATCGGTGACCTTGGGCCGGCAAATCGCCGTAAAAACGCCGGACGGAGACGTCACGGGGCTGGCTACCGGCCTGGATCCGAACGGCGCGCTCCTCTTGGAGGATCATGCCGGAAAAGTTTTCACGATTTTTTCTGGAGAAGTACAACTTGGCGGATGAAAAAAGTAACGTAATTTGTTATACTGTGCACAGGAGGCGGTATCGGCGGTAGACCGAACTGCACTCCGGGCGCCGGTCGGAGGTTTTTTATAAGTGCGAGTTCAATAAGTTGGCTTATTGAACAACCTCTTTAAAGTTACGTTGGATTCTGCTCTGAGCCGAAGAGGACCGAGACAGAAGGGACGAAGAAAGCGACTCCTTCTTTGGATTTCGGACCTTTTTAGTGCCAAACTAAAAGGTTTTTTTTGTTGTGCGCGTTTTTCTTTCCTTAGCCGCACGATGGGCAAACCGGAGGAGATGGATGAAATGGCAGGAAAACAAGCATTGAATATCGTGAAAATGAAAAAAATGAAGCAGGACGGCATGCCGCTGGCCATGATTACGGCGTACGACTATCCGTCGGCCCAGTTGGCCGAGGAAGCGGGCGCGGATCTGCTGCTGGTCGGCGACTCGCTTGGCAACGTTGTACTGGGATACGATACGACGATCCCCGTAACGCTGGACGATATGGTGTATCATACCCGTACCGTTGCCCGCGGCGCGCAGCACACGTTCATCGTGGCCGACATGCCGTTTATGACATATCACGGAAGCATCGATGAAACGCTGCGGAACGTACGCCGTTTGATGCAGGAAGGGCATGCCCACGCCGTCAAAATGGAAGGCGGAGCCGAAATCGCCATGGCCGTGCAAGCCATCGTGCAAGCCGGGGTTCCCGTGCTGGGACATATCGGACTCACGCCGCAGTCGGTCAACCAGATCGGCGGTTACCGCGTGCAGGGCAAGGACCGCGCCGACGCCAAGCGGTTGATGGAGGATGCCAAGGCCCTGGAGCGCGCCGGCGCGTTTGGCGTCGTGCTGGAGCTGGTGACCGAAGAAGCGGCGACCGCCATCTCGAGGGAACTTTCCATTCCGACGATCGGGATCGGAGCGGGCCGCGGCTGCGACGGCCAGGTGCTGGTTTACCACGATGTGCTGAAATATAGCCCGGACTACCGGGACAAACGTTTCGTCAAAACCTACGCCGACATCGGTTCGCAAATCCGCAGAGGCATCTCGGAGTACGTGTCGGACGTCAAGAACCGCTCATTCCCTGCGGAGGAGCACGTATTCCGGGCGGAAGCAGGCGTGCAGGACTCGCTCGATACGCTTTACGGCAAGGGAAAGGTGGAAGCACGGCCATGAAGACCTTTACGGAAATTCGTGCGGTCCGGGAATGGGTTAAGGACGCGCGGTTTGCGGCAGCAAGACAAGGCAAGGAACTGAAGGTGGCGTTGGTGCCGACGATGGGGTATTTGCATGAGGGTCATGCCAGCCTGCTGCGAAAAGCCCGGGCGGAAAACGACCTCGTCGTGCTCAGCATCTTCGTCAACCCGATCCAATTCGGGCCGGGGGAAGATTATGAGCGTTATCCGCGCGATCCCGAGAAGGATTTGGCCCTTGCCGAACGGGAAGGCGTGGACATCGCGTTCATGCCCGGCGTTGAGGAGATGTATCCGCGAACGACGCAGACGAAAGTGAAGGTATCGGAGCTGACGGAGCGCCTGTGCGGCGCGTCGCGGCCCGGGCATTTCGACGGCGTTACGACCGTCGTCAGCAAGCTGCTTCATATCGTGCAGCCCGACCAGGCTTATTTTGGGCAAAAAGACGCCCAGCAGGTAGCGGTCATTGCGCAAATGGTGCAGGATCTCAACCTTGACGTGAATATCGTCCCTTGCCCGATCGTCCGGGAAGAAGATGGGCTCGCCCTCAGTTCGCGCAATGTTTATCTGAGCGCGGAGGAGCGGCAGGCGGCCCTGGTCTTGTCCCGAAGCCTTCGGGAAGCGCAGACCCACGCGGAAACCATGGAGCATGTTACCGCCGGCGAGCTCCGCGTCGATCTTCGGCGCGCTATCAGCGCCGAGCCGCTCGCGGTTATCGATTACGTGGAGATCGCCGATTTCCCGGGTCTGATGCCGCTGGCCGATGCGGACCGCCTGGATGCAGACGGCCGCGAACGAAACGTGTTGATCGCCGTAGCTGTAAAATTCGGTTCGACCCGGCTGATCGACAACGTCATTTTAACCAAGAAGGTGATGGACTGATGTATAGAACGATGATGAAATCGAAGATCCACCGCGCAACCGTAACGGAAGCCAATTTGAATTACGTCGGCAGCATCACGATCGACGAGGATCTGATGGAAGCCTCCGATTTGCTGGAGAACGAACAAGTTCAAATCGTCAACAACAACAATGGTGCCCGTCTGGAAACGTACGTGATTCCGGGGCCTCGCGGCAGCGGCGTCATTTGCCTGAACGGCGCGGCGGCGCGTCTCGTGCAACCGGGCGACAACGTCATCATTATTTCCTATGCGCAAATGTCGCCGGAAGAGGTACGCAGCCATAAACCGACGGTCGTGTTCGTCGACGAGAACAATCGTCCCGTGGAGAAAGCAAGCCAAGAGCTGCACGCAATGATTCGCTAATAGTGGAAGTCAAAAAGTCAACTTTTGATCACGAAGTTGAGCACGGAAGCAGATTCGACGTCGAATCTTGAATTCAGCCGGGCCTTCCGTTGCTCACGTAGCCTCCAGCTACGCTGCGCTACTCAGTCCCTAAGCTTCACCCAACCTTCTCGGTGCTGAAAAGTCGACTTTTTGATCACTTATTTAAATTGTGCTTCGGCAAAAGCCGACTATGCAATTCCTCCCTGCGGGAATGAAATGTGCGTCCGAAACAAAAAATGTACGTAAGGCTCGGACTGATTTCATTTTCGTTAAGGGTGGGATGCGAATGATGTTTCAGCATGTTTTTGCGGAAATGAATGAGATGTTGGATGAAATTTCCCGTAAATATCCGCTGGCCAAAGGCGTCCAAAAGCAGGAGCTTGCGCAAAAATGGCATCTCCTCAAGCACATGAGCGACGGTATCATTGAAGAATGGCTTTGTTTCGAAGAGAAGATGGGGCATATCCGCCAAACCTTCGGCAATCTGGATGCCCGGGACGCTCCCGAGCTTCCCGAATTGGACTCGCCAATTTTCGTTAAAGGGCAGGGGTACTACAAACTGCTGATGTTTCCCCAAGCTTTGGAGCAGTTTGAACAGGTGATGAAGCAGTTTCCGGACAGCGTGCTGGGCCGGACCTATCTGGCGATGTGCCATTTGCATCTCGAGCATAACGAGAAAGCCGCCAAACATTTCTGGCTTGTGCTGGAAAAGGCGGGCAATAAACGGATGCGCTCCATTATTTACAACGCTCTTGGCTGCATCGAAGCGCAAAAAGGGATATTTGCCAAAGCGAAGGAGTATTTTACCTTGGCTCATCACAGCGATCCGTCCCTGGCCGAGCCTTTAGCCAATCTGGAGGCTTGCCTGCATAGTAAGGGGAAATTGCATTATGGCAATGAATTGACCTCATTATTGTAGCTGCTTTTCGGTTTCGCACTATTTTCAATCCCAAAGGAAGCGATGCGAACAACCGCCCCGGTGCGGCGCATCGCTTCTTTTATTTATTTTGTGATTTAAATTACAGATTCATTTGTATTAATTTTCAAATGGGCTATCTTCTGTTATGCTGTAGAGAGACTGGAAGAAGGGAACTTTTAAAAGAAAATGAAATATGCCGTACTCGATTTTGAAACGACGGGTAACCAGTCCTCCGACGAAATCATTCAAGTAGGACTTGCCATTATAGAACCGGATATGACGATTTCGCAAGTGTATCATTCCTTCGTCAAACCGGGGATACCCATCCCTCCGTTTATTACGGGATTGACCGGGATTACGGAAGAGGACGTCAAGGACGCTCCGGAATTGGACGAAGTGATGGTAGACATGGTACCGCTCCTGAACGATGTGGTGCTGGTCGGACACAATGTGGCGTTCGACTTCAATTACCTGCAGAGCGCTTTGGACAAAACGGGCTATTTGCCGTTTACGGGCCGGATTCTCGATACGATGGACTTTCTGAAAATCCTGTTTCCCTCGCTGACCTCTTATCAGCTGGGACTCGTCGCCGCCGAGTTCGAAGTGCAGCATGACCGTCCGCACCAGGCGGACAGCGATGCGTTGGCGACGGCGCTCATTTTCCTCAAGTGTCTGAAGGAATGCGTGCAGCTTCCGCTGCTCACCTTGCAGCGATTGGCCGATTTATTCGCCGGCGAGGACAGCGACCTGGGCTGGTTTTTCGACGCAATGGTGCAGGAGAAGGAACGCGAGGCGCTGCCAAGCGACGACGGCTATACGTATTACCGCCAGTTTGCGCTGCAGGCGGAGGATTGGATGGATATCGAAGCGCCGCGGGACCCGATGGAAGGGAATCCGCTCGACGACGTGACCTTCGAACAGTTTATGGACCAGGTCCGTGAACGGCTGCGCGAACGCCTGCCGCTGTATGAAGAGCGGGAAGCCCAGAATATGATGCTGCACGAGGTGATGCGGGCTTTTGACGAAGACAAGCATCTGCTGCTCGAAGCGGGAACCGGAACCGGCAAATCGCTGGGTTATCTGCTGCCGGCGATTTATCACAGCGTAAAGAACGAAGAAAAGGTGATGGTCAGCACCCATACCATCAACCTGCAGGAGCAGCTTAGGGAAAGGGACGTGCCGCTGTTGACCGAGGTCGTGCCGTTTCCTTTCCGGGCTGCCGTATTCAAAGGAAGGCAACATTATTTGTGCTTGCGCAAATTTGAACATAAAATAAATAGGAAAGACTTCGGTACACCTAAAGAAGAGGTGATGACGGCCGCGCAAATGATTGTGTGGCTGACGCAAACGACGAACGGCGACGATGAGGAACTGAACCTGGGGAACCGCGGCGGCGATTTTTGGGAGACAGTCGCCAGCGAATCGGATTCCTGCCTGGGCCGCTCCTGCCCTTGGTTCCGCAAATGCTTCTATCATCGCGCCAAGCATGAAGCCGGTGTGGCGGATGTCGTTGTGACGAACCACTCCAAGTTATTTACGGACATTCAGGCAGGTCACCAACTGTTGCCGGGTTACGAGCGGTTGGTAATCGACGAAGCCCATCACTTGGAGGATGTGGCCGGCAAGCATTTGGGCATTCATATGAAGTATTTTACGGTAATTCACACCTTAACCCGGCTGTTCAAAGACAGCAAGACGGGGCAACTGGCCAACCTCCGTACCGCCCTGCAGGCTTCGGCCGGGGAGAAGGCGGCGGAATGGTGCTCGATCATCGACGGGATTTATCCCGAACTGGTGGATGTGAAGGAAAGCTGGGACAAGCTGAGCGAGCTGCTGTTCAGTCTGATGCCGGAACGGAGCGATGCCGCGCCGGGCGATCCCGGACAATTCGTGTACCGGTTATTACCGGACAAGAGGCCAAAGGATTGGGATACGCTTGCCGTCTTGGAGAACCAGATTTACGTCTCGCTGGGCGACGTGCTCCGCAAGGGGGAACGGATGCTCAGTCAAATTCGCGAGGAGCAGGACGATTACGCCGCCGAAAGCTTGCTGACGGACATCAGCGGCCTGTTCAAGGATTTGGCGAGCGAACGCGAAGCGCTGCGATTCTTTATGAAGCTGGAGAGCGACGAGACGGTCTACTGGATGGAGGCCAACGGCAACTATCGCAGCCGTTCGCTGCAAATGTACGCGGTGCCGATTGACGTCAGCGCGCAGCTGAAGGAGTTTTTCTTCGATCGGAAGAAAAGCGTCGTGATGACCTCGGCCACGTTATCGGTCGATAAATCGTTCCAGTATATGATCGAGCAGTTGGGCTTGTCGGAGGCAGCGGACGAGGACAGGCTGATTACCGCCATGCTTCCGTCGCCGTTTAATTACCGGGATCAGGCGCTGCTCGTGATTCCGCGGGATTTTCCCAGCGTGAAAGGCAGCGTGGGAGACGATCATTTCGTGAGCACGCTGGTGCAATCGCTTGCGGATGCGGCCGTGGCGACGCAGGGACGGATGCTGGTGCTGTTCACGTCCTACCGGATGCTGCGCCAGGTGTATGATCCGCTGAAGGAGCGATTGTCCCAGCAGGGCATCACCGTCATCGGACAGGGTATGGACAGCGGCAGCCGCACCAAGCTGACTCGGCGGTTCCAAGGGCAGAACGCTTCCGTCCTTCTGGGAACGAGCAGCTTCTGGGAAGGCGTGGACATTCCTGGCGAAGCGCTGACGAGTTTGGCGATCGTTCGCCTGCCCTTCCAGCCTCCCAACCATCCATTGGTCGAAGCGAAAAGCGAGCGGCTGCAGAAGGAGAAGAAGAATCCCTTCATGAAGCTGTCTGTCCCGCAGGCGGTAATTCGCTTTAAGCAAGGGTTTGGACGGTTGGTCCGTTCCTCGCAGGATCGCGGCATCGTGATTGTTTACGATACCCGCATCCTGGAATCCTACTACGGGAAATATTTTTTGTATTCCTTGCCCGGGCCGAAGATGGAGCATATGCCGATGGGACAGATGGTGCCGCGGATCTCGGAATGGTTGAAAGCCGACGAATGAACCGTTTCATATATTCGTGTGAAGAATAGGGGGAACTAATATGAAGTCAGAAAAAATTTCCGACGCCGTCGTTCGCCGATTGCCGGTCTACCTGCGGTTTCTGAACGAGCTGAGCCGCCGGGAGGTACCGACGGTATCCTCGCAGGAGCTGGGGCAGAAGCTGGATTTGAATCCGGCGCAAATTCGCAAGGATCTGGCCTATTTCGGCGATTTTGGACGCAAAGGCATCGGTTACGACGTCGCCTACTTGATCGAGAAAATCCAGCAAATCCTGAACCTTGATCAGCAAATCAACGTGGCGCTTGTCGGAGCAGGTAACTTGGGCCACGCGCTTTCGAATTATAATGCCTATTTGAAGGATAATATGAAGATCGTGGCGGTATTTGATGCTTCGCCGGCGAAGATCGGCACGCAGATTAACAATATCACCATCCAGCCGATCGAAGAGCTCGTGGAGACGGTGCGGGAGAAGCATGTCCGCATCGGGATCATTACGGTGCCGGACTTTGAGGCCCAACGCGTGGCGGATCAACTGGTTGCGGCGGGAATCGGGGCCATTCTGAACTTTGCGCCAACGATCCTCAAGGTGCCGCCGGAGGTGCGGATTCACGCCGCGGACTTCACGACGGACCTGCTGAGCCTGGCTTATTATCTGGGAGACGGAAAGGAACACGCTAACGTATGAGTCGCAAATGGTTAATCAAAAACGGGACCTTCGCGGTACTGGATCAGAACCGTCCTGTCATTCACGGATATATGCTCGTGGAAGGCGAAACGATCAGTTACATTGGAGAAGAACGCCCCGAGGGCGTGGAAGGCGCGGAGACCTTTGACGGCAAGGGGCTGCTGTTCCTTCCGGGTCTGGTCAACACGCACGGCCATGCGGCCATGTCGCTTCTGCGCGGCTACGGGGACGATATGGTGCTGCAAACCTGGCTGCAGGACAAAATGTGGCCGATGGAGGCCAAGTTTACCTCCGCCGACGTGTACTCCGGAACCGCTTTGTCCGTGCTGGAGATGCTGAAGGGCGGGACCACGACCTTTCTGGATATGTACGACCATATGGATGAAGTGGCCAAGGTCGTTCAGGAATCCGGCATCCGCGCCGTGCTGATGCGCGGGGCCATCGGCCTCTGCCCGCCGGAAGTGCAGGAGCAGAAGCTGAACGAAGCGATTGCGTATGCCCGGAACTGGCACGGGAAAGCGGACGGACGGATTACGACGATGATGTCGCCGCATGCTCCTTACACCTGTCCGCCGGAATTCATCGAGAAGTTCGTGCAGGCTGCGCATGATTTGGATCTGCCGATGCATACGCACATGTCGGAGACGAAAGCGGAAGTCGAGCAAAACGTGAAGGATTACGGCGTGCGCCCGGTTCAGCATCTGCTGAACCTCGGGATGTTCTCGCGGCCGACGCTGCTGGCCCATGCGGTGCATTTGACCGATGAGGAAATCGACATCCTGGCCGCACACCAGGTGACGATTTCGCACAACCCGGGCAGCAACCTGAAGCTCGCGAGCGGGGTAGCCCGCGTGCCGGAGCTGCTGAAGAAAGGCGTGACCGTTTCGCTTGGCACGGACGGCGCCGCCAGCAATAACAACCTCGACATGATCGAGGAGGTCCGCCTCGCCGCGCTGATCCACAAAGGCGTCTCCGGCGATCCGACGGCGGTTCCGGCGCTGGAAGCGCTGAAGATGGGGACGGAATACGGCGCGAAATCGGTCTTTTTGCCAAACACGGGGAAACTCGCGGCTGGCATGAAGGCGGACTTTATCGCCTTGAATACGGAGCAGGCGCATTTTCTGCCGCGAACCGATTTTATTTCCCATGCCGTTTACTCCGCCGGTCCGAAGGACGTGGAGCATGTGTGGATCAACGGCAAGCAGGTAGTCAAGCACGGGGCCTGCCTGACGCTCGATGAGGAGCGCATCCGCCATGACGCCCAGGCGGCGTTTGAGGGGCTGCTGGCGCGTTGACGTTTCGCGGGGCGCTCTCAATGGGGCGAGGTAATAAAGGAAAATTTTGACCTTATTTGCGAAGAAAAGTGGCTTTTAGCACAAATAGAGCCCTTTTTAGCCCTTATTTACTGACAAAACGATGGAATCAGGGGTAAAAAGCCGTCCACCTTAAAAATAAGGACAAAGAATACCGCTATTGGGTTCGAAAAGCGTTGGATGCGCCAAATAGAGCCATAAAATGCCCCTATTTTTGAAATTGGTTTAAGCGTACGCCTTTCAAATAAGCTTGTTTGCCTGATCCCGTTTTGTATGAATTATTTGGAAAGGAAGAGAAGGTTGAGGAAGCGAACGAAGTGGATCCTGCTCTCCATCGTTATCCTGCTGATCGTGCTCATCGGCCTCCACCGGTTTTATATATACATTCATGAGGATACCTGGAAAGCCGAACGAGCCGCCATCCAGCAGGCAAAGCAGGAGACGGAACTGGTCCGGGGCGATGAAGTATGGAAGTCGGTTTGGGATGAAGTGACCTGGGTCGTTCAGGGCCAAGACGAATCGGGTTCGGAGATGATGGTGTGGCTGCGGGAAGGCGAGGCCCCCGAGGTACGCATGCTGTCGGAAGGCAAATCCGAAAGCCAGATGCGGGCCATCATCAAGGACACGCTGCCGGGGATCGCGATCGTCCGGCTGCTTCCGGGCATCTACAATGACCAGCTGGTATGGCAGCTGTTCTACAAGCAAAAGGATCATCATTATTACCGGTTTTTCAGCTTCAGCACGGGCGCAGCGCTGCCGGAGGTCTTCACTTTGCCGAACCGCTGACGCTCATAATATATCGACGCAAGCCTAAAAAAAGATGACTCCGAAAATATTTCGGGAGTCATCTTTTTTTGGGCGTGTGCGCCCGGCATGGTTGATAACTAGGCGGTGAAAGTCCGCTACAGGCTTGGCAGTAGGAACTGTTAGCTGAAGGCAAGGGTGTCGATCGCGAGGCCGAATCTGAAGGAAGCCGGAGGCAAACCCTTGGTCTGACGAACAGAAATCACATATAAGGCATGATGAGACGGACGAGCTTGCACGTCAAAGTAAAGTCCAATACTGCCCGAATCTCATCATGTAGATGTGGCAGATGGATGAGGGGAAAGTTATCGCCCTTACCCGGGGAGGTCTCACAGACGTGGAGTAGGAAGGAAAAAAAATCCGAAACATGGAGTAAAGCTTGCTGTGAGAAGTCGTACGCTTGCCGCGACGGCGAGCGGAAGGGCTGAACAATCGTAAGTCTTGAGTACAGACCGAAAGGAGAGTCGATGCGATGAAAG
>NZ_JBNYYG010000001.1:0-461045 GCF_050565405.1 Paenibacillus macerans | reverse complement strand
GTGGCGTCGTAACCCCGAGGATACTCTACTTTTTTGTGTTTTGGATAGACTCCAAAACTTGGTACACAAACAATTTTACGTCATCTTTTTCTGAGCAAATAGAGGCAAAAAAAGGCCTTATTTTTCCGACAAGCATCAAAATCACCCCATTTGGGACTGACTACGGAAAAATAAGGCCATATCATGCCTCTATTGGTGTGGAAAGGGCTCTTTTCGAAGAAATAAGGGAATTTTTTGCCCTTATTTCGCGCGCATCAGGCAGTGAGGGCGGCGTGGATGCCGACGCCTCGCCTCGCCCGCATTACCGCGGGACGGCGAGCACCACCACGCCGACCCCGCGGACCTCCAGCCGGGACGGGGCTGGAGCAGGGCCCCCTGCAGCGGGAGCGGGGCCGGCCGGGGCGGGGCAGCTCGCGGCCGCGGGAGCTCCCGCGGCGGGCACGCCCGTCGCAGGGGCATCCGCCCCGCCGCCAAGCGCGCGTGCTGCTTTGCTCTCGCGCGCGTCCAGCGCGAGCACATGCTCGCCGCCGAACCGGACCTCCCACGGTCCGAGGGCGGGCAGCTCCAGCGACAACGCGCCGGGATTCGCGTTGTAGAGCACGTACAGGTGGCGGTCCGGGTCGCCGCCGGCATGGTCCCGCAGCGTGAACGCCACCGCTCGGGCCGGCGTTGCCTCGAAGCGCAGATGCGCGCGGATCTCCCCGGCCGTCCGCAGGCGGAACGCGGGATGCGCCCGGCGAAGCGCAATGAGGCTGCGCATGTAGGACACGTCCGCCTGGTGCGCCGCGCAGCGCGCCCAATCGAGCCAATTAACCTCGATCGGCGATTTGTAGCTGTTCTCCACGCCGTCCTTCGTGCGCATGAATTCCTGGCCGGCGTGGATGAACGGAATGCCCTGGCTCGTCAGCACGATCGCCGATGCGAGCCGGTGCATGGCCCGGCGTTCGTCTTCCGCCGCCCCAGGCGCGGACAGCACAATTTTGTCCCACAACGTGTGGTTATCGTGGCATTCCACGAAGTTTACCGTCTGGACCGTCTCCTGCGCAAACTGCCGAATCATCGCGCCGTCATAATCGATGCCGCCGGCGACGCCGCGCTTCACCCCGTCCTCGAACCCGCCGCCGCCGCTGATGAAGCCCTTCCGGTCAAAGATGAAGATATCGCCCTTGACCGCGTCCCTCAGCCCGTCGTTAAACATGCCGATCCCCGGCAGCTTTACGGCGTTGTCCTGATTGGCCCTCCGCTCCTTGGGAAGCACCGTCTCCATCATCCAGCCTTCCCCGATCATCAGGATCGAAGGATCGATCTCATCCAAGCGGCGGCGGATTTCGTTCATCGTGCTCACGTCCATCAAGCCCATCAGATCGAAGCGGAAGCCGTCGATATGGTATTCGCGCACCCAATGCAGGATTGAATCCACGATGTACTTGGCCACCATCGGACGCTCCGAGGCGCACTCGTTGCCGCAAAACGCCCCGTCCGAAAACGTTCCGTCCGCTTTATAGCGCAAATAGTAACCCGGCACCAGCTTGGTGAAGTGAATCAAGAATCCGTCGAATACATGGTTGTACACCACGTCCATGATGACCCGGAGACCACGAGCGTGCAAGGCCTGCACACAGCGTTTCAGCTCGTTGATGCGCACGGTCGGATCATAAGGGTCCGTGGCATAAGAGCCCTCCGGCACATTGTAGTTTTTCGGATCGTACCCCCAGTTGTAATGCGGCTCATCCAGACGGCGTTCATCCACGCTCTCGCGGGAGTAGTCGAACACCGGGAGCAGTTGCACGTGCGTAACGCCGAGCCCGGCAACATGGTCCAGTCCCGTAGGAATGCCGTCAGGCCCCCGGGTTCCCTCTTCGGCGAGGCCCAGGAACTTCCCTTTCTCGCGGATGCCGCTCCGGGGGTGAATCGATAGATCGCGAACATGCAGCTCATAGATGACGGCATCCGCGGCGGAAGCTAAAGACGGCTTCGCCTCGTTGCCCCAGCCTTCCGGATCGGTGCCGCGCAAATCGAGGATCGCCGCTTTATCCCCGTTGACGCCAACCGCTTTGGCGTAAGGGTCGGCGGCTTCGTTCCATTGCGCCCCGACCTTGACGCGGTAAGTGTATAATAAGTCCCGGCAATCCCCCGGGATCGCGAGCGTCCACGTCCCCTGCACATCCCGCCGCATCGCGAGTTCCCTGGCCGGCGGGCCGTCCCAGGCTTCATACAGGACAACCTTCGCTTCCGACGCCGTAGGCGCCCAGAGGCGGAAGAAGGTTTGCTCCGGCATATAGGCTGCCCCGAGATCGTCGCCCCCGTAATAGAACTTCGCGTCAAATTCCGCGTCGAACACCGAGACGCCCCCGGTGACCGCCAAATCGCCGTAATCGATGATGCCTTGATATTCTTTTTGAACCGACAACGTCCCTCACTCCAATCCCGTCAAATTCGGCAGCACGTCCTCCGTATAGGCGCGCAGAATTTCGCCCACGCTCCAGGCTTGAGTAAAGCAGCGGCGCCCGGTGCAGGCAAATTCTCCGTCAAAAATTTCGGCAATGCCGCCCAGACCTCCGTCGTAAAGATGATCCTCGAACACGCCGCACATGTCCTTCGCCGTGAGCACGGCCTCCCGGCTGTAGCCGTTCACTTTGCAGTAGGCCGTGATGAATCCGCCGCCGCTTTGCGGCACGTCAACCACATCGTACAGACCATGGCCCGCTGCGTTCCAAGAACGGCTGCGGAAAGATTCGCGCACCTTCCGCGCTAGTTCATCATATGGCTGCTTTTCCCCGAAACGTTCCGCCAGCCGGGCCATAATGCACAGCACGTTGTACCATAGCGCGTTGATCTCGACCGGTTTGCCGTGCCGCGGCGTGACCACCCACTCGCCGACTCGCACGTCCATCCAGGCTACCTGGTCCAGTCCTCCGCCGGCATGGATCAAACCGTCCTCATCCATCCCGATGGAAAAACCGGTACCGTCCCGGTAGGCCGCGACGATTTCCTTCAGCTTCGGATAAATCTTCTCGCGAATGAACCTGTAATCATCTTCCCCTCCGGTATGTTTCAAATATTCATGGACGGCGTGAACATACCAAAGCGAAGCGTCTACCGTGTTGTACAGCGGCTCCTGGCCGCCCATAAGCCCTCTCCTTCCGCTATCCTGAAGTGAACGGCTATGATTACAAAAGCGCTATCCACCTTCGCCAGGGTAAACGTTTACTAGCCTGTATGTGCTGGATTATATCACCGTTGCCGAAGGGAGATCAATCGTTTGCACAAAGGCATCAGTGAATCTTGATTACCGGGAAACGGTCCGCAAAAAAAGCGCGAGCGGCAAGGAAAGTACTCCTTCCCTGCGCTCACGCTTGCGTCGATTATGATGCACCCGACACCCTGATACCGGGCTTATGTCCCTTTTATCCATGATTGCGGACAAGAAAGGAAACTATCCGCGCCCCGTGTGCCGCACCTTCTCCGAAACGAAGTCTTCTCCGCCGTTTAGGCCGCTTTTCTTCCGATGTACGCCAAATCGTCCAGCATCAGCTTGGCGAAGCTCTCCTTGATGGTAAGTCCGCTTTGGACGCTAACGGTCAGCTTCAGCGCCTTCAGCTTGATGTCCCGCTCCAGCTGGGTTTTAGATTTTTGCAGGGAAGCGATTTGGGCTTGCAGGCTGGTCGCGGTCCCTTTAGTTTTAAAATAGCCGTGGTCCTTCCCCAGCTCGACCAGTTCATCCAAATGGGCGATGTCGATGTAGACATGAAAGTTAAAAGTAGCCGAAGCCGTGTGGCCGGCCGCATCCGCCGCTTGAACGACCAGCTTGTGGCTTCCTGCCGATAAAGCGAACGGAGTGATCTCTTGCAAGCCGCCGATGCTCCGGCCGTTCAATTGATAGGCAGCGGATTTCAGGCCGCTGACCGCATCATCGACCGCTACGCCGAAAGGCACGTTCGGGTCGATTTGCAGTACCTGGCTGTCTCCGGTGAATTGAATTCGCGGCGCTTGCAGATCCACGTTAACATACAATGTTTTGGCCGCTTCGAGGTTGCCCGCTTGGTCAACGGAGCGGTATTCGATCGCATATTTGCCGTCCGCGGACAATACGAGCGGAGCGGCAAAGCTGATCCACTCCCCGCCGTTCACCCGGTATTCGGTACGGTTCAGCCCGCTGCCCCCCTCATCCTCGGCATGCAGGGCTACCGCAACCTCCGCCGTATTGTATACGTCCGGTCCGGTTACTCCCGAAACTTCGGCTTCGGTCACCGGCGCCAACAGATCGGCCTCCTCCGCGCTTGGCACGACATGTGCCAGGGCAAGCGGCTTCAGCTGATACGTCCCCCGAAACACCGAGGCGATGCCGCTTACATCCACGCGCGAGCCCGCCGGATACAACGCCGCAAAGGCCGCCATCGTCACGCCGGTTCTGCCGTCGAACCGAATCCGGGTGGAGCTTCCGTCCTCGCGGACGGCATTAAATTCAAACGATCCGGCCGGCGTAGCGGCAACGAGGTCACGAACCTCCACCCCGGTTAAGGTGATGAATTGTCCCTGGTTGCCGTCCGTAACGGCATCTTGCACCTGCGGCTGCGGGATCGGAGCGGTCCCCAGCTTCTCGATCAGGACGGGATTCTCCAGCTCCACCTCTCCGTTATACAACGTTTTCGTGGCGCTGACGCGGATCCGGTCGCCGGCGTGGTAACCCTCCGCCGTTTGGAATACGTAAATGCCGGCCGTCTCGTCCTGCAAATAAAAGCCCTGGCCGCCGAATACCCCCGGCTCGGACGTAACGACGCCCTCCACCGTCACGGCCGTTCCATCGGCGGCCTGACGGGCGGAGGCTATCGCCGACAGCTCCGGCACCGGCGGATGGTCGCCCGGCAGCGGCTCGGCATCGACATTAGCGATTTGCACCTGCTTGGTGATCACGTTAGCGCTGCCTTGCTTCAAGCGCAAATTGGCGCTGGCGGCAGCTACCCCCGGCTTAAGCTGCACGGTCAATTCCTTGGCGGCATGGCCTTGAGCGTCGCCCGTCAAAGCGAATGCCGGGCTATAGTTGTAATCCGACCAGCTGCCGTCGGCATTCTTGAAACGGGCGATTTGTTCGCCGCCGGCCACGTAGATGCCGACGCGTAAGTCGGACTCCGTTTGTCCCGGCGTCAAGCCGTCGGCCGTCAAGCGGATTTGGAATTCTTGCTGGCTGGGCAGCTGCGCCTGGTGCACGAATGCAAAAGCCGGTTCCGTTTCGGGCGCTTGAGACGAGCCGTAAGAGCCCGGCTTAAAGGTTGCCGGATCTTGCCATTTGTACCCGGCGGCCGGCGGAGACCACGGCTCCGGCTGAGGCTCGGTCGTAGCGGCCGGTTCCTCGTCCGCGCCAAGTACCGTCGGCGCATCCAGCTCCAGCCCCGGCACCTCGCTAAAGGAGGTATAGCTTTCGTCGTACGCAAGCCATTTCACCGTTTGGACCAAAAACAATCCGTCGTCCACTTCCTTGAATCCGTCATACGTCGTTTTCTTTTGGCCGTTTTCTTCCCGCACGTATTTCGGAGTTGCGTCTTCTACCGGCGAGGAGTCGCCGATGAAGGCCGCTTTGCCAAGCCCGAGCTTGGCCACGGCGGCGTACGGCCCTTCCGCTCGGCCGCCCCCGTCGTAGACGCCCTCGTCCACCGCATTGCCCCAGGCCGGAACGCCGGTCGGGACATAGACGAGCCCTTTGGCTTGTTGCGGGTCCAGAATCGCCACGGTCGATCCGGCATGCATCGCGACGGCCTCCACCCCGGCGGTGATGCCAAACGACTGCGACGGGCTTACAATGTCGGTTGCGTTGACGTCGCCAAGGGCGTTATACCGGAAGCGCACGCCGAAGTTGTCGGCCAGCCAATCGGAGCTGTTTAACCCCTGCATCGCCGGGGATCCGGCTTCTTCGGCCGTCATGCCTTGGGCCGGATTGGCGTAAGCGCCCCGGCGGTAGCCGTTGAACACCTCGGAAGCATCCCAGCGGTTTTTGTTGCGGTCGGCATTATAATGGTCGGAAATGAAGAACACGGCTCCGCCGTTCTCCACATATTGCACCAGTGCATTCTGCTCGGCCGCCTTAAACGGAACGTTCGCTTCCGGGATGACGAACACGTCGTAGTTCTGCAAGACGTCATAAGTAATCGCCGTCTCCCCAAACGTGTACGGAATCGGACGGTCCAGCGAATTTACCGTAAAGCCGGCTGCCCGCAGCCCTTCGGCAAAATCGGAAAACGCGCCGTCGATTACCCAATCGGCTGCGCCCGCGGTTTGGGCATGGGCGTTGTCAAACAGCACCGTTTTGCCGGTTCCGTCCGGCAGCTCGGGAGTTTCACCCGGATCCGGCTCTCCCGTGCCCGGCTCCTCGCCGGGATCTTCGCCCGGATTCTCCGGCTGCGTCGCGGACAAGGCGATCGCGGTTACGCTTTTGATGCCGGGAAAATTATTGTAAGCGGACAGCGCTCCCGACACGTCCACCCGTTTGCCGATCAAATCCGGGTTGCTTTGCAAACCGAACTCGGCCCGGAAGCCGGATGGAACCTGGATGTTGACCAGCTTGGCCTTGTCTTGCTCTCCTGCCGCATCCGCGATCAGGAAGTTAAAATCATTGCCGAAAGGAGCTTCGAAATCCGCGGCAAGCGATCCCGTCGCATGACCGACGATGATGCCCGTTACGGCGACGTTCTCCCCGTTGTTGCCTTTCGCGATCGCTTCGGCGACGCTGAGCGGCGCGGCAGCCGCATTGTCCGCGGCATTGACCGCTTCCGCGGCTTGATTCGATTCGATTGCGGATTCCGGCGGAATCACCGCTTGTACATCATCCGTTGCTTGCCCATCCGTAGCCGGCGCCTGCAGATTCGCCTCTTCCGAAGCTCCCGGCTCCGCCGCCGTCGTTCCTGATTCCTGAACCCCCGTATCTGCCGCAACCTGCGGCACGAAACCCGGGATGCCGGTTACTGTTAATGCGCCGGCCAACATAAGGCCAAGCAGTTTCTTACGCCAAGCGTTGCCCATAAATCATTGATTCCTCCCCATCCTTTATAATGGACTACCTCCTCATCATATTTATTATTAAATTGCAGATTATTTCCTCCCGGTTAAAATAATGTAAAATTCCTGAAGTTAAATACAGCACAGCGCCTCGCGTTTCTCCCGTATACAGTGGATTTATCGCACATGCCTAGTCAAATAGCTTACGTAGAGGGAGAAGAAACTCCATGAATTCTAAAACCCGCTTCATCGCCCGCCTGCTCCTCGTCGGCCTCGGGCTGCTCGGACTTGGCGCATGCCAAGCCGTCCCCCCCTCCGTGTCGAAGGTGCCGAATAAACCGCGGGGTGGCCAGCCGTTCGAGCTATTCGTAGCAACGGACATCCATTATCTCAGCTCACGGCTGCACGATAACGGCAAGGCCTTTCAGGATTATGTCCATAGCGGGGACGGCAAGCTGCTCAACTATATCGATCCGATGAGCGAGGCGTTCGTGGCGGAGATTGCAGACAAGAAGCCGGCCGCGCTTATTCTGAGCGGCGACCTGACCAACAACGGAGAACAAGCCAGCCATGAGGATTTGGCCGCCAAGCTGAAACGGATCGAAGCCGCCGGAACGCCCGTTTATGTCATTCCGGGGAACCATGACCTATCCAATCCCTGGGCTCGGAAATTCAAAGGAGACGGTCAATACAAAACCGAATGGATCACGCCGGAGCAATTTCCCGTCCTTTACGGAAACTATGGTTATGATGAGGCCATTTCCAGGGATAAGTCGACCTTAAGCTATTTGGCCGAGGTCTCCCCCGATCTCTATTTGCTCATGCTGGATACGAGCCAATATGATATGAACGAGCTGGTCGGCTTCCCCCAAACCGACGGCGAAATTCCGCCGCTGACGCTCAAGTGGATCGAGGAGTGCGCCTCCCTGGCCAAAGAGCAAGGCGCCCGGATTTTGACGGTGATGCATCATAACCTGATCGATCACAGCGCCGTGGCGAGAGAAGGCTTTACGCTTAACAACAGCGAGGAAGTGATCGGGTTATTTCAAAAGCTTCGTCTGAACCTCGTGTTGTCGGGCCATATACACATACAGGATATCCGGCAGGCGAAGGGCGGAAGCCTTTACGATATTGCGACAAGCGCTTTTAGCGTGTATCCGCACCAGTACGGCGTGCTTCGCTACAATCCGTCCGAAGGAGCGATCGACTATCGAACGGCCGGGATCGATGTAGAAGCTTGGGCCCGCGAGAGGCGCGATCCGGACGAAAACCTAACCGGCTTCGTCATCTACAGCCGCCAATTTTTTGCCGACCACTCTTATGCTAAGGCATACGCCTCCCTCGCGGAGCTTCAGGTTTCCGATGCGGACAAGGCGTTAATGGCGCAGACGATGTCGGATATCAACCTGATGTATTTTGCCGGTACGGCTGCGTCGGCGCCGGAGCGGGAGCAACTGCAGGCGTCCCAAGGATACCGATTATGGCAGAAGTCCGAATCGTCCTTTTTACAAAAATACGTGCAAAGCATGCTGGAGCCGAAAACAGAGGATAACAACGAGCTGCATCTGACGCTGCAAGGCGGTGAAAGCGATTAGGTGATGCTAGGCCCGATCCATTTCATGCGAATCTAGCTTGCGCCACAAAATGTTGTAAATCGTGCAACATTAGGGCTTAGCGGAACCGCTTTAGCCGCTGTTTGTTGTAAAAAGTGCAACATTTTTACCCGTTTAACCCTTTTGACGGAGTAAATGTTGTACGAAGTGCAACAATCGCCTAGGTCTGGGCCAAATCCAGCTCCAAATGCTATATAAAATACAACATTTCCTCTTCCCCTCGCCAGAAGCGAGCACATTAAAAACGGGTACGTCTCCTTATTTCAAGGGGGACCGTACCCGTTTCTCGTTATGCCCGGCAGCCGCACTCCCGGCAACGGAGCCGAATTAGCTTGCTGCGCCGGCCTTCGCCAACATCCCGCGGGCGATCCAGACGCCCGCCGCGCCGGCCTGCGCCAGCCCGCGGGTAATTCCCGCGCCATCGCCGCCGCAGAACAAGCCGCCGATTTCGGTTTCCAAGGACTCGCTCAGCTTCGGACGGGCGGAGTAGAATTTCGCCTCGACGCCATAGAACAGCGTGTGTTCCGAAGCGATCCCCGGCGTCACCTTGTCCAGCGCCTCCACCATTTCGATCAGGCTTTTCATCGTATTGTAAGGCAGCACGAGGCCGAGATCGCCCGGCACCGCTTCCTTCAACGTCGGCTCGAGAAAGCCTTCCGATATACGCCCTGCCGTGGAACGGCGTCCGCGCAAAATATCGCCGTATTTCTGCACGATCACGCCGCCGTTCGATAAATCGTTCGCCCGCTGGCAAATCTCCCGCGCGTATTCGTTCGGTTTATCGAACGGGTCGGTAAATTTATGCGAGACGAGCAGCGCGAAATTGGTATTGTGCGAGCCGAGCGCCGGATCCTTGAAGGAATGACCGTTGGCCGCCATTACCCCGCTGTGGTTTTCGACGACGACATGTCCGGAAGGATTGCTGCAGAACGTCCGTACCCGCGTGCCGACCGACGTGTTGTAAATAAACTTGCCCTCGTATAAATGCTCGTTGATCTCCCGCATCACCACGTCCGACGTCTCTACGCGAACCCCCACGTCCACTTGGTTGTTCGTCATTTTGAGCCGGCGCTTCTTGAGGATTTCGGTCAGCCAAGCGGATCCGTCCCGGCCGGGAGCAACCATCACCAGATCGGCCTCGTACGTCTCGCCGTTTTTGAGCGAAATTCCGCGTACCCGATGGCTGCCGTCCTCTTTTATCGTAATCAGGTCCTCGACTTCCGCTTTAAACACCATGTCGATCCGGGTATTCAGGTATTCGTAAATCGACCCCAGGATCTCCAAATTCTGCTCGGTCCCCAGGTGGCGCACTTGCGCCCGCAGCAGTTTCAAGCCCGCCGCGTACCCGCGCTGCTCGATCGCCCGGACGGCGTCCGTCAGCGGATCGGTGACGCTGGTCGTGGCACCGTGCTCCAGATTGATGGCATCGACATATTGGATCAAATCCAGCACCTTGGTCGGGGCGATATAGTCGCTCAGCCAACCGCCGAATTCCGTCGTAATGTTAAATTTTCCGTCGCTGTACGCCCCGGCGCCGCCGAACCCGGCGGTAATCGAGCAGGCCGGCAGGCATCCGGCAAACTCCTTGCGCCCCGCCGCGGGCGGACAAAGCGTGATTTTCTCCTCCAAGATCGGACAGCGGCGGCGGTAAATATCATGTCCCTTGTCCACCAGAAGCACTTTCCAATGCGGAGCCTTCCGGGTCAGCTCGTAACAGGCGAAAATCCCCGCAGGTCCGGCCCCCACCACAATCGCGTCGTATTTACTCATCGGTTTCCTCCTGAGGTCGGTAATGTAGTCGCGTCATCATCAAGAATCGAGCCCAAACAAAAAAATCCCGACTTTCCCATAGGTATGCAAATGCACCCTATTCGTAGTCAGGAATTTATGGTTCCTTGTAGAGACCCTCAATCCATATTACTGAGGATATACGAAAGTAAGTTGAAGTTTAGTATGACTTTTTTGGCAACAACATGAGTATATTTAAAATAGGCGTATAAGTCAAGCGAAGCATTATACTAATATTCGTATTTTAAAGCATTATCATAAACAAAATACGCAATAGTAGCCGAGCCATCCGTCCAAACACGAACATTATGCGCAATGCGCAATTTGTCGGAAATCCACGGGAGTTCGCGTTCCATAAGCATCATCATATATAATAGAGTTATGCTTTATAACTTTATATTTTAAAATTAAGGAGTAGATGCAAAGAATGGACAGTGACAGGCTTTTGGTGAACTTGGTTTTGGTCGTGGTGCTCATCGCGTTTACGGCATTTTTCGTGGCGGTGGAGTTTGCGATCGTACGTGTCCGGGGCAGCCGGGTCGATCAATTGATTGCGGAGGGACGCAAAGGAGCGCTCGCCGTCAAGCAGGTAACCTCCAATTTGGACGGCTTTTTGTCCGCCTGCCAGTTGGGGATTACGATCACCGCGCTCGGGCTCGGGTGGCTCGGGGAACCTACGGTGGAGAAAATACTGCATCCGGCGTTCCACAGCCTTCAAGTACCTGAAGCAGTCGGCGGCGCGCTTTCTTTTATCATCGCGTTCGTCGTTATTACTTATTTACACGTTGTCGTAGGCGAATTGGCTCCCAAAACGATGGCTATCCGCAAGTCGGAGGAAATCGCCTTGATTACGGCAAAACCTTTGATCATGTTTACGAAGCTGATGCGTCCCTTCATCTGGGCCCTGAACGGCTCGGCGAACCAGCTCGTGCGCTTGATCGGCATCAAGCCGGCTTCGGAGCATGAAGAAGCGCATTCCGAGGAAGAGCTGCAAATCATCATCAACGAAAGCTTCGAAAGCGGCAAAATCAACCAAAGCGAATACGGGTACGTCAACCGGATTTTTGCGTTCGATAATTTGCTCGCCAAGGAAATTATGGTTCCGCGCACCGACATGGTGTGCTTATATACAGACAAGACGCGGCAGGAGAACCTGGACATCATCAAAGAGCAGCAATATACCCGGTTCCCCGTCGTGGAAGGCAGCAAGGACAACGTCATCGGGATCGTCAACACGAAGCAGTTTTTCCTGGCCTACGACAGCAATCCGAATCTGGAGATCGCCTCCTTGCTTCAACCGGTCATGGCGGTTTCGGAGGTCACCCCGGTCAATGAGCTGTTGAAAAAAATGCAGCGGGAAGGCACCCATATCACGATTCTGATCGACGAATACGGGGGCACGGCCGGCCTGGTGACGCTCGAGGACATCCTCGAAGAGCTCGTCGGGGAAATCCGCGACGAGTTCGACAAGGAAGAGGAGGATCCCCTCGTTCAACTGACCGAGTCGCATGTCGTTGTACTCGGTACCGTCACGGTTAATCAGATTAACGATGTGCTCTTGACCGACCTGAGCACGGAGGAAGTCGATTCGATCGGCGGTTGGCTTTACGGGATGAACCCGGGCATGGACGTCGGCGAAACGCTCGAGCATGAGGAACTGACTTTTAAGCTATTGGAGAAAGAACCGCACCGGTTCAAGAAGCTCGAAATCGTGAAGCACGGCTCATAAATCAAGCGGGCTCATATAGACAGGAGGTTTGCTTGGTAAAAAATAGGTTGGAAATAATTTGAATGGCGGGGCGAGGGCATGATCCTTGCGCCGCCATTCCCTGTTTTTTTGCTCTACTACAAATGCGTTCCTCAGAATTGGGGGCAAGTGAACGGCGCCCTCTTCAAGGGCTCACTTTAGCCGTTATACCCAGCGAGCCGATTTGTACGACAATACGTGCAGTAACGTGTTGTACGATAAATCGTACAGGTTACCGCGGTCTTATAGCAGATTTAATGATTTTGTACGATTTATCGTGTAAAAGGAGACAGCAAAGCAAACAAACGAGGAACTTTATACGAAAAATCGTGCAAATTGGCCAGAATGGACCGAAAATAGCTTAGTTTGTATGAAATTTCATACAAAGTTAATAATGCCAGCGTGGCGAAGCGCGGAACATAACCGAAAGTATACCATGAGCGTCCTCCTGAAAGTAACCTTACGCGTCTCCTGTAGATGCTCCGTAGGCGTCCCCTAGCTGCTCGGGAACCTCACCGTAAGCCAAAATCGCCATGATGCCGTCCCCCTGTTAATGCCTGAAATCAAACATAAGAAGAAGCTTCCCTCACTCACGACGTAGTGTTGGAAGCTCCTTTGTCCAATAATAGTATTTGGGGGAGCCCTTTTGGGTCAACCCTTTTTATTTGCCTTGCCGGACGGGCCGATTCGCGGCCGAATCCATGTCCTTGATTCGTTCACTTCGGCAGGCGCTGCCGAAGCTCCGCCACTTCCTCGTCGCGGGGCATGCCTTCCCCGTAGCGGGCGCGGTAATACAGCCGGACGAGCTCCCCGGCAGGGGAATCCGGCTCCTCCCGCACAGGCTCGGTCGCCTGCACACCATCGCCGGCCAGACGCTTCATTAAGCTTGAGGCCCTTCCCTTGTTGCCGGCCTCCCGCCGTTGTTCTTTGTCCCGCCGGATATCCATGATGGTCTCCCGCGGGGTTAAATGCAGCTTAAGCGGATATCCCCCGTCCCGCTCCTTCCGCAGCAGCAACCGGTATAAATAGCGCACACGTTCCCGGTTGTCGCTCATGTCCTCCCAGCGGTCGTGGGCCGCGCCCGGACGGAACAGCCGGGCGCCGGCTTGTCTCCAGCTCTGCAGCGCGGCCTCCCAGGTAAAGATGCTCTTCTCCTCGTCGCGGTACGCCGCATTCTCCGCAGCGGCGCTTTCCTTGCGAAGGAGGGCCAGCAAACGATCGATCGTCCTGCGCCAAACCCCCCCGCCGTTCCGGTACAGCCAATACAGCAAATAGCCGAGCAGCGCCGCTCCGATCAAGATCCCCAGCGAGTAAAAAGCAATGTCCAGGATCCGCGACAGCAGGCCCGGTTCATGCGTATCCGCCGGCAAAAACGGCTCCATGGACGGCATCTCGGCAGCCGGCTGCTCCGGCAGCGGCTCCGGCTCCGGCCGGCGCGTCAGCCACTGCACGATCCGTCTGGCCAGCTCCCACAGAAGACCGCCGATCCAGCGCCCCGCCCCGGCGGCCAATAGCACGGAGACGGCCACGATCGCGCCGATATACAGGCGGTTATGGCGGCGCAGGCCGGCGGGAAGCCGTTCGTTCGGATCGCCGGACAACGAGCTGTACCGTAAATACTGGTGATTCGTGACGAACAGCGTCACCGCTAAACAGGCTAACCCCGACCATGTGAGCAGCGGCACGGTTCCCGCCAGCGCGGGAATGCGCGGGAACGCGATCCCCGCGATGAAATACAGACCGACGCCGGCCCAATACAGGCGGAAGCTGCCCCGGCGCGCTTGCGCCGACATCCCCTGCATCAAGCAGAAGACGCAGGCCGCGAACAGAGCGAAGGTTTGCAGGATCGCGACGGCTGCGTCCTGCGCGGAGGCCGGGGCATCGCCCAAACCGAGAAGCCCCGGGCCCGCCCCGCCTGATGCAGACAAGGCGGCAGCGACCGCAAAGCCCGCTCCCAGCAAAGCGGCGGCAGCCCCTCGCTGCCATAGCTTGCGAAGGCGCGTCCCGAGCAGGACCCCTCCCAGGGACAGCAGCGGGAGCATGCCCAGCCAGGCCGGCGATAGCCCCGCCGGCAGGAAGAACGCCGCAAAGATGAGCCAAACCGGCAGCAGCAAGGCGTTCTCCATCAGGCATGACACCCACAACCGCAGCGTTTGACTAATGTAAGCGAAACCATTTTGACCGGCGAGGAAATCCTCGCTTGAACCCGTTTTCGCATGTTCGTCCGTATTGAGATTCACGGCGTGCTCCTCCCCAATCTCCCTGGACGGGAAACCTTTCCTTGTCCGTTCGGTTGATGACAATGGTTATGTTCATCATACCACAGACGCCGCCAAAACCTTTACCCGATCACGCACAAAATTCCCCCCGCTTGTCTCCTGGGAGAAGCGGGGGGGGCATGGGCGGACTCTACACCTACAGGCCGACTAGACGGCCGACGTTTCGCTGAAGCCGATGTGCCGGACCAGCAAGGGGTTTTTGCGGGCTTCCGTTTCAAACTCTACCATTTCACGAAGCCCGTCGTAGAGAGAGTATTGGGGCTCCCACCAAAGGACGTCCCTGGCCTTTCCGTTATCCAGCACGCTATGCTCGATTTCCCCCGACCGGACCGGGCGGAACTGCGGCTGTACGTTGCGGCCGGACAACTCCTTCAGCATCCCGATGGCTTCCAGCAGCGAAATGCCGGTCCCGCCGCTCACGTTCATGATGTGCTTCCCGCCCGCGCGCAGCGCTAGCACATTCGCTTCCGCAACGTCCTTGACGTAAATGAAATCCCGCGTTTGGCTTCCGTCGCCGTACACCTCCAGCGGCAGCCCGGCCATCATGCGCTCCACGAACGAGGTCAGCACCCCGTCCTCCCCGGTACGGCGCTCGCGAATCCCATATACGTTGGCGTACCGCAGAATCGCGTAGTCGAGCGCATATCGCTCGGCAAAGGATTGAATGTACATCTCCGAAACGAGCTTGGAAACGCCGTAAAACGACAAGGGCTCCGCGTCATGCGACTCGGCTACCGGAACCTGAACGGGATTGCCGTAGATCGCCGCCGACGAAGCGAATACGATCTTCTCCACACCATAGCGGGCGCACTGCTGAAGCACCTGAATCGTCCCCAAGATGTTGGTCTCGGCATCGGCCTGCGGATTTTGCAGGGAGCGCTGAACGCTGGTCTGGGCGGCCAGGTGAATGACCCGATCCGGGCGTTCTTCGGCGAAAACGCGCTCCAGTTCCTCCGAGACGATATCCACGGGATAATAAGCGACCGACTCGTCCGCCTTTGCCAGTTCGCCGTCCCGGTCTTTGTCGACGACGACCACCCGATCCCCGTATTCAACGAGCCGTTTGACCGTCTGACGGCCGATGAAGCCTGCTCCCCCTGTTACTAGTACTTTCATTGTCCCGACTCTCCCATTCCACGAAAATTCTGGCGTTTTCACTTGTCTAAACACCTTATGTAAGCATGGTTCGGAATATACTTGAAAATGCTGGTATTTCGTAATTTTCGCGCGCATTCACGTGCCGTTTACAATTCTATTTTTTCGTTTTGTCGGTATAGTGGCTCCCTTTCGATAATATATTGCTAAGAAACCCTTCATCCGCGATATGGGATATTCAAGAGAGACGGAGTTGAACCTATGCGTTTGCCCAAAAAAATCCTCATTCCCGCAGTCCTGCTGCTGCTTCTGGCAGGGGGCCTGCTCTTGGCCTACTTGAAATACGAACCCTCGCGGCATTTCCGCGGCACCGATATTCCCGTGCTAGCGCAGCCCGAGCCGGCCCGGGAAGACGCCGCCGCGTCCGCCGGGCTTACCCCGGATAGCTCTACGGACGGGCCTGCCGCCGTTCCGGCAGCCGGCACCGCCGGTGAAGCTGCGGCCGGGCCGCAGCAGAAAGAGGTCCGCGGCGCGCACGGCAGCTTTAATCTGCTGCTGCTGGCAACCGACGCCAGGGCCGAGGAAGCCTCCCGAACCGACGTGCTGATGCTGGTCCACGTCAATCCGGAGCAAAATGCCGTGAACCTCGTATCCATCCCGCGAGACACCCGGGTCCATTTGCCCGGCATCGGCCTGACGAAAATCAACCATGCGCATGCCATGGGCGAAATTACCGGCAAGGGCGGCCATGCCGGTACCGAAGCGGCCATTCAAGCCGTCAGCAACCTTTGCCGCTGCACGATCAATTACTACGCGAAAACCGATTTCGAAGGGTTTGAGCATTTCGTCGATACGATCGGCGGCTTGGACGTTGAACTGGACGCACCCGTCAAGCTGACCTATTACCATAAGACCTTGCCCGCCGGGAAGCAGCACTGGAACGGCACCACCACGCTCCAGTTCGTCCGCGAACGCAAATCTCTGGCCGACGGCGATAGCGCCCGCCAACAAAACCAGGCGTTCGTCATCAAGTCCATCGCCCGGAAAATGCTCGTTCCGGACAATCTAACCCGCCTGCCTGCCTTAATCGAGCAAGTCAAGGAGGACATTCTCGATACCAACCTGTCCGATGCCGACATGATCAGCCTGGCCTGGATGGTTCGAGGCATCGACCCGGAGGAAATGGGCTACGTACAGTTTCCCGGCAGCAGCGGAACGGCCTTCGACCCGCTGGTCAAGGCCGATCTCTATTATTGGCTGCCGGACATGAAGGCCTGGGGAGGGCTGTCCCGTCAAATCCTGGGAGACGCGGCCGATGAGTAAGCTTGGCGGACAGGTTCGGACAGGCAGGCGCCGGATGCCTGGAAACGGCGGAGTGCCAAAAGCAAGGCTGCTCATCCTCGTCGGCGTCCTGCTCCTCGGCTTGTCCGCCGGTGCGCTGCTCATCCGGCAGCTGTCCATTCCCCCCTTCCCCCCTGCCTTCAACGTCAAAGACGCAGGCGCCCGGGGAGACGGCATCACGGACGATACCGCCGCGTTTATGCGGGTGCTGCGCCAGGCAGCCGCCGGCGGCCGAACCGCCGTCGTCGACGTCCCTCCCGGCTCTTACCTGCTCTCGCTGGATGAACCGCTGCCGCTGCTTAGCGGCGTCACCCTCCGCGGCCAGGGGCGGCCTGTCCTGAAGTTTCGACCGCTGTCCGCGGCCCGCTACGGCTTTGAGGCCGTTTCGGTGTTTGGACGCCGCATCCGCATCGAGGGTATCGTGATCGACGGCGGAGGCCGATTGACCCGCGGCATCGGGGTCCATGCCGGCTCCACCGACGTACGGATCGCCGGCAGCGTCGTCCAGCACTTAAGCCAGCCGGAGGATCCGCATAACCCCTTGTATTCCACGGTAGTCGCCGGGATCATGATCTATGGGGACACCTCCGGCATTTCGATCCGCGGCTGCACCGTGACCGGCATATCCGCGCGGCAGGGTACTCCCGTGGCTCGCGGCATCATGGCCTGGAGTGAGCCGGGGCGGACGATCGCCCGGAACGTCACCATCGCGGGCAACGTCATTTCGCATATTACGCCGCGGGAGGATGCGGACGGGATTTTTTTCGACAAACCGCCGGAGCCTTCTCCTTTATCCCGTTCCGTCATTGAAGGCAATATCATTCACCATGCGGCCAAAAGGGCAATCAAAATTTCCGCCCCCGGCGTCGCCGTGAAGAATAACCGGATCGTGAACCCTTACAGCGGAGATAACCGCTACTTAACCGCCCCGAAGGACCCGCTGCCGCAGGATATGTACGCGGCGATTTCCATTTATGCCGACGAGGTGGTCGTATCGGGAAATATCATCGGCGGGAAGGGCAGCTATTACGCGGCGATCGAAGCCGACGCCGGGCCTTTAAGCGATATCGTCATCGAAAATAACGTGATCGAAGGCGGACCGGCCGTCCCCGCGCGGAATACGAGCGGCATCCGGCTCGGCGAGGTCCGCGGCTTTCGCGTGACCGGCAATGCGATCGGCCGCGTGGAGACGGGCATCCGCCTGTCGGACGAGGCCAAAGCCGCGATCCGTGACGGAACGGGCACGGTCGCGGACAATACGCCGGAGCCGGCCGAAGGCGGCGGATAGCGGCATAGGCCGCCCGAATCGGGCAGCCGGGGCGAGGCGATCCCCGCTGCATGCTCCTCAGGCAGGCGGCGCCTCTTTCGGGGCTGCCGAAGAAGCCGCCTGCCCGAAAGCATATCGCGTCAGTCCTATGGAGACGGAGGCGTTGACGAGGAAGGCGGCGCGTAGGGGGACGCGGAGAGCAACGGGTACGCCCCCGAAGCGGCGGACGGCGGCGTCGATGTGGCGGATGGCTGGGAAGCGGAGACGACGGCAAGCGCCGAAATACCGGCGGCCGGGGTCTCGACGCCCTTGGCCTGTTCGCGCTGGAGGATGACCCTGACGGTCTGGAACAGGATTTGCATATCGAGCAGCAACGAATATCTTTTGATGTACATCAGATCGTAGCGGAGCTTATCGGAGGGGGTCGTCGCATAGCCCGCCATCACCTGGGCGTACCCGGTCAGCCCCGGCTTCACCATAAACCGGTACGTATAATGCGGCAGCTCTTCCTTGAACCGCGAGATGAAAAACGCCCGCTCCGGGCGCGGACCGACCAGGCTCATCTGACCGAGCAGCACGTTGAACAGCTGCGGCAGTTCATCGATGCGGGTGGCGCGGATAAACTGGCCCAGGCGCGTGATCCGCGCATCATGGCGGCCCGCCAGCACGGGGCCGGTTGCCGCTTCCGCGCCGTCGACCATGCTGCGGAACTTATAAAGCGGAAAAGGCCTCTCCTGTAAACCGGCCCGCTCCTGCATATACAGCGCTTTGCCTTTGGAGGTCAACGGGATAGCGATGAACATCGCCAGCATCACGGGGGAAGCCGCCAGAAGCAGCAAGCCCGAAACCACGACGTCCAGCAGACGCTTGAACACCCGCTCCGGCAGCGTCAACTGGGGCGGCATCAGCGAGTAAACGAGCAAATCGTCGATTTGCTGGGGCTCGGCATCGGCCAGATACAGTTCATAGAAGTCCGGAATCATGACCACTTCCATATTCCTTAGCCCGGCAGCCCGCACCCAATCCGCTTTGGTCCCGGGAGGCAAGCCCGGCCCTACCAGCAGCGCTTCCACGCCGGACCAGACGCGGTCCGTCGCCTCGATCGCCGTCCCTTCCCCGTCCGCCTGAATGATCCGTTCGATGCGGAACCAGGGTTTGCCCTTAAGCAGAATGGTTTGCAGCGCCTGAACGTCGCCGGGTGCGCCGCTGACGACGGCCAGCGTTTTTTTGCGGCCGAACCCTTTGCTTTGCACGTAAAACAATAGCAGCCTCAGGCCGAAAGACAGCAGCAACTGGCTGGCGAACGCGGCGAACAGCATTCCGGGCGAGAGGCTAAACGATTGGGTCAAATAACTGTACACGATCAGCTCCGCGGCAATGAACAGATGGGCCAACAGCAGGTTGAACAGAAACTGCGCCGGCTTCCGCCGCCCCGCCAAATCGTACAAGTTGTAAAAATAATACGTCGTCACCGTAAACAGCCCCAGCCAAGGCGCATTCCGGAGAAAAGAGTCCCCCTGAGCGATCGGCGAAACGCCGTGCGCCAACAGCCGGTCGGCCAGCCAATAGCTGACGCAGATCAGCAGCGCGTCGAGTAGCAGCAAGACCGCCTTCGTCCCGTTATTCCGAAACAGCTTGATCATAGACTCCCTCCCCTTCCTTGGCCCCGCCTCCCGGCGACGGCTGTACTTGACCGGCCAAGTGGTCGTCCAGCGAATGATAGATCGCGGCGATTTCCCCGCGAATCAGCTCCAGGTCGTACAGCGCCGCGAGTTTGCGGCTGTATTCGCCCATCCTCCGCCGCAGCGCCGGGTCCGCGAACAGACGCGAGAACGCGCTCGCAGCGGCCCGCGCGTTCCCGACCGGTACAAGGAATCCGTTCCGGCCGGGAACGACGAGATCGCGGCTGCCCCGCACATCCGTCGCCACCAGCGGCTTGCCGGCGGCCAAGCCCTCCAGCAGCGCTTTGGGCAGCCCTTCGCGCCGGGACAGCAGCGCAAACGCGTCGACGGCATGCAGCAGCCGAACGATATCCCGGCGGTAGCCCAGAAATCGCACCGCCCGCTTCATACCGAGCTCCGCCGCCAGCCGCCGGTATTGCGCCTCCCGCGGACCCGTTCCGGCCAGCAGCAGCACGGCGGGGATGCCGCGGTCGCGCAGCTCGCGGACGGCGCCGATCAGCTGCTCCTGATTTTTGTTGCGATTCAGCTCCGCGGCGCACAGGATGGCGAAATCGTTCCGCGCAAGGCCCAGCTCGCCGCGCAGCCGCTCGGCCTCCCCCTCCCCGGGGGGAGAGTACAACGGCAAATCGACGCCGACGCCGGGGACGTACGCCGTTCTGCCGCGGACCGGGAAGGCGGCCGCCCGCTTGTCATCCTCCTGATTAATCGTGATCAGGACGTCGGTCAGCCGCGACAGCATGCGTTCCAGCGGATAATACAGCAGGCGGTTCCGCCAGGGAGCGCCGGAGTAAAAATGGAAGCCGTGCGCGGTGTATACGACCTTGGGGGCGGGACTCCCGGCCAACGCCGCCGCCAACCGGCATACGACGCTTGCGTTGGGGGTATGCACATGGATCAGGTCGTACCGCTCCCGCCTCAGCCAGCCGATCAGCTCCCGCAACGCCCTTAGGTTTCCGGGCGCGAACGGGTTTCGGCTAAACGGAAGGTCCCGGCAAGCGAAACCGGCGGAGGCCACCTCTTCCCTGCAGTGATCCGGGGCGGCGTAAGCATGCACCTCCGTCCCGCTTTCCCGCAAATCGCGCATAAAGGGGAGATGAAACGCCGCCAAATGGGAATAAACCGTCGCCACGTAGGCTGCTTTCCGCATCATCCTTCCCGCGCCCCCTCGGCTCGCGCGTAAGCCGCCGGCAGGGTCAGCCCGGAGGCCTGCTCGTAAAACCCGATCCATTTGTCGGCGACGCGCGATGCGGCATAATGCTCCGCGGCATGCTCCCGCCCGCGCCGGCCCATCGCCCGGCGCTCCCCAAGGGGCAGGGTCATCACCCGCTCCATTGCGCGCGCCAGGGCCGCGGGATTCTCCGCCGGCACCACGTACCCGTTCATGCCGTCCAATACCACCTCGGCGTTGCCGCCTACCCCGGTGGCGACGATCGGCAGCCGGGAGGCGCAGGCCTCCAGCAGCACGATCGGCAGCCCTTCCCACTTCGAGGAGAGCAGGTAACCGTCGGCGGCGTTCATCAGCCGCGGAATGTCGGTGCGGATGCCGAGAAACCGCACTAGGCCGCCAAGCCCCAGCTCGGCGGCCTGCTGCTCGACGAGCGGCCGCTCCGGCCCGATGCCCGCGATCCACAGCCGGCTGTCCGGGCAGGTTCGCCGGGCCTCGGCGAAAGCGAGCAGCATAGCCGGGTAGTCTTTCTCCGGAACGAAACGGCCGACGGCAAGCCAAACGAAGGGCTCCGGCGGGGTTAAACACGCGGTCAAGCTCGGATTCAGGCCCGGGACCGCTGCTGGTTCGTCCCCCCCGCCGGCAAACCCTCCCGCCGCTTCAAGTTCGGCCCGTAACCGGGCGCGGTCCCGCTCATCGCTTGCAAACCGGCCGAGATCGATGCCGTTCTCCATCAGCCGGATTTTGCGGGCGGGGGCGATCCTCCGCCCGGTATACTCCCGCACGGCTTCCCGGCTGACGTTGGTCAGCACGTCGCCCAGCGGATCGGTGAGACGGTACAGCATTTCCCGTACCTTCCCCCCCTCATTGATGTTATGGGCACTGCAAATCAGGAACGGAATGGGCACGAACAGGCGCGCGACGCGAGCCAGAATATTCGCGTGCACGAGGTGGCTGTGGACTACGTCGGGCCGCATCTCCCGGATCAGCCGGGCCAGGCGGACGATGGCGCGGGGGTCGGGCACGCCCTTGGCCATGCCGAGGCTGCGGACCTCGACCCCCAGCTCCTCCAGTTCCTCAAGATAAGCCGTCGGCGGAATCATCGTCACCAGCCGAACCTCGCAGGTTCTTACCCTAAGCTCCCGGCACAGCAGCAGCACCTGATTTTCCGCCCCGGCATAATCAAATCCGGTAATAAGAAACAAGATTTTCACGTTTCGCCGTCACTCCTTCCCGTTGCCTTGCCGGCAGCAGCATCAGCCCGGCAAAGGCTATCATCACATACTCGTAGTTGTAGCCGAAGTCGCCGCTCACCAGGGCATAACCGATCGTCTGCACCAGCAAAATCGCCAGTACCGGGGCCTGTTTGACGGTCGCCCACAAAGAAAACAGCACGGCGAACGTCCATAACGCCAATCCGAGAAATCCGCCTTCCGCCGCGATTTCCAGGATCAGATTATGCGGGAAATCCCGGGCCAACGGCGGCGTGACGCTGCCGAGGCCCGCCCCGACGAACGGCGAAGCCTCCAGCTTCTCCAGCGCCCTCGTCTGCAAATCCATCCGGCCGATGTAATTGTCGTCGCCTTGCAGCTGGTTCCGGTCGAACAGCACCATAAACCGGCTGCCCTCAACCCAGGTAACCAGTTGCTCCGCATAGGCCGAAGCCGCGCCCCCCGCCGCGATCAGGAGAAACAGCAGCGGCACGACCAGCCGGGACAAACGCCGGAGCTTGTTCTCCCGGTACTTGCGGATCAGCCAAACGGCGAAATAAAGCGCATTGGCAATCAGAAAGGCGGCCAGCGGACCCCGCGACTGGGTGGCCAGCGCCGAAACGCAGGCGGCCGCAAACGACAGCAGCCTGACGGGAAGCGGAATGGGCCGGGCCCATAGGCAAACCGTCATCGTGATCAGCGAAGCCCGGGCGTTAAAGATCGGATTGCCGCCCGGAAGAGTCAAACGGCCGGGGTATTCCTCGGAATACTCCCCGAGCAGCAAATGGCCGACCGCGTAGGCCAAGCCGATTACGGCGACGACGGTCCAGGAGAATTTGCCGTATTTTCGATAAACGATGTAGGTGTATAATGCGGGAACCACGCCATGGGCCAGCAAAATGATCTCCTTCATCAATCCGTTCGAATCCGCGGAGGCCCAGGTCAAGGAGAATAAGGCGTAAGCGAGAAACAACCCCCATAACCAAACGCCTTGATCCCGAAGCAGCTGCTTGACGATCTCCGGTTTGAGCAGCAAGGCAACCCCCACGGGCAGCAGCGGGGCCGCGACCAGCAGAAGCAGCGATTGACCCGGGATGACCAGCTTGTAGAAGTAGCCGAACAGGTCGAAATAGATGCAGAAAGCAAACAGGTAGGCGGCGTCCACGTTCATTTTCAGCACCATCAGGCACTGCAGGATGAAAAAGACGACGACGCCCCCGAGCAGCGCTACCCACAGCAAGCTGAGTTCCGGCATTATCCGTTCCCTCTTTCCTGCTCGCCGGCCCCCGTTCCGGCCCGCAGCGCTGCCGAGAGTGCGAATCGTTTCTTATCGCCGGCTCGGCCCTTGGCTTTATCCCCGGCCAGACCAACGATCCGCCGCATATATTCGACCCTGGCCGCCTCTTTCACGGCGGCATCCAAATGCCGGATATGCTCCCGAGCCACGCGCCGCCCCGCCCAGCTCCCGGCGAATCGCTCGATGGCCGTCAGATGGCGCACCGCGTTCCCCGGCTCGTTCGGGAGCTGGAGCATAAACGGCACCGGCTGCGGAAAATCCGTGTCCCGGTAAGCCGTGATGACCGGCAGGCCGTTGGCCAAATACTCGCGCACCTTCAACGGTGAAGCCTCCTCCATGCCTTTCCGGTGCAGCGCCAGCGTGCCGATGGCGATATCGGCCTGGTCCAGCAGCGGCTGATATCGCGATCGCGTCAGCTTCCCGTGGAACGCCATATTGGCCGGAAGCGGCTTTAACGGCACCGCCCCCTCCGTCTCCAGCTCCGCACGATCCAGCCCGACGACGTCGAACCGCCAGTCGGGCCTGGCCGCCGCCAGCCGGGCGATTTCGTCCACGCCGTGCCAGCTTTGCCCGGCCGAGCCGAGGAAAACGAACCTGATCGCGTTCGGCGTTGTGGTTGGATTCGTGGTTAGATTCGTGGTTAGATTCGTGGCTGGATTCGTGGTTGGACTCACGGATGGACTCGTGATAGCTTCCGTGGTTGCGCCCGCATCCGCGCCGCTCTCCAACCGCTCCGCCGCTACTCGCTCCAGCGGGATTCCGTTGCCGATGACCGTCAGGTCCTTCGCGAAACGGCGAAAGCCATCCGCTTCCGCCAGCTCGCCGCTGACGAAGACGAACCCGCCGGCCGCCGCCAGTACCCGGCGGCGCGTCAGGAGGTGGTAGACGCGGCGCGGCAGTCCGCTCCACCCCTCCAGCGCCAGCTCGGTCACGTCGTTCGTGTTGATCTCCAGCACAGACGGGTAGTCCCGGAGCAGCCGGGGGAGCGCAGGATAATACAAATCGAAGCGATGGTACACGACGTCCGGCTGCCATCCGCGCAGCTTGCCGACCAATGCCTTGAAACGCGGCGTTCTGCCCAGCTTGCCGCCATACGTCTCGCAGACGATGGGAACCCCGCCGGCGCCGGCCTCTTCCCAGGCGTCCCCGGCCCGGCTGCTGAACAGGAACAACGCCGTCTCATGGCCCAACGCCCGCCAAGCGAGCGCCTGGCCGACGACCTTTTTGAACACGCCGCTTTCCGGCCCTTCGTTCCAGTGAAGCAGATAAGCGATTTTCACACGGTCGCCTCCTTTCTTGTGCTCGGCCGCAGCAGTTCCAGCAGCACCTTGCGGTAAAGCCCGCGGTCGGCCGCTTTCAGCAGCTGGCTGTTATGCCAAAGCAGCGTAAAGTCGCCGTTATACTTCCGGCATTCCGCGTACAGCCTGCGGATCGTCTCGTAAGCTTGCTCATGGGTCAGCCCCATGTAGGCCGGGTGCAAAATCGTCTGGTCCATCACGATCAGCGGGCGCTCGCGCAAGGAGAGCTCCCGGCGGGTCTTCAGGTTGAACACCGGGAACTCGTAGCAGACCCCGCAGCGGAATCCCGCCCGGTCCGCGAAGCTGAGCGTGCTGTCGTAAGCCAGGCCGGCATCCTCCCAGAACTGCCACGTATCCGGGGCGTGCCAGCGCAAATAATGCTGCCGGCCTCCCCAGGCTTCCTGGCGGATGCCGTTCGCCGCCGCGACTTGCCGCAGCTTCTCGAACTGCGTGCGGATCCGCGAAGGGTTCAGGAACGTGTGATATCCCGGATGAAGCCCGATTTCATGCCCCCGGGCGTGGATTTGGCGCAGCAGCTCTTGAATGGCCGGGTCGTCGATGGCGTAATTGCCGTCGAGGCCCGATTTGGGGCGGCGCTCTTCGGTGATGAAATAAAAGGCGCTGCGGATGCCCGCCCGCTCGCTGAGATCCATCAGCCAGCCGAAGGTGTTGTACGGATCCAGGGCGAGATCGCGCCGGGACTTGCAGAGCATTTTCGCTTTTTTCCACGCGGATTCGAGATCCCCTCGCCGAACGAGGTCCATCAGCGTCTCCCGAATCATGCGTAGCCGGCTGCGGCCATACACGTAATATGGAAAATCGACGTCATGGCTGATGCGAATGACCGGTTTCCGCGGTTTGCGGGTTAACCAAGGCCAAAGCTCCCGCATCAGCCCCCACAGTACCTCCACGTAGGCATTGACGATCGGGCGATGGAGGAACGACTCGCGGCAAGCGAGGGAATGGCGGGCCGGAAAGCGGCCGTGGCGGTCCTGGTCCCGGTAGACCAGCTCTTCATACCGCGTCAGCATAAACAGGCCGCTGCCGAACACGTCGATCCCCAGGTACAGGCCCACGTCAGCGCCATCGCCGATCGGCTCGACGTAGCCGCCGGAGGGCCCTTTTTTTCCATAGATGACGGGCAAGGTTTCCATCTCCGGCTCTCCGAGCTGCGGTCTATACCGATCCAGCGGGAGCTTCGGGAGCGAGCCGGGCTTCAACCACAGCTCATGCGGGGTTTGCAGCAGCACGTCCGGCATCCGCAGCTTGGGAACCCCCAAACCGGGGGGATCGGCCGATTCGGGAGCCATGGTCAATTCGACATGTTCCCCGTCCCCGTACACGACGGTGTAGTCGATTCCCAGGAACTCGCCCATTATGACGCGATAAATGTATTCTCTTTCGGCAATCCTCGATTGAGGAGAGTAGATCGTCAACATTCCGTCATCCTCGCTCCTTGCTCATTAATGGTTCGCCGGCTTCGTCGCCCTTTGACTTGTATTTCCGCACCGAATACCACGACAGCCCCAAATGCAAGGCATACCCCAGCGTGGAAGCGCCGCTGAACAGCCAGATCGCGATGTCCGCCGATTGATGGGTATACCAGGCAAAATACAGCGAGCCGAGGATCAATATCGTCCGTATGATTTCCCGGTACAGATGCAGGTCCTGCCTCTCCATCACGTCGATCGTGGAGCCGACCGAATTGGCTACGAACTGGCTCAGGTACATGACCGACAAGATCCGGATGAAGCTGCCCGACCGGGCCCACTCCTCGCCGAACAGGAAGGAGAACAGGTAAGGGCCGATGGACACGATCGCGAGGATGATCAGCGCGCCGACCAGGAAGACGTTGCGGACGGTTTTGCGGAATAAGGGGTACATCCGGTGGGGGTTGTTGATCATATGGTCGGCGGACTCCGACAAATACACGTTGCGGACGGAGGTCATGATCAGCGTCATCGGGGAGCCGAGAATGCGCTGGCACAGCGCGAACCAGCCGGCTACCTGCGGACCGTAGAAAGACGCCAGCAGGATCGTCGGCACATAAAGCACGACGCTGTTGAGCAGGCCCGCGGCCATCGACAGGATCGGAAACCGCCGGTACCGATAGGCGCTCTCCTTCAGGTCGGCCCAGCCGGAGGTGATCTCCTGGCTCTTGACGTCCCGCCGCCACAGCTTCCACTGCGGCAGCAGTCCGCCGAACCGTCCGACGATATCGCCGATGATCAGGCCCAGCGGTCCGAGGTGAAACAGGCTGAGCCCGATCTGCGAGGAGACCTGGCTGATGCTTTGCGTGTATTTCGTCCGCGCCAGCTGCTTGAAATATTTTTTGCGGACCGACCAGTAGTTCAGGATTTGATAAAACCCCGCCCCAAACAGGCTGATGATAAAAAACAGGTAATAATGCGTTAAATAGGACTCATGCATCCATGCCGACAGCGGCTCCTCCAAAATGTGTATGCCGATGCCGCTCGCGATGCTGACCCCGATGCATATCCGCAGGGACAAGCTCAGCACGCTGGAGGCGGTCCGGTCGTCTTCCGGAAGCGTAATGGCGTTTTCGTAGGAAAAGGAAATCACCATCAGCAAGATGCCGATGATCGACAGGTACATCGAATACGTGCCGTATTCGGTCGGCGAGTACAGCCGCGTCAAAATCGGCAGCGTCGCCAGCACGATCACCTGGCTGATCACCGTGCCGCTGGCCAGCACGAAGACGTTCCGCAGGAACCCGTCGTTTTTGAGCTTGCGCAGCAGGCCGGGCAGACTGCGAATCCGCAGCAGCTCCCGCAGTTGCCTCATTCGTCGTATGGAAATGGAGGATACTTTCTTCATCAAGTTTTGCATAATCGTCCCTTTGGAAAAATGTGATTGCCGCTAACTCATCAGCTTGCGGATATGCCCGGCGATGAACTGCTGTTCGTCCGCGCCGATATATGGCCCGATCGGCAGCGACAGGACCTCCCGCGACAGCTGCTCGGCCATCGGCAGGACATGGTCCCCGTCCGCGTAAACGGGCAGCTTGTGCACCGGCAGCGGGTAATACACGATGGAGCCGATGCCGGCGTCGGCCAGCCCGGCTAGCAGTTTATCCCGGCGGCCGTTCAGCACGCGTACCGTGTATTGATGGAATACCTGCTTGTCGGCAGCCGGGCATTCGCCGGGAAGCAGGAGTCCGGGGACATCCTGCAGCAGTTCCCGGTAACGCGCCGCCGCCCGGCGGCGGTTTTCGTTCCACGACTCCACGTAAGGGAGCTTCACCCGCAAGATGGCCGCTTGCAGCTCATCCAGCCGGGAATTGAAGCCGACTTTCTCGTTGTAATATTTTCGCTTCGAGCCATGCGTCCGCAGCATCGCCGCCGCTTCGGCCAGCCCGGGGTCGTCGGTCACCAGCATCCCGCCGTCACCGTAGGCCCCCAGGTTTTTGGACGGAAAAAAGGAATAGCAGCCGAACTGGCCGATCGTTCCCGCCTTCCGCCCGCCCGCCTCGGCGCCAAACGCCTGCGCCGCGTCCTCGATTACGATCAGCCCGCGGCGCTCGGCCATCTCCATCAGCGGCGCCATGTCCAGCGGGCGGCCGAACAGATGCACCGGAATAACCGCCTTCGTCCGCGGCGTAACGACAGCTTCAAGGCCTTCAAGATCCAGGTTGTACGTCAGCGGGTCGACGTCGGCAAACACCGGCGTTGCCCCCGCCCGGCTGATCGCTTCGGCGGTAGCGAAAAAAGTGAACGGCGTCGTCACGACCTCGTCGCCGGGACCGATCCCCGCCGCCAGCAAGGCGATCACCAGCGCATCGGTGCCGGAGTTCAGCGTAATCGCGTGCTTCGCCCCCAGGTATGCGGCCACCTCGCGCTCCAATTGCTTGACCTGTCCGCCCATAATAAACGCCGCTTCGTCCAGCACGCCCTCGATCGCCTGCAGCAGCTGCGGCTTCAGCTCGGCGATCTCGCGCTTCAAATCCAATAAGGGGATTGCCTGAGGCGCCGTGCCGGTGGCCGGCGGGTTGCCCAATGAATTCTTGCCGGCCGGATGGATTGTCTGACGGAATGCCCGAATCGGTTTCATGCGAATCCCCCTTCCTTCGTTATGGCGACGTTGTCCCGCTCCAGCCGGTATTCCCGGCCGCAGTCGTCGCACCGTCCCTCGCCGCCGCTAAAGCCAAGCGTTTTGCCGCAGCGGCACACCCAGCCGATGCGCCTGCCGGGGACCCCGGCCATCAACGCATAAGGCTGCACATCGCGGGTCACCACGGCCCCCGCCGCGACAAAAGCCCACTCGCCGATCGTCACGCCGCACACGACCGTGGCATTCGCCCCGATCGACGCCCCGCGCCCGACCCGCGTCTCGCGGTAGTCCTCGCTGCGATTGCGCGGAAATGCGGAGCGCGGGGTCCGCACGTTCGTAAACACCATGCTGGGCCCGCAAAACACCTCGTCTTCCAGGACGACCCCTTCATAGACGGAAACATTGTTTTGAATCTTGACTCCGTTGCCGATCCGGACGCGGTCGGCGATGTAGACGTTTTGCCCCAGGCTGCACCCTCTGCCGATCACGGCTTTGGACGACACATGGGTAAAATGCCAAACCTTCGTCCCTTCCCCGACCTGCGCCCCCGGATCAACGACCGCGGTTGAATGTATAAATCCGTTCATCATTTTACTGGCTCCTAAATTTGAATTTGACAAGCCGTATGGTCAGTTAGTTGAAGAATGCGGAGTAACAGCCGGCCAGAAAAGGTTATTCTGAGATAACACAGCATTCGGCTGCAAAATGTTGCACAAAATACAACAATTGTTCTGGTTAGCCCTGCTACGACCCATAAATGTTGTACAAAAAACATTTATCCGGTTGGGCTGCTGGAAGTTATGTAGATCGTTCAGCGTTCACAGCAAATAATAGCGGTCCGGTTTGACCCGGTCCTTCATCGCGTTGCGCGTATCGAGCAGGCTGCGGCGGGCCCGGCCGATCAACCCGTAATCGAAGCCCGAGTGATCGGTGGTGATTACGGCGATGTCGGCCTCATTCAGCCGCTTCTCCGTCAGTTCCTCGCAAATGTAGCTTTGGCCGCGGTACTGAAAATCCGCGATATGCGTGTCGCTGACCCATACGGTGGCGCCCCGCTCCTCCAGCAGGCCGATCATCTTCAGCACCGGCGATTCCCGGTAGTCGTCGATATCCTTTTTATAAGCCACGCCCAGCAAGTAGACGGTAGACCCACGCAGCGACTTGCGGTCGTTATTCAGGATGTCGCCGATCTTCTGCACCACGAATTCCGGCATGGCGTTGTTGATCTCCCCGGCCAGCTCGATCAAACGGGTATGGTAGCCGTATTCCCTAGCTTTCCATGTGAGGTAAAACGGATCGACGGGAATGCAGTGCCCCCCCAGCCCCGGTCCCGGATAAAAGGCCATGAACCCGTAAGGCTTGGACTTCGCCGCATCGATCACTTCCCACACGTTGATCCCCATACGGCTGCACAGGATCGCCATTTCATTGGCCAAGGCAATATTGATATGGCGGAACGCGTTCTCGTAGATTTTCTCCATTTCCGCCACGGCCGGGCTGGAGACGACGTGGACATCGCCGTTCAGCACCCGGCGGTACAGCGTTTCGGCCACCTCCGAGCAGGCCGGCGTAACGCCGCCGACCACTTTCGGCGTGTTTTTCGTGTTATATAGCTTGTTGCCGGGATCCACGCGTTCCGGAGAATAAGCCAGGAAAAAATCAACCCCGCAGCGCAGCCCCGTCGCTTCCAGGATGGGACGAACCAACTCCTCCGTCGTGCCGGGATAGGTCGTGCTCTCCAGCACGACAAGCATTCCCGGATGCAGAAAACGGGCGATTTCCCGCGTGGAGTTCTCCACGTAGCTCGTGTCCGGCTGCTGGTAGATATCGAGCGGGGTCGGAACGCAAATCGCCACGGCATCCACGCCGGCCAAAAAAGAGTAATCCGCTGTCGCCGACAGCCGTCCGTCCTCCACCATGCCGCGCAAATCCTCGTCCACCACATCGCCGATGTAATTATGGCCGCCGTTCAGCATCTCGATTTTCCGGCTTTGCACGTCAAAGCCGATCACGCGGTAACCCGCCTTCGCTTTCTCGACGGCCAGCGGCAAGCCGACATAACCTAAACCGATGACTCCGATCACCGCGGTTTTGTCCTCCAGCTTGCGCAGCAAGTCCATGCGCTCCAACCCCGAATGTCCGGTACTCTCCAACCGGGTATGCATCGAAACCTCTCCTCCTTTCTCTCACCCGAATCTCACTGAACCTTTCCCTCAAATTCGCGGAATCTTGCAGGGGATTCAGTTCACCGGGACCGGGCCAATTCGCCGCTGCCCCCGCCGGTCATGTCCAGCGCCAGCTTCACGGCGCGGATCCCGTCCTCCAGCGTAATCTCGGTCTCCCGCCCTTCCCGGGCGGCGCGGACCAGGTCTTCGATAATGCAACGGTGGCCCGGTACACCGTACGGATCCTCCTCCACCCCGCGGATCAGCTCGGCCGTTTCCTCCCGGCCCATCGAGGCGCATGCCCAGTGCCGGATCCAGTTGGCCGTTGGCCCGCCGATGACGGCGTACCCCTCCTCGCCGAACACGGAAATCGTCTCCTCCAGATTGTGCCCGTACACCGTAGTCGCCGCCTCGATCACCCCCAAGGCCCCGCTCTCCAGCCGGATCGCCGCGATCGCCACGTCTTCCGTTTCGATTTGCTTGATCCGCGTGGCGACCAGCGACTTCACCTCCGCCACCGGGCCGAACAGCCATTGCAGCAAATCCAGGCTGTGAATCGCCTGATTCAGCAGAACGCCCCCGTCCATCGCGCGGGTCCCCCGCCAGGCTGCTTGATCGTAGTAAGCCTGGCTGCGGTTCCAGCGAACCGTCACGTTCACGTGGCTGAGCTTGCCGAAGCGCTGCTGGTCCAGGGCCGCCTTCAGCTGCCGAATCGCCGGCCTGTAACGGTTGGGGTGGACGACCGTTGCCCGCAGGCCGCCGTCGCGGACCGCCTGCCGCAGCTGCTCCGCCTCCGCCAAATCCAGCGTCACCGGCTTCTCCAGGACCAGATGCTTGCCGGCCCGGATCGCTTCCAGCGCTAACCCGGCATGCAGCCCGCTCGGCGCGCATATGCATACGGCGTCCACGCCGGATTCCCGGGCCAACAGCGAAGCGAGATCCGGGTATGCCGCCGCCTGCGTAATCGCCCGCATTTCCTCCAATCGCCCCGGATTCGGGTCGCAGACCGCGATCAAGCGAGCCCCTTCCGTTTTTTCGATCGCATCGATATGCTTATAGGCGATATGGCCGCAGCCTGCGATGGCAAAATTCATCATCTCGCCGCCCCTCCTTTATACTTCTCTTCTATGCGGATCAAAGTGTCCCCCAGTCCGGGATCATCATCCGGCACGTGCCGCCGCGGCTTCTTGTTCCGGGCCCGGCGTTCCAGCATCAACGTCAGGCTGAGCGCCGCAAACAAGCCTACGAAGGCGGCCAGCGCGATATTCATCGCTTTGCGCGGGCTAACCGGGATCGAGGTTTCTTCCATGCTCGCCGAGTCGAGGATGGAGACGTTGGCGCTCGTCACGATTTCCTTGGACTTGGCGATGAACGTTTCCGCAAACGCATTGGCGATCGCCACCGCTTCTTTCGGCTCGTTGCCGGTATAGGACAGCATGATGACCAGCGTGCCCGGATCCGTCCGCACTTTGATTTTTTTCAGCAGCTGGATGATCGAGTCGGGGGTGGATACCTGTTTCTTCACTTCGCTGGCGATGTACCGGCTTTGGATCGTATCCTCGTACGTTTTGGTCAGCATCTGGCTCGCCAGAAATTCGTTATAGGTACTCGACTCCGGATTCGACACGATATTGGCTACCAGACTGACATTTGCCCGGTAGGTGGGAGCCACCAGCTCATTCAGCAGCACGGCCAGACCGATGCACGCCACAATCACGAGCAGGAAAGCGAGAAAATGACGCCTGACGGATTTCCACAGGTATTCCATGTCCAAGATCGATCACCCCATTTGTTTAATGCCATGAATCCCCTTAATATTTTGCATCTCCTTCGTGTCTCCGGTTGTCTCCGGCTCTCCCGACTCCCCCGCCGCCGCCAAAACCGCGTTGCCCAGTTCCTCCATATTCATACTGGTCATTCCGTAATAATCGGCCAGCTCGCGGTAGTGGCGCACCAGCGTTTCCATCGAACGGAGCCCGGCCTCTTCCGCCGCATTATAGGGATGCAGCCAGAGGTGATACACCTGTCCGTGTTTTGCCGCATAGGTCATGCTGTCCTTCAACCGCTTCAGCCGCAGCGGTTCGAGCCGAACCAGCGGCCCGGGCGGCGTACGGAAGAAAAAACTGGCCGGCAGGTCCAGCGGAATCCTCGGAGAGATCGAATTCACGGGGTAGGTATGATGGCCGGTAAGGTTGATATAGCTGTCGGCCAGCCGCATCCCCCGGTGCCAAGCGGTATCGGAAACCGAATAGCCGGTCCGGTATAACCGATGGTGCGGATTGCCGCGATACGACTTGAAGCCCAATTCGCCCAGCCGATCCACGTATTTGCGGCGCAGCTGGTTGCGGGGCAGCACCAGGCTTTCCAGGGTAATCCCCCGCCGATCGGCCACGGCTACCGCCGCTTGCAGATCGCTGTAGAACTGGGCATCCGTTTGCCCTTTCTCCAGGCAGTAAAAATGGGAAAACGTATGCGAGCCGATCGCCTGCCCCGGAGTATCCCGGATTTGCCCGATTAACGAAAGCGCGTAGGAGTACGGATCATCCCTTTCCCCCTCGCCGATCCGTCCGCTCTCGATATCGCCATAGGGCGACAGCCGGCCATCGGCGTACCCCGGCTTTAAGTCGGGCAGCCCGGCCATCAGCTCCCGCCGATCGGCGAAAAACAGCAACCCCACCGTCGCCCAAGTCGCGTGAACGCCGAACTTCCGGAATAAATCTAGCAATCGGGGAATTTGCTCTCTTTCTCGCAACCATTTCCGCCCGTATTCCGCCCTGCTATAAATATCCCGGACCCCCCAATACAATTCGAAATCGAGGGAAATGACCAGAATCCCTTTATCGCCTTCCATATCCTACCATTCCTTCTCCGGGTCATCGGCTTCTATTGTCTACCAAGTTGTTTGGTATATTGTGTTATATTCAAAGCCTTGCATTTTTAGTAGTCATCCATGAAAAAAACTTTACCCTTCCGCCTAAAAAGGCCAGAGTAAAGTTTGGTTGTTCGGCTTCGAATCAAGTTCGCGGGGAGCCGGGTTACCGTACCACCACATTCGAATTGGTGGAAGCGGACGTCAGGACCTTGAACGTCGCCGCGGTAATTTGGTTGTTCAGGCAGGTGATGTTCTTCTGCACATACCCGCGCAGATAGGTGGTTAGATCGATGCCCCCGCCCTGCAGCATCCGGATGACGTTGCGTTCGATCCGTCCTTCCTCGGCGTTTTGCCACGTCCAGATCGCCCGCTCGCCGCCTTGGATCGTATTGGACACCACCCGGAAGTCGCGGATATTGCCCATGCGAATCGCCGTCGTGCCTTTTATCGTGCTGTTATTGCCCATCGTAATGCTGTTGTTTTCAATCGCGACCTTTTCGACCGGGAAGCCGGCTCCTACCTCGATCGCCGCATAAAAACTGCCTCTGCCGGATATCCGATTGCCCTCCGCCGTAACGTTGCCGCCGTAGATGCTGATGGCCGAATACATGTCCGGGGCCCGCCGGCCTTTTTCCGTCCCCATATAGTAGTTATCGTTCAAGTAAGGATTATTGATCGAATTTCCGCGGACGATGATGCCTCTGGCAAAAATCTTTACGGCCCGCTTGGCGCAATAATCGAAGCGGTTGCCCTCAATAAGACTGTCCAGCTCCGCGCCCCGGTTATCCTCCATGGCCGGATCCTCGTAATAGATGCCGTCGCCGTCGTCCGCAGGGCCGATATGATGGATGTAGCAGTTCGTGATCGTTATTTTTTTGGCCGCAAGTTCTCTGCTGCCCCAGGTGGTGGTTACATAAATTCCGCGGGCGACGAGGCCGGCCCCCGCCAAATTGCGGGCCACGACGTCGGCGACCTCCGAGTCCGCGATCGTTACCGCCTCGGTATTGCCCAATACCACGATGCCGGATACCACCCCGGCATAATACTCGCTCCGCCGGTCCGTGCTGTGAGTGGCCCCTTGAACGGCCACGCCGCTAACCGTGATCCGCGCGCTGCCGCCGGCGATGGCCAGTACCCGGTTAACCCGCCGCTGGCCGTCGAGAGCGATGCCGGCGATGTTCACGTCTTTGCCCGACACGCGCATCAGTTCCCAACCGAAGCTGCCTGCCGCCGCCCGGATCACCGAGCTCCGGCCCTCGCCTTTGATCGTGGTGTTCCCGCCGACTCGCAGCGTCTTCGCCGGGTTGACCATAAAGACGCCAACGGGGAAATAAACGGTTTCTCCGCTTTTCGCCGCTTCGTTGAGCGCCTTCTGGATCGCCGCCGTATCGTCGGAGCGCCCATCGCCGCGCGCACCGAATTTCGTTACTTGAATCATGAGCATCCCTCCTTTGCGAGCGCCTATCTTGCATTATCGGAGCTCCCGCTATATTCAATGTCCAAGCTTCGGACGGGGCAACTGGCATTTGCCCCTATCCGCCTCATCCGCATGACTCATATTCGGGAGGACAAGATCATAGGTTAGCAATAATGCCGTGAAGGAAGGAGCAACGGATTTCCTTATGAAAAATCGCGAATTATGGCTGAAGTGGGCGGAATTCAACGTTCGAAAATGGAAGTGCGGCGTGCGCTTGGCCGAATGGGAAGCGCCGAATTCGGCGGCTCGGGGAGAAGGATTGTTTTTCTTTAATAAAAAAGGACAGCTGTATCTCCCGCCGCTCAATCCCTATCACCCCCTCGCCTTCCGCTCGACGCCGACCGATAAGCCGTTCAAAATCGACCGGCAGTGGCACGAAGTGGCCAAAACGATGATCGCCGACCTGCTGGAGACCCAGCGCGGCGCCAGCTTCGTATTCCCGCCCGATATCGCCGACATCCGTCCATTTCTGTGGCACGGATTCAAGGCGGAGGTCAAATATACCTACGTCACCGGACTTCCCTACAGCCTGGAGCATGCCAGCACGGAAATCCGGGCGAAGATCAAAAAGGCCGACGCCGCCGGTTACCGGACCGGGCTCAGCCGGGATATGGCGGAGGTGCATCAGTGCCTGCAGGGAACGGAGTCGCGCCAGGGCTTCAGCCACCGGCTGACCCAAGCCGATTTGGAGCTCGCGCAAAGCCTGCTCGGCCCCGAAGCCTTTCGCGCCTATGTCTGCTATGCTCCGTCCGGGGAGCCGGTCAGCGCGAGCGTCGTGCTCTCATTGGACGGCCAGCGCGCCTTCGGTTGGGTCGCCGCCAGCAAAACGGACCATCTGAACCGGGGCGTGGTCCAGCAATCGCAAAGCTTCGCCTTGCAGGACCTGTCGGAGCATGGATTCACCCAATTCGATTTTGCCGGAGCCAATATCCCGTCCGTCGCTCAATCGAAAACGAACTGGGGCGGCCTCATCACCCCGTATTATCTCGTCAGACCTCCGGGATACAAGGAGATTCTGCGGGCCGGCCGGGACTGGATCCGGTTTGCGAGAGGCACGCGGCCTCCCCGTAACGCAAAGTGAACCCGGCCGGATCCGACAACCGAAGAAGGCCTTGGGCAGCGAGGCCCGAATGGTGTACGGCAGGAACTGGCTTGTTGCTTGCTGGAAGGACAAACTCCGAGTATAGCCCGGACGCAATCGCTCGGCACAATCCATGTGTGTCAGGCGGCGGTCCGGCTCGGCGGAAGGCACTACGTCCTAGCTCGCGGCTGGCTGGCTCGGCGGAAGGCACTCCGTCCTAGCTCGCGCGGCAGGCCGAACCAGGGTTGCTCGGAGCGCTAACGGACCGTACGGACGTTATTTGCCCGTAAAAGCGCCTTTTCAAAACGTAACGGACTCCAGAGACGCTATTGGGCGGAAAATGCAGCCTTTGAGCGAGATATGAGTCAAATAAGGGCTGTGGAGTCCGTAAGAGCTAGAAAATGTGGAAAACACTCCAAATAAGGTCTATACAGTCCGTTACAGCCGCGTGATGAATACAGTCTAGGGTCTCCGATACGGCCGGGCATAATCTGATCCATAACTGTTCATTTTTCCCCTTTCCATTTGGTTAAATTTATATATAATAGACATAGGTATAGTTCGTTATAACGAACATAATAGCGAATGCCCATCCTCCGGCGACGGCAGGCTTACCGCCTGAGGGGGATCGGAACGCTGGGGAAAGGATGGGGAAAAGTGAAGATTGCAAAGACTCGCAGATACCGCAAATATGCCTTGGCCATTTACGCCGTTTCCATCCTGGCAGGAGTCGTGTGGCAGGCCGGACATGCCAGCGCCGACGACAAAGTCAAGCTGCGGATCGGAACGGAGCTGAGCAGCGAAGTGCCCATGAGCAATTTGAAGCCGGGCGATCAGGTGATCCGTTCGTTTACGGTCGCCAACGATAGCGCTGCGGATTTCGATTACCGGATGAGCACGCGTTTCGTATCGGGAGACACGGAATTCTTCGATGTACTGCAATTGACCGTAAAGGATGGTCCCACCGTCATCTATGCAGGCACTCTGCAGCTGGAGCAGCAGGACATCGCCCTCGGCCGCCTGAACCGCGGGGAGGAAAACCAGCTCGACTTGAACGTGATTTTCCCGAAAGAAGCCGGCAATGAATACCAGGGCAAAGCCGCAACGATCGCGTTCTTGTTTTCCGCATATGCGGAGGAACCGCCTTCCAGCGGCGGCGGATCGACAAACCCTCCGGCAAACGGCCCCTCCCAGCCGGACTTGAAGCCGGTTAACGGGAATGCTCCGGCAACGCCGGGCAACGTCCCGACGGATCCGAATGCCGGATACCCGAACGCGGACGCCCCCGATGCTTCCGGCGACCCCGGTCCGAACGGACAGGAAGGGCCCGGGGATCTAACGACACCGGGGCAGCCCGAAAGCCAGCCTAACCCGTCGGGAGAACCGGATGGAGGCGGCACCGGCGCCGGCGCCGGCATGCTCGACGAGCTGCCGCAGACGGCCAACCCGTGGTTTAACCTGATTTTCATCAGCCTGGTCGCCACGGTCGGAACCGGCCTCTTCCTCCGGAAGTCCGGCCGGTAGACGACGATGAAAAAGCGTTCGTTGTTGCGAATGACCGTCTGGCTCGTGTTCCTCGGCTCCCTAGGCGTGTTGCTCTACTCCGTGTTTCAAGCCGTGAACGCCCCATTGCAAGCGGAGCGGGCGCTGCAGCGATGGGATAAACTGCAGCGGGAAACGGACGCCGGCGTCGCGAGGGCCGAGGAGGAAACGCCGCTTACCGCCGATTTGGCCGGGAAACTGCGGCAGACGGGCGGCTCGGGGAAGGCGGCGACGCAGACGCTTGCCGCCGAAGGCGACATCCTCGGCGAAATCGCCTTCCCTACGCTTGATCAGCGCTATGCGATCGCGGAAGGCACCACCTCCGGGCCGCTGAAATTGGGGGCGGGACATTACTCTGGCAGTCCGCTTCCCGGGGAGAACGGCAACAGCGTACTCGCCGGACATCGGGATACCGTATTCCGCAGCCTGGGACAGCTCAAGGCAGGCGATACGATCGAAATCGAGACGGTGTCCGGGCATTTCGCCTATGAGGTGACGGAACGACAAATCGTCGACGAACACGATGCCGATGCGGTCCAATCCTCGACGGAACCGTTGCTGACGCTGATTACCTGCTACCCGTTCACTTACGTTGGGCCCGCCCCGGAACGTTTGCTGATTACGGCCAAATTAAAAGAAGAAGCGCCCGGTTCCTGATCGGCGCTTCTTCTTTATTTATGGCCGGCGCGGCGTGTCTGCCGCAGGAGACGAGTTTTCCTTCCCCCCATCCAGCGCGGGAATGGCCATCCATTCCACGCCGTTGCCGCTTAGCCGCAATAGATCGGCGGTTTCCGCGAGTTTCTCGCCCTGGTGGCAGGAGATGATCAAATAGTCGGTATCGGTCATGCCGGCCTCCAGTTCGAGCTCCAGCAGGCGGATCATCGAAGCGCTTTTGTCCAGCACCATCCGCGCCATACTCTCCAGCAGCAGCTCAAGCTGGTCGGCCGATGCCTGCGGCTCGATGCGGATCGGCTCCCTCGGGCCGTCCGCCAGCCGCGCATTGCAGACGAATCCCGCCGCCAGCCCGCTGCGCAGCGCGTGCTCGGCCACCGTCGCCGCGTAGCGGATGCCCAGTTCGATGCGCTCCGGTTCGATGACGGTCCTCCACATCGAATCGCTGACCTCCAGGTTGAGGCAAATCATGAGCCGGTGATCGGCGGTATAATCGCGTTTATGCACCTGCAGCTCCCCGGTCCGGGCCGTCGCTTTCCAGTTGATGTTCCCCAGCGGGTCGCCGGGGCGGTACTCGCGAATGCCCGCGGTCAGGAACGGATCCTCGACGATCCATCGCCGGACCGGCAGTTCTCCCAGCCAGCTATGGTTCGGCAGCGGAAGCTCCGGCAGCGAAAGGATCCGCGGATAAACCAGCAGCTCGAGCCGAAGCGGGAACTGCATGACCTCGGCGTTCAGGCCAAGCGGGTCCCCCGTCGTCATCGTCGCCGATTCCAGGCGGTATTGCCCCCTGCGGGAGCAGGTTACCTGGTGGCGGCGGGTAATCTGCCGGTACGGCCTCAGGTAAAAAAGACTGCTGTGGTTCTGGTAAATCTCCCCGGCGTGAATGGCCAGGTTGCTTTGCTGCCCGAACGTCAAGCCGGCGGCGATGCTGGACTCCAGGCGCAGCCAGGGCAGCGGCAGCAGCTTGGCGTTGGCGATCACCTCGACCATTTCGACGGTATCGCCCTCGAACACCGCCCGCTCGGAGAAATAGCGGTCGTACCGGATGCCCTTCAGCGCCCGCCAGCGGTATACGGCCGTCAGCGCCACGAGAATCAGCAGGGCGCTAAGGATAAGCCATGGCAGCTGCATCGATCAATCCACCTGCTTCCCCTTTGCCGCCGCGAACGCCGCCTCGGCCGGCACCTCCACTTGGCCAAGTGCCTGGCGGATCACTTCGCCGCTCTGATCATCCGCGCTTCGCAGCCCGTGCCGTAGCAGAAGCCGGTGCGCCAGCACGGGGGCGGCCACCGCCTTGATGTCGTCCGGCGTAACGTAGTCGCGGCCCTGGATCAGCGCGTATCCCTGGGAAGCGCGCAGCAGCGCCGTGCTGGCCCGCGGGCTTGCCCCCAGCTTCACCTCCGGATGCTTCCGGGTCGCTTCGGTGATCGCTACGATGTAGGCGAGCAAATCCTCCTGCACCCGGACCCGCTGCGCAAAATGCTGCGCTGCGGCCACTTCCGCCGCCGAAGCGGCCGGCCGCAGCTCGGCCAGCGGCTCGCGCTCCTTGAACCGCTGAAGGATGGCCACCCCTTCGCCGGCCGTAGGATAGCCCATCGCGATACGCATCAGGAAGCGGTCCAGCTGCGCTTCCGGCAGCGGGAACGTTCCCTGCTGGTCGACCGGATTCTGCGTAGCCATGACGAAAAACGGAGAGGCCAGCTTGTGCGTATGTCCGTCGATCGTCACTTGCCGCTCCTCCATGCACTCCAGCAGGCTGGATTGCGTGCGCGGCGTCGCCCGATTGATCTCGTCGGCCAGCAGCACATGGGTAAAGACCGGCCCCGGGCGGAATTCGAATTCCCCGCTTTTCTGATTGTAGAAATTGATGCCGCTCAAATCCGAGGGCAATAAATCCGGCGTGAACTGGATCCGTTTGAATTCGCCGCCGAGCGACTTTGCAAGCGCTTTCGCTAGTAGCGTTTTACCGGTGCCCGGCACGTCCTCCAGCAGCACATGCCCGTTGCCCAGCAGCGAAGCGAGCAAGAGGTCGATGACCTCCGCTTTGCCGACTACCACCTCGCCGATGTTGCGGCGAATCCGCCCGATAACTTCCATCGCTTCCCGTAATTCCATATGTAACGACCACCTTCGCAAAAAGTATGGGTTCCCCCGTCCATCAACTCTCCGCCGCGTTTCCCCTAGATCTTGAGCCAATCGCGCAGGTCCACGACCGAACGCATGGCGTATTCCTGCCGGACCGGCCTGCCGTCCTCCAGCACGATCAGGCAGGGTACGCTGGATATCCGCCATTCTTCCCGCAGCTTCTGGGCATAATTGATATTCAGCTTGGAGACCGGGATGCAGGGGCCTGATGCCCGTGCGATGTTCAGCATTTTTTCGGCCAATTGGCAGGTACCGCAAAGCGTGGTCACGAAAAACAAAGCTTCCCGATCCGGCGCCTCCCCCCGCTCCAGCCATGCTTGTTCCGTGATTTCGCAAAGAGTCGCAGTCACAGGGCTATTGCCCCTCCTTTCCCGGTAAGTTCGGCGTTTGCATTCCTTTTGGGGCTTAATTGTTTTTATCATAACATATCTAACGGAAAACGGCCCTTTCGCCGCGAAGGCAAAAAGGCCGTTAAGGTTTGGGTGATCAGGAAGGACGCTTGGTGAAAATATGGAAAGCAACGCCGAACTTGTCGGTCACGACCCCGTAGGCCGGGCTGAAATAAATCGCCTGCAGCGGCTGATTCACCTGCCCTCCTTGTTTCAGGGCGTCAAACAGCTGCTGCGCATGCTCCGCCGTGCTCGTCGTAACGCACACCGTAACCTGGTTGCCGATTTGATGCGGCTCGTGCGGGAATACGTCCGACACGTACAGTTCCGATTCCCCCAGCTTCAGCACGGAATGGGCGATGCGTTTCTGCACGTCCTCGCTCATCGGCTCCTTGGGCTCCGGCATTTCGCCGAAGGTTTGCTTGAATGCCACCTTCGCCTGCAGCGCTTGTTCATAAAAAGCGATCGCCTCCGCAGCTTTTCCGTTCATGGCGATCAAAGGACTAACCTGTAAAATCATGTTCCATCCACTCCTTGGGTTCGTTAAATTCGGCGGCGTTTCGCGCGGGAAAAGGTAACCGAACGGCCGATCGGCCAACTGTGCACCCAGCCTCTCGCTTTCCGCAGCGCCGTTTCAAGTCCGGTTGACTGGACTTTGTCCTTATTGTAGCCCATAATAGTGACAACTATTGTCATAAATAAAAAATGGATGGAGTTTTTGGTGAAATGTCCAAATCCAAACGCTTGATGGAACTGATGATGACCGTCAACCGGAAACGCAAATTCACCGTAAAGGAGCTGGCCGCCGAATTCGGCGTCTCCTCGCGGACGATCCTCCGAGACCTGCAGGAGCTTAGCGAGCTCGGGGTGCCCTTGTACTCCGAAGTCGGACCGCACGGCGGTTACCAGGTGCTCAACGAACGCGTGCTGCCGCCGATCGCCTTCACCGAAGAGGAGGCGGTCTCGATCTTTTTCGCCAGCCATGCCTTGCGCCATTACGAGTTCCTCCCGTTCGAAACCGAGGCCTCGTCGGCGTTGAGCAAGTTTTACCACTATATGTCCGGCGACGTGCGCGACCGCATCGATCAGATGAAAAACCGGGTGGATTTCGTTACGCCGTCCCGTCAATCGGACTTTCCCTATTTGGGCTTGCTGCTCGAAGGGGCGATTCGGCAGCAAGTCATCCGCATCGAATACGAATCGCGGCGCGGCGCTTCCACTTGCCGTCATATCCAACCGGTCGGCATTTTTGCCAGCAGCGGGTTATGGTATTGCCCCGCCTACTGCTTCGAACGCTGCGACTTCCGCCTGTTCCGATGCGACCGCATCGCCGCGGCCGAGGCGGATGCCGGCCCCGCCGCCCCGGCGCCGCTCGATCTGCGCCACGTTCACCTCGGCAACTGGGAGGAGCACCTCTGCCGAAAGCCGGCGTATCTGGACTGCGCCGTGGAACTCACCCGCCTGGGCGTCGAAGCGTGCGAAGGCCAACTCGTCCGCCGCCGCCTCCGGCTGCAGGTCCGCGAGGACGGCACCGGCCGGCTGGAAGGGCAAATCCCGGGGGGCGAGCTCCCGTATCTGACGGCCTTTTTCATCGGCCTCGGCCAGGACGCCACCGTTCTCGGTCCGCCGGAGCTGCTGAACTCGATCAAACGGACGTTGACCGAGCTGCTGGAGCGGTATTCTTAGGCCGCGGGGCTGCAGGCGGCAATCATCGGAAATAGATGGAGGTTTTCCGGTTCAGTCCGAATTTACATTGACCCTGCCGTGGCGATCTGATGGTACAATCCGTTGACGTCGAGCGTGCCGAACACATTGTTTTGGTCGAACACCAGGCGCTCCGCCTCAAGCTCTTCGAGCCGCTCAACGCGGCCGTCCACGTAATCCAGGATGCGGTCGCGGGCCGACGCGGCGCGGGCCAGCACGCCGCCGTAGCGGATATCGAGCACTTCCCAGCCAAACGGCTTGTATGTCCCCAGCCACAGCTTGCGGTGGGCCAGCCTCAGCTCCTCGACCCGCCGCCGCAGCTCGGGCAGCGCTTCGTCCGCGATCCGCCGCAGCTCGTCCCGGGCCCCGGCGTCGTAATGCCGCTTGATCGTCACGCCCAGCGTGGATTTCACGGCCAGCGCGGCGGCGAGCTTCTCATAGAACGCGAACATCGCGGCAAACGGCTCCGTATCCTTGAACCCGGACACCGCCCGGTATCCCCGCCACTCCTCCGCCAGACCGTCGTAGTGCGACGGCAGCGTCCGCTCCATGCCCTCCACATGCTTGTCGAACAACCCGATCAGCGGATCCTGCCACAGCAAAAACTTCGACGGATTCGCCCCGTAATAATTCCCCTCGTGCACCTCCGGCACCTCGTCCATCCGCTTCAGCGCTTCGAGCGGCTCGAACAAATCGAACCCCGTGCAAGCGGCGAGCCGCTTCCGCAGATGCCCGTCGCTCACTTCGCCGTCATGGTATCCGTACTCCGCAAACAGCTGCAGGCCGGGCAAAATGACGAAATGGTTCGACTCGTTCCCGTTGTCGCCCCACGCCGTGGCAAACACCTCTTTGAGGCCGCTTCGCTTGGCCGCCCGCAGCGCCGGATGCATGGACGACCACGTTTTTCCGTGGTTCGGGGCCATCAGGTTCCACATGTGGATACCGCCGGCGAAAATCGGCTCCGAGCCCAGCAGCCGATGCTTGTCGAACACTTCTTTGTACGCGGCTTCATCCGTCCCCCAGTAATTCCAGTACACGAACCGGAGGCCGTCCGGAATTCGGGCCATGTTGTCCGCGGAGAAATCCGCCTCCATGTTGTATAACCCTCCCTGCACGTCGTTCGCCAGCAGGTTGAAATACATGTCGCTCCAGATCATCGGCTCAAGCCCCAGCTTCCCGGTAATCTCCATCACCCGCCCGACATGCTCGTTCATGACGTCGAAGCGGTCGCGGAAGCCGTGCTCGCGCAAATACCGGCCTAGTCCGACCTGGAACGCCTCGTCCATACCGATGTGGATCCGCTTGGAGCGGAACGGCGCCGAGGCCGCCTTGATCGTCTTCTCCAGGAATTCGTAGGTGGCCGGCTCGCCCGGCAGAACGATGTCGGGGTGATCGCGCAGCGGCTCGGCATACTGCCACTTGAGCGCGTGCAGCAGATGGCCCAGCGTCTGGATGCACGGAATCATTTCGATGCCGAACAACGCGGCGTAATCGTCGCATTCCCGCAGCTCGTCCGCCGTATATCGTCCCCGCATATAGCCGAAATAGGGCAGTTCCGGAACCTCATGCGTGTCCTCGGTGTACATCATCAGTCCGTTCAGCCCCATGACCGCCATATAGCGCAGCATTTGCTTGATCGCATCCACCCGCATCACCGCGTTGCGCGACGCGTCCAGCATCGCCCCGTTGTAATCGAAGCTTGGCGTCTCCGCGAGATCGAACGCGTCCGACGCCTTGGCATGTTCCACGAATAAGCCAAGCGCGCGGAAAAAGTGGATTTTTTGCGCATACTCGATCCGTCCCTTTCCGCCGTTCAACGATACCCGCAGCGGCCCGTCGCCCTGTAACTGTACAACCTCGACCGGCACCCCGTCCGGCCCCGCCTGCAATCCGAGCTGCGCTTCCAATTCCTTTACGCCATGAACCAATTCTTCCGCCAATCCGCTAAATGTGATCTTCATCCTTTACCCCTCCGCTTGTTGTCTGACTTGAACAACGATGAAAAATTCGACTTGATGCTCACAGCCCGCTTCCTAATCACGGCCGCTTTATCTTCTTGCACGCTACGGCCGCCAGGGCCTAAGCTCCGGCTTACTGCCCGCCCCGGCTTCGGTAGCCTCTGGGCGAAGAACCGGTGATGCGCTTGAACACGCGCGAAAAATAAAACGTATCCTGGTACCCCAACGCCTCGCCGATTTCCTTGATGCTCATTTCCGTGTTCAGCAAAATGTTTTTGGCTTCTGCCGCCTTCAACCGGTGAATAAACTCATTAAGCGGATACCCGGAATACTCGTGCACGATCCGCCGCAGCGTGGAAACGGAAATGTGATGCCGGGCCGCCAATTCTTCCGGCTCCGGGTTCGCGTAGAGCGAGCCTGAAAGGTCTTCGATCACCTTCAGCACGAACCGGCCCCGATTTCCGGCCTCCGCCTGATCCGCCTGCGACACCAGCTCGTACAAAAACGACTCCAGCAACAGCGAAGCCCGGTCGAGGTTGCTCGGTACGCCGCTGTCGATGAGCATGAACATCAGCTCCATGCGGTTGACGACCGAGTCGTCGAACGCCGCTTTTTTCACCTGTTCGGGGTGCTGCAGCCAACTGCCCAGCCATTCTTCGACCCGCTCGCCCTCCACGGTAAAATAATACTCGTCCCAGTATCCTTCCGAGTGCGGGCCGTAGTTGAACACCTCGCCGGGGTATAAGCAAAACCAGGAACCCGCCGTCACTTCCTGCCTTGACGCGCCGCCAGCCTGGTAATATCCGCTCCCGCCCGTAACTACGACGAACGCCCAATACCTGAATTTGGCATCGATGCGCTGCAGGGTCCTCCCCGGGAGATGTCCTGCGTTGACCACGGCGAGCGACTGGATTTTCCGCTTGCTGGCGTCCACCGCCGGATTAAACAGCCGAATCGGCTGTGGGCTGATCATATAATCCAGATATTTTGTCATTCTGCACATTCTCCCTTTAGAATTCCTGTGCTAAGTTAATGGTGCCTGAACAAATAAAACATATCCGCGTCAAAGATTGCTCTCATTGTAACAAACTCGCGCGGAGAACGAAAGGGTGCAATTGCAGAAGATGAGCGAACTCAAAATCGGCCTGATCGGCGCCGGATCGATCTCGGAATCCCATCTGTCGGCATATCGAGCCAATCCGAAAGCTACGCTATGGGCCATCTGCGACATCAACGAAGAACGGGCGAAGAGCATGGCGAACAAATACGGCATTCCGCATGTGTACACGGACTATCGCGAGCTGCTCGCGAACCCCGAGGTACAGGCGGTCAGCATCTGCACCTGGAACAATACGCATGCCCCCATCAGCATCGCCGCCATGGAAGCTGGCAAACACGCGCTGTGCGAAAAGCCGCTTTGCATCACCATGAACGAAGCGCTGCAGATGCAGCAGGCGGTAGAGCGGACCTGCAAACGGCTGGAGGTAGGCTACGTGCGCCGTCACGCCTCCAACATTGCCGTATTGAAGAAATTTATCGACGCCGGCGATCTGGGCGAGATTTATTTTGCCAAAGCGAGCCTGGTCCGGCGCCTGGGCAATCCCGGCGGCTGGTTCGCCGACAAAGCCCGTTCCGGCGGCGGTCCGCTGATCGATATCGGCGTGCACGTCATCGATCTCTGCTGGTACCTGATGGGCCGGCCGAAGGTGAAGTCGGTGAGCGGCAATACGTATTCCAAGTTAGGCAACCGCTCGAATATCGAGAACTATGCTTTTTATCAAGCCGCGGACTACGATGCCTCCCTCAATACGGTCGAGGATATGGCCAATGCGCTGATCCGCTTTGAGAACGGCGCCTCTTTGATGGTAGACGTCAGCTTTTCTCTCCATGCCAAGCAAAACTCGGCCTTGGTGAACATCTACGGGGACAAAGGCGGCGCGGAGATCGAGCCCCAGCTGTCGATCGTTACGGAGCGGCATAACACCATCATCAACATCGACCCGCAAATCAGCACGCCGACCTTCGATTTCCAGCGCAGCTTCCAGAATGAAATCAACCACTTCGTAGACAGCTGCCTCGATGGCGTCCCGCCGATCAGCCCGGTAGAGGACGGCGTGGAAATGATCAAAATCTTGAACGCGGTTTACGAATCGGCGGTCGAAGGCCGGGAAATCCGTTTTTAATTAGAGTCGAGGAGGCCAAGAGCTTATGGAGCTGAACAATAAGATCGGAATTATCGTGGACAGCTTTGGCGTCGGCGTCAAGGAAGGCTTGCTGAAAGCCAAAGCGGCCGGGGCGGACGGCGTGCAAATCTATGCCGTTTCCGGCGAGATGGACCCCGATGCGTTAACGGGAGTGAAGCGCAAAGAACTGCGCGGTTACATCGAGGGGTTGGGGCTGGAAATCTCGGCGTTGTGCGGCGATCTCGCCGGCCACGGGTTTCAGGATGCGGCCGCCAATCCCGTTAAAATCGAAAAATCGAAGCGAATTCTCGATTTGGCCGTCGAGTTGGGCACGAATATCGTGACCACGCATATCGGCATCGTGCCGGAGGATGCGGGCAGCCCGATTTATGCCGCCATGCAGCAGGCCTGCGAAGAGCTTGGCGTATACGCTAAAAGCATGAACGCCTATTTCGCCATCGAAACCGGGCCCGAACCGGCCGCCCATCTGAAAAGCTTCCTGGACACGCTCAGCACGAACGGCGTCTCGGTCAACTTCGACCCGGCCAATATGGTCATGGTCACGGGCGACGACCCGGTCCAGGGCGCCAAGGCGCTGCGCGACTATATCGTCCATACGCACGTCAAGGACGGCATTCGCCGCCGGCCGGTCGATCCCCGGGACGTGTACGGGTTCCTGGGCTACGAAGCGATGGACCATCAGAAAATCGCCGAGATGGCCGCCTCCGGGGCGGGCTTCGAAGAGGTGCCGCCGGGTGCGGGCAGCGTCGATTTCCCGGCGTATTTCGCCGCCCTTCAGGAAATCGGCTACACCGGCTACCTGACCATCGAGCGGGAGGTCGGCGACAAGCCCGAGGAGGATATCCGCCAAGCGGTGAACTTCATCCGGTCTTTTCGGGGATAAAACGACAATAAGCGGGAACTCAAAAAGTCAGTGTTTCAGCACCGGAGCCTAGGCTTCCGATGTGCGTTCTTTTCAAAACGCTGTAGTTGGATGAAGCCAGGGACGCCCGATAACGCGGCTGCGTAACGGACCGTAATGACCTTATTTGCCCATTTTCCAACTAATTCTCTCTGTAACGGACTCCAGAGGCCTTATTGGGCTCCCATGGCACCCTTTTCACCGCTTTTGACCGAAATAAGGTCTCCTCGGTCCGTTAAAATCGGAAACTGCCCCAAAGTGGGCCAATAGAGTTTCTGGTGTCCGTTCGCGTGCTGAAGGCTCCATGTGTTGCTTCGTGATCCAAAGATGGCTTTTTTGAACTACCGTTTTAATAAAGGTTCAAAAAGACAGGTTTGGAGCACCGAGAAGGTGGGATGAAGCTAGGGAATGAGTAGCGGAGCGTAGACAGATCTACGTGAGCAACGGAAGTCCCGGCTGAATTCAAGATTCGACGTCGACTAGGCTCCATGATACTGCTTCGTGATCGAAAGATGGCTTTTTTGAACTACCTCTATAAGGAGATGGACGTTCCATGAAACTGGGAGTAAGCTCATACAGCCTTTATCAGGCCATGCAGGCCGGCAGCATGACGATCCTGGAAACGATCGATTGGGTTGCCGGCATCGGCGGCGAGCATATCGAGATCGTGCCGCTCGGCTTCAGCTTTAACGACAATCCCGAGCTGCTCGGGCAGATCCGCGAGCGGGCGGAGGAGGCGGGCATCGCCATATCCAACTACGCGATCGGAGCCAATTTCATCGCCGATTCGGAGGAAGCCTACGCGGCGGAGATCGAACGCGTCAAACGCGAGGTCGACCATGCCCATGCTTTGGGCGCCAAGCTGATGCGGCACGATGTCGCCTCCCGTCCGGACACCTCGATCATCCGCTTTCAGGAGGACCTCCCGCGGATCGCGGACGCCTGCCGGCAAATCGCCGATTACGCGGCGGAGTACGGCATCACGACCAGCCTGGAGAACCATGGCTACTACGTTCAGGCCAGCGACCGGGTCCAAGCGGTCGTCCACGCCGTCGGCCGGGCAAACTACAAAACCACACTTGATGTCGGCAACTTTGTTTGCGTCGACGAGAACCCGGTGGTCGCCGTGAAGAAAAACATCGGCATCGCCTCGATGGTCCACGTCAAGGACTTTTACCTCCGTCCCGAAGGCCGCAATCCCGGCGAAGGCTGGTTCCGCAGCGCAGGCGGCGGGTATCTGCGCGGCGCCATCGCGGGGCAGGGCGACCTCGACCTGCGGGAAATCCTCCGCATCGTGAAGCAATCCGGTTACGACGGTTACCTGTCCATCGAATACGAGGGCATGGAGGACTGCCGCAAAGGCACCCGAATCGCTTTCGACAACGTCCGGCGCATCTGGGACGAGGTTTGATGCCCGATTGCCCGTACCCCAGGCACGGCACGATACGTGAATCAAGAACGGATGTCGTGCCGCAAGGGGCAGCGTAGGGAAGCTGCGGATCGGATAAACAGCGAGGTATACTTTCGTATACCTCGCTGTTTTCTATGACTCGATTGTCCCCCTGCCCTTTATACTCCCTATTGGCCGTTGCCACCTTACCCTCGATTGAACTGTTTCACCGCGCCGTTGCCATCTTACTTTCTTGCCTTCTAGCTTGCTCCTTTACTCCATAACTCCATTGTCCCTTTGCCCTTCCTTTCCCGCCTCTTCTGCCTCTTCTACCTCTTCTACCTCTTCCGCCTAACGAATCGTAGCAACCTTATTGGCTTCCTAGAGCCCCTTTTCGGAATCTAGCGAATCCTAGACACCTTTTGGTCCAAATCCCCCCCGCTAGACGTTGCATTTCCCGAAATAACGTTGCTCCAGTTCGTTAGAATCCGGATAGAGCGACAATCCGCCAAATAGCGTTCTCTCGATTCGTTAGCGCCGCCAGCTTAGCTCCGAAACTTCGAAACTTCGAAACTTATGCTAATCTTGTTTCTTGGGCTATGTTAAATCCTGGGATAATCGAATCATATCTCGGCATTGGATCCCGTTCTCGTAGATTTCCTCCGAGTAATGTCGAATGAAAAAATCGGCATCAACGCCCACAATTCTAAATCCACATTTTTGATAAAGAGCTAATTGCCCTATGCTTGAGTTGCCTGTACCCATTTCTATAGTTTTGTATCCTCTCGACCTAGCTGTTTGAATGGCATGCGAAACCAATTGCCTCCCCATTCCCTTGCCATGCATATCTTCAGTCACCGCGACATTAACCAGTTCAACCGTTGCAGGCCTTGTAGGCAAAAGCACATAAACTCCAACTATTCGATCTTCAATTTCTGATACATAACATTCCCCTCTCTTGATGTACTCCGCGACAAGCTTTTGGGATGGGTCAGCTAACAGCAATAGATTCATGGGGTATTTCTCTTCCGAACTTAATTTTCTGATATTTATTTCCTTCCCCTTCTTTCCCATTAATTCAACAAGGCGAAGCTTGTTGTTCGAAGCAGCTATTTATGCATATTCGCCGCGAAGAGCAAGAAGCGACCGGCATATTCTTCTTACTTTGACGTTGTGTTTCCATATTTCGATTATACACATTGTGATTTGACATGGCCGTATCTTAAAAAAAGGTTACCCCGCCATGGAAAGCAGCCATGACAGAGGTAACCTTTGGTGTTAGATATTTCGAGAGATGCCGCACTCTAAGGCGCCCTTCGGATCGCGCAGCCGCTTAACGTCGGATGCCGATCGTCACGATTTCGCACGCGCCGGTCAGGAGCGACAGGCAGCCTGCCGCGTTTTTGGCCAGGGCCGCCGCGTCTTCCTCGAGAATCGTCGTTTTGTAAAAATGCCGGTGCGGAATGTTCAAGCTCAGCGTCAGCTCGGACGCCTGCCGGCTCATATTGTACCAACGCAGCAGCAGGTCGCCGGTCGCCTCGTTCATTTTGAGCGAAGAGAAGGCGAGCTCCGTGCCTTCCCATTGGAACGCCGTGTATGCCGGAGTCAGCGTTCCTTCGTGAACCTCGGTTTGGCTGACCGTCCACGGAATCTGGAACTGGTAAGCTTCCGCATAGGCTCCGGAAGCGATGCCCTCGCCACGGTGCGGGATCAACTCGATTCGGGCGGTGTGCACGCCAAGGCATTGCGCTTCCGGCGTCGGGAACAAGCCCCAGTCGCCCAGTTCGCCGACGGACCGCAGCAGCGTGACGGCGATCGTGTTGCGTCCGTCGCGCAGCACCTCATATTCGTTCAGCCCCAGGTTGGCTACGGTCAAGCCGGCTCCCCCGCTGCTAACGTCCACGAAGGCCTGCTGATGCTGCGTATTGCTCGGGTTCTCCCATTCCGGCGCCGGAACGTTATCCCGCTGCGCCACTTCGAACATCGAATCCACTTGGTGGACCGAAGCTTCCAGATCGGTCGGGAACAGCGCCCGCACGCGGTGATCCTTCGCGGTGTTGTCAATCGTCGTTTCGATATGGACGCCTTTTCCGCCGGCTTCCAGCGAAATGACCGTGCGCAACTGGAGGGTTTTCAGCTTGCTGCTGCGCTGCGCTTTGCGGTACGGATAATACACCAGCTCGCGCATCTCTTCATCCAGCTTCTCATCGGCGGAAGCCGGGATCTCCCAGGCGTGGCAAACTTCCACGGAAGCGCGGTAAGGCGCATCCTCCAGCACGCGAATTTGCGCCGCCAGCCCCTTCGTGGTCAGCGCCTTCTCGCCTTCCGGCTGTTTGTACATATATTCGTTGCCGATGTCGCCCGTATCCTCGTAAATGCCGAGATCGCGGTACACTTGGCCTGTTGCTTTATCGGTCATTACAAAGGATCCGTCTTCGGCGATCTCCACCTTCAGAGCGGCATTCTCCATCACTCGGTGACCGGTGAAGAGCGAAGCCGGCTTCGCGGCAGCCGCCGCCGATTTGCGCCGCACCCACGCATACGTGCGCAGCCCCAAAGCGGCCACGTCCGCCGCTTGGAACGTCAGCTTCACACGGCGGCACATGTACGGCTGGCGGAACTTGTCGTCCGGCAAATCATAGCCGAACAGCAAGCCGAGATCCTCCACCGTGCAAGGCACCGCGTTCCCCTGCTCGTCGACCAGCTCGCGGCCGGACAGATCGACGGCCTTCATGCGGCGGCCGGTTTCCTCGAGGCCGAGGCCGCCCTGCAAATACAGGCGGGCGGCGTCCAACTCCACGGACACCGTGCCCGTGCGGCTCCAGCCGGTCGTGTTCATCACGACCAGCGGCAACGGGTCTTCGCCATACCCGGCGAAGACGGAGGTGTTCACCCTATCTGCGATCACCCGCTTGCTGTCGTCGATGAGCGCCTCGGCGACGTGACGGCTCTTGGCGAAGCGGGTAACCATCTCGCGGTGGACCTCGTCCACGCTGCAGCCGCAGATGCTGTCATGCGGATGGTTTTGCATCAAGGTCTTCCAGGCATAGGTGAACAAATGATGCGGGTAATCCTTGCCGAGCAGGTTCGCCATCGAGGCGAGCGGCTCGGCGACTTTTTCCAGCAAGGCCTGGCCTTCCTGGTTCATCTGCTTCAAATACACGCGCGCGGAAGCGGTGTTGACCAGCGTGCCCCAGCCGTCCGTGCGCTGGCTGCGCAGCTCGCCCTTCACGGTGGACAGCTCGCGGCCTTCCAGCGCCGCCTCCAGCTCGTGCAAATAGTCCGGGAAGTTGGAATGGATGAACTTCGTGTCAGGATACAGCTTCTCGGCTGTGCGGATCGCCTCCGGCAGGTCCAACTGCAGCGGCTGGTGGTCGCAGCCGTTCATGAACAGCAGTTCGCCCGTAGCGGCGTATTTTTCCGCATCCGCCAGCTTGCGGTCCCAGAATTCCTTCGCTTCGGCTTCGTCCGCCGGCACTTCGTTGCCGTTGGAGTACCAGTTGGCGAACAAAATGCCCAGCACCTTGGAGCCGTCCGGCCCTTCCCAAATCAGCTCCGAGAAGGAGGACTCATACCCTCCGTCGGAGACGGTGTTATTGAAGCCGGTCGGCTTTACGCCGCGGCCGAAAAAGGCGTTGCTAATGCCGGACTGCCGCATCAGTTGCGGCGTTTGTCCGACGAGGCCGAACGTATCGGGAAAATATCCGATTTTCGCCGGCGCATCGTATTTTTTCGCGTCCTGGTGCCCGATTTGCATGTTGCGGACATTCGCTTCCCCGCTCGTCAGGAACGCATCCTGCAAAATATACCACGGCCCGATGAGAATGCGGCCTTCGCGGATATATTTCTCCAGGCGTTCCTTGTTTTCGGGACGAACCTGAAGGTAGTCCTCCAGAATGATCGTTTGTCCGTCGAGATAAAAGCTGCGGAACGCCGAATCGCCGTCCAGTTTGTCCAGCAGCGCGTCCACCAGCTCGACGAGACGTACGTGATGCTTCTCGTAAGGCAGGTACCATTCCCGGTCCCAGTGCGTATGGGAAATGATATGGGCCGTTCTTTGCTTGCTCATTGCAGATCCTCGCTTTCTGTGGCAGATCGGCTTACGCTTCCGCCTCCAAAGGATATTCCTCCATGTACTTCAGCAGCTCGTCCACGGTCGTAAACGCCAAGCCGGTGACCGTGTCGGCGCAGCCGTAGTAGATGGCGATCCGTCCGGTTTCGGCGTCGGTCAACGCCGCGCACGGGAAGGTCACGTTCGGCACGTCGCCGACTAATTCGTACAGCTCTTCCGGGCCGAGGATATAGTTGCGCGACCGCGCTTTAACGATCCACGGCTTGTCGATGTCCAGCAGGGCGCAGCCCATGCGGTACACGAATCCGTTGCAGGTGTTGATGACGCCGTGGTAAATCAGCAGCCAGCCTTGGTCGGTTTCGATCGGAACCGGCCCCGGGCCGATTTTTTTCGATTGCCAAGCGGAAGCGTCGCCGCCTACCGTCCCCATCACATAGCGGTGTTTGCCCCAGAACGTCAGGTCCGGGCTCACGCTGTAGAAAATATCGCCGAACGGCGTATGGCCGGTGTCGCTCGGGCGGCTAAGCATCGCGTAGTAATCCCCGATTTTGCGCGGGAACAGCACGCCGTTGCGGTTGTAAGGCAAAAAGGCGTTTTCCAGCTGATGGAACGTTTTGAAGTCGGTCGTGTACGCAATTCCGATGGTTGGGCCATGGTAGCCGTTGCACCAGGTGATGTAGTAGCGGTCGCCGATTTTGCAGACGCGCGGGTCATAGCGGTATTCGCGTTTGATGACTTCTTCATCGCCTTCAAAGACGATCGGGTCATGGTTGATGTTCCAATTCACGCCATCGTCGCTGAAACCGGCAAAGATGTCCATGCTGACCGACCGGGAATCGCAGCGGAATACGCCGGCAAATCCGCCTTCGAAAGGCACGACCGCGGAGTTGAACACGCTGTTGGAGTTCGGGATCGCGTGGCGCTCGATGATCGGGTTTTGCGAGTAACGCCAGACCGGCGCGTTCAGACCGGCCGGTTTGTCTTGCCAAGGGATGTTTTTCAGGGCTTCGCCGATAATTTTGCTCATGGGACTCTCTCCTTTGAGTATAAAAATGATTTGCCGGATATAAGGCCGGTTCCGATAATCCGGACCCTAGGGGCAGGCTGCAAGCAGAGCGGCATGCGCATGCATTGCCAAGCCGCGTTCGAAACCGCTAACCCCCGGCGGAACTTACAAAATGCCTTCCTTCATCGCCTTGTACACCAGCTGCGAGAACAGGCTGTTCGACCAGGCGAACCATTTGCGCGTGAACGTGTTCGGGTCGTCGGCATGGAAACCTTCGTGCATGAAGCCGGTACCGGCATCGGTCGATTCCAGCATCGCGATCATTTCCAGCTTTTCTTCCTTCGTTTGCGCCGTGATGCCCTGCATCGACAACGCCATATGCCAGATGTAATCTTCCGGCGTATGCGGGCTGCCGATGCCTTTGGCGGCCTTGCCTTCGAAATAGAACGGGTTCTCTTTGCTTAACGCAAACCGCCGGGTATTTTGATAAATCGGATCGTCCGCGCTAACGTAGCCCAGATACGGAATGGACATCAAGCCCGGCGTACCGGCGTCGTCCATCAGACAGTAGTTGCCGAAGCCGTCGGTCTCGTAAGCGTAGATCGGGCCGAATTCCGGGTGGCGGTAAATGCCGTACAGCTTGATGCCGTGGTCGACCTCGAACTCCAATTCCTTCAACTCGGCCAGGAAATCCATGTCGCGGAACACCCACTCGGCAAATTCCTGCATTTGGCGCAGCGCCACGACGGCGAACATGTTGCCCGGAACGTTGTAGTGGAAATCGCAGGCATCGTCGCTGGAGCGGAAGCCGGACCAGATCATGCCAGTGTAGTTCACCGGCATGCCAAGGCCGCCGTTGCGCAAGGAATCCGTCGGAATCCCGTTGTTGCGGGTAAACCGGTAAGGCGATTGCTCGAAGTGATGCTGCTCGGTTTTGAACAAATCGTAGATTTTCCGCATCGCGGCTTTGAAGCCGGCATCGAAAATATCGGTCCGCTCGGTTTCCTTCCAATACGTGTAGGCCAGGCGGACGACGAAACACAAGGAGTCGATTTCGAATTTACGCTCCCAGACCCACGGCGACATTTCGGTCACGTCGGTGGTATTCCAGTGCCAGTCGTTGGCCGATTCGTTAAACGCGTTCGCGTAAGGATCGATATGGACGTATTCGATATGGCGCTTGATCAAGCCGCTGATGATGCGCTGCAAGTCGGGATCGTTTTTGGCGAACGGTACGTAGTGGATGACTTGCTCCACCGAGTCGCGCAGCCAGGAGGCCGGAATGTCACCGGTGATGACGAAGGTCGTTCCGTCGTCCATCAGCTTCGTGGTCGTTTCCAGCGTGTTCGGAAAACAGTTCTTGAACAGCTGCAGCAGTTTCGGACGGTGCGCCAGTTTCGTTTCGGCTTCGGCCAGGACGTCCTGGACCGCTTGCGGAAGTTCCAGCGCCGGCATCGGTATTTTCGGGAGTCTAAATTGTTCCATGGACTATCGTCTCGCTCCTTTAGGTTTACTGGTATAAGTTGGACTTAGGATTGTACGGATGGAGCAGTTGGGGCAACTGTACTTCGTCCCAGCGCACAACCCCATAGATTAGATTAGTGGGAAATCGGCTGGTTCTACTAAAATTAACGAGACTTTTCTCCAGCTACTTCGGCGCTAGCTTCCCCTAACGTTACTTTATTTTCAGCGTCTTAATCTCATACGGGGCAAAATCGAGCCCGATCCGTCCTCCATCCGCCTCCAAAGGCTCCAACTCCTGTTCCAAGGCGTTGGAAAGGAACGCGCCGGAGTACGGCCGGTTCCAGTTCAGCGCAACGCGCTCGCGTCCGCCGGCGGATTCGTACAGCCGCAGGATCACGCCGTCGCCGTCCTCGGCCGGCTTGACCGTGTCGAGCACGACATGCTCGCCGGTAAAGCCAAGCAGCGCATGCGTGGAAGGCAGCGAGCCTTCATGGGCTTCGGCCGTCTGCACCGCCGGCGCGTGATTCAGCTCCGCCGCGGCGCGCACCGTATGGGCCGTTTGCCAATCCCCTTGGTGCGGATACAAGGAATACGTGAATTCATGCTCGCCCAGATCGGCGGTCACGTCCGGCCATTTCGGCGCCCGCAGCAGCGACAGGCGAATCGCGCTGCCCTGGACGTCGTAGCCGTATTTGCAGTCGTTCAACAGGCTGACGCCGTAGCCGCGTTCGGAAACGTCGGCAAAGCGGTGCCCGCACACTTCGAATTGCGCCTGCTCCCAGCTCGTGTTGCGATGCGTCGGGCGTTCCAGCGCACCGAACGGAATTTCGTAGGTCGCTTTGTCCGTAACGACGTCGATCGGGAAGCCGACCTTCAGCAGCTTGTGGGCTTCGTTCCAGTTGACCTTCGTTTGGAAATCGATCCGCTTATCGTGATGATACAGAATCAAGTCCTGCGTTATTTCCGACTGGCCGAGGCTCCAGCGGAAGCGCAGCACGTCCTTGACCGGACCGCTTGCCGCCAGGCCGCTTTCCAGCAGCGTTGCCGCGCCGGCCGGCTGCTGCTCGTAACGGGGGTCGATATCCCAGGCGTCCCACAGCGTCGGACGGTCGTGATAGAAATGGAACCGGTTGGCCGTTTCGCCCGGCTTTACGATCTCCCGGTCGGCAGCCTTATCCCAAAGGCTTACGATCTCGCCGCGTTCGTTAAACTTCAAGCGGTAAAACGCCGTCTCCCACTCGCCGTCGAACGCTTGGTTTCCGGCAGGGGAATTCGCCGTTCCAGCCGCTTCTTGGCGCAGCCAAATCGTCTTGTAGCCAAACGCCGGAACTTCGGGCACGCGAACCCAGGCTGCCGTATCGCCGCCCAGATCCGTCTGGACGTCCAGCGCAAGCCGCGTTCCGTGCTCATCGTAAGCGGCGATGCCGCTGCGGAAGGCTTGATCGCGAAGGGCAACGACCGCATCGCGGGACCAACCCAGACTGTTGAACACGACGTAAGGCGTGCCTTCGCCCGCAGTCGCCGCCTGCCCGGCCAAAGCCGCCAAGCCCTGCCGCAGTCCGTCGCGGCCTTTATCGAAAATCTCGGCATATTCCTTCGCCGACGTTTCGTAGGCTTCGGTAATCGCCGATCCCGGGATGATGTCGTGGAACTGGTTCAGCAGGATCAGCTTCCAACCGTCCCGAAGCTCCGCTTGGACCTCGCCTTGTCGCTCGGCCGGTATGGCCGGAGCGGCCAGCGCGTTCCAGACCTCCGCTTCGCGGTACAGGATCTCGGCCTGCCGGTTGCTGCGCTTGTTGCGCCCGTGGGTCGTATACGTCCCGCGGTGCAGCTCCAGGTACAAATCGCCGTGCCAAGCCGGCAGCTTCGGCTGCGCCGCTTCGATTCCGGCAAAAAACTCCGCCGCCGTGCCGTATTCGCTGGACGGTTGACCGACCATCAGCTCGGCGCGGTTAATGTATTCCAGCATTTCGCGGGTTACGCCGCCGCCGCCGTCGCCATGCCCATATAGCAGCATTTGCTCCGGGTGCGCGGCTTTCTGGCGGTAAGACTGCCAGTGATCGTGCACGTCCTTCGGCAGCGTATTCTCGTTGACCCCGTGGTTCAAATAAGACAACATCGGCGTCCCGTCGATGCCGACCCAGTGGAACAGATCGTACGGGAATACGTTGGTGTCGTTCCAGCCCAGCTTGGTCGTCATAAAATAGCGGATGCCGCCGTGCCGCAAAATCTGCGGCAGCGATGCGCAATAGCCGAACGTATCCGGCAGCCACTCGATCTCCGAGGTTTGCCCAAATTCATCCTGATAGAAGCGTTGCCCGTACAGCATCTGCCGCATCAGCGATTCCCCGCTCGGCAGGTTCAAATCCGGCTCGACCCACATACCGCCGACCAATTCCCAACGGCCTTCCTTGATTCTCGCCTTCACCCGCTCGTACAACTCGGGATCGTTGTCCTTCAAATAAGCGAACAGCTGCGGCTGGCTTTGTGCGTAGCGATACTCCGGATACTCGCGCATCAACGCGTCGACCGTCGAGAACGTCCGGCTCGTCTTGCGTACCGTCTCCCGGGTCGGCCACAACCAGGCGATGTCGATATGCGATTGGCCGACCATGCGGATCAAGCCTTCGGCATTGCCGCCGATCGCCTTGACCCGCTCGGCGAGCCGCCGCTCGATCTCCGCAATCGCGCCGCCCGCGCGGATTGCCTCGCCGTCCAGCGCCACGAACCCGTCCATGGCGGCGTACAGCGCCTCGATCAGCCGGGTGCGCCGGAAATCCTGCTCCGGCAGCAGCACCGCAGAGTCGCGAACGACCGTCGCCGTATACAACAAGCTCTGGACCGGCCGGTTGACCAGCACGAGCCGGCTATCGACCCGCGCGATCGGCGGCTGAATGACAGCCTGTTGGTTCAGCGGGTCGACCGGCTCCGGAATCGGATCATACAGTTCGATTTCCAGGGACAGCGGACCGCCTCCCTGCTCTTGCGGCAAGGTCACGAAGGTATGGTTGCGGTCCAGCCCTTGAGCCGATCTGCCGTTGATGCGCAGCAGTCCTTCGCCGCCCGAGGCAAACACGAGTCCGGCCTGCCCGCCCTGCCAGCGGTTCGGGATTTCCAGCTTCGTTCTGAAGAAATACGTCGTTCCCTGCGTGCTCGGAAACCGTTCCAACGCCTGGCCTTCCGGGTATTCCGTTTCCTCCGTGTACTTCCCGGGAACCTGATAGGTGGAAGTCGTGATCTCCCAACCGCGCAGCTCGATCTGATCGAGCCATTGCGCCTCCGACAGCTCCCGGATAAAACGTCTGATCCGTTCCATGTATATTAACCCTCCCGCACAACGAAATTGGCGCCCAGCGTCTCATTCACATTCTTGCCGACATGTACCCGGAAATCCCCGGGCTCCACGATCGGTCGGTAGGCCTGTCCGATGTACTGCAGTTGCTCCGGTCCCAGGGTAAACTCCACCACCTGCGATTCGCCGGGCTGCAAAAACACCTTGCGGAAGCCCTTCAGCTCTTTCGCCGGCCGCGTCACCGTGCTGGCCACATCGGTCAAATACAGCTGCACCACTTCCGCGCCGGCCCGTTCGCCGGTGTTGGTTACTTCTACCTTAACCTGGACCTCGCCGTTCTTCCCGATGCTCCCGGGCGTGACGGCCAGGTTGGCGTAGCCGAACTCGGTATAGCTGAGTCCGAAGCCAAACGGATAACGCGGCTGGGAATCGGCCTCCAGGTATCTTTTGCCCCGCGAACGTTTCCCGTGATAGTACACCGGCAGCTGTCCGACATGCTTCGGAATGGAGACCGTCAGGCGCCCGGACGGATTAACGTCGCCGAACAGGATGTCCGCCACCGCGTGTCCGCCCTCCTGGCCCGGGTACCAAGCTTCCAGGATCGCGTCCGCGTGCTCGTCGATCCACGGTTCGGCGATCGGACGACCGTTGATATAGACCACTACCAGCGGTTTACCCAATTTATGAACCTCCTGAATCAGCTCCAACTGCACGCCGGACAAGCCGAGGGACATTCGGTCGATACCTTCGCCGCAGTCCATGTCGCTCTCCGCATTGCCGGTCACTTTCGAGGCGCCGGTTCGCAGATCGATGCTGCCTTCGCCGAAGTCCCGCGCGCTCGAGCCGCCGACGACCATCACCACGGCGTCCGCTTGCTCCGCGCACGATACGGCGAAGTCGAACCCTTCCCGGGAATCGCCTTTGATCCGGCAGCCCGGAGCATACAGCACCCGTTCCGGCGCGTCGGCCAGCTTGCTGCGGATGCCGCCGAGCACGGTCGTCACCTTGGACCGCGGCTGCGGCGAAGTATAGTCGCCGAGCTGGTTGTAGCCGGCGTCCGCGTTCGGGCCGATGACGGCAATTTTGCCGGCCGAAGACGATAGCGGCAGCACGCTCCCTTCATTCTTCAGCAGCACGATGCCTTCGCCGGCCAACCGCCGCGCCAGCTCCACATGTTCCGCGCTGCCGATCACCCGCTCGGCCCGCTCCGGGTCGGCGTACGGCGCTTCGAACAGGCCCAGCCGGAATTTCAGCGTCAATACGCGGCGCACCGCGCGGTCGAGCACTTCCTCCTCCAACTGGCCGGAGCGGACCGCCTCCACGAGATGCTTGCCGAACATTTCGCCGGACATCTCCATATCGATGCCGGCGCGGATCGCTTGAATCGCCGCGTCCCGGCCGTCTTCCGCCACGTCGTGCCCGGATGCCAGCATGTCGATCGCGCCGCAATCGGTGATCACCATGCCGTCGAAGCCCCACTCGCCGCGAAGGATGCCGTCCAGCAGTTCCTCGTTGGTGGTGCAGGGCACGCCGTCGATTTCGTTGTAAGCCGGCATGATCGAAGCCGCTCCCGCTTGCACCGCCTTGCGGAACGGTTCCAGGTCGACCTCCAGCAGCTCGCGCCGCCCCATATGCACCGGACCGGCATTGCGGCCGCCTTCGGAGCTGCCGTAGCCGACGAAATGCTTGAGCGTGACGGCCACGCTGCCCTCTCCGTCCAAGCGATCCCCCTGCAGCCCTTCGACCGAAGCCACGGCCATTTCGCCGATCAGATAGGCGTCCTCGCCGAAGCACTCTTCGGTCCGGCCCCAGCGGGGGTCGCGGACGACGTCGAGGACCGGAGAATAGGTGACCGCGCCGCCTTGGCTGCGGGTCTCCCGGCCCACCGCCCGGCACATCTCGCGGTACAGCTCCACGTTCCAGGTGCTGCCGAGCGACAGCGGCACCGGAAACACGGTCGCGCCGATCGCCATATGGCCGTGCGAGCATTCCTCCCCGATCAGGATCGGGATGCCGAGCCGCGAGTTTTCGATCGCGTAACGCTGAATCGCATTCACCGCTTCCGCGCCCTCGCGCGGCGACAACCCGGTTTCGAGCGTCACGCCGGTCCACGGGTCGGCCCGAAGCACGCCGTAGAGCGACCCGACGCCGCCCTGCGCTACCTGCTGTTTGAAGCGATCCGCCAGTGTGATCTCTCCGTTTATATGCTCATAGGTCTGCCAGCCGAACGGCTGGACCAGCTGGCCGGCCTTCTCTTCCAAAGTCATCAGTCCGAGCAAATGCTCCACTCGTTCCGGGATGGGTTTCGTGCTGTCCTTGTATAGCAACGTCTCCACCTCGCTCCATTGATAATAAATTCAGTTCATAAGTTGAATACCGTTCAAAAAGTCGGCTTTTCAGCACCGAAGCGTATGCTTCCGATGTGCGTTTTTTCCAAACGCTTTAGGTCGGATGAAGCTAGGGACGTCAGTAGCGCAGCGTAGCCGGAGGCTACGTGAGCAACTGAAATGTTTCCGCAGGAAACATGCTTCGGAAGCATCTGCTATGCCCGGCTGAATTCAAGATTCGATGTCGATTAAGCTTCATAAGCTACTTCGTGATGGAAAGATGACTTTTTGAACAACCTCTTATTATTCTTTGACGGCGCCTACCGTAAGTCCTTGTACGAAATACCGTTGGAAGAACGGATAAGCAAAAATAATTGGCAGCGTCGCGAGTACGACCATCGCCATCCGGGACGTATCCTGCGGAATGGACGACAGGGCCTGCAAGCTCAGCGAGCTGTTCTGCGAGTTTTGCTGAATGAACGCGATGCTGGATTCGATCCGCATCAGCATCGACTGCAGCGGCACCAAGTTCGGATTGTCGATGTATAGCAAAGCGTTAAACCAATCGTTCCAGTAGCCCAGCGTACTGAACAGGCCGATGGTGGCCAACCCGGGCAGCGACAGCGGCAATACGATGCGCAGGAAGATATAGAAATCGCCCGCGCCGTCGATCCGTGCCGATTCGATGATGGCCTCGGGAACACTCGTACTATAAAACGTCCGTAAAATCATGATATAAAATGCATTCATCGCCAAAGGCAAAATCAATGCCCATAGCGAATCCTTCAACCCCATGAGTTGGGAAACCACCATATAAGTCGGGATCATGCCGCCGTTAAACAGCATAGTGATAATTGCAAATACCGAGAAAAATCTCCGGTAACGGAAGCTTTTCCGCGAGATGGCGTAGGCATAAAGCGCGATCATCGCCAAGCTAATCAAGGTGCCTACGAGGGTCACCACAATCGTCACGCCGTAAGAGCGAAGCAACGAGTCGCCGCTCTCGAACACGAAACGGTAGGCCTCCAGGCTCCATTTGGCGGGAAACAACCGATATCCGTCCGTAGCCAAAGTTTTTTCATCCGTGAAGGAAATGATCACGACGAATAAGAAGGGAAACACGCACATAAACGAGAAAATGCCTGCAATCAGGTGCAAAACGGTGTTCCACCCGCGAGAGACATTATGGAAATCCTTACTTTTATTGGTAATCTCAGCCATACTCTGACACTCCTTTCAGCTGTTTTAGAATAAGGCGCTGTCTTTATCAATTTTGCGCACGATGAAGTTGGATACCATAACAAGAATGAAACCTACTACCGATTGATAAAGGCCGGCCGCCGTACTCATGCCGATTTCCCCGGTCGTTTTCAAACCGCGGTATACGTAAGTGTCGATAACGTTGGTCACCTGATATAGCGTGCCCGAATCTCTTGGCACTTGATAGAACAGACCGAAGTCGGCATAGAAGATCCGCCCTACGGCAAGCAGCGTCATAATGATAATAATCGGAGAGAGCAACGGAACCGTAATGTTGCGAACTTGCTGCCATTTGCTGGCGCCGTCGATCATTGCCGCCTCGTAAAGCGACTTGTCGATGCCCATAATGGAAGCCAGGTATACTACGCTGTTGTAGCCGATCGTTTTCCATAGATTGACGAAAATCAAGATATACGGCCAATACTTCGACTCCGAATACCAGTTGATCCGTTCAACGCCAAACCAGTCCAGAACCTGGTTCAGCATCCCCCGATCCATGCTCAGGAAGCTGAACGCGAAATAACCAACGATAACCCAGGATAGGAAATAAGGCAGGAACATCCCGGTTTGATACACCTTAGCCATCGTCTTGCCGACAATCTGGGACAGCAAAATCGCCATAGCCACAGAAAGAACAAGTCCGATGAAAATAAAAGCAATGTTGTACAACAACGTGTTACGGGTAATGGTAAAAGCATCGTCGGTGCTGAACAGGAACTTGAAGTTGTCCCAACCCACCCATTCGCTCTGCGAAATACTGGCCCAGAAGCCGCCACGATTGAAGCGGTATTGCTTGAACGCCGTGATCGTACCGACCAGAGGAAGGTAAGAGAAAAAGAAGAACCAGACGGCACCCGGCAACACCATAAATAACATGACTTTGTTCTTGAGCAGGTTTTTAAAAAATGCAGCCATGATGTTCCCTCCTGTCAATCATAATGAAAAAGGATCGGGCGCATTAAATCACCCGCCCGATCCTTTGTCTTTCTTAAATTATTACTTGTTGTTCTCAGCTCTCCAGGCGTCGAGCTGAGCTTGGGCTTCAGCAATGACCTTGTCAAGGCCAGCCTCTTTGAATTTTTCGATCGCTTTCGGCAAGTAGGATGCAGGATCCACCGTACCGGTCATCAGCGAAGACCAGAACTGTTCTTTGACGTTTTGCACGGCAGCCATTTCGGTAGCTACTTTCGTGCTGTCGAAGTTGAAGCTCAGGATTGGCGAATCAACGCCTTCTGCGTTAAACTTCTTGAATTCATCCCATTTGTTGTCTGGATCGTTCGGGTTCAGGAAGAGCAGCATGTTGTTGCCCAGGGAATACGATGGCATGTCATAGTTTTTCGACTCGGCCAGGTTTTCGAGATGGGTGTCGTCCAGCTTCTTGTAGTGAACACCTTCGATACCGGAGTCGACCATGTTGCGCAATACCGGATCGGTGTTCAGCAGGTTCAGGAATTCCATCGCTTTCTCCGGATGCTCGGAGTTGGCGGAAATGGCCATGATCGAACCTTGCACCGAAGTATTCGTAACGATCGCGTCGCTTGCCGGCGTGGATACGACAGGATATCCGTAGCTTGCCGACCAGAGATTGTCAGCCAGCGGCTGGGTTTGCGCGCGGTCCATGAACCATTGGCCGGAGGTCATCAGGTCGCTGGTGGAACCGGTCGTCGCGGCTTCAGGAGCCACATAACCCGCTTGATAGTATTTGCGCATCAAGTTCAGGGCTTCTTTCATTTCCGGCGTTTCCAGAATGTTAACGACTTTGTAGTCCGTCGTGTCAAGCTTTACGGCCATCGGCAGGTTTTGGATAATGTAATCGTAAGGCACGTAAGGCACGTAGTTTTTATCCATAGCGAATGGCGTTACGCCCGGTTCGCTTTCCTTGATCGTTTTCAAGAGCGGTTCGATGCTGTCCAAAGTACGGATGCCCGAAATGTCAAACTTGTACTTGTCCACCAAGTTTTTGTTGAAGCGCCATACCTCTTGTTGCGGGAGTTCTTTGTTGGCCGGAATGCCGTAGTTGTGTCCGTCGACTTTGGAGCCTTCCAGGAAAGCCGGGTCGATGGTGTTTTTCAGGTCTTTACCGTATTGCTCAAGCAGTCCGTCGAGCTCGGCAAACGCGCCTTTTCTGGCGTTTTGCACGTAGTCGAAACCGCCGGCGGAGGTGAAGATGATGTCCATCGGTTCGCCGGAAGCGACGTTCACTTGCATCTTCTGGGTGTAGTCGCCCCAGTCGATCATTTTCATGGTGATGGTTGCGTTGATTTTTTCTTTGGTATACTTGCTGACTTCTTCCATAACGCGATCCACGTCTTTTTGCGGCGTCCCGATCGTGTACCAAATCAGGTTAACCGGTTCTTCCGAACCTCCCGCTGCTGCCGAGCCGTTGTTCCCTTCGGCCGCATTGTTTTTGCTGCCGCCGCAAGCGCTCAGTACAAGCACCAGGGCCATCAGAGTGGCGAGTACGAAAGAGAAACTTCTTTTACTTTTACTCATGCTGATCCTCCCTTTTGTAGTTCTGTATGAATTCGTTTAACTAACTTAACCTTACCGGATGAAAGCAGTTACAAAAAGAAGATAAACTTAATAAATCGAGGTACAAATTAAAGAAAAGGTGTACATTGCGGATGAAAATGGCCCAACGCGTAAAATGAGCTCGCATCGAATGTAAAACACCCTGAATCCATGAAAAAAACCTACCCTCAGGCAGGTTTGGGTTCCTTTTATCCAGGGTGTCCTTTTTGCTCTATTTTCAATGCAGCGCCTTGAAATCGGTCGGCGAGATCCCCACGTATTTTCTGAACTGTTTGTAAAAATAGCCGATTTCCCAGTATCCTACGTTCCGGGCGATTTCATGCACCTTGAGATTGGTGTTCTTCAGCTCTTGTTTGGCCTTTTCGATGCGGTATTTGTTGATGTATTCGGCGAAAGACCCTCCCGTCTCTTTATGAAACAGCTGGCCTAAATAGACGGGATGGATATGGTATTGCGCCCCCAGCGTTTTCAGGGACAGCTCGTCGGCGTAATGGCTGTGGATGTAGTTCAGCACCTGGTGCACGACCGGATTTTTGGCGTCCTGCAGCAAAGAGCCGACGGTTTCTTCCGCTGCTTCTTCGAGCGCACTCACCAACCCCGAGAAGGTCTCGCAGCGCTGCACCCGGTCCAACGCCTTCTTGAAAACCTCCGCCTCTTCCGCATGCTTGATATGCTGGAGCTCCATTTTGAATCGGACGACCAGCTCCAATGCGGCGTTTTGCAAATCTTCGGGACGAATGCCTTCCACCCGCTTCAACCGTTCGAAATCGCTGCGGATGCGGTCCTTCAACCCTTCCTGGTCCTTGGCCAAAATCAGCTTGGCATACTCCTCCCAAGCCAGCGGATATCCGCCGCTATCGCGATCGCTCCCGGCGACGCCGGCGCCGGCGCTTGTGCCGGTACGGTCCCCCTCCAGCAGCTTGTATTCAATGATCCGCTTATCCGGATAGATCATGTAATACTCCAAAGCCCGCTTGGCTTCCTTGTAGCTGAGGGAGGCTTCCTCGGGGAGCTGCCCCACGCTTCCGATGCCGATTTGAATGGTCCGGTTCATGATGGACAACTCCAGCGACAAGTTCTCCAGCAGCCTGGTAAAGCTCCTTTTGCCCTCCGCCCAATTCGGCAGGGAAGCGATCATGATGATATCGCCGTCCACATCGTGGCATAACGTGATCTCCCGCTCCGCGTTCAGGAATCGGCCGGCCCGCTCGAACACTTCGGCCGGATTGCCTTTCGTCCGCAATGCACTGACCACGATATACGGCCCTTTCAAATAAAGCCCAAGCAGCTCCGCCCGCTCGGCAAATTCGGCTGCGGCGATTTGACCGGTCAGCCAGCGGTACAGCGTATTGTCCTTTAGGATTTGGACATCGTACGCATCGTACAGCTCTTCCGACGTCAAGCTGTCCAGCTTCTGCACCGTGTTGCGGAGCGTCGACTCCAGTTCGTCGACGTTGATCGGCTTGAGCAGATAGTTTTCGATCCCCAGCTTCATGCCTTGCTTAAGGTAATCAAACTCGTTAAAGCCGCTCAGGATGATCACCTTGAGCTCCTTGCGAAGCTTGCGCGCCTCGGAGATCAGGTTCAGCCCGTCCATGACCGGCATGGAAATGTCGGTGATCAACACGTCGACAGGCGTCGTCCGCAGAGCTTCGAGCGCCTGCCGGCCGTTCTCCGCATGCCCGACGATTTCCAAGCCGAGCGCCGGCCAATCTACAATGTCGTATAACCCTTCTATGATAAACGGCTCGTCATCGACAATGAATACTTTATACATTCTCAGCATCTGTTCCTTCCCGATTTGGATAACGTACGATGAGGGTCGTCCCTTCTCCCGGCTTGCTTTCGATCTCGATTCCGTACTCGGCGCCGTACAGGAAACGCAACCGGCTATGCACGCTGCGCAGTCCGAACATTTGCCCGGTCTCTTCCGGCTTGTCCAGCTCCTCTCGGATTTCCGCCAATCTTTCCGGTTCGATGCCTTTTCCGTTATCTTTCACCACCGCCAGAAGGGTCTCTCCTTCTTCCCGCACCTCGATCGATAACCGGTTATCGAAACGGTCCGTTTGAATGCCGTGGACGATATAGTTTTCGATAATCGGCTGCAGGGACAACTTCACGATCGATTTGCCGGCCAGGCTTGGATCGGCTAGGATCTCATAGTTGAATCTATCCTTGTAACGAATGCGGAAGAGCTCCAGATACAGCCGGCAGGCCTCCAGTTCGTCCTTGAGCGTGTAGATTTTCTTTTGCTGCACCAGGCTCTTGAACAGGACGGACAAGCTATAGATCATCTCGGCGACGTCTTTGGCGCCTTGGGATATCGCCCGCATGCGGATGACCTCGAGCGTGTTGTAGAGAAAATGCGGGTTAATTCGGGCCTGAAGCGCCACAAGCTCCGTCTGCTGCTGCTTGATTTCCGCCTTGAAGACCCGCTCGATATAGAGATTCAGCTCGTCGAGCATATCATTGAAGCTTTTGGAGATTTGCCCGAGCTCGTCCTCCCGCACATCGGCGATCCGGGCCTTCAAGTCCCCGTTTCGGACTTTGCGGGTGAACCGGATGATTCCCTGCGTCCGTTTGGCGAAATTGCCGATGAACAACGCCGGGATCAGAATCGCGAATAAAATGCAGACCGAGCTGATCAATAAGATCGTATTCCGCAGCCCGCGGTAAGTTTTGGCCAATTCCTCCTTCGGCACGGTGCTCAGCACGGTAAAGCCTCCCTGGCTTTGCGTCAGCTTGGTGGCAATCAGGTCGTCGACCAAGACCCCGTTGTCGTACATCGAATTGAGCTGGTCGGCATAGGGATATCTTTGGCCGTAATAGGTGCCCGAGGAATCGAACAAGACTTTGCCGCCTGCGGATAAAACCAGAATCGCCCCCTTCAATTCCTCCTTATATAAGCTCAAGCTGTCCCAAACCTTTTCGGTGTCGAAATAGACGACCAACTGACCGATATTGCGCAGAGACAGCATGTTGTTGATCGGAACGTGGACGGAGTACATCGGAGTATCCGCCAGGCCGGTCGTTTTACGCACCCATATATTGGATCCGCCTACGCCCAAGCCCTCCTGCTGGTACATGACTTCCGGCACGTAAGAGCGGGCCGAGTTGGTGGAAATGATTTTAAACTGTTTATCGCTCTTAAAAGCGTACAACTGCTGCTGGTCCGCGCTGTATAACATCAGGCAGCGGATATCCCGGTCGTCGTCCACCTGGTTGCGGAAATACAGGACGGTGTCCGTCGACGAACTATTATCCATATAAAAGCGGTCCAGACGATAGGTGACATAATCCTGATAAGGATGCTCCAGGAAAAAAGACGTATTCGAAGCTAGTTCGCCGTCCCTGTAAATATTCCTCGCCATCGACTGTACGGATTCGTATTTGCCGCTGATGTAATCGCTCACGCTTTCGATCGCCCTTTTCTGGATATCCAGCTGTCTCTGCACCGCGGACTCGGACATAAATATGAACATCAGATAGGAGAAGGTAATGATCGTCACGATCGTGATGACCGAAAAAAACAAGATGATCTTCATGAACAAATTATTCTTGAAGTATTTGCGGTAGATGGTCCGGATAAACATGTCTTCCCTCCTCTTGCCTAGGTCAATTATATCATGCCGACCGGCGCTCATGTGAGTTGCATAGCAGGAGAAGAAATGCTGCAGAAAGTACAACATTCCGCACCGCTCTCTGCCGAGTCAACCGAAAAGCGCCTGTTCCGTTGGGAACAGGCGCTTGGCTGGGAAGCTAATATCAAACTATTGGTTAATGAGGCCGATACCTAGCCCCGGAATTCCTGCAGCCCTTCGTTGAGCGAGCGGGTAGCCGCGTAAACTTGCTGATACAGCTTAAAGAGACGCGCGTATTTCAGGGCGTTGGCCGGAACCGGCTCATACGTCTTGGCATAACCGATGAAGGCGTCGGCGCATTCCTTCAAGCTGCCGAACCAGCCGCTGCCGACGGCGGCCATCATCGCCGCGCCCATCGCCGGGCCTTGCTCGTTCTTCAGCGCCACGACCGGCTTGCCGAAGATGTCGGCCTGCATTTGCAGCCAAACCGGATTCTTCGCGCCGCCGCCGATGGAGATGACGCGTTCCACCGCAATGCCGGCCTGGTTGAACAGATCAAACGATTCCTGCAGCGAGAAGGTGATGCCCTCCATCACCGCACGGGCCAGATGTTCGCGGCGGTGCGTGCCGGACAAGCCGATGAAGCTGCCGCGAATCACGCTGTCCGCATGCGGCGTCCGTTCCCCGACCAGGTACGGGGTGAACAACAACCCCTCCGATCCCGGCGCGATGTCGCCCACCGGCTTAAGCAGCTCGTCGAAGCCAAGCTCCGGCGCCAGCGATTCCTTAAACCAGCTTAAGGAATAACCCGCGGCAAGCGTCACGCCCATTGCGTAAAAAGCCCCCGGATGCGCATGGTTAAAGAAATGCACTTTGCCGGCGAAATCCTTGTTTTTGTCTTCTTCGTACGTCAACACGACGCCGGACGTCCCGACGCTGCACAACGCGTCGCCCTTGCGGACGATGCCCGCGCCAACCGCGCCGCAGGCATTGTCGGCCCCGCCGCCGAACACCTTCGTGCCTTCGGACAGCCCCGAAAGCGCCGCAAACTCCGGCGTCAGCGTGCCGGTATTCTCTGTACTGCCGACGATCGGCGGGCAGAAACCGGACGGAAGCCCGAAGGCCGAGGAAATCTCATCGCTCCATCGGCCCTCAGGCACGTTGAGCAAGAGCGTACCGGCCGCATCGGAAATTTCCATGTGCACGCTGCCGGTCATCCGGTAACGCAAATAATCCTTCGGCAGCACGAAACGCGTTGCTTTGGCGAACAATTCCGGTTCGTTTTGCTGGACCCAAATGATTTTCGGCAAAGTAAAGCCTTCCAGCGCCGCGTTGCGAGTAATCTCCAGCAGCTTGCCGCCCAGCTTCGCTTCGATTTCGCGGCATTGCTTGGTCGTCCGCGTATCATTCCACAAAATCGCTTTGCGCAATACGTTGTTGTGCTCATCCAGCAGCACAAGACCGTGCATTTGGCCCGAAAAAGACACACCCTCGATGTCGGCGGCGGCCACGCCGCTTTCCTTCAACAGCTGCTGCAAGCAGGCGATCGTGCCGTTCACCCATTCCTCGGGATTTTGTTCACTGTATCCGGGGCGCTCCTGGATCAGCGGATAGGCAGCCGTAGCTTCCCCGGCGATCTCTCCGTTCTGGTTCACAAGCAGCGTCTTCACCGAACTGGTCCCGAGATCGATCCCAATCACATATTTCATCGCGATAACTCTCCCTTCGCATTTCCCCCGTTCCGGGGCCCTATACCACAAAAAGGGACGGCAGGCGTCCCCTTTCATAAGGTTGTTCAAAAAGTCATCTTTCCTTCATGATGAAGTTCTCGAAGTGGATTCGACGTCGAATCTTGAATTCAGCCGGGCCTTCCGTTGCTCACATAGGCTTACCTACACTCCGCTACTCACTCCCTAGCTTCATCCAACCTTCTCGGTGCTGAAAAGCCGACTTTTTGAACTAATACTTTATAGCCTTAATAATTCATAGAGTAAACCGGAGAAGCTCCGGGTTCAACTCTTATTTCGTGCTGAACAGATATTCGTTCAGGCGGGCTTTAACCAACTCGAGGTGGTTGGATTTGTTGACGATGCTGCTGTTTTGCATCGCGTAGGCTTCCAACGTTTTGAAGTTGGCCTTGCCGGATACGATGTCGGCGCCGATGCCGGTTTTGAAGCTGGCGTAACGCTCATCCAGCAATTTATCGAAGAATTTGTCTTCGATCATCTTGCCGGCTACTTTCAAACCCTTCGCGAATGCATCCATACCGGCAATGTGAGCGTAGAACAAATCTTCCGGCTCGAAGGAACCGCGTCTAACTTTCGCGTCGAAGTTCACGCCGCCGGAGCCCAGGCCATTGTTTTGCAAAATTTCGTACATAGCCAGCGTTACGGAGTACATCTCGGTAGGGAATTCGTCGGTGTCCCAACCCAGCAAAGGATCGCCTTGGTTCGCGTCGATCGAACCCAGCATGTTGTTGATGCGGGCAACGCGCAGTTCATGCTCGAACGTATGGCCTGCCAATGTAGCATGGTTCGCTTCCAGGTTCAATTTGAAATTATCTTGCAAGCCGTATTTTTGCAGGAACGCAATCGTCGTAGCGGCGTCGAAGTCATACTGATGTTTGGTAGGCTCTTTGGGTTTAGGCTCGATCAGGAATTGGCCTTTGAAGCCGATTTCCTTCGCGTAGTCGATCGCCATTTGGAAGAATCTTGCCAGGTTGTCAAGCTCCAGGCCCATATCCGTATTGAGCAGGGATTCATAACCTTCGCGGCCGCCCCAGAACACATAGTTTTCGGAGCCCAGCTCAACTGCGGTTTCCAAGCCTTTCTTCACTTGAGCGGCTGCGTAAGCAAACACGTCCGCATTGGAAGTCGTAGCAGCGCCATGCACATAACGCGGGTTGGAGAACATGTTGGCCGTATTCCAAAGCAGCTTAACGCCGGAAGCTTTCATGCCTTCTTTGATTTTCGCGACGATCACGTCAATGTTCTCGTTCGATTCTTTCAGGGTAGCGCCTTCCGGAGCGATATCGGCATCATGGAAGCAGAAATAAGGAGCGCCGAGCTTTTCCAGGAATTCAAAGTTGACTTCTACGCGGGCTTTGGCGAGATCCAGACCGGATACCGTTTCCCATGGGCGGATCATATTGCCTTGGCCGAACGGGTCGCTGCCGTTCATCGTAAGCGTATGCCAGTAAGCTACCGCGAAACGCAGATGCTCTTTCATCGACTTGCCTAGGACTACTTCGTTCTCATCATAATGTTTAAATGCCAGCGGATTGTTGGAACCTGCGCCTTCATACTGAATTTTGCTGATGTTTTTAAAATAACTCACGTTAAATCCTCCCAGCCTGATTTGGTTTTTAAGAGGTAGTTCAAAAAGTCATCTTTTGCTCACGAAGCAGTTCATGAAGTAGATTCGGCGTCGAATCTTGAATTCACCCGGGCCTTCCGTTGCTCACGTAGCTCCAACTACGCTCCGCTACTCCGTCCCTAGCTTCATCCAACCTTCTCGGTGCTGAAAACCTGACTTTTTGAACACTCACTTAAATTAAGTAAGCCTTTACATCCTATGGTTTATAAGTAGCATGCCCACCGGATAATGGCAGCATCCTTTTTACATTTAGATCGTATCACGTTATACTTAGTTTGTCTAGTGAACTAACAAAGTTATTGAATACCCGTGGTTCATCTGTGTTATGATGCGTATAGACATAAATCGCCATGCGATCCGCATGGGACTATTGAGGGAGAACTCATGAAAATTACAGGCGACCAGCAGCTCATCAAAAAAATGAATAAAACCATCGTCCTGGACACGATCCGCCAGCGCCAGCCGCTGTCCCGGGCGGATATCTCCGCCGCCATCGGCCTGAATAAAGCCACCGTGTCGTCCCTCGTCGCCGAGCTGATCGACAGCCGGCTCGTCACCGAGAGCGGCCCCGGGGAATCGAGCGGCGGGCGCAAGCCGACGCTGCTTCTGTTCAACCGCAGCGCGGGTTATGCCATAGGCATCGATATCCGCGTCAACGATTTGCTGGCCGTGCTCGTCGATCTGGAGGGCTATGTCCTGCAGGAGAAGATGGTGGCGCTCAGCGACTTCTCCCCCGAGAACGTACTGGAGCAAATCCGTAAGACGATCCGCCAATTAGGCAGAAAGCTGCCCGATTCGCCTTACGGCATCGTCGGCATCGGGATCGGAGTCCCAGGACTCGTCGACGAGAAAAGCCGCGTCGTTTCCGCCCCGAACCTGGGCTGGAACCAAATCGACCTGTACGAAGCTCTGGCCTCGGAATTCGGGACCAATATTCATATCGATAACGAAGCAAACGCCGGCGCGATCGGCGAGAAATTATACGGCGCGGGTCGCGAAGCCCTGAACCTGATCTATTTGAGCATCGGCATCGGCATCGGATCCGGGATCATCGTCGGGGGTGAGCTATATCGCGGGACCTCGAATTTCTCGGGCGAAGTCGGCCATATGACCGTCGCCGAGAACGGCCCCCTCTGCCGTTGCGGCAACCGCGGCTGCTGGGAGACGCTGGCCTCTGAGAAAGCGTTGCTGGATCGGGCGGCCAAGCAGTGGAGCGGCACGCTCCCCGATTTGGAGCAAATCATCCGGTTGGCCCGCGAAGGCGAAGCCGAGGCGGTGCGGCTGATGAATGAGACCGGCGCCCAGTTGGGCGTCGGCCTGGCCAATCTCGTCAACATCCTTAACCCGGAGCTGATCGTCATCGGGAACCGCCTGTCCATGGCCGGGGACCTGCTGCAGGACGCCATGCTGCAAACGATCGAAAACCGCAGCTTATCGTATCATCGCAAGAAAACCAACGTTGCCTTCGCCAATCTGGGCATCCGCTCCACGGCGTTGGGCGCCGCATCCATGCCGATTACCGCGTTTCTCAGCGAGCCCGATGCCGCTCCGGTTCATGCGGAAAGCGCCGATGCCGGGCAATAACGTAAAAATCCCGCAGTACCGATCCATCGTCGGCGCTGCGGGATTTTTATTATTCAATGTTGTACGAGGCCTATTCTTCCACCGCGTCATCCCGGCCGCTTCGAAGCAAATCCCGGATCCCCGCCTCCGGCAGCGGCTTGCTGATGTAATATCCCTGAACGATATCGCATTTGATTCGCCGGACATGCTCCATCTGCTCCGCGGTTTCCACACCCTCCGCAACGACTTGCAGCCCCATCTTGCGGCCGATCAACACGATCGCTCTGGCGAGGGAACGGTTATGGCGCCGATCCGGCACATGGTCGATGAACGATTTATCTACCTTCAACGTCGTAATCGGCATCTGTTTCAAGGAACCCAGCGAGGAATAACCCGTGCCAAAATCGTCCAAGGCAATTTGAATGCCGCGGGATTTCAGCAACTCCAGCTTCGGCACCAGCCGATCCAACGCCAACGACTCCATGAACATCGATTCGGTGATTTCCAGCTCCAACAGCTCCGGCGCGAGGCCGGTCCGCTCCAGAATGCGCAGGACGGTGTCGGCGAAGTCCTCCTCCAGCAGTTGGACGACGGAGATATTGACGGCCATCTTGAACGCCCCTGCCCCTTCCTCCTGAAGGCGCTGGGCAAAGGCGCAGGATTCTGCGAGCGCCCATTCGCCGATCGGCACGATCAGCCGGCTGTCTTCAGCGACTTTGATGAAAGACAAGGGCGAAACGTTCCCCAGCTCCGGGCTGTTCCAGCGAATCAGCGCTTCGAAGCCGCAAATGCTTCCGCTCCGCAAATGAACCTGCGGCTGGTAATGGATCGCAAACTCACGGCGCTCCAATGCCTGACGCAAATATTTTTCCAGGTGCACGCGCTCATTAAATGCCTGCAGAAAAGCCGGCTGAAAAATGACGTATTTGCCTTTGCCCGCTTCCTTCGCCGCATACATGGCAACATCGGCGTTTTTGAGGATTTCTTCCGGACTGCCCCCGTCTTGCGGATAAAAGGAGATCCCGATGCTGACCGACATGTGCACATCGCTGCCGTTAATTTCAAACGGCTCCTTGAACCCTTGGAGCAACTTGTCCGCCAGGGCTGCCGCCCGTTCCTCACCCGGCTCCTTCAACAGAACGACGAATTCGTCACCGCCGAGGCGGAACAGCATGCCCTCCTCGCCGATCAGGGAGGATAACCTGGAGCTGGCCTCAATCAACAGGCGGTCGCCGAATTTATGGCCCAACGTATCGTTGATAAATTTGAAATTATCGGTGTCGACAAAAAATAAAGCCCCGCTCCCGTCCGGCCGGGAGAACCGCTTCTCCAATTCCTCCAGCAGATAGTACCGGTTCGGCAAATCGCTCAGCGCATCGTAATAAGCCAGATGCTGCAGTTGCAGCTCGTAGCGCTTACGGTCGGTAATATCGATCATCGAGCCGGCGAAACGCACGGGCTTGCCGCCCGCATCCTTCCGCAGCATGCCCCGTGCCTGAATCCACAGATAGTCCCCTTCTTTCTTCCGCATTCGGTATTCGCTTTCATAAATTGGGGCCTTCCCGTCCAAGTAGGCGCTGCGCAGCTTCTCGGTCCGGCTTTGATCTTCGGGGTGAATCAGGGACTTCCAGCCGGCCGTCGTTGTTTCTATCTCATCCCGCGTGAACCCGAGCAGCTCGAACAACCGGTCGGATACATAATACTGCTGCATTGACGAATCGGTTTCCCAAATAGCCGCGCCGGACCCCAGGGCAGCCAGCCTGAACCTCTCCTCGCTTAAGCGGAGCTTGGCTTGATTGGCCTCCAGCACGTTATACTGCCGCTCCAACTCCTCCTGGGTTGCCGTGAGCTCTTGGTAAGTGGCTTCCAGCTCCTGATAGCTGTATTGCAGCTTGTTTTCGTACTGCTTCCGTTCCTGGATGTCGACGCCGCTTATGACGAATACGTCCGGATCCCCTCTTAGCCCCGGAATGACCGCGGTGCGGAACAAAAAGGCCTTCGTCCGCCCCTGGTTGGCGCAGGGAAGGCTCAGTTCGCGATTCTCCACGAATTTGTAGGCAATCGCCTGATCCACCAGCGGGACCACTTCCCGGCAAACCTGCTGCAAAGCGGGAAGTTCCAAGTAGTTGCGCCCGACCGCATCGGTTTCCTTGACCCCCGTAATCCATTCGGCGTACCGATTGAGCCGCACCGTAGTCCCGTCGCTTTGCACCGCCCAAATGAACAGATCGGTGTGATCCAGCACTTCCCGGGAAAATTCCCGTTCCCCCCGAATCGTGCGGCGCAGCCGATTAATGTAAATCCGCAGCAGCAGGTAGCTTAACGCGATCAGACCGGCTACCAGGCAGCCGATGAGAATCAATCGGTTGTGCAGCGAATTCCAGTAATATTCCGAGTGGGTATAAAAATACTTCCGGTAGATCTCCTCATACGTTCCCGTGCACCGCAGGTCATCGATGCGGCCGTTGATGTAACGGACGAGCTCGGGCGAGTTTTTGCTGACCCCGTAGGCTACGTCCCGCGGATACATATCCTCCATGACCTTATGCACCTTGCCGGTTAGCTCCCGTTTGACGATTAGATAATCGACTACGTTCTGATTCTCGAACAGCAGATCGATATCGCCCTGTTCCAGGGCAAGCAGTCCCGCCTCAACGGTAGGATAAGCCGTGTAATCTGACAATCCGGCCTCTTCCCGCAGCAGCGTTTCGGAATACTGGCCGGCGCCGACGCCGACCGTATAGTTTTTCAGCGTATTTTGCGTAACGTTTCCCCGAAACGCCCGCCCGGCATAAACTCCTATGTATGTACGCATGACCGGCTTGGAGAACAATATCTCCCGCTTCCGATCCTCCTGAACCGCCATCAGGCCCGCCGTGTCCACCTTCCCGCCGACGACGCCTTGATAAGCATCGGCCCAATCGGAGGCGGCATAGATCAGCTCATACCGGTCCGCCTCGAAAATCAGCTGGGTCAACTCCAGGTCGAAGCCCATCGCGAATTCGTTTTGTCTGAATTTATAGGGAGGATAATCGAGTTCCGTTTGGTAACGAACCTCCTTGCGCTCCGCCTGAGCCGGCGGCACGCCAAGCCCCGCCGCAAGCGATATGATGAGAACGACAACCGTTAGCCCCATGAGGATCCGCTTCATAAGAGATACACCCTTTTACCCGCGAAATTTATCATATTTTGTTTCATCTTATCATAGTTGCCTTGGAACACATAGGATAAATTACCCCCCTCTTTCGGACCAAAACCAGACCGGGCCGAGCCCAAAACAAAACCGGCTGCCCCTTCGAAAAGGAGAGGCCGGCCTTAAACCGTTTGATTATTTTTGCTTGATCTCGGAATCCTCTTGGGCGTCCAGATAAGGTTTGTTGGCGAAATAGTACATGAAGCCCATCAGCAGGACGCCGCCTACCAGATTGCCCAGCGTAACGGGAATCAGATTGTGCACGACGCCCGCAAAGGAGATCGTCCCGGGATGGTCCAGCACGAGGGCGATCGCAAAGGTGCACATATTGGCAATACTGTGCTCATATCCGGAAATGAAAAAGCAAAATACGAAGAGCATCATGGCAAACATCTTCGCCCCGTCGCCTTGCAGCGACATCGGGATGAAAAAGGCCAGGCAGACAAGCCAATTACAAAGGATCGCGCGGAAGAACAGCTCCGACGTAGAGGTGGCCATCTTGTGCTCTACCACATTGAGCAGGAAACTGTTGACCGAGGCGTCGGTAAACAAGCCGGTCAAATAGATCAGCAGGGCAAATGCGGCCGCCCCCAAGATGTTGCCGATGTAGCTGAACAACCATAACTTGGCGACCTGCAGCCATTGCAGCCGTTTCCTCAAGGCCGCGTATGTATAATAAAACGTATTTCCGGTAAAAAGATCTCCTCCGCCGTAAGCGATCAGGATAATGGCTGCTCCAAACGTTATAGCTGCCATGGGGTACGTCAGCGGTGAATGCTCCAGGTAGAAATAGTTCCCGCTTTTGAAGGCGACGATTACCCCGAATCCGATAAACATGCTCGCCAGCATAGCTCTGGCGATATAACGAAGATGGCTTTGCTTGAAAATTTTGTATTTTTTGAGCGCCAGTTCCTCGACTTTCAATAGCGATTCTGTCTCCATAACCCCTCCAATGTGTTTTTCCCCTCTTTTTCCAATAGTTTGTCCGTTGTCCGTGGTGCCCATGCCCGAATCCAAAAGTTTTGCTTCAAATTTTAGATTAAACGGTCTCGCCACTATTTACAAGAGCCCGTCAAATATGCATAATGAAAATAAGAACTACATGATAATGATTATCATTATTAATTCTGGGATTAGCCCCTGTTAGGCATAGCTGCTCGAAAACATGATCGATAAGGAGACGAATGCCCATGAGATTATTAGCCGCCCGCAAAAAAACCAGGCTGGACATCGACGATTATCTGGATCTGCTCAATCTCGCCGCTCGTCTGGGCGACCGGCAATGGCAGAAGGAAATCATCCGCAAGCTGGAAATGATGCAATCGGAGCTGGCCGACGTCAGTCAATAGATATCAAACAAATAAGCGCGAGTCGGGGTTCTACTCCCGGTACTCGCGCTTTTTTTCCCTGAAACTACCTCTTGCCGTCAGGTGTTGCTATTGCAAATTGTACACATTCGGCTTAATTCCTTGCCGACGTTTGTTGACCTTGCCCATGTTCTTCCACGATCCCGGAAATGACCAAATCGGTCTTGCGCATCAGATCCACTTCATAGGGGTTCCTTACGGTCGATCCATCCGCTTCGCGAATGATTTTGACGATCGGGCGGTGTACCAGGCTGGAATCCAGGGAGGACACGACCCCCAGTTGGCCGCTGCTCAGCTTGACCACGCTGGAGAGAGGATAAACGCTGATATGTTTTAGGTAGGTTTGGATCAGATCGAGGCTGAAATAGCGGTCTCCGGCAGCCAGCAAATATTCGATCGCTTCGCCCGGCGTATAAGCCAAACGATAGTTCCGGCGCGAAATCAAAGCATGGTACGTATCGGCTATGGCGACGATTTGCGCGTATTCGTCAATCTCGCGATGCTTAAGCCGCGACGGATAGCCCGTTCCGTTAAACCGCTCATGATGCTGCAGCGCGCATAAGGCGGACCGCATGGAGACGCCCTCCATACCGGAGATGATTTTATAACCCGTTTCAGGGTGCCTTCGCAATACCTCCCTGTCGGCTCCGGTCAAGCTCCCGCTCCGGTTGAGCGTGTGGGCCGGCAGTTCGGTCATCCCGATATCGAACAGCAGAGCTCCGACGCATAAATCGATCATTTCGGCTCCGGTATACTGGTTCGCGATGCCGAGAATCGCCGAGTATGCCGTGACGTGGAAGGAGTGGTCGAGCAAATACGGAGCGCTCTGCTGCATGCGGATCAGCCCGTCCACCACTTCGTCGTGGCTCGTAATTTCGTACATGATATTGCGGAACATCCGCCGGAACTGCTCCTCCATCTGCGGGCTCGACGGCCGTCCGAAGCCGAGCTCGGAATCGGCCAGGCGCACCAGCGAATGCCGGATTTGCTTGCGCGCTTCCCGCTTCTCCTTCGTATCCTGGAAGCGCACGATCGTGTAGAGCTCCGGATCATCGTTGCCGCGGGCCGATCCCCCCGGGTCCTTCAGTCCGATCGTAGCCGTTTGGATCCCGAGCTTCCTGAGCCGCACGATGTGTCCTTCCGTCAAACTCGTTCCTGCGCCAAGCATAATCATTCCGTGTTGATTTAAAATAGGCTCGGCCAAAACGTCACCTGGTTCGAGCATTCTAACATGAACCTGTCTCATGGCATCACCTCAATAAATATACCCTTATGATCTTGCAATGACGAGATCTCGTCCTTTTGTCCCAATACTCTTATAGTACTTCAAAAAATGTAGCCCAGACCACAGAAATTTCCTATTCGACAAATTAAAATTTATCATGACTGCAACATTTGAGACATTACCCCAAAGTATACTTTCAAACCCGTTTTTTCGACATTACTATACAAAAAGTCACTATTCCGCAGTTTAATCCAAGGATATTCTAAATATAAAAGGATATTTCTAAGAAGTTTGAGGGTGAGAAGCCATGAGTATGCAAATGTATGAATGGATGGATTCGGCGCGGCCCCCGAGACTGCTTGGCAGGGAATGGGAGCTGGAAACCTTCTCCGTCTATTTGAGCCATTACGGCAGGATGGAACGCATCATCAGCATTTATGGTGCTGCAGGCGTAGGGAAAAGTTCGTTAGCCGAGGAATTCCAAAGGCAAGCCGCTCGCCAGGGAGTTACCGCGATCGCGCTGGATGCCGCAAGATTCAAAGCCACGCCGGCCGAGTTCAGCCAGCAGATCCTGCATCAGCTTGGACTGCTGGGCACACTTCCTTCCTTTACCGATCCCGACTTTCTGATCAGAGCCGCCGTCGAAGCCGTAAACAAGCGGGCTGAGTTCGGACCCACGTTTTTCTTTCTCGATACCTACGAGTTGCTGGAGCCTCTTGACGATTGGCTGCGCGAGTTCTTTTTCGCCCAGATCAAAGACAGCTGCGTGAGCGTAATTTCCGGCCGCAACCCGTTATCCAAGCTATGGACGGATTCCCTGTTCTGGAAACGGGCCATTTACCGGATGCCGCTGACGAATCTGGATTACACCAGCGTCGTCGCCTATCTCCGCGGATGCGGCATTGCCGACCCCGAACAAATTGTTCGCATATGGAAGCAAACGGACGGTTTGCCGTTTACGCTGGCATCCATGTACGGCGAGCCGAGCGGCGGTGATTTGCCTAGCGCCGGCTTGGGGGAGATGCCCGGCCGCGAACTCCGAAGCGCCTCCTCCTTTATTGGATTACCGTCGGAAAGAATGCCGAAATCCAAGCCGGAAGAAGCGATCTACGCCCGAACCGACTTGACCCACCGGGAGAAGGAAGTCGCCGCTCTGGCCGCCGAAGGGTTGACCAATCGGGATATCGCTTCGCGTTTATTCCTCAGCGAGGTCACGATCAAGAAGCATATGCGATCCATATTTCAAAAGGTCGGTGCCAGCAACCGGACGCAGCTGCTCAAGCTGCTTATGGATTAGCCCTTATCCCGGCCAAAGAAAAAACCGTCCAAGGATCGGACGGTTCGGGACAAACGGCTCAAAGGAAACCGCTTCTGTCTCTCGCGTTGATAAATTTATGGCAATACCGTGCTGCCCATTAAGAATCGGTCGACCTCGCGGGCAGCCTGACGGCCTTCGTGCATCGCCCAAACCACCAGACTTTGCCCCCGCCGCATATCTCCCGCCGCAAACACGCCTTCCACGCTGGTATGGAATTCGCCGAATTCAGCCTTGACGTTTGATCTTTCGTCCAGCTCCAAGCCCAACTGTTCGGGCAATGCGTTCTCGGGACCGGTGAAGCCCAGCGCCAGCAACACCAAATCGACCGGAATGGCCTGTTCGCTGCCGGGAACCTCCACCGGCGTTAACCGGCCGTCGACCTGCTGCCAGGCAACGCGAACCGTATGCACGCCGGTTACTTGTCCCAGCTCGTTCCCCTGTATGCGTTTGGTCGAGGTTTCGTAACATCGCGGATCCTGGCCGAACACCTCGGCCGCTTCCGCCTGGCCGTAATCCGTCTTCAGCACCTTCGGCCATTCCGGCCAGGGATTGCCGGGCTGACGTGCGGACGGCAGCTGCGGCATGATCTCCAATTGGGTAACGCTCTTACAGCCCTGACGGATCGCCGTGGCTACGCAATCGGTTCCCGTATCGCCGCCGCCGATGACAACGACATGTTTATCTTTGGCCGACAGAAACTGTCCGTCCTCCAGACCCGAGTCCAGCAAGCTTTTCGTATTCCGGGACAGAAACTCCATCGCCTGATGGATACCGGCCAGCTCCCGGCCCTCCACCCGCAAATCCCGAGCTTGGGTTGCCCCGCCGCACAACACGACGGCGTCATACTCGGACCGCAGACGATCCGCGGGAAGATCCTTGCCGATTTCCACGCCGGTCACAAAGCGGATCCCCTCCGCGGCCAGCAGATCTACGCGGCGCTGCACGATCGTCTTCTCCAGCTTCATGTTGGGAATGCCATACATCAGCAAGCCGCCGATCCGGTCAGCCCGTTCGTACACAGTGACGGCATGCCCGGCTTTGTTCAATTGATCGGCGCAGGCCAATCCGGCCGGGCCGGAGCCAACCACCGCTACCTTCTTGCCGCTGGGCGCAGCCGGAGTCCGCGGCTGGATCCACCCCTCGGCGAAACCGCGGTCGACGATCGCCTTCTCGATGCTTTTGATCGTCACGGGCGAACCGCTCTTGCCGACGGTGCATGCTCCTTCGCACGGGGCCGGGCATACCCGTCCGGTAAACTCGGGGAAATTGCTCGTCTTGTGCAGCCGTTTCAGCGCTTCTTTCCAGCTTCCGCGGTAGACAAGATCATTCCATTCCGGAATCAGATTATGCGCCGGACAGCCGGAAGCCATTCCCGACAGCAGCCTGCCTGCATGGCAAAACGGAGTCCCGCAGTCCATGCATCGAGCCCCCTGCGTTCTCAGCTTATCCTCATCCAGCGGCACGGCAAATTCCTGCCAGGAGCCGATGCGCTCCTGCGGCCGGACTTCGCCCGGAACCTCCCGCCGATATTCCAAAAAACCGGTTGCTTTCCCCATTTCCATCCTCCTGTTCTGAATTGCCCATCCGCATTTTTTTCGCGACAAGCCCATTTCTTTGTCACGCTATTGCTATAAAGCAGTAAAATATCGAGCTGCGTTTTCTCGCTATTGCCTGTAAATAAACCTATGGTATCACCCGGACCGCGTACTCCAGAATGAAGAAGATCACTATCGTGAAAGAAAGTACATGCCTAAGCAAATGAACCCGGGCCATTAGGCCCAATTCCCCAAAAAATCGATTGCCATGGGCGGCAGCCCGCATGTATGATGAGAGCATAAGTGTTTTGGCGTGCATCTCCCGTATGACGGAACAACGTCAGATTATATTACATCATATGCGGTTCATTTCGAGGAGGCCTTTATTGTGGACGACGACCAACCAGTACCCCCTTTCCGCCTTGAATCTATTCTGAACGCCTCGGAGCTGCTGCGTGCCATCGATAGCATGGGCGTAGGCATGGCCATTACCGATCCTCGCCTGGAAGACAACCCCCTGGTTTACGTGAATCAAGGGTTCGAGAACATTACCGGTTACCGCCGCGAGGAAGTATTGATGCGGAATTGCTGTTTTCTTCAAGGAAAAGAGACCAACAAGGAACACTTGGGCGTGATTCGGCAAGCGATGAAGGAAAATCGGGCTGCCACGGTCACGATCAAAAACTACAAAAAAGACGGCAGCGCGTTTTGGAACCAATTCATTATCAGCCCTATTTTGGACGCCGAAGGCAAGCCCCTCTATTTCATCGGCCTTCAGTTCGACGTAACCGAAGAAGTGGAAGAACACTGGGCTTCCACGGAGCGAATCCGCCAGCTCTCTCATTTTGATCCGGTTACGGGTTTGCTGAATATGAGCCGGTTCCGTGAATTGGTGCGCGCCGAACTCATCGAGGCCGAAGCCGGGAAGAAAATGGCCGCCGTGCTGCTTGTGAACCTGAACCGGTTCCGTTATATCAACGAGAGCTACGGGGAGGGGATCGGCAATGAGTTGCTTAGGCAAGTGGCCGATCTTCTGCTGTCCTCGCTCCCTGAAGGGACGCTGGTATGCCGCAACTTTGCCGACGAATTTATCATTCTGGTGTCGGGAATTTCCGATCCCTTGTTTATACATACACTGGCGCTTGATTTAAGCGAAGCTTTAAAGGAACCTTACTTATTGGGCGGAGAAACGGTCCAGGTCGGATTCGGGATGGGCATCAGCCTTTACCCGGACGACGGCCCGGACGTCCCCCAACTGCTGCGGCATGCCGAGCTGGCCATGAAGGAAGCGAAGAAGGAAGCCCTGGACGGCCCTTCCTATTTCGATTACTACCTGATGGACCAATTGCTGGAGCGGATCACTTTGGAGAAAAAAATGACCCGGGCGCTGGCCGCGGGACAATTCGAGCTTCATTACCAGCCCAAGATCGATTCCGCCGCCGCCACGTTGACCGGATTCGAGGCGCTGATCCGCTGGAACGAGCCCTTCTTGGGATACATTCCGCCAAACACCTTTATCCCGATTGCGGAGGAAAACGGCTTTATCATCGAACTGGGCGAGTGGGTGCTGCGGGAAGCCTGCCGGATGAACAAGCAATGGCAGGAAGCCGGCCTGCCGCAGTTGCCGATTTCCGTGAACGTCTCGGCGGTGCAGTTCAGGCACCCGCAGTTTCTGCGCACCGTTGAGTCCGTGCTCGCGGAAACCGGCCTCGCGCCGCAATTCCTGGAGCTTGAGGTGACGGAAACACTTCTGAACAACCCCTTATTGATCAAAGAAACGCTCATCGCGTTGCAGAAACGCGGCATTTCCCTGTCCGTGGACGATTTCGGGACGGGGTACTCCTCCATCCAGTACCTGAAGTCGCTTCCGCTGCAGGTACTAAAGATCGACCGCACCTTCATCCAGGAAACGCCCTCCTCGGAGCGGGACAATTCCTTGCTGCGCTCCATCATCCAGTTGGGGAAATCGCTGGGTATGACGGTGCTGGCCGAAGGCGTCGAAACGAAAGCGCAATTCGACTTCCTGCAGCAAAACGGCTGCGATCAAATCCAAGGCTATTACTATAGCCGGCCGTTGAATGCGGAAGCCATGACACATTTGTTGAGCTCCAGTTAGGAATCGGACGACGGCGCCGTTTAGGCCGATGTTTTGCCCGTTATCCTGCTCCTTCCCAGCGGGTACAGGTAAAAAAACAGCAGAGCCAGCAGCAGCGCAACAGCCGGAATCCCGCTCAGCATAAGGCGAATGCCGAAGCCGACGGATTCCGGCTGTACGCGTTGGCCGGCGTCGTACCCGGTCGCCTCCAGGATCAGGCCCATGCACGCGGCCTGCAGGGATACGCCCCATCGGACGATAAATCCGTTCATGCCGAAATACATTCCCTCGCGGCGCGCACCGGTCCGCTTCTCATCTTCATCGATGACTTCGGACAGCATGACGTCCAGTAGCACCATCAGCCCGGCCAGCCCGATCCCCACGGCGGCGGCCGTCCCGATGGCTCCGCCCGACTGCGTCACTAGGCCAAAAGGCAGCAACGCGGCCAAATAGCAGCCTACCGCGGCCAGCGCGCCGCGCCTTGCGCCGAATTTGGCCGTCAATCGCCCCCACAGGAATACGCAGGGGATAGCCGCCAGAAAGATCGCCCCCAGCAGTATCGTGTTGAAGCTTTCTTCCCGCCCCAGCACGTATTTCGTATAGAACGGAATGCCGGCCGGCAGCAGCGCAAACGTAAATTGCACCAGGAAGCTGCCGATGACGTACAGCACGAAGGCCCGGTTTCCAAGGGTATAGCGGACAGCTTCCGTTAAGCGGAACGCCCCCCGGGGCGCGGACGGATTCTCCCGGCTGCCCCATAGCGACAGGGCCAAAAAGGCGGCGGCCACCAGGGCAAAAATGCCGCCCATCGCACCCCAACCGATTTGCGAATACAGGAGGGGCGGAATCGCCACGCCCACGATCATGCCGACGATGCCCAGCATCTGCCGCCATGAAGAGACGTAGGCCCGGTCCCGGATGCTGTGGAACATTTCCGGAAATAACGACGAATAGTTCAATACCACCATCACGAACAGCGCATCATATAAAATTACGGTGCCGATGAAATAGGGAAACGCCCATCCTTCGACCGCCGGCGGCGTCCACAGTAAGGCGAATACCGCCGCCAGCGGGATCAGCCCGAAGGCGATGTACGGGATGCGCCTGCCGAAGCGGGTCCGGGTCCGGTCGGACAAATGGCCGATCAGCGGATTCAGGACGGCGTTCAGGATCCCGTGGAACACCATGGCCAGGCTGATCCAGGCCGGACGAACGCCAAGCACGTCGACATAGTAGTAGACGAGATAAGTCGCAAACGCCTGCGACATTAAATTGACCGCCAGATTTCCTGAACTGTAGGCCACTTTTCTAAGCTCCCGCTTCGTCTCCCGGGTCCCGATCGGTTGCATAAGCGTCTCCCCCTTTTTTTGTCCGGCCGCGTTAACGCCCGTGCTGCAGCTTCTGCAGATCCTTCCAGCGGATCATCTCGATCCCTTCGGCGGCAATGACCGCCTTGACCTCCGGGTCGCGGAACAGCTGGAAGTCCCACTGCCGCTTCTCCCATTCGCCATGAATGGCCTTGAGTTCCTCCGTCGCCAGTGCGGGATGAATGATGATTTCGGACACGCCGGGACGCAAAGCGCGTAAAGCGGCGATCATATCCCGCTTATAGCTTTCATAGGTTTCCCCGGGCTGTTTGCCGAAGGGGAGGCCGATCAGATCATCGAGAATCACGACGCCCATGCGATCGGCCAATTCGGCGACCTGGCGGGCAATCTCGGCGGCCTCCGGCGGCACCTTGCCCATATTCGGCAGCGAACGCGGCATCCGGAACGGCAGGCCGTAGCGGACGCAGGCCTCGAACACCACGTCAAGGAAATGGTTGCCGGCGGCCAATCCGTACAGGCTGCCCATATGGTTGTCGAGATGGGTGGGCGCAAGCCCCAGCGCCAACGCCGTTTCGATCTGGCTCAACACTTCCAGGCGAACCTGCGGCCGTCCGGCTTGCAGCTCGAATGCCGTAATATCGGCCGGAAAATAGCCCTCTTCCGTCACCAGCGTACCGACATCGCCGCTGCGGGTAACCGGGCCCCATTTATAAACGCTCCATTCGCTCGTAAACGTCAAATGCACCCCTACGTCGTATTCGGGATGCGCGGCGCTCCAGGCGGCCGCTTCCTTGGCCCAGGCGCAGGGGACCATGACCGTGGCCGAGGATACCGCGCCTTCCTCAAGCAATTGCATGATCGCCGCGTTCTCCGCGTGGCACATTCCGAAATCATCCGCATTGACGATTAACAGCCTCGCCCCCTGCTCATACCCCAATTGCTCCACCAGTGTCATTCGCAATCTCCTCCGTTTCTGCCCATGGATTCGCAATAAGTAAAACGCTTACACGGTAATTGAAGACCAAACCATCCGGCAGCTTCTTCCTGCACTTCGGGATACTTTATTCCTATGTAGGCATCCCGGCTTCTAATTCCAGAGATTGTATTCGCGTTCCTTCCGTAAAATCCTGCATGCGCAAAAAAAGGCGGCCGTTGCCCGGCCGCCTCCCGCATCCCTTTATTTTCGAACCCGGTAGTGATAACCCGACACGGCGACGAAGCCCAGCTTCCCATAGAGCTCCAACGCCGGACGATTATTCTCCAGCACCTGCAAATACATGCCCTCCGCGCCGTTATCGAGCGCCCAAGCCGCTAGCGCTCGGAGCATCCGGCCGGCCACGCCTTTGCGGCGATGCCGCGGATCGACCACGACGTTGCTGATTCCGGCCCAGCCCGCTTCGATCACCGCGGTGGCTACGCCCATCGGCTCGCCCGTATCGCAAATCGTCGCAAACGCCTTGGGCGCGGGCATCGCCGTGAAGATCGACAAGTAACCCGGCCGCCGGACTTCCTGAAAGCCTTCCATCCGCAGGAAATCGCTCATCCAGGCTTCCACCGGTTCCGCTGCGAAGGCCACGTCCGCGTCGCCAACCGCGTAATCCGCAGACCGCTGCAGCACCTCCCGGCCGGAGGCCGCCAGCAGCAGGCAATTCATCGATACTTCGTACCCCGCGGCCGCCAGCACTCCATCCAGCTCCTTCGGCGACGATTCGCTGACGTGAAAGCATGAAGGGAGTCCGCGATCACGGTAAAAGCGTTCCGCCTCTTCCAACCATTCGCCCTCCGGGAACGGTCCGGCCGCCAGCACGCTGTTCGCCCGCGTGGTCACGCCGCCGTTCGCCCGCAATCGCCACGCGCCCATCCGTTCCTGCTCGCTCGGAGGCCAGCCGCTGGCCGCAAGCAGTTCCAGCAATCCGGCGTTGTGCACCTCCGTCATCCGTCCTTTCATTTCAACCACTCCTCGAAAAAGTCCCGGTATCCCTGCTTCATCACCGACGCGGAAAACTTGGCGAAGGCATACTCGCGGTTATCCGTAGAGTAATTGCGAGGCGAGGCAACCGCCATATTGACCAGCTCAAACCAGTTCGTCTCGTTGCCGGCAAAAGCGTGGCGCGAGCTGATATGGTCGTAGCAGGGGTGCTCCGGCTTGACGACGATTTTGCCCATCGCCAGCGCTTCGGTCAGCGGCATCGCGAAGGTATCGAATTTGGAACAGCTCCAATACACCTTGGCCGAGTTCATCAGCGCAAATACCTCATCCTGGCTTAACGCGAATCGTAAGCTAACGTTATGCGGGATCTCGTATTTTTTCATGCTCTCCTTGTACCGTTCCCCGCCGAACACCATCACGACGTCCTTGTCCGGGTTTTGCCGCGCGTATTCCAGTACCAGGTCCGGCCGCCGGTTCTCCTCGTCCCGACCGATCCATAACACCCGGTTTTCGATAATCGCCGACGGGTCGAAATGCCGTTCCGCCAGCGACTCGTCAAAGCCGATCGGAATGACGTTCACGTCGGTAACCCCGAACACGTCGTTCAACTGTCGACGCAAAAACTCCGTCTGCACGATCGCCTTGTCGACGACTCCGTAAAACGGCTTCATCATTTCATACCCGGTTAGCGCCGGGTCGGGGAAGCTGTGCGGGAACAACACGCTATTTTTGATGAACATTTTGAGGAACGTAAACCCGGAGACCGTATATATCACATGTTCGATGTTCTGTGCGTATAATTGATCGAGCACGATGTCGTAGTTGACCAGGTCCCCCTTCTCGTGCTCGTAGCCCGGAAGCCAATCATGCCCGCTGACATGGCGCTCCGGGGAAATAAACGCGACGTCCACGCCAAGCTCCTGGCCGATGGCTCGCAGCCGCTCCGCGAACACGCGTGGGCCCTGGGCTTCCGTAAACTGGATTTTACGCATGACTAATCCGACTTTTTTCATATGATCCCGCCTTTTTCGCTTATGCTAGTTCAACGCCGTTGGCGTACAGAAATCAAAAAACTGCAAAAATGCAGGTATTTCGGCCAATTTTCAAGATTACGGCAAAAAAGATGCAAAAGCGCAGGTATTTTTGCCGACATTCGGGAGATCCACCATAGGCGTTGCATTAAACCCAACAAGTTACCCGATGTGCATAAAGACAGGCCAAGGCGTGACGGTCAATAGGGTTCGAGTCTTGTTGTCTCTGCATGCTGCTTTGCACGATTATCCCTTTCGTTAAGGGAGTAAAGGTCGGGGGTTAGGAGAAGTGAAGCAGACCGGAGAGCAGATCCATGACAGGAAGCGGTGGAAACGAAAATACTGTGATTTTGCTGCAGACTAAACCCTTCCGTCAGCAGAAACGACTGCATCGTCATACGGACCCCCGCCTGCTTCTTTGGCCTAAGGCCCGTCTCATGACTTCGAACCGATCTATTTTCTCCACCCAATATTTTCTTTCCTTTCTCCGAGGCTTGTCGGTTTCTTTGTTACCTGGTCAAACGGGATAATTGTGCAAAGCTTCCGGACAGCGAGTGTTGACCTAACGCCAAAAGGTTGCCGGCTTCACTGTCAAGCCTGGATGATTAGGAATTCCATGGATTTCATGAATACTTTAATGCAACGCTAGTGGAGATCCACGCTTTTTCTCCAAAATAACTGCATTATTGCAGGAATCTCCTCGTAACGCATCGCCAATGCATGCCCTTGCAGTTTTACCAGGCGATCCGCACGCCCGTCTTACCGCTACCCGTACGCCTCCAACAACTCCAGGCAGCCGGCCAGGCTGGCCGCCGCTTCTTCCTTCTGCCGCAGCAGTCCCTCCCGCGTCCACACGCCATCCCCCCGCCGCAGATCGCCTTCGATCAACAGCAGCATCCATAGCGAAAACAACGCGGCAAACCGGCCGTATTCCCGGAACAACACGCCCCTCTCCCATGGAGTGCCCTGCTTGTCCGCTTCCGTTCGGTAAGCGTCAAGAATCTCCATTCGATCCCCGGGAGGCATCGGCTTCGGAAACCGGGGATGCGACATGTCGATCAGGTGGTACAGATCCCAATAGGGGAGATTCAGATGCGTGTGCTCCCAGTCCAACAGGTACACGCGTCCCGCCTCCGTCGCGGCGTAGTTGCCGAGATGCAGGTCGCCGTGCGACAGCACCAGCCGGTTAACGCGGAAGTAACGCTTGCCTTGAATCGCTTCCAGCACCTCGGAGCCTAGTTGCCCCTGCGGCAGCCCCAGCCTTCCGAGAATGCCCTCGGCCTCCTCCCGCCGCCGCAGCAAATCGGCGGCGATGGCCGCGATGCCCGGTTTGGGGCCCTGCACCGTCAAACCCGGCCATTGTTCCGCCGGAGCGGCATGCCAACGGGCCACCCGCTTCGCTACCCCCAGGGCATACTCCAGCCGATACTCATGACGCAGCGGCCCAAGATCCTCGAAGATCGTCCAGCCCTTTGCTCCGCTCCCCTCCGGCGAGGCGGCCAGCAGCTTCGGATAAGCCGTCTCCGGGAAGCGAGGCAGGACATTCCGGTATACCCACGCCTCCCGGTCCACCGATTCGCCGTTCGTCAGCGGCTTAAAGATATAACTGTGCTCCGGGTCGGTGTAAAACCGCTCCACCCATCGGCCGTTCATGCCTTGGTATAACGGCTCCCTCCGCCATATTCGACTGTCGTCCAACGTTCCGTCCGATTTTACCGCCTCGTCCAAATTCCGCATTCCGTTTCCTTCCCGCTCCGTGTTTGAACTTAATGGTACCTAAAATTTGAAAAGAATGTCAATCCGCAGTGCCTAACCACGTTGCCTCCAGGGCAAAAAAAACAAGAGCGGCGCCTTTCGGCGAACCGCTCTTGTTTGGTAAGTCTTGAGTTTACGCTTCCGTTTATGATTCCGTCGTTGTCGCCGTAGAAGGAACAGTTACCGAAAACGGGTCGGAAAGTGCATATCCCTTGGCATTTATCATATCCGGCACCGACAAGACATAGACGGTATAACTTGTGGATGTTGTCGCATTTCCGATCGAATTTCCGTTAAAATCTTTGGTTGCGATGCCCGTCAGCGGCCCCTGGCTACCGGCGGCCACGGTGATGCCTTTATCCATGGAGGCGATAGCCGCATCCCGATTTAATGTGTACCCCTCTGGCATAATGAATATCATGTAAGAAGCAATGTAACTGTTACCGATCTGAGGATCGGTTGGAGGATTGAACGCTACCGTTATCCCATTAACATCTGCTGTCGGAGTCACCTGCGTCACTTTCGCAACCGTGACATTATCTGGATTAACGATGGGCTTCACCGCATTAGATGCTACGGACAGGGCATTTACACCGCTTCTGGCTACTGTCAACACGAAAAATTGGTACGACGTATCCTTATTGATCGCATTCCCGAACACGTCATTCGGTTTATCCAAGGTTTTCGTAACGTTATTCCCGTTAGGAGCAACCGATGTGTATCGATCTGTCTTATCATATAAGCTGTTGGCATCAGACAGCTTAAAGCTGCCCGCGTTCGTCGCCGGAACGGCCAAAATTCGATACTCGGCCACGTTACTCTCATTAGCTAACTTATTAAAGTTGACGACGATATCGCTAAATGTACCGCTGTTGTTCCCGTTCAGTTGCGCATACAAACCGGTAACGGCTTCAACGGCACTACTATTGTTCAGCGTAATCTCGTTGGAATACGGAGATAACGCGTTAGCTCCGCTACCGCTTGCGGCTACCGACAGGACGAACACGCGATAGGCGACGCCGTTGCGGATGGCTGCTCCGTCCACGTCGCGCGCGCCGGCACCGAGGTCGACGGTCAAGGTAGCGCTCCCTTTGCTGACGGTCGTGGAATTGGAGCCCGAGACCGCATTCGCCCAATTCAGGTCAAAGCTGTTCGCATTAGCCGCTTTTACCACCATCACCCGGTAATAGCTGATGTTCGATTCATCGGCGGCGCGGTTGAACGTCACCCGCAGGTCTCGACCGTCGCCGTTATCGCTGATATCTCTGGCCGCTACGTTAGAGACCGGATACACCGTTTTGCCCGACAGCGTAATCACGTTCGAAGCTCTGGACAGCGTATTGCTTCCGGCATACCCGCCGCTGCCCATCGAAAGGACGAACACCTGGTAGCTGACGCCGTTGCGGATGGTTGCCCCGTCGACGTCCTTCGCCGTGGAAGCAAGCACTTGCTGCGCCAACGAGTTCCCGCCGCGGCTTACGTAAGTATACCGATCGCTGGACACCGCATTCGCTTTGGACAACGTAAAGCTGCCGGCGTTCGCCGATTTCACCACCATGATCCGGTAGTGGCTGATGTTCGACTCATCGGAAGGACGATTGAACGATACCCACAGGTCGCGGCCGTCGCCGTTATCGCTGACGTCGCTGGCGCTGAGATTCGAGACTTCGCCAACGCCGTAATTGTTTGACAGCGTAATGGCCGTAGAATAAGAAGACAGCGCATGGCTCAAATTGTAACCGCTGCTTGCCATCGAGAGGACAAACACCCGATAGCTAACTCCGTTTCGAATGTACGCTCCGTCCACATCGCGCGCACTTGTGTTCAGAATCGTAGACAACGTGGAGCTGCCTTTGCTTACGTACGTGTAATTCGCGCTGCCGACATTGATCGCTTTGGCCAGCGTAAAGTTATTCGCATCCGACGCTTTCACCACCATGATCCGGTAGTGGCTGATATACGTTTCGTCCGAAGCCCGGGTGAAGGATACCCGCAAGTCGCGGCCGTCGTTGTAGTCGCTCACGTCGGTAACCGTCAGGTTGGAAACCAGACCGACGGTGTTGCCGTTCGTCAACGTGATCGCGGACGAAGCGGAAGACAAGGCGTTGGTTCCCGCATAGGAACCGGTGCCGACCGCCATCACGAACACCCGGTAACTGACGCCGTTGCGAATCGTCGCCCCGTCCACATCCCGAGCTCCGGAAGACAGGGTATATTGAGTAATGTTATAACCGGTTTTGTTGACTTGAGTATAATTGGCACTGCCCACCGCATTCGCCTTCGACAGGCTGAAATTGGCGTAGTCGCTCGCTTTGACCACGAAAATCCGGTAAGAACCGATCCGCGATTCGTCCGAAACCCGGTTGAAGCTGATCCGCAGATCGCGGCCGTCGCCGTAATCATTCCAATCCTCGACCTTCGTGACGACCGGCGATATCACTGAACCCGTGCCGAGCATGAATGCGGAAGAAGCCGACGATAGTTTGTTCGACAGGCCGGAATTGCTGCTCACCGACAGCACAAAAACGGTGTAGGACACCCCGTTCTTGATCAGCTCGCCGGACGTATCCCGGGAAGACGAAGTCAATTGGCCGGTTAGCGTCGAACCGCTGCCCGATTTATAGACGACCGTGGAATAAGAACTGGACACGCTGTTGGCTTTCGTTAAATTGAAGTTCCCGGCGTCCTTCGTCTTGACGGCGAACACCCGGTAATTGGCAATGCTGCTTTCATTGCTGGCCCGCGCAAAGGTCACGCTCAGATCGCGGCCGTCGCCAAAATCGCTCACATCGCTGACTTTCACATTGGTTGGAGCCGCTACCGAAGAGCCGTTTTCCAGCGTAAAGGCCGGAGAAGCATTCGACAAGACGTACGAGTTGTTCTTGCCTACGGCCAACACATAGGCGACATAGGACTGATTCTCGCGAATCGCGGCCCCGTCGACATCCCGGGCATTCGACGATAAGTTCAGCACCGGATCCGTCCCCGAAGGCAGCCAGGTCGTGTAATTGCTCGACGAAACCTTTTGCGCCGCCGACAGATTGAAGGACGACGCGTTCCCGGCCTTCACGATCAACACCCGGTAGTGTCCTACGCGGGATTCGTTGGAGGATTTCGAGAAGCTGACCTCCAAATCGCGTCCGTCCCCGTTATTCCCTACATCCCGGGCGTAAACATAAGCAACCGGATTAGGGTCCGCCGATTCGCCCTCGTTGCCGCCCGACCCCGATGTCGTGGTGATCGTGACGACTTTGGTCGCGTTGCTCCAGCCGACCTGTTGTCCCAGCGCTTCGCTGACGAAACGCACAGGCACCATCGTTCTTCCTTTGATGCTTTGCGCGGGTACGTCGAGCAATACCGCTTCATTGTTGATCGTAGCCGATCGCGACTTCAGTTTCAGCACGATCTTCGTGCCGTCCTTGACGGCGGTTACGGTCTGCAGCGTTTGGTTATAATCGACCTTGGCATCCAACGCCTCGAAGATGGCCCGAAGCGGCAGCATCACCCGTCCGCCGATGACCACCGGCGCTTGGTCCGTCGCCAGCCGGCTGCCGTCGATATAAACGCTGATCGGCGTGGCTGCCTGCGCCGGCGTCTGGTGAAGCATTGGAACGATCAATAATGCAGCCAAGATCGAAACCCATATTTTCCTCACAAACTCATCCTCCCCATGATCAGAAACAGAGTGCATTAAACTAACTCTTCCCATTTGACGTTTTATCCCCGGCAAAAGTTTCTATGATCTGCTTGCACAAGAAAAATTTACCCCGAAATACCCGGAAGCGAATCATTCGCCATATATCAGGATGAGCCCGACGTCCTCCGGTTTAGCCGCGCGGTCAACGTCTCGCGCCAACTGGCGGACAGTTCGTCCACCGCCAGGATCCTCCGCATGCCGTCCGCGTCGTCCTTGTCCACATGCATCACCCGATTGGCATAAGCCAACGTCACCCCCGCGGGATGCTTCTCGATCAGTTGGAGCGAATCCTCCGGCCGAACTTTCCCCTCTTGAAGGACTCGAAAGTAATACCCGGTATAGCCGGTTTGCTGGATCCTAATCGGCAGTTCGGGCAAGCCGTGCTTGACTCCAACTTTGAAGCACGGTTGGCGCGGCTGGCTAACCTGAACGACGGCTTCGCCCAACCGAAACTTGTCCCCGATGCGGATGTCCTCCTCCAGCATGCCTTCGGTGGTGATATTTTCGCCAAAAGCCCCCCAACCGAGCGTCATCCCGAACTCCCTCTCCCAATAGGCGTACCGTTCGTACGGATAGACGCAAACCGCCTTATCCGGTCCACCGTGAAATCTGAGATCGGCTTGCTCGTCGCCGGCAAAGTTCACCGTCGACAAATGCAGCGGCCCCTCCACCGGCGTTTTGAAAATCCCCGACAGCACCGGCTTGCCCTGGTGCTCTACTTGAACCGGCCTTCCCACATTGATCGACCGAATCGCCATCCGCTCCTCCATGGTCTTGCACGCTCCTTTTATCGTCTCTTTGACTACATCATGACACCTGATTGAAATCCATTATACGTAGGGAGACGGCAGGGCACCACCCCTAATCATGGAACGGCCTTCTGAAACTTCTCGGACGGCTGATCCGTATTATCTATGAGCAAGCCTAAAAAACAGCACCTATACCTTTTTCCAGAGAGGATCCCATATGAAATTCAAACTCAAAAAAGTAGTCATCATCGGAACGATGGCTCTCGTCATTTCCATAAACCCGAATTTTTACGGCTATCTGACCAGCCTGGCCTATGCCGGCGGCCCATCCCGGCAGTCCAGCCTCAGCAATGCGGCGGAACGCCCGGACGAGGAGCTTAACGCGCTGCTGGGCAAGGCCTCGGACAAAGAGGTCTACGATGCGCTCCTCGAAGGGCAGTCGCTGGCCGAAATGGCGGAATCCAGCGGGCAGAATGCCAACCGCATCGTTCGTTTGCAAGTTCAACAGCTGCAGGAGCAGCTCCTCCAGCGCTTGAATGACGGACACTTGAGCCGGGAAGCATACGAGCGCCAACTGCAAGAGCTGCCGGACATCGTCGCCGCAAGCGTAGAGAACAGGTATACCATCATCGGTTAAATTCGGCTTCATACTAAGAACGCGTCATGAAAAAAAAGCGAGAGGCAAGAGCTATCGAAAAGCTCCTGCGTCTCGCTTTTTGGGTTATTCCATTCGCCTCTTGCCCCGATCACGGCCCCCGCTTCGGAAGCAACTTCACGTATTCATCGGAGAGCTTCATCAGCTCCGTTACGTATTCGTAGTCGCTGCGGTACGGCGCGATGTCGGCCACCGGCTGCAGCGTGTCCAGCGAGATCGCGGTGCCGTCGTCAAAACCCGCGCCCGGCACGAACATGACCTCATCGTTGAAGAACGAGCCGGTCGGCAGATAATACCGCATGCCCACCACATTGCGGTCGACATTCAACAGATCCTGGCCCAAGGCGGTGAAGCCATCGTCCGCCAGCGAAATGCCCAGCAAATTGGCCACCGTCGGCAGAATATCGACCTGCCCCCCGGTACGATCGGCCACTTGGCCGATCGTCTTGCCGGGGATGTGAACGATCAGCGGAATGTTGAAGCGACCGATCCGCTCGTCATAGGCGACTCCCAGCTTCTCTTGGATCTCCTTGGCGGGAACGTCCTTCTTCTGCAGGCCGAAATGGTCTCCGTAAAACACCAGCATGGTCTTATCCCACATGCCCGCTTGCCTCAGCCGGTCGATCAGAGTGCCGATCGCATAGTCGGTATAGTTGATCGACGCGATGTAATTCCCCAGCATCGTGCCCTCCATATCGGCCGGAAGCTCGATATGGCGGCGGTCCTTCGGCACCACGAACGGGTTATGGCTCGAGGTGGTGACGAACTGGGCGTAAAACGGCTTATTCTGCGCCTGGATATCCGCCAGCTTCTCTATGCCAACCCGGTACATCTCCTCGTCGGACGCGCCGAAATCGTTGAAATGGTCGTTCTTGAAATACGGCTTGTCGTAGTATTTATCGAAGTTCAGCGCCGGATAGAGCTGATTTCGGTCCCAGAACGTTACTTTATTGATATGGAACGTATTCGCCACGTACCCGTGACTTTGCAGCAGGCGCGGCAAGCTTGGCAGCTGCCGGTCGCCGAAGCTCGTCGACATCGCGGCCTCGGCCGTCGGATAGATCGACGTGTTGGACATGAACTCGGCGTCCGACGTATTCCCGGGTCCGATCTGCTGGAAGACGTGCGGAAAATAGAAGCCTTCCTTCGCCAGCTTGTTCAGCACGGGCGTAACCTCCTGCCCGTTCAGCTTCAGATTGATCGGGAAATTCTGGAACGACTCCATCTGGACCACAATCAGGTTCATCCCCTGAGCGTCACCGTAATGCGCCGGCTCGCCCGGCGCCGGGACGCGGTAGGGATAGCTGCTCTGAAGCTGCTTGATTTTGTCCGTCGTCTCCTGCAGATTCCCCTCCGCGACCATCCGCTCTTCCTCCTGGTTGCGGATCGCCGCGTCGACCTGGAAGTTGAAGAAGCCGACGCTTTCGGCTCGCACCAGCTCATTGTCTATGCCTTTGCCCGTGCGGATGTAAAGCCCGGAAAGCAGCAGGCTGGCGATCAGAACGAACGACACGCCCACTTTCCACAGCAAGCCCACGCGTGGACGGTCGGTGCGGAAGCTTAGCGTTCCCGCCGAACGACCCCCTCGGGAGGCGCGGCGGCTGCGCGCCGAGCGGAATATTTTGATGACGATGAGCACCGGAAGATCGACGAAATACAAAAACTGTTCGGGACGCAGCAGCGAAGCCACGCTCGCTTTGACCTCCGGCACTTGATTCAACCCGCTCAACACCGCGTAGGTCGGTACCGTGCCGAAATAGGCATTGTAAACGGTCGCGGCAAACAAAGTGAAGGAGACGACGAGATTGAATCCGAAGAAAACGCCCCATTTGCCCTTCGCGGGCGTCAGCAGCTCGACCAGGCACAGCAGCGCCAGCACCGACAGCCATTCCCCGGGCACCCCCTGGATGGCGATCCCCCCATAGAAAAAATAACGCAACAATAGCAGCTTCGCGCCGATCAGCACGAAGGCTTCAACGAATTTGTAACGGATTGACGTAAATATGTTCCCCATCTCTTTTCCCTGGATGATTCCCGTTTTTACAAAAAACACGGTTTTCTACCTGTTTATTATAGCACGGTAAAATCCAGAGTCTAATTTACACGAAGTCGGCCATCGATCGGACGATCAGCTCGCCGGCTTGCCCCGGAAAGAACGGCTCCGCACTGCCGTCGCCGCCGCGCCGTCGGAATTCCACCGTTACCGGCACGTCCGGCATGAGATCGAAGTAATTATCGGAGAATATCCCTTCCTCCGCCGCCGAAATCCATACTTGCCGCGCCAATGCGCCGCTGACCAGCGTAAACCGGCTGCCGTCGCTGCCGGGAACCTCCTGCACAGTGATTTCCGTTTGCGGGAGTGGAAGTTCCTTGGCCGACACGAAATAATACGGTTTGCTGTCCACCGTTTCCCCGTTTGCGTCGAGGACGGCAAACAATACAACCTGCCGCGGATCGCGCCCCTCCAGCCATTCGTCCCGCGAGAAAGCGGCCGCCTCGGCTACCGAGTCCGAGGCGGCCTCGACCTTCAGCTCCTTCTCCTTCAGCAGTCCGCCATGGATGCCGTACAGCGACAGACGCAGCGTAGCCTCCACCGGCTCCCGCCGATCGGAAACGACGCTGACCTTAATCGGCCCCCCCTCCGGTTCGCGGATCGCCAGCATCACATCCCGGAAGCTTCTGCGAACCGCATACTGCAGCGCTTTCCAGCGGCCGTAATAGTCCATGCCCGCCCAGGAGGCTACCGGCCAACAATCGTTCATTTGCCAGTACAACGTTCCCATGCAGTAAGGCTTGTTGCGGCGATGCGCCTCGATTGCCGTGCGGATCGCTTCCGCCTGAAGCACCTGGCTCATGTACAGGAACGACTTGAAGTCCTTCGGCGCCGGCAAATACAAATCCATGTATTCCTTGATCAGTTGGTTGCCCCGCCCGTTCTTCTGATGGGCCAGCATAATGTCCGATTCCAGCGCCAGCTCGCTTTCCGGCGCGTACTTCAACACGGAGTCCAACTCGGGGAACGACTGGAAACCGTATTCGCTCATAAATCGCCCGATCCGGATATCGTAATTGGCAAACGGCTCCACCGCATGCCATACGCCCCAATAGTGGATGTCTCCTTCTCCGGACACCTCATTGGCATGCTGGTTCTCGTCTCCCGACAAGCCGCGCAGCGGCGAAGAGGCCCAATACTCGACCCCGTCAACCCAACGTTCTACCGCTTTGGGCAAAATCCCATGGAACACCGCCTCGTAGTCGGCCCAAATTCGCTCCCGTTGTTCCGCGGTGTAATGCTCCTTCCAGCCCCAGCCCTTGTTCTCCACGTACTCGGCCCAGGCCGAGTCGATTTCGTTGTTGCCGCACCACAAAGCGATGCATGGGTGATTACGCAGCCGCTTGATGTTATATTCCGCCTCTGCCGCGACATGATCGAGGAAAGCCTCATCCCCCGGATACATGCTGCAGGCAAACATGAAATCCTGCCAAACGAGCAGGCCGTATTCGTCGCACAGGTCGTAGAATACCTCCTGCTCGTAGAACCCGCCGCCCCACACGCGCAGCATGTTCATGCCGCTTTCCGCCGCCGAGGCAATCTCGTGGCGGTAGCGCTCCTCCGTCACTTCGGGAATGAAGCTGTCGTTCGGAATATGGTTGGCGCCTTTGGCAAACACCGAAACCCCATTCAATTCAAAGCGGAAGGAAGCGCCGGCGGCGTCCTTCTCCCGGATCAGCTTGATCTCCCGCAGCCCGGTTCTGGTCGAGGCCTCGTCGGCAATGCCGTCCCCGTTCGCAAGCTCGGCGCGGAATTCGTACAGGACAGGCTCGCCCAGCCCGCGGCACCACCACAGCTTGGGCCGGTTCAGCGTTGCCGCCAACGCCACTTCCTGCACGCCCGGCTCAAGAACGACGTCGCGTTCCCATGCTAGTTCACCGGTCGATACGCGCAGCTTTCCCGTCCAGCGTCCGGCGCATTCGACCTCCAGGATCGCGGTCAGCTCGGCCGCCTCCGCTCGAACCCGGTCCTGGCGAATATGCAGATCGCGAATGAGCGGGCCGACCCAACCTTCAAGCCGGGCTTCCCGCCAGATACCGCTGGTCACGAACCGCGGTCCCCAATCCCAGCCGTAATGGTACGGGGCTTTGCGGGCGAACACGCTGATCCGGCGGTCCCCTAATCCGCCCAGCTCGGATTGGTCGTTCGGGGCCGGCAGAGCGTACCCCAACTTCTCCAGCTTGGGCAAATCCTCGGCCACCGGCGACCGGAAGCGAACGGCGATGGTGTTCGTCCCTCGGCGCAGCAGCGATTTGATATCGGTTCGCCATGCGAGAAACATATTGTCGGCCGACAGCGCGTGCACTCCGTTCACCGTCACGTCGGCGTACGTATCCAGTCCGTCGAAGACAACCTCGATTCGCGGCAAGGCGAACCAGGCTTCCTCCAGTTCGAAGGAAGTCTCGTATTCCCAGTCTTTTTTGTCGATCCATTGCAGGCCATGTTCGTTTGTTCCGTAGAACGGATCTTCAATCCTGCCGTTTCGGAGCAGATCGGTCTGAACCGTGCCCGGCACCCGGGCCGGCTTCCACTCCGTTTCGTCCGATGCCTTGAAGTTCCAGCTGCCTAACGCATAGCGGTGGTTATTCATATGCCCTCCATCAAGTTAGTAGGATATGCTCCATTATAGACCCATTTCGTTATCGTTTGTTATATATTTGTTAGTGGATTTTTAGATACAATTTCTACATGATTTTTTCTTGCCAGGCGCCTTTTCCTCCTGATTTAGGGAATCCCAGCATAAAATGATAATTATATTTTCTGCCGAATCATAGTATGATGATGTCGAAAGTTCGTCTCCTTTTGAAACAGCTTTATGAAAGGGGTTTCATATGAAAAAGATTTGGATCGTCTATTTACTGCTGATCGTCTGCTTTGCGCTATATGTGCTAGACTATCGCTCCCAGAGCCGAATGAACGATCAATGGAATTCGGGCGGCCTCCGGGGAGAAATCGACGAGAAATACGTGATGGTGACGTTCCAGATGGGCATCGATTATTGGAAAAGCGGGCTAAAGGGCTTTGAGGACGCCGCCCAAGCCCTGAACGTATCGGTGGAATATCGCGGCTCCACCCAGCGCGACCTTCATGAACAGATTACCGTGCTGGAGCAGGTCATCGCCAAAAAACCGGCCGGGATCGCCATCTCCGCCATCCATCCGATCGAGCTGACGGCCACGATCAACAAGGCGGTGGACGCCGGCATTCCGGTCGTCCTGTTCGACTCCGACGCTCCCGGCAGCCGGGCCTACTCCTTCCTCGGCACCGATAATTACGCGGCCGGCGTCGAGGCCGCCCGCAAAATGGCCGAGCTTACCGGCGGGCGCGGCGAGGTCGCCGTCGTTACCGTGCCGGATCAGCAAAACCATCAAGAGCGCACGCAGGGGTTTGCCGATACGATTTCCGCGGAATTCCCCGGTATGAGCATCGCCGCCGTCAAGAACGGTAAAGGCGACCAGGTGTTTTCCCGGCAGTCGGCGGAGGAGATTTTGCAGGCCTCCCCCGGGATCGCCGGCATCTTCGCCACGGAAGCCAACGGCGGGATCGGCGTGGCGGAAGCCGTGCGCGAATACGGGAAGGCGGGCAGCGGACCGAAAATCATCAGCTTCGATACCGACAAAGGCACGCTCGACCTGGTCAAAAGCGGGGACATTGCCGCGACGATGGCGCAAGGCACCTGGAATATGGGGTATTGGTCGCTGCAGTTTCTTTTCTCGCTGAAGCATGATCTGAACGGCGCGCAAAGTCCCGGCGCGCCGGGGGTTCCCCAGCAGGCGGACACCGGCATCACCGTCGTGACGCGGCAGAATGTGAATGATTACTATGCGAAATAGACGCGGGAATCGAACCTGGGAGCTGAGCCGCTTCTCGCTCAACAATTTGCCGATCCGCTATAAATTGATCGTGCACTTCTTGCTGATCAGCATCCTCCCCTCGATCGGGCTTGGGGTTCTGACCAATTGGACGGTCGATCGCATCATCGAGCGCCAGATCACCGACAATACGCTGCAGTTGATCGGCAAGGTGAACCGGTCGCTGGAAACCTACGTGGAGAATTTGCAGAACATGACCTTCTTCATCTCCTTTAACCCGGAGGTGCTGCAGTTTCTCGAGGGGCCGGAAGCCGAGGGCGGCGATGCCGCGGCGACGGCCGAGGCCGCTGCCGGCGCCCTGGCGGAAGCCGGAGCGGCGGGTGCATTCGCGAATGCGGACGCCTCGGCCACCGGCGCAGACGCCGATACCGATCATTACGAGATCCGCAAGTTTCTGCAGGGCTTTACCACCTTGTATTCGGAAGTCGCGGGGATTCTGGTCGTCAACACCCGGGGCGAGTACATCAGCAATGAAATGTACGCCAGAAACGGGGACAATTTAACGCGGGAGAACTGGTACAAGGAAGCGGTCCGCAACAAAGGGATTTTCAAAATCGTCGGCCATCCGCACGACCGTAACGTCACGACGCACGTCAGTTACAAAGATAGCGAGGTCGTCTCCGCGGTCCGGGCGATCCTCGATCCGGACACGCAACAGGTCAAGGGCGTCGTGCTGATCGACCTGAAGCTGCGGGTCATCGCGGAGACGGCCCAGGATATCCGCTTGGGCAAAACGGGCTATTTGACGGTGGTAGACGGAAACGGCGAGCTGATCTACGCCCCGCCGGACCCTTACATCGACCGCGTTCCCCTGGATCGGCTGGGCAAAGACGGCTCGGGAATGTACGCAGAGCGGAGCGGCGGCCGCGAGCTGCAGTTTATTTACCGCCACTCGCCGTTTACGGACTGGACGACGGTCGGCGTATTTCCCATGAATGAGTCCGCTACGGAAATGCGGGAAATCCGCTTTTTCGTCGTCAGCTTCGTCTTTATCGTCTGCCTGCTGGGGATGACGGCTTCCTTTTATCTCGCCCACTCCATTTCCAGGCCGATCGGCCAGCTGGCCTCCTTTATGCAAAAAGCCCAAGCCGGCGACTTGACGATTCGGCATTGGGGCGACCGCAGCGACGAGATCGGGTTGCTTGGCCGCCGCTTCAACGCCATGCTGCAGCAGATCAACCGGCTGCTTACGCTGACGGAGCTGCAGGAACGGCAGAAGCGGGAAGCCGAGCTGCGCAGCCTGCAGGCGCATATCAAGCCGCATTTCCTGTACAACACGCTCGACACGATTCACTGGATGGCGCGGCGCAAAGGCGCCGGGGACATCGCCGAGATGGCCGAGTCGTTGTCGAGGTTGTTTCGGATCGGCCTCAGCAAAGGAAACGACATCATCCCGCTCAGCGACGAAATCGAGCATGTCCGCAGTTATTTGCAAATTCAACAGGTACGCTACCAAAACAAGCTGGAATATTCTTTGCAGATCGCACCGGAGATTCAGGGGTTGCACGTGCTGAAGCTGATTCTGCAGCCCATCGTGGAGAATGCCATTTACCATGGGATCAAAGAGCGCCGGGGGCCGGGGCAGATCGTGATCGAGGCGGCCGAGGACGGCGGCGTCCTGGTCATGGCGATTCGCGACGACGGCAAGGGCATTCCGGCGGATCGGCTGGCGCTCCTGCAGAAAGAATTGCAGGCCGCGGCTACGGCATCCGACGATAGCCGGGTGGACCGCCCGGAGCCTACGGGAAATTCCGACGGGGGAGGCAAAGGCTACGGGCTGATGAATGTGCAGGCCCGGATCGCTTTGACGTTCGGGGATCGATACGGTCTCACGATTCAAAGCGAAGAAGGCCAAGGCACCGTCGTAACCGTCACCCACCCGATCATTCGGGACGAACAAGCCAGATGGGAGAGGATCGATACATGAATGGGAACAACCCGAAACAGACCGCAGGCTATCCCGTTGACCCGAAAACGGATGCCGGATCGCCCGCCTTCCGCTGGAAGGTGCTCATTGCCGACGATGAAAGCATTATCCGGGAGGGTATCCGGGACAGCGTGGACTGGGAAGGGCTGAGGCTCGCCGTCGCTGCGGAGGCGGAGGATGGCGAGGAGGCGCTGGAGCTGGCCGTGCGGCACGGCATTCATATTTTGCTCGTGGACCTCAACATGCCGATCATGGACGGGATCGAGCTGATGAAACGGGTCCGGGAGCATCTGCCGGATTGCAAGATCGTCATTATCACCGGCCACGATGAATTTACGTATGCGCAAAAGGCGATCCGGCTTCAGGTGAAGGATTACATCCTGAAACCGGCCAATCCGGCGCAGCTGGAAAAGGTGCTGCGCCAGGTCCGCGGCGAGCTCGAGGAGGAGGCTGCGAAGCAACTGCATTGGCAGACGGCTTCGCGGCAAATCTCCCGCAGCTATCCGCTGCTGCGGGAACGGTTCTGCCAAGCCTGGATGGACGGCGGCATGAACGCCGCCGAAATCCTGGAGCAGCTGCGGTTCCTGCAGCTGCCGGAGGCCTGCCCCGACTGGCTTGGCGTCATCCGGCTGCCCGAGCCGGCCGGATCGCCGGCCGCATTAAGGGAAGACGAACGGCATCTCTACGAATTCGCCGTCGAGAATATCGCCGCCGAACTGCTTTCGCCTTACCCCAAGGCGATCTTCCGCGATCCCTTCGGACTGATCGTCATCCTGCTCTGGAGCCTGGAGGCCGAAGCCGATTTTCACCGCATCGAAACGTCGGTGCGCACCCATTTGAAAATTGCCGTTGAGGTGCACCTGGCCGAAGGAACGGGCGACGTCCTGGAGCTTCAGGGCGTTTACCGCAGATGCAAAGCTTCGGTGACGAAGGAGGTCGCCGTCTCGCCGCTGGTCCGCCGGGCCAAGCAGCATATGCTGGAGCATTTCGGCGACAGCGGGCTGACGCTGGAGGCGATGGCACAGGCCTTGCAGTCCTCTCCGGCTTACCTCAGCCGCATGATCAAGCAGGAGCTGGGGACGACGTTCAGCAGCTATTTGACGCAAATCCGCATCCGCAGAGCGACCCGGCTGCTGAATGCCACGGAGCTGACGATCAGCGACATCGCCGAGCAGGTCGGCTACGAAACCCAACATTACTTCAGCACCGCATTCAAGCGCGCGACTGGCATATCTCCGCTGCAATATCGGAAGGGTGCGTTCGCCGGCGAGGATACTGAGGGGGAGTAGGCTCCCCCTCTTTTTTGTTTTAGGCGGCTCCAACGGCTCTTTGCCGCTTCGCGAGCCAGCGCCTATGTTTTCTCTAAGACGGGGAAAAGAACGGCCTGACGAAATTTTGTCAGGCCATGAAGCGGTGCGGCTGGGCAGCAACTGCTCGGTCTGAGTAATTACGTCACGATCGCAGGTTTTATACGATTCTTCGTCCCCCCCTCGCATTCGCCACTAGCGTTGCATTAAAGTACAAGGTACTTGTCAAGCGTTGAATTGTATTTGATTTTTCGATTACATTTCGTTGCTAACGGCAAAATTTGCTCATTCTATTCGATATTTCATACAGATTCTCGGCTTCCGTCTTCCTGAGGCCCAATTAAGTATGAAATTCCATATACATTCTGCCGAGGTTGCCGAAAATCACGAATTCTATTCGAATTTTCATATATATTTCTCGGACACCATAGACGTTATTAGTCCTCAATTGGGCATTTCCAATTTTTAGACGGATCAAATTAGATTCAAAAACGCCTTGAATGAGGCCAAATAGCGTCATTGAGCTTCGATAGGGCAAGTTGTGTGACCCGAATAGCCTGCTGCTTACCGGCCCCCTTTCAAATCGCCGGCTCCCCCCTGCCTGTCCTGCGAAATTTGGTCCGATTTTTATAAAAAGAGTCAATTCAGTGTAAATACGCCTCACCCGGTCCCTTGTTATACTCCCTATTGAAAGCGTATTCATAACTAGTCTTAGGGGGAATCAGCTTTGAAAAAGGTGACGGCAATCTTGCTTGCTTTAGCGATGGTATTGGTTTTGGCCGCCTGCGGAAACGAAGGCAACGGCAGCAGCGGTTCGGGCGGCGGCGAGAAAGGAACCGTCGGGATCGCCATGCCGACGAAGTCGTCGGAACGTTGGGTGGGCGACGGCAACAACATGGTGAAGGAATTCGAATCCCTGGGTTACGGCACGGATCTGCAATACGGCGAAGACGTGATCGAAAACCAGGTTTCGCAAATCGAAAACATGATCACCAAAGGCGTGAAGATCCTCGTCATTGCCGCCATTGACGGAGGCGCCCTGACGGACGTGCTGCAAAAAGCCCACGATCAAGGCATCCAGGTCATCGCTTATGACCGCCTGATCATGAACAGCGAATACGTCGACTATTACGCCACCTTCGACAACTTCAAGGTCGGCGTGCAGCAAGCCTCCTACATCGAGGAGAAGCTGGGCCTCAAGGACGGCAAAGGCCCGTTCAACATCGAGCTGTTCGGCGGCTCGCCGGACGATAACAACGCCTATTTCTTCTACGACGGCGCCATGTCCATCCTGCAGCCTTATATCGATTCCGGCAAGCTGGCCGTTCGCAGCGGACAGACCAAAATGGAGCAAATCGCCACGCTGCGCTGGGACGGCGCAACCGCCCAAGCCCGCATGGACAATTTGCTAAGCGCCCACTACTCCTCGGAGAATATCGATGCGGTGCTCTCGCCTTATGACGGCATCAGCATCGGCATCCTCTCCTCCCTCAAAGGAGTCGGATACGGCTCCGGCAGCAAGCCGATGCCGATCGTCACCGGGCAGGACGCCGAGCTTGCATCGATCAAATCGATTTTGGCCGGCGAACAAACGCAAACCGTCTTCAAGGACACGCGGGAGCTGGCCAAAAAAGCCGTCTCCATGGCCCAAAGCATTCTCGAAGGCACCGAAGCCGAAGTCAACGATACGAAAACGTACGACAATGGCGTGAAGGTCGTCCCTTCCTACCTGCTTGAACCGATTTCGGTGGATAAAGACAACGTCGAGAAGGCGCTCGTCGACACCGGCTATTACACCAAAGAGAACTTGGGACTCTAGCATTGGCATAGAGAGACACACATAGCGGCGGCGGACACGCGTTTCCGTGGCCGCCGCTATGTTCTCAACCACGAGGGAAAGGCCAGGTGACGGCACTTGAGCGGCACGATTTTGGAAATGAGGGGCATTACGAAAACGTTCCCGGGCGTCAAGGCGCTCGAAGGCGTCAATCTTAAGGTAGCGGAAGGGGAAATCCACGCCCTGTGCGGGGAGAACGGGGCCGGCAAATCCACTTTGATGAAGGTGCTCAGCGGGGTGTACCCGCACGGCTCTTATGAGGGCGATATCCTGTTTGGCGGCAAGGTTTGCGAGTTCAAGGATATCAGGGAAAGCAAACAATTGGGGATCGTCATTATCCACCAGGAGCTCGCGTTGATCCCGTACCTTTCCATTGCGGAAAATATCTTTCTCGGCAACGAGCAAAGCAAACGCGGCTTGATCGATTGGAACGAGACGACGGTCAAAACGAAAAAACTGCTGGAAACGGTGGGGCTAAGCGAATCGCCGGCCACTCGCGTGCTGGAGCTCGGCGTCGGCAAGCAGCAGCTGGTCGAAATCGCCAAAGCGTTGTCCAAACAGGACAAGCTGTTGATCCTGGACGAGCCGACGGCCGCGTTGAACGAAACCGACAGCGACAACTTGCTGGAGCTGATCCTTGAACTGAAGAAGCAGGGCATTACCTCCATCATCATTTCGCATAAATTGAACGAAATCAGCAAAGTCGCCGATTCGGTTACGATTTTGCGCGACGGACGGACGATCCAAACTTTAGATATGAAGGCCGATCAGGTGACCGAGGACATCATCATCAAAGGCATGGTCGGCCGCGATCTTACCCACCGTTATCCGGAGCGGGTTCCCCGGATCGGCGAGGTCATCTTCGAAGTTCGCGACTGGGAAGCGTTTCATCCCCAACAGGAAGAGCGCAAGGTACTGGACGGCATTAACCTGAACATCCGCCGCGGGGAAATCGTCGGCATCGCCGGCTTGATGGGCGCGGGCCGGACGGAACTGGCCATGAGCATTTTCGGCCGCTCCTACGGGCGGCATATCAAAGGCCGATTGTTCCTGCACGGCCAAGAGGTGCGGTTCGACAACATCAGCCAGGCGATCGAGCACGGCGTCGCTTATGTCACCGAAGATCGCAAGCAATACGGATTGATTTTGATCGACGACATCAAACGCAACATTTCGCTCGCCTCCCTCGGCAAGCTGTCCCGCCGCGGCGTCATTAACGAACGCGAGGAAGTGCTGGTCGCCGAAGAGTACCGGAGCAAGTTGAACATTAAAACCCCGGGCATCCTGCAAAAGACGGTCAACCTGAGCGGCGGCAACCAGCAAAAGGTCGTTCTCAGCAAGTGGATCTACGCGCAGCCGGAAATTTTGATTCTCGACGAACCGACGCGCGGCATTGATGTCGGGGCCAAATACGAAATTTACTCGATCGTCAATCAGCTCGCGGAAGAAGGGAAAGGCATCTTGTTCATCTCTTCGGAGCTGCCGGAAATTCTCGGGATGTGCGACCGCATCTACACGATGAGCGAAGGCCGGATTACCGGGGAGGTTGCGCGCGAAGACGCGACGCAGGAAGTATTGATGAAATCGATGACTCGAGGCAGGGGGTAGGCAGATGCAAGCGGTTAGCGAATTGTTCAGAAAAAATATCCGCCAGTACGGCATGATTATCGCCTTGATATTCATCACCGTGCTGTTTCAAATTTTGACGAGCGGGATTTTACTTAAGCCGCTCAATATTACGAACCTGATTTTGCAAAACAGTTACATTTTGGTGCTGGCCATCGGGATGGTGCTCGTCATCATTACCGGACATATCGATCTTTCGGTCGGCTCCATCGCTGCCTTTATCGGCGCTTTGGCCGCCATTATGATGGTCGATATGCAGATGCCTTCGTATCTGGCGGTCATCATCTCCCTGGTTATCGGCGGGCTGATCGGCGCCTGGCAGGGATTTTGGGTCGCTTACGTGAAAATACCGGCATTTATCGTAACGCTGGCCGGGATGCTGCTGTTCCGGGGCTTGACGATGATCGTGCTCGGCGGCCAGTCGATCGCGCCGTTCCCGAAATCGTTCCAGCGCATCAGCTCCGGCTTCATTCCCGACTGGTTCGGCGGCGGCAGCCTGCACCTGCTGACGGTCGTTCTCGGGCTCCTTCTCTCCCTCCTCTTGATTTGGCAGGAATGGAAGGAGCGCCGGACGCAGCTCAAATACCAGTTCGAAGTGGCGCCGTTTTGGATGTTCGCAACGAAAGTCGTGCTGCTCGTCGCCGTCATCAACGTGTTTACGTTTGTATTGGCTACCTATAACGGCTTGCCGAACATTCTGATCATCCTGTTCTTCCTGATCGTGATCTATTCCTTCGTCATGAGCCGGATGGTCGCCGGTCGCCATATTTACGCGCTGGGCGGCAACGAGAAGGCCGCCGGCCTGTCCGGGGTCAAGACGAAGAAGGTGACGTTCTGGGTGTTCGTCAACATGGGAGCCTTGGCCGCGCTGTCCGGACTGATCTTCGCCGCCCGCCTCAATTCGGCGACGCCGAAAGCCGGCGTCAACTTCGAGCTTGATGCGATCGCGGCCTGCTTTATCGGCGGCGCCTCGGCATCCGGCGGCATCGGCACCGTCATCGGCGCCATTATCGGCGGCCTCGTCATGGGCGTGATGAACAACGGCATGTCGCTGATCGGCTTGGGGGTCGACTGGCAGCAGGGCATCAAAGGGCTTGTCCTGCTCCTCGCCGTCGCGTTCGATATTTACAATAAGTCCAAGACGAACTGATGCGGTCAATTCGCAAAACGAACAGGCCTCCGCCGGAAATCCGGACGGAGGCCTGCTTCGTTTCCATCGATCTGACTATAATCTTCCAGATTTGCGGAAAACAACGGTATTTTTGCATTTTACTCGTGCTGTTCCGGCACCTCTGCCTGCTTGAGCTTGGACTCGGCTTCTTCGCGGGTGATGACCGTAAACTGCTGATCGTCCATCTTGATCAGACTGCCTGCCGGCACATCCAGTTTCTGACCTAATGAAACGATAACTCGAAACGGCTGCGCCGATTCCTCCGTTCCTTCGTTCACGGTCCCGGCTTCGGTAGAGGCATCGGGCTTGGAAGCATCGCCGGGCTTCTCCGTATCGGAAGTGTCGGCCGTATCGTCGGCATTGGCTTCACCGGTTGCATTGGCTCCTCCGGTTGAATCGGTTTTCTCATTCCCGGATTGTCCGGCGTCTTGGCCCCCTGCGGCAACTGCGGCATCATCGCTCTCCGTGCCCTCGGTTCCCGCCTTTCCGTCGGCCGCACTGACCGGATCAGTCGCTCCCGAATCTCCGGCACCGATATCCTCAGCCGTACATTTATTTTCGTATTTCAAATTCGCAAATTGCTGAGGGAGTTGTCCCGAAGATTCGATCGTCAGGCTCGACGGAGCAAAGGCAGCACACGGCTCCGTTCCGGCGAACACGAAAACAAGCGAAGTCGTTTCCGCCCCCTCGTCGCTCATGGCCTTGTCGGCATATACGAGCACTTCAGGCTCCGCCGGCGGAACCGGCGGCGGGGTGGTTTCCTCAACAGGCGTTGGCTTCCCCAGCATCCCTTGCTGCTGCATGACGAATAGAACACCGGCAAGCACAACCAGGCCGGAAGCCAGAACGAGCAGGGTCACCCTGACCTTTTTCCCGTTTTGCGCGAGATATCGCTTAAGCGGCGAAGACAGCTCCAATCGCGCCTCGGCGAACACCTTGGCCAGCGGCGCTCCCGCTTTGTCGAAGTAACGGTTCCAGTGGTCCTTGCTCTTAAACGCGCCCCTGTCATGCTTTACGAAATACGATCGCAGCGCCGATGCGTATGCGGGAACGAGGCTCCCGGATTCCGCAAAAAACGGATGGCCTTGCGACCAGAGCATGAACTCGTATACCGTCTCGTTCTCTTTGGCGTATTGACGGACATAATCCAGAACGCGGCCGTAATTCGCCGGCCCGGATTCGGAGCCTTGATAGAACGCCAACACGATTCTGCAGAACTGCGGCAGTTCTACGCTGGTTTGCAGCCATTCGCGTCCCAGCTCTTGAATCCGCTCCACATCGCCCGCGGACAGTCCGTGGAAAATATCCTCCCGGGGCTCCCGCAGCGTAAACCATGCGTACAGCGCTTGCAGCATGGCGGCAAGACTGCGCTGCCTCCCCTCAAGCCGCAGCCCCGCAAAGGCGTCCGCTCCATCCAAAAACAGCGCGGATTCCACCTGGTCCCGGGTCAGCTTGTCCAGCTCCAACTCTTGCAGCAGCAGGTTCTTGGCGGCCAGCGAGAGAGATTCCGCCAGTTCCGAATCGGCCACGTTCATTCCGCTGTCAGGCAGCGGCGTTCTTGCCCATTTGCGGATGCTTTCCAGCGCCGTATGTACGGCAGGCAACAATTGCTGCTGCTTGCGAAGCTTCTCCGTCAGGCCAGCAACGGCATATGCCCGGAAAGAGGCATTCCGCAGCAAATCCGGATGGGCCACCGTCCAGCCATGCACGAGGTTCAGAACCTCTTTCGGCCCTTGCGCCTCCGCAAGCTTGTTCTGAATGTACGGCTCAAACAATCGGAGGTACAGTTCGTCATGCTTCAAGACCGTACCAAAAAAGGCTTTGCTCAACTCGGACTGGTTCTCGGCCAACGCGTACAAGGCATAAGCAAGCTCCCTCTGGCCTTCCCCCAGTGCGTTGTTAATCGCATGGATCAAATAATTGACGAGCTTCGGTCCGTAATTCCGGCTATCCAGCCGGTAATAATCCCTGAAGCATTCCACTACCGCCAGATCGGCTATACTCCGCTGTTTTATTCTGTCAAACTCCCGATCAAAGGCGGCCAGGAATATATCGTTCAAACGAATTCCGGAATCCACCGAGCCCACTGGCCCCAAATAACCGAGCAGCCCCCGCAGCACCGTTAATTTATGATTTTCATACAAATCCCAGCGGCCCGCTTCAATCTGATAAAACACGCACAACTCATGGTAACCGGATAACAAAGCCCGACTCTGCGGCCCTTTGTCCGAAAGCATCTCCTCCGCAAAGCGATGGAAGTCCTCCAGACTGTCAAGCTCATCGATCGCGCGCCAAACGAAATCGAGATAAGGCTGCCGTCCATCATTTACGTCATCCTGAGGCAGCCGTCCGGCAGCGAGATCGAATACATATTCCTTCTCGATTTCCCGGTCATTCGGACGCAGGCTTCCGCGTTCCACGAATTGCAGATGGATATGTTTGCGGCTTTGCGCCTCCTTGGCATAAGTGATAAACCCGAAGCGGCGGCGCAGCTCGAACGGCAGGCAAGCGAACAGCACTTTCAGCAGCGCCGCGGCATATTGCGAAATCTGCTCCGGCGGAACATCCAGCGCAACATACACTTTTTTTCTGCCTTCGCCAACCGCCGTCATGACGGCAAACAGCAGCTGCTTGAAGCTCTTCTCGTCCAATTTCAGCTCATTCAGCAATTGCCCTGCCGTCAGGCCGGATGGCCCCTTCTGCTGAAGCAGAGGGTTCCGGGCACGCTGCGGGAGCTGCTCAAGCTCCGGCAGCACCCGGCCGATCTCCTGGAAATATTTCTCCGCATAATCCGCTTCAAGATAACGGCCGTAATCGGCCACGATCTCATCCAGCCGCGCAGACGGAATAACGTAATTATGCGTCAGGAATGCGCTTCGCAAGCCGGTAAAGTCCACCGGCTGATAAATGCTGCGTCCCAGTACCGTATCCCCGCCCTCGGTATGGAATAGATGGATCGCCGGCGGATAACGGCCGCCCTCCTTCTCGCCCCGGGAGGTCAGTTCCGCAGGTGCATCATATCCGCAGAACGGGTGAAGCTGTTTCTTAATGAATACGGAGTCCAGCCCGTCCGAAGCCGCAACCGTATCGAAGCCCTCCGTTCCGCGAAATAGACCGCTCCGTTCTCGGGTATAGATTTGCTGCTGAATCATGGCGGGAGAAGTATGCCTCACGATCACTCTCTCCCCTCGATGTAATTCAATTTATACAGCAGCCAAATGAACGGTTCATCCACGCGAATAGGCTGCACGACGTTTTTCAGCTTCTGGTCGATCGGATTGCTGCCGAGTGCGGATACCGCGAAATACCCCGTATTTTTGAAATAGACGTCCATCGTGCCTTTGAAGGGCCGGTCCACCTTCTCGATAAAACGGCGAATTTCGCCGTCGATATTTTCAAATTCGGAGATATTAAAATATTTGCGATGCACCACATGATTAAAAATATTGCTGTTCGATTTGATATACTCTCCTTCTTCATCCTTCAAAGAGTGAAGCATATCGCTCTTCGTCAACACGACCGCCGTCGGTATATCCGTCTTTCCTTTATCCTCGTAAGCGATGAAATCCCCGAACATCGTCAGCACCACATCACGCGGTTCATCATATTGCGATACCCATTCGCCCGGATTGTCTCCGGCATTGATGCGGATTTTCTCCCGGATCGAGCGGATTTGCAGCGGATCGACCATGAACAGCAGGCCGGAGGAGTTTTTGATGTGCTGTCCTTGCAGGCCAAGGTAGTCTTGATCCACCATTCCTTCGCCTGCGACATCAAAGAACACCAGCGTTAGCGGGGGCTTCGACTCATCCTTGAACACAAATTGAAAAATAAACGGCTCCTGCATTTTCTCTTTCTGGGTCGATGCCAGCAATTCGCCGCGCTCAAACAGCGGCTCTTCGTATAGGGTACGGAATTTACGGCTAATTTCCGCGTTAAGCGGCATGCAGGCCGCGTCAAAATGATCTGCCGTCGTATTCTGCAGGGTGTGAATCAGCGAAGTCATATAGACGGATTTCCCCACCTGGGAAGCGCCGATAATGGAAATAATATTGCTCGGCACTTTGCCCGCGGTTACCGGCAGCTCATTGTGGCAATGCGGGCATAATCTGCGCCGCGTCACTTCGCCGTAGCGGTCATTCAAACCGGTCAGGACATGATCCGAATAAATCAAATGCTCCTCAGGCACGTCCCGGGGACGCAAAACAGCCTCCATATCGTAAACGGTATCGAGACCAAATCTTTCCCTGTATTTGTTCAGCTCTTCATCCTCGCCGAGGGCGTAGTCTTCATCGTCTTCACGGCTATGCGTCGCTCTGAACACGACTTCGTCCGGCCCGAATTTACTAAAGCAATAAGGGCATACAATATCGTAAAATAACGGCCGCGCTTCGGCCTCGGGTTTCTTTTTAAACCATTCGAACAGCCCCATCGTTTCTTCCTCCTCGCTCGCAGTGCATTTATTCCGGAATCAGCTCATACATTCTTCCGTATTTAGGACCGTCGGTGAAAAACAGCCTTACGTAATCGTTTTTCCCCACCTCGATCGGAGGCAATGTGCTTCTGCCCGGCGGAAAATCCCGCAGAAAAGGATACACGGTGCCATCGTCCAGGCTTACCGGATAATTGCCCTGTTTCTTCACATAACAAAGCGCTTCCTTCGGAATCTCCACTTCCGCAAGCACCGAAATTTGCACCGTCTTATATTTGCGCAGCAGACCGCTCTTATGGGAGATAGAATAGCGGATTTTGGCCCGCCCCGCACTGAACTCCACGGTGTTCTGCCCGTCGGGTTGATAAATCAGGCGCTTGTCTCCGTCATCCATTAAGCAGGCATAAACCGTATAGGCGATCAATCCGATCGCTTCGATCCGGTCATGATAACCTCCCGCCGCTTTGTATTCTTCACGGGTATACAGCTTCAATCCGGAAACTGAAGGGGGACGGCGATATCCCTCTTGCCGTTCCCGGTCCACGGCCCGCTTGTCGATATAAACCGCCTGTATGCCTTCGGGCCATTGCCATTGAAGCTTGCAGTGATCCTCATCGATCTTGCAGCTTACCTGCGTGATGAGCGGCAAGCCGTCATCTGCTTCGATGAACCGCATCGCTATGCCCCCTTCGTTTCTAGAATCCACTGTTGCGCCGGTTTCTGCCGGGCTCCCGATAACCGACCGCGCCGTCTTGAAGCACAGCTCCCCTGCGGCGCATGACGGCCTGGGCCCCGTTCGTGCCGATCGGCACGACGAGCGTGAACATCGTCATCACGGCGGCAAGCACGAGACAGGCTAACAGCCGGATCAACGCGTCTCCGGGCGGCCATCCGCCGAGGCCCTGCTCCAGCAGGACGCCCGCAAGCAGTCCCGATACAGCCCCGCCTAGGGTAAAGCTTCTGGCCAAATGCCGGTTGTCGAACATCATCCCCAGCGCCAAACCAAGCAGCGCACCGAGTCCGAGCACAAACACGATTCTCAGAATCATATAGTACGCGTTGTTCTCCATCGTTCCGGTACGTTCCGTCACTAAAGTGCGTTCATCCAGGTTGTTGTCGTATATTTCCTGGAAAACAAAAGTCAGATTGGACGCATCCGCCTCATCATAAAATTGTCCGCCGGTCTGAGCGGCGATTTCTTTGAGCAGCGCCGCCCCCTCGATATTGCCGCCGGGTGCGCTAAGGCCCAGACCGATCGTATTAACCGCCACGCCCCGCTCCTGGTAGTCAGGGAGCACTTCCGCCAGGTTAACGGAGCTGACCCCGTCCGACAGCAGAATCGCCATGGCGCCTCTGGAGCCGGATTGCCCTTTGATCTGCTCCATCGACGCTTGCAGCGCTTTGCCGATCTCCGTTCCCGCCTCGGTAGGCTCAAGTGCGTCGATCGCGGCGTACACCTCATCCTTCGCGCCCTGATCGCGCACACGGATAAAAGGCTGGATAAGCTCGGGCTGATCATTGAACACGACGACGGCAACCTTCTTGTCTTTATCCATTCGGGCAACCAGGGATTTTGCCGCTTCATAACGGCGGTCATCCGGATCGGTCTCCTGCATGCTCCCGGAATTATCGATCATTAACACGATATCTTTAACCGTTCTCGCCCGGCCTACATTCAGCTCGTATAAAAATTCAAAGAGCGCTCCCGCGATCAGGAGCATGACCAAGGTCGCCGGAACGAGCAGCTTCCACGAAGTACCGACATACCGTTGCCTCCAGGATGTCCCGTTTAAACGAGGGGAGATCATTTCCGCGACCAAGCAGAATATTCCGACGGACAGGGCCAGGATGCCGAAATAAAGCCCGATCACGGTGAATCCCGGCAGTTTGTCGGATAGCCGGCCAAGCAGCACCTCGCCGGCAACGGCCCCGACGGCTCCGCCAATGAGACTGAACAGCACCAGAAGCCAGTTTATTTTACGCTGCAATTTTCGTGCACTTCCTTCCTTTAAAAGGTAGTTCAAAAAGTCATCTTTTGAAGATATAAGAAAGAATAGACGCCTAAGCCTCAGCTTCCTTGTATCGCAAGAAAAACTACTGCTATATGCGGTCTAGCTCCGGCAGCCTGGATTTGTCGATTCCGTGGAACTCATACCCGTTCTTTGCATAAGTTTCATAGTATACTTTTCCGTTCACGTAATACATCAGATCCTCGGGATGGAAGCCGCCCATCAGGTTTAGCTTCTCTACGCCGCTGCTGTTCTTCTCATGCACGCATCCAAGCTTGTAGATTCTGGAAGACTCGTCTGCCCGGAAGATATGCTGCACGAACTCGCTCGTAAAGTCGCCAAACACATATTTTTCCTCATAACGATGCTCCTGGGTGTAATCATACAGGCGAAGCTGGATCGCGGCATTCTCCTCCAGGGTGCGGTACAGCTTCTTGAACAGCTCTTCCTTGGTAAGCACGGACTTGTTGCCGTATTCTACCGTCACATTGGCCCGTTGCAACAGCTCCTCTTCGAACGTGCGCGAGAACATCGGCGACGATAGGACCGCCATCCGGCAGACTTCGATGAGCCGATCCGCCAAGCCCTCGATCCCCTGCTCCAGTAAGCGGCGGGAATCCCCCATCGTACCGTCCGCAAAAAAAGCTTGTTTGCCCCGTTTGCTTTCCCACTGCTCCATAATGTCGGCGGTAACCCGCTCATAGTACTCCATGATATTCTGTCCGATATAATCATCGGCGGTCTCGATGCTGCTCCGTGCCGTGTCGTGCAGCAATTGCTCCAACGTTTCCAACTGTCGGACCACTGCGCTATACCGGTCATGGCATTGCCGAATCGCTTCTTCAAACTTAACGATCAGCATCAGCTTCGTTTCCAGCAGCAGAATGCTTCTTTTTTTGGCATATACGCGGTCGAATAAATAACGGATCAGGCTGCGCAAATTATGCCGATCCATAAGCGGAAGGCGCGAGAACCCCTGCTCTTCCACCCGGCCTTGGCGAAATTGCTCCAGTTCGGCTTGGGCCGACGCCAGCAGCATCTCCGTTTCCCTGCGGCTGTTTCTAAGCTGATCCATAATACTTGAGGCTCCGTCCGCCGCCTCGTCCGCCGTCCAGGCAGCCAAGGAGTATACCCCCACCTCGGGGCGGGAGGCAAGCGACTGCTTGATGGCCGCTTCAAGCTGCTCGCCAGCTCGGAACTCCTTCAAACGGCGCGCCGCCTCCTCTTGGAAATTGCTGCGGAAGAAGGCTTCTCCTCCCCCGCCGAACAAGGCCTCCTCGGCTTCCTTCAGGGACAGCTTGCGGATAGCTCCATAACCGATGTCATTCGTCATCAAGCCATGCATTTCGTTCAAGCGTTCCTCCGAGGGCAGCATTTGCAGGACGGCACGATCCAAAGCCCCCCCATCCACTCCGAAAAAGGCCAGTTTCTCCGCCGTCGATAACGCGGGCTCCCGCTTCATCCTCGTGAGCAATCCCCTATAGAAATGATGCAGGACGGCAAGCGCGATCGACTGGTTGGGCCGCTTCACCTTGGACAATCCGGCGGATACAAAGCCCTGCCGCCCGGATTCGGTCATCAGGTTGTTTTTAAAGGAAGTATTGTTATAAGCCGCATTATTCGCGTGAAACGACTCGTCTTTATACTGTCTGTTCTTCAGCAGGCTAATTTGGGAGATGGCCTCATAGCAGCCCTGCATCCCGCGGCTTGAGGCAATTCCCCGTTCATCGCGGTCCGATAGAACATAGACTAGGTCAAATAGTGGCGAAGGCGGATGCGTAACCGGGATCGAAAACCCATCTTCCGTCACCTGCAGCGGGGCGGTAAATTCGAAATCCGGCTGCTGCATCAGGTTGAGTTCGCGCAGAAACGCCACGCCCTGCGAGCTGCTGTATCCGAAAGCTTCGGCCCCTTCCCTTTCGTTGATCAAGGCGTACAAATCCATTTGCACCGCCTTGAACGACTGGCGGAATATCGCTTCCGCCAGCAGCGATACTTCCGGAACCAGCACACTAAGCGGATCATCGACCCGCGTAATGACCGAGAGCCGAATCCGATCGAAGGACGGATACAACCTTCCCAGCTCCGCCAACGATCCGCTGGCCTGCCTCAACATCCGGTTCAGCCCCGGCAAGCCTTGCGCGTCGGCATAAAACCGCCGGTATACATCGCGGCGGAAAGCTCGCGAATCGGCTTCCTTTTCCGCCGCTACCGGAAAATGATATTCCAGCAGACGGGCGGTGGCTGGCCCCTCGGCAGAGCCCGCAAACAAATAAATCAATCCTTCGCTGTTCTCCCATCTCTTCTCGTTCATTCGCATGATCGGCTCAATGGCCTCGCGGCTTTGGTCTCCGATAAACAGAAATACGGCGGGATAATGAATGCTGCTCTGGTCGTCGCCTTGGCCGGCAAGCCGCTCTTCAGCCCGGTCATACTCGGCGGCGAACCGCTCTAACTTCTGCCTAACCATTATTTCAGCCTTCTGCGGATATCGTTCAGCTTCGCGGCAATCTGCTTGTAGAACTGATACATATCTTCACCGTTCGCCAGCGCAACCCGTTCATATTCCAGCGAGTCCCGCCCCTCAAGGAATCGTTCGGCCAGCTCATCCAACGTTTGCATTAGCGGCTCGATCCGTTCGGAAGCCGTCATCTCCGCGGCACGGCGCGACGCTTTGCGCATCAACGCGCTGTGGCTCTTCTCATCCAGGCCTCTGAAATGAGTGAACACTTCATACTCCACGTAATTCTGGCTTTTCATCAGGTTGGCAAACGGCTCCCAAGCCTCTTCTTCCGGCTCGCGGTCGTAGACATACAACGCGCCTTTCTTCGTCACCGTGCCGGTATACAGCGCCTCGATGAACTGCTCGAGCCACTTCTCCTCATCCTGATGCAACGCCAGTACCGCATCCAGCTTCGCCGCCTTCGCCGCGATTTCGTCGTACTTGGCGATCTCCTGCCGCACCCGGGCGATCAGTTGCGGCGAACGGATCAGATTCTCCTTGGCCATCTCCTCGTTGATGCTGCCGAAGATATCCTTTACGCCCTCCTGCGGAAGTCCCTCTGCAAGCAGCCGTTTCAGTTCAAGGGACGCGCGCTTCACTTCGCCCAAATTCGGCTTTGCCGCATCAAGGCGCATGTCGTACGCCGCCAGCTTATCCTGCAGGGAGAACGGCTTCGTGAACACGACCGAATAACGGCTGCTCGTATTTTGATCCGCGTCCTTTTCCGCGACGACCTTGAACGCCAGCGCTTTGGCAAACTCTTCGCGCACGCGGGCATTATAGCTTTTCACCCGCGGGTTGACGTAGGTATCTCCCCAGGACTTCTCCGGAATGGGCGACGGCAGGTAAGTCCAGTTGTTCATTTCGGTCTGTACCAGGTGCCGGCCGATCCCTTCCTTGTCCAGAATCGTCCGTTCATAGCTTTCCTCATAAACCTTGAGAGGCGTATAGACAAACAAGGGGACCCCGTTGCGCGTATTCAGCCAGAAAATGCGGTTCTTCACTTCGCTCTCCTTCACCGTGAAATGCGACTTGCCGATCGCGTTGTTCTGGTAATTGCGAATCCCCTTCAGGATGCTTGGGGCTTGCACCGGAACAGATACGAAACCCCAGGAAGGAAAATGAAGATTGCCCGTGCTGTTCGACAAATGGAATACCGGAACGGCTTCTTCATCCAGCTTGCCGGCAATATGGCGCTCGACGAATTTCTCGATCGGTTCGTCCTGTCCGTATTTGATAATCAGGAAATCCTCCATCGATTTCGTAATGAGATCGCCGAATTTATCGGTGAGGAAATCGGAGATGGAGCTGACGATATCAATCTCCTGCTCCTTGACCCACTGGTTCGAGTTGTCCAGCAGTTCCGTTGCGAAATCGCGAATGAGATCGTCGACATCCTTCTGCTCCATAATGCCGCTGACCACTTTGGAAATATCGGGCACGCTGACGATGTTCCAATAATAGGTCTTGTTGCCCTTGTGATCCACCTGCTCTTCGCCGCTCGTCAAGATGTCCCCGTTCTTGGAGAAAATCGAGCTGAGCGCGTTCAGGATTTCCGTGAACACGCTGTAAATGCGATTGTTTTCCCGATTGAGCAAGTCGTACAGATCCTCGTAAAATTCGATCATTTGCTCGGTGCGCTGGACATCCGCATGGAGCCAATATTCATTGATTTTGGCGTCGATATAGGCGTTCTTCTTCTTCTCCTTGGACACGAACGCGCTCTTGGCGTCGCCCAGCTTCTCTTGCGAAAGGTCCTGCGCAGCCTCGATGTCGCGGGGAATGCGCAATAGATTCTCGCGCAGCGTCTCGATATAGGACAGCAGCATGTTCAGCAGGCAGAAGCCTTTTTCCGTATAAATCAGCCGGGATACATAAAACGGGCCTTGCTCCGGATGCAAAAACAGACGGCGAATCTGGTCGCCGAATTGCTCTAGCAGTTCGCCCGGCAGTTGCTTCTTGGCCTTGATGTATTCTTCCCTGGCCCGCGCCAGGAAGGTCTGCTCCAGTTCCGTGTCCATGTTCACCACTTGGGTCTTCACGACGTTGGCATAACTCAGCCGCTCGCTGTTCTCGTAACCCGGAAGCGGCTCGGGCACGCGGGCTTCGAAGGTTTTGACGACGCTGTCCAGATCGACGCCCAGCTTGCGGGCGAACTTCTCCACATCCTCTTGGGTCGGAGCCAGATGGAACATCTTCTCCATCTTGTCGAACAGCCGATAAGCCAAATAGGTCGTCATCTCTTCGATCGGCAGTACGGCCGAGGAGGCCCCGATGATGTTGTATTCATAGTTGGCCGGATAGACTTTGTTCATTTGCGCGATATTCGTACGGATATTGCTGATATAGTCATGGATGGCGAATTCCTCGCCGGACTGCTTCTCTTCGTTCGCCATAAAGTTCGTGATGTTCTCCGCCGTAACGTTCATGCAGTAGTCATAGGCATTCTCCAGCAGCTTGCCCTCCGTATTGGTCGCCGAAATCAAATGGCACAGATTAAACGGAGGCAGCGGAGAGTTGACGTTCAAAATGTTGCCGTACTGCTGTCTGAATCTTTCGCCGCGATGATCCACGTTCATCCAATAATCCAACTCTTTGAGCGCGGCGTAGCCGTTTTTCTTAATGTACTCGCGCGTGTGCTCGCTAAGGCTTTTGTTGGACAGATTGATGTCCGGCGTAAACAAATACCCCAGGGTGTTCACCCGGTCGATTCCCGCCGAGCCATGGTCGCGCTCGATAATTCCCCGCACGATATAAGCGATATCAAGGAAGCAACCGCTGCCCGTACCGCCGGACAAGCCGGTAAGCAAGAACACCATCAGCTTCTTGTTCGTGCCTACGGACAAGGTTTTGATCTTCTTGTCAATCGCCTGCACGACCTGGTTAATCTTCGTAAACAACAGCAGCCGTCCCGCCTGACGGACCCCTGCCGCGCCGTTCATGCCATCGGTGATGCTAAGCTCGGGGGACAGCCAATCCGTTATGTACGGCTCCAAAATACTGCGGTTTTGCAGCAGGCCGCCGATTTCCGGGTTGGACAGCAGCACGAATTCATTGATCGGATCGAGCCCGATTCCTTTGTACCTTTTGCTGCGATCCTGCTCGTTGGTCTCAAAAGCGAGAAATTCCACATTGTCCGGCTTATCGCGTTTTTTCTTGGACAACGGATCTTCCGGCAGCCTGAATCTGCGGTTAATTTGATATTTCAAGCGAAGCAGGGCGTCGATCCCGGTTCCGCCCAGGCCGATAATGAGGATCGGGTTATCAATCGTGTCTACTCGAATTTTATCGCTGACGATCCCTCCGCCCAGCGACACGTCCAATTGCTGAATATGCTCTCTAACGATCGGCTTCATTTATTTGTCCTCCTAAATTGGGGTTATATATGTTGAACTATGGATTGTACGGATCAGGGCAGCATCACACGAGGTACTCGATAAAAATCGTCTTGTCGATCTGTTGCAGCGACAAGGACACGCGGTCCCCGCTCTTAAGCTCAAGCCCGGCGGCCGCCTCTACAGCCCGGCCGGATTTCTCAATGGGCGCGGCCGAGGCGTTGCGCAGTGTTATGCGATCTCCTTTGGCCGGGGTGAACACGATTTTCTCCGTTTCCTTCAACTCGGGCGCCAATTGCAGCAGTTGATGGAGATTAAACTTGCCCTTAAACGCCGTCAGTTTCTTATACTGCGGGAAGGATTTCTCGTTCGTGTTCTCGTCGCGTATTTCGAGGACGATCTGGCCAACGAAGCCCCGATTCGCCTTCTTGACCGCGCTGGCGATAAAATAGGCGGCTGCAGCGATCGCGGCCAGTGCTACTGCCGAAACAACCGCAATCAGCCAAGGAAACGGCTTCTCCTCATCCTCTGCCGCCGGCTTGGAAGGCGCAGTAGCCGCCCCTCCTGCATTGCCTTTGGCGCTCAGCGTTACCGGGTCGGATTCCCGATAGAAGCTTTTTTCCTCCGCGCGGACCTTCAATTCATACTCATGGGCCGCGGCAAAGCGGAGCGTTCCTTCGAATTTGTCGCCCGCATTGTTCAGCTTTACTTCCTCCGTATTCCCGCTATCCAGATCCTTAACGATGAGCACCGCATTCATGTTCGTATACAGCTCGTCATTCGGCAGCTTCTGCCCATTGCTCGTCAGATACGCCCCGATAGCCACCTCATCGCCCGGCTTGTAGTTCTTCGAGGCAACCGGATCCATCTCAAGCTTAAGATCGTAGTTGAAGACGAGATTGATGTCGATTTTGTCCTTGGCCGCCCCCTTCACCCTGAGCTTCCAATCCCCTTCGGCCGGAGTTAGCAGCTTAATCAGGGAATAACTCTTCGACTTGGACAAAATCACATCGTCCGAAGGTATCGCCACTTTGCCGCCGGACGGGTTAACCAGCTCCGCCTCAACCGGCTTGGAGGACATTATGGAAATATTGGCTTCAAGCACGTTGGCATTCGGCACGTTTATCGTCACTTCCTGGAAGCTTCCGGTGCCTGTCATGCTTTGAATAGGTACGATTTTGAGCTTCAAATGGCTGGCGAAGATTTCACTAAGGATTTGCGGAAGATCCTCCGCCGAGCTGGTCGAGAACGCTTTGGCCCCCGTCTGCTTGGCCAGCTCCGTAAGCGGCGCCTTGTTCAGCTTGCCGTCCGCATTCAACCCGATCGTATAGATCGGAATGCCAGCCGCCTTCGCTTCGTCGACGGCATCGTCCAATTCCTGATCGGATTCGCTTTGCGTCCGTCCCGAGCTTTGGTTGAAATCGTTGTTCCCGTCGGCCAGCAGAACGATCATCGGCTCATGCCCCGAAGCGGCCCCGTTCTGCAGCACTTTAACCGCCTCTCGAACGCCTACCGCGATATCGGTGTAGGGTCCTCTGTCCAGCCCGTCAATGAACTCTTTTAGATCCTGCTTATCCTCGGAAGATTGAATTTCAAGCAGGGCCTTCTCCCGCTGTACCTTATCCGTATAAGCCACGATCCCTACCTTGTCGCCTTTGGCGGACAGCATATCGATGAACATCTTCATCGCTTCATTTCCGACTTTATTCGTGTCGCTCGTGTTCATCGAGTTGCTCACATCGACAACGAGCACGGCATCAATCGATGAAGCTTGCTGAGCCTGAGCTCCTTGCGTTGCTGCCGCGGCCCCGTAAATCGCGGTGCCGGTGGAGGACGCCAGTAACCAAAAGATCATCATAACCGTTAATATACGTACAGATTGTCTATAACGATGCTGCATAATATGGCCCCTTTGTTTTGAGATAGAAGTGAAGCAGTTCCAGATATATACTATACTAATGATAATAGATAATCCTTAAGAAAGGTTGAAAAAAGCGAGATTCGCCAAAATTCGCTTACACTTAATAGAAAGTGTTCATAAAGTCAGGTTTGGAGTACCGAGAAGGTTGGATGAAGCTAGGGACTGAGTAGCGCAGCGTAGCTGGAAGCTACGTGAGCAACGGAAGGCCCGGCTGAATTCAAGATTCGACGTCGAATCCGCTTCATGGCCTGCTTCGTGATCAAAAGATGACTTTTTGAACTTCCTCTAACATAATAATTACGAAAGGAAACTGCATATGGTTACATACGGGTGCCTCGCACTGCTGTTTCTGTTTGTCAGCATAAAGTCCTATATCTATTACTCTCGCCGAAACCGGATCGTCGCTCCGCCGGAGCTCGACAGAAGACTGATAAAATTAATTAACAGTGGAGAGAGAGAACCATGAACAAGAAAAAAACGGTCATTCTCCACCCTCCATTAAACACGAAATATGCCTACGAAAAGTTAAGATGTTGCAAATATTGCCAGAGCTATACCGCGTTAAACGAAGAAAAGTGCACCGTCTGCGGCAAGTCCGGCCTTCGCCCGGTTCTGGAACAGGCGCGACATACCGCGGGGCGTGCCCGGCATAATGATCTGCTGCTGGGCCTATTTCTCACGCTGCTCTCTATTCTATTCAGCCAGACCTTTCAGCTTATGGCCATTTCAGCCGCAGCGGGGATTTTACTGTCCGGGCTGCTCCTTTGGGTTCACCGCCAGGCTCTCGATAGCCGCGTTTCGCTCAAGCTGGGCGAACTCTTCCAGCGTGATCGCGACAAAATCACAGCAGGCCTGGTTCGTAATCTAGAAACCGCAATCGCCCATGAAGAGGAGGTCCGTTCCTATGAAATGTTGCGGGAAATTGCCGTTATCGTTCATAACGATCAAATCCGCAAGCTGCAGCTAATCCTTTTGCAGTCCTTCGTATTAAGAAAAGATATGGATCTGGAACTGGAGCCCCTCCTGCTGGAAGATTTCGATACTGAGCTTGCTTCGTATATTGGCGAGCTTGCCAAAATTAAACGCGAGCTCATCAAAGACAAAACATTTCAATATGTAATCCAATACGAGCGGCAAATTTTGGCGATGGAACGGGGAGAGGACATTCTGGCGGGCGTTGCCGCGGCCGCAATCCGGCTAAAACGCTATGTATTAGCTTATTCGGACTTCATCGCCCGGTATGCGCGCAAGCTTCCCAAGGATCGATTCCTCCGATTATTCCGGATGATCGCCGGTTCACCCGAGCTGGATTGGGGAGAGCTTATGGCCGAGACGGCCCGCATCCATAAGGAGAAATACGAGTGGGATGCCGACTTTGGGCAAATAAAGCCGAGGTCTACTGCCTATGACGGTTAAAAGATGGATCACCCTGCATCACTTGCTCATTTTGTTATGTTTAGTGACGATTCCTTTGCTGGTCTACAAAGGAATCGGGATTTCTCAGAAGCTTACCGCCATTGAAACGGCGGAACGCTTATTCCAGGAGAAGCGCCTTGTAGAAGCCGAGGACTGGTATCGGAAGGCACAAATGAACAGGAGCATTCGCTACAAGGAGGAGCTTATTTCCTCGCGGCTGGAGGAGCTTGCTCCCATTTCCGCCATAAAAGGCGATTTGGGGGACATTGCCGATCAAGCTTCCCGAGCGGATAGTGAGCATGATTTCGAGCTTCTTATGAATGCCTACGCCAAGCTTCAGCAGGTGCGGAGCCGTTACATGACCCCGGAAGGTCCTTATAGCGGCTATTACCGTCAGATCTCTGAAAATTATGGCATTTCGCAAAGCTTCACCAGCTATTTTAAAAATTTCAAGTCCATGTTTCTGCGGCAGTTAGAGCAAAACCTAACCGTTTCCAACTATGATGATGAATCTTTTAAAAGGAATCTGCTGAGCATTCCCGCTCATTTCTTCGGTACCGAGCAAGAATGGCTTGATGAGGTAAAGGCGGCTTTTCAAAGCTATGACGAAACCAAGCTAACGCGCCTGGTTGCCGGAGGGTTCGTTGAATCCATGCTGGACGATGCCTCCTCCACGCTAGCAGCATATCAAACAAATAACCTGGAAGCCCCTTGGATCGTTGCCAAAGTGGATCACTTGATAGAGGAACTCTTGAAAAAGGACTGGGACAACGCCGACTACGCCGCTTTCGCCATCCATGCTCAGCAGTTCGACACATTCGCAAGCTCCTCCCATCCGGAGTCCATGGTGCTTTCCTTGGCCAAGAGTCGTATTGGCGACCTGATGCGCAAAGCCGGGAAAAATGTGGTAAACGGCAATTATCAGGAAGCGATCGATCTGTACGCGGCCATCGGCCATTATCAGGATACGCAGGCGGAAATAAGCGCGACCGAGTTGGCTTGGACTTTGGCTGAACCGGTCCGGCTGCTTCCCTCCCCGGCGGATGGAAGCAGCTATGAGCATGTCGCGAGTGGGCGGGACAATTTTGGATCGAAGGTCTACGTCGCGGCAACCGATCGGAACAATCAGTTGTATTTCGGCCGAATGAGCGCGGACGAAAGCGTTCAGATTTTATCCAATCATGATCTGACTCCGCAAGAACAAATTCGCGCGGTCGCCATCGATCCGGTCCTAAGCGCGGAAGGGAATCCCGTCATCGTCATTGAAGCGGCGTCCGAGACGAGAAATGCCCTCTATACCGCATTTGAAGCACGAGAGAACAATATTACGCTACTCTATGCGATCGAGGGAGACAGCCTAACCTTACAGCCGGACGGAACCCTTCAAGTGGTTAATCCGGTTGGCCCCGGTGAAGGACAAACGGCGATATTCGTTCGTTCAAACGACGGTTATCAGTTTGCAAGCATTAAGCAGGATATTGCGGACATTTCCGCCGACAATATCGTCCAGTATCCCGACAAGCTTGTCCGCTTTACTTGCACCGTCATTTCCGCCGGGCCGGGAGAAGCGCTCGCCATGGGCAGCAATAGCTTGATGCTGCTAAAAGGAGATTTCTCCCTTCCCGCCGAAGCGGCAAATGTAACCGTCACGGGACGTTTCAAAACGTACGCTGAACAATCTATTGACGAGCAGTTGATAGGTCGGATCGAAGAAGTGCTGAAAGGGCAATTGGGCGGTCAAACGAGCGGACGGAATGCAGATCAGGCTGACGGACTTGGTGACGGACTGGATAAAGGACTGTCCGTAGGAGCGGTTGACGGACAGATTGAAGGACTGGTTGACGGAACGCTGAACGGGCTGCTTCAAGGCCTTAACGATGCGAATCAACTATGGATTCCCGTCGTCGAGGTGGAATCCATCCGGCAATAGGCGCGGTTCTCCGCCAAATGATCTTTGTATGGAACCGGATGGGGTTTGGAGTGAAGCCTACGGCGCCCCCTTCCCATTGATCGGCCGTAAGACAAGGAGCACCACAGCGAAAGAAGCTTCTCTCCTGTGATACCCCTTGCAATAGGGCCGCCCGTTGTTCCGCCCTTTTTGAGAAAGCCTCGGGACCCGCGTATAATTAAGATGTCTAACGACAGGATGTGCATTAATCCTAGGCAGGTGATTCCTTTGTCCAGCTCCCACCTTACCAAGAAGGCGCTCGCCGCCTCGCTGAAAAACATGATGACCCATGTTCCCTTGAACAAAATCACCGTCAAACATATCGTCGATGAATGCGGGTTGAACCGGCAGACGTTTTATTATCATTTCCAGGACATATACGAGTTGCTGGGATGGATCTACCAGACGGAAGCGGTGGATGCCATCGCCGGGGAGCGCAGCTATCGCACCTGGACCAGCGGATTCTATAAAATTTTCAAGTATATCGAGGACAATCGGGCCTTTTGCCTGAATACGCTCAACTCTTTGGCGCGGAACCATCTTGATTCGTATCTGTATACCGTCACCAATCAACTGGTCATGGGCGTCGTGGAAGAAGTGTCCGATGGCATGGAGGTGGCGGAAGCGGATAAGCGGTTTTTGGCCAACTTTTACACGCTGGCGTTCGCCGGGCTCGTCATCCAATGGATGCGGGACGGGATGAAGGAACGGCCGGAAGTCATCATTGAAAAGCTCAGCGAATTGGCCGAAGGCCATTTCGAGCGGGCGCTGCAGCGGTACGAGCAATGCCGGCACGATCCCGGTTTCGCCGAACGGCGATAATTTTACCGCGCTCGAAAAAACGCCGTTTCCGTCGAAATCCTAGACACTCTCCTGCGAGTGTCTATTTTTTTGACAGCCGGGTCCCATTGATGATTTTGTGTGCACCGAAGAGGGATTACATTAAGGGTGTTCCCATTCATCAAAATCTTTGGAGGCGACGGTTATGTCAGCGGAATTTAGCAACAGACAGGTTTATTTTGTCGGCGGCGGGATAGCTTCGCTTGCGGGTGCGGCATTCCTGGTTAGAGATTGCGGTTTTCCCGGGCAGCAGATCCACGTCCTGGAGGAAATGAAGGTGCTTGGCGGAAGCAACGACGGAGCCGGGAACGGCGAACAAGGGTACGTCATTCGGGGCGGCCGGATGCTGAATGACGAAACTTATGAAAATACATGGGACTTGCTGCGTTCGATTTCCTCGCTGGACCATCCGGGCCTGTCGGTCCGGGACGAAATCGTCGCTTTCGATACGGCCCACCCCACGCATGCCAACGCGCGGCTGGTGAATAAAGATGGCCAGGTAGAGGACGTGACCTCCATGGGCTTTGATATGGCCGACCGGCTGGCCATGGTCAAACTGATCATGACGCCGGAGGAAAAGATGGGCAAAGCGCGGATCAACGACTGGTTCGGGCCGCATTTTTTCGAAACCAATTTCTGGTATATGTGGGCGACGACCTTCGCGTTTCAGCCTTGGCATAGCGCCGTCGAACTAAAAAGATACATGATTCGCTTCATGCATGAGTTTCCGCGGATTCATACGCTTGAAGGGGTTACTCGCACTCCGTACAATCAATACGATTCCATCATCCTGCCGCTGCATCGTTACCTGGAAGAGCATGGCGTGGACTTTACGTTGAAATGCACGGTCACCGACCTCGATTTCAAAGACGGAGACGGCATTACCGTCACGCGGATGCGCTATGTTAAAGACGGCGTCCCGGGGGTGCTGGATTTGGCGGAGGGCGATCTGGCGATCGTTACCAACGGCTCGATGACGGAAGGGTACAGCCTCGGCTCCATGACGACAGCCCCGCGGTTAAATGGCAAGGGCAGCTCCTGGCAGCTGTGGGATCGCATCGCTGCAAAAAAACCGGGGCTCGGCAATCCCTCCTCCTTCGACGATCATATCGACGGGTCCAAATGGGAGTCGTTTACGGTCACTTGCCAAGACTCGCGGTTTTTCGATCTGATGGAGGCTTTCTCTCGCAATAAAGCGGGCACAGGAGCGCTGGTGACCTTTAAGGATTCCAACTGGCTGATGTCCATCGTGCTGGCGCACCAGCCGCATTTCCGCAACCAGCCGGAGCACGTGAAAGTGTTTTGGGGTTACGGACTGTTCCCGGATCGCGTCGGCGATTATGTGCCTAAGAAAATGTCCGAGTGCACCGGCGAAGAAATCTTGACCGAGCTGCTTCATCATTTGCATTTCGAGCAAGACATGGACGCGATCATCGCCACGGCGAACTGCATCCCCTGCATGATGCCTTATATTACATCGCAATTTATGCCCAGAGTGATCGGCGACCGCCCGAAGGTGATCCCGGACGGCTCGACCAACCTGGCGTTTATCAGTCAGTTTTGCGAAATTCCGGACGACGTGGTGTTCACCGAGGAATATTCCGTTAGAGCGGCCCGAATGGCCGTTTACGGCCTGCTTGGCCTCGACAAGCCGATTGCGCCGATTAACCAATACCATTACGATGTGCGCGCACTGCTGCAAGGATTGGTCACCTCGTTCCGTTAATCTATATCCGTAGCTGGGAACGATGATAAAAAAGTGAAGCACACTCGCGTTAACGCCCGTTAGGGCTGCGCGGTGTGCTTTTTTTGCGAAGAATCCCCCGAAAGGAACAGGGCCGGCGTTTTTCTAATTGCATTCGACTGAACGCAGGCGATTATTGTAACGAACCCGGTAACCTTATTGACCGTAAAGCTGTCCCATAGCGCTTCTTTTGAGCCAAATCGCGATATCTGGATTCGTTACATCGAGAAATGTCCAGAAAATGAGCGATTAGTATGATCAGAGTTCGTTACATGAAATGTCTGATGCGAGGCACACTTATCGAACGCAAGAGATCGCACGGAGGCTACTGTCGAAACGGTTCTCTCCGGAAAAAGCCGCCGAGACGCCCCAATTGCCCATTAAAGAAGTTTAAAAACTAAAAATTGACCAGTGACCAAAGAACCCCCATCTAAGCGATGGGCTTCTTGATCTTTATATCGGCGTACATGATTTTGTTATACTTATTAATCAGCCCGTCGAGAATGACGGATTGATGAATGACTCGCTTGTGCCGAAGCCCATATCGCTGTGCCAACCGATTCAGTTCTTGTCTTTCTATTTCGATGCGGAGTTTGATTTTCTCAGAATTATTCATAGCTATCACCCTATGAACATATTAGGAGACGTTGCCAAATATTGCCTACTGAAACATACTGCAAGAAACAAGAAAATTCCCATTTTTTGAAATAAGAAAATAAATAGGGTCAGCATTGGCTGACCCCAAGAACAAAACAAGTATTTTTTATAAATTGTGTATAACTCAAAAATCCGAGAATCATTTACCAGCCATGAGCCAAGAGAGACATAAAGCTGTTAGAAAATACGAAACTAAGCATAAGCATACCCGAAACCACCCAAGACATTTTCTTTTTCATTTTCCCACACCTTTCTACATAGTTCATAATAGTCCTTACATTGCGTTTCCGAAGCAAACTGACGGTTCAGTTCAAAAATAACCATGCTGTTTACGATGAGATCTTTGCTGTTTAAATTTATGGATAGTTGCATGCTGTGCAAAATGTTCATTAAGCCTTCCCTGTGCAAATCTTTGCGGAGGTTGTAAATTGCATAGTTCTGGAAAAAGAAGGCACAACGAAATATATATGAGGGTTCTTTGGCTGCACGTTGCGAAAACCAATTATCTTTACCCGTTTGCCTATATTGTTCGATCTCTGTTGAAAACTTTCCGATAACATCATCAATATAGAAGTTGTGGCGATTCGCCGATTCTATTAAAGTGATCAATCCTTCAATAATTTCATCTGGGTGCTCTACCAAAAATTGAATGTACCCGGGGATTCTCGATCGGTTTCCTGCTTTTATGTCTGCACACATGTAATTAGCCTCGGCAAACATTTTCAACCGCTCGACTTCCTCCACACCTGCCTCATCTAAGCCGTTAAACCAGCTTAGATCGGCGTATTCGGCAATCCACTTTTTAGATTCCTCAAACATCCCCCGGTACTCATACGTCATCGCTTTAAATAAATAGGATTTTCCGTAGTACATGACAAGCGGACGAACAGGACGGAAATCAGCATGTTTCCATACCTTTCTCTCATAAAGCCTCTTGGAAAATTCACATAACTCGTCGGCATAATTCTCGACTTCGATCCAATTCATCCTCACAGCGTAAACTTCAGCGAGCATGAGTAATCCGTCAAGCGCATAATATTCCGGCAAGCGATATCGATAAGGCAAGAATTGAATAGCTGCTCTATACCCTTTTCTTCCATCAGCTTGATAAATCTGAAAAATCCGATAATAGCTCATCGCCAACCGTTCCGAATGATTGGATCGCTCGCTTTCGATGACGCTTTCATAGAGAATGACGGCGGCTTCCTTCCAGCCTTGTTCATACATTATTTCGGCGGTCTCGAATATGCCGGCGACCTGTTTCAAGTCTTCAAGCAGTCGGTTCAGTACCTGTTTGATACAATCATGGCGCTGCAGTTCAGCACATCTCAGCAAGAACGGGCGAAGCCTGCGCCAATGCGGTGCGGTTGAAATAAAACATTCATCGGCGTATAAATCGTAGAAGTGTCCTTCGGGAAGCCCCATCGCTGTCGTAATCCGATCCAGTTGCCCGATAGCAATCGGCCGGTTGCCGTTAATAATTCCGCTTAACGTCCCGACGTTGACCCCGGCAGATTCTGCAAAGCGATGCAGGGTTGTCCCTTCGCTCTTGATGTAATCTTCCAGTTCTGCGCGAATCGTGGTTGTGGATATCAAAAAGCTATCACCCCCCAAACCAATTCCGCTTACTTCTACGAGCCGGAAACGCCGTCCGACCTGTAGAGCAACCAAACGACATCCATTGACATCAAGCAACACCATAAACTTCTAAAATACCAGTATATGTATGATAGTAACCCTAAATTTGACAATAGTCAATAAAAAAAGACCAATAAGAGGAAATTTTGTCGCCTTATTGGTCTATTGGTATGGAATTCTCGTATATCGTCAAATTTCAAAGCCAATTGCTAGATTTCCAACTCCGCCGCCGCGGCGTTCGCCTCCACCTGCGCCGGGTTCTTGCAGCCGGGAATCACCGTGCTGACGATCGGATTCTTCAGGCACCAGGCCAATGCCCACTGGGCCATGTCCACGCCTTCCGGCACCTCGTTTCTCCGGATTTCCTCCACTTCCTCCAGCTTGCGGCGCGTGCTTTCCGGGTCATGGCGATGCCGCACATCGGTCTCGCCAAATACGGCACCCGGCTTGTACTTTCCGCTCAAATATCCGCTTGCCAGCGGCACGCGGGCCAGTACGCCCAAGTCCTGGCGCTCGCAGGACGGGAATACCCGATTTTCCGGCACGCGATCGAGCCGGTTATATACGACTTGAATCGCTTCCGAGCCGACCTTCGTTGACGCCTCTGTCTGATGCAGGTTGTCGTTGCTACCGATCGACGTGCCCAAGTGGCGGATTTTACCGGCCTGTTTCTGCTTATCCAACAACGTCCATAGCTCGTCATTGTCAAACGCCGCGTCGGGGCCGGAGTGGAACTGGTACAGATCCACATAATCCGTCTTCAACGCCTTCAGTGATGTGTCCAGCTGCTCCAGCACCTCCCGGGCGCCGAACTGATCGGTCCGGGTGAACCGCTCATGGAAATGGTGTCCGAACTTTGTGGCAACCAGCCAATCTTCCCGCTTCCGTCGGCTGATGTAATCGCCGATAAACGATTCGGACAAATGATCCCCGTAGCATTCCGCCGTATCGATCAGATTGATGCCCAGTTCGCCCGCCCGGTCAAGGATCGCGTCCACTTCCGCTTGCGTGTAGTTAAGCCCCCACTCCCCTCCGAACTGCCAAGTACCGATCCCGACCACGGAAACGTTAAGCCCGGTTTTGCCTAATCTGCGATATTTCATCCGCGATTCCTCCCGTCATTTATAGTTAAGTTGCAGCCCGTTCCTTCTACTTCAAGTAAAACACCTCGCTCATCGGCACGATCGGCTGCGGCTCATTGAAATCGAACGAGCCCTCGACCATGCCCGACGTAATCGCGTTCCATCGTTGGCACGCTTCGCTGGCCGCAATATAGGCAAACGCCGCCTCCGTATCCTCGCATTCGAAGCAATAGAAAAACTGATTTCCCTGCTGAAAAATCGAATAATTCCGGATGCCCGCCTTGCGATGCTCCTCCAACACATCCGGCCAAGGGTTCAAATGCATCTCCACGTAGGCATCCAGGCGCTCTTCCTTGACGCGCCAAGTCCAGGCAAATTTTTGACTCGACTCCATTATAATCCCCTCCTTAATGAAAAACACCTCCGGCTGAAGTATACCGGAGGCGTTCCAATCTGATCCCATTGTAATCTATTTGCGGCGATTCGGCGATATCCGCAGGCAAGTCGGGGTACCGGCTTCTCCTCCGACCTCCTGCTATTTCGGCCCCGTTTGGGGAGGGCTTACTTCGGCAATAATGGGCTTTAAAACACCCGCGAGAGGGAGACCCCTATGCCTTACCGGCGAAGAATGAAGCGCAGCTCAACCCGAATCCCAGTTCACGCTCCGTTGACGGCGAGCCAAACCTCGGCGCCCGGCGAACCGCAGCCATTGCATACGGATCTGGAGGCCAATTTGCGGGCAATCCGCGAAACTCTCGGCAACAGCACCGACATCATTATCCGGAACCTGCCGATCGGCCACAAAGGCGGTTGGTCGATGGCCATTCTTTTTACCGACGGGTTGGCGGACCAGAAAGTCATCACCGACTTCATCATGAAATCGGTCATGCTGGACGTCCATATTTTCGGGCAGACCGACAGAACCGTCGATCCCCCTTCCGACGTCGTGCTGGCCTTGAAAAGCTATGCCCTGACGATCGGAGACGTTCGGGATCTCGCCGATTTCGACGCTTTGTATCAAGCTTTGTTGTCCGGAGATACTGTGATCCTCGTGGACGGCCAGGATCAGGGCGTGGTGTGCAGCACTCGAGGCTGGAAGGACCGCGGGGTGAGCGAGCCGGCCTCGGAAAACGTCGTTCGCGGTCCCCGGGAGAGCTTCGTCGAGGCGCTGCGGACCAACACGTCGCTCATCCGGCGGAAAATCAAAGATCCGCATCTGTGGCTGGAGACGATGCAGATCGGAAGAGTCTCACGGACCGACGTGGCCATCATGTATATCAAAGGCATCGCCAACGACAAAGTGGTTCAGGAAGTACGGGATCGGCTGAACCGAATCGACGTCGGCGGTATTTTGGAGAGCGGTTATATCGAGGAATCGATTCAGGACGAAACATTCAGCCCTTTTCCGACCATCTACAATTCCGAGCGGCCGGACGTCATCGCCGCCGAACTGATGGAAGGCAAGGTGGCCATCCTGGTGGACGGAACCCCGTTCGTCCTGGTGGTTCCGGCTCTGTTCGTTTCTTTCCTCCACGCCTCGGAGGACTATTACCAGCGTGCGGATATCAGCAGCTTCATCCGTCTGCTGCGTTATCTCGGGATCATCATCTCCCTATTAGGACCGTCCCTGTACGTCGCCATCACGACGTTTCACCAGGAAATGCTGCCCACGCAGCTGTTGATCAGCCTGGCGGCGCAGCGCGAGCAAGTGCCGTTCCCCGCCTTTATTGAAGCGGTTCTCATGGAATTGACCTTCGAAATATTGCGGGAAGCCAGCATTCGCATGCCCAAAAACATCGGTGCCGCGATCTCCATCGTCGGCACCCTGGTTATCGGCCAAGCCGCCGTACAGGCGGGCATCGTTTCCGCGGCGATGGTCATCGTTGTGGCGATCACAGCGATCGCCAGCTTTGTTCTGCCGGCATACAACATGTCCATCGCTTTCCGCTTGCTTCGCTTCCCTTACATGGCGCTAGCCGCCTCCTTCGGCTTGTTCGGCATCATCGTGGGGATCATCGCCCTGGTGCTGCATTTATGCAGCCTGCGATCATTTGGCGTGCCTTATATGGCACCTTTCGCTCCGCTCATCCCGGCGGATAACAAGGATTCGATCATCCGGCTTCCTCACTGGATGCTGCTCACCCGCGCGCGTCTTGTCAGCAAGAACAACTTAACACGCCGAACTAGTACCCCGCCGAAGAAGTCGCGAGAATCTGCAGCCGATAATACGGACCCGACGAAGAAGGAGACTTGAACGTGATGATCAGAAAAACGGCAATCCTGATGTTGATTCTTATCGTCGCGTCGTTACTCGCCGGGTGCTGGAATCGCAAGGAACTCAACGAGCTAGGCATCGCCGTGGCGGCCGGCGTGGATAAGGAAGGCGACCGTTACCAGCTCACCTTGCAGGTCGTCGATCCCGGCCAGGTTACCGCGCAAAAGGGGGCCAGCGGAGGCGCGCCGGCCACGCTGTACACGAGCGAGGGCGATACCATTTTCGAAGCGGCGCGAAGAATAACGCAAATCAGCCCGCGGAAAATCTACCTCTCCCACCTCCGTTTGTATTTGATCGGCGAATCGCTGGCAAAACAGGGTATCGGACAAATGCTCGATCTGTTGTCCCGGGACCATGAAGTCCGCACTGATTTTTATCTCGTGGTCACCAAAGGAACAAGCGCGCTGGAAACGTTGAAAATCATGACTCCACTGGAGCCCGTCCCGGCCAACAAGCTGTTCTCTTCCCTGGAAACCTCGGAGGAAAACTGGTCCCCCAGCCTGACGGTCACGCTCGACGAACTCATCAACGACATGACCAGCGAAGGGAAACACCCCGTTCTGACCGGGCTGCAAATCGCGGGGGATCCGAAGATCGGGCAAACCAAAAAAAATACTGCCAACATTTACACCCCCACGCAGCTGCAGTATTCGGGGTTGGCCGTATTCAAAAAGGACAAGCTGATCGGCTGGCTGGACGAAAAGGAAAGCAGGGGGTACCACCATATCCACGGGGGCGTCAAAAGTTCCGTCGTTTTCGTCACCTGTCCGGAAGGCGGCAAAGTCGTCGTCGAGTTCATCCGCGGCAAGACGAACGTCAAAGGGAAGGTGGCCCAAGGGCAGCCCCGGATCGCCATCCAGGCCGAAATCGAAGGAAATATCGGCGCCGTCGGCTGCAAGAAGCTCGATCTGACCGATACGGCCACGATCGCCGAGTTGGAAAAGAGAGTCGAAGCCAAGATGATCGAATTCATGGAAATGACGATCGAAAAAGCTCAGACCGAATACAAAATCGATATTTTCGGTTTCGGCGAGGCCGTCCGCCGCGCGAGTCCCAAAGCCTGGAAAACAATGAAAACGAACTGGGACGAGGAATATTTCACTCATTTGCCGGTGGACATCCGCGCGGATTTCATCATTCGCCGGATCGGCACCATTTCCGATTCGTTCCTAAACCAAACGAAGGAGTAAATAACTATGTTAGGAATCGCGGGGATTTTGGCGGTAGCGGGGGTTATCGCATGGATCGAGCTTCCGCCCCTGTTGAAGCGGAAGCACAAAAAAGAGCTGTGGATTTTTGCCGCTCTGCTTCTGCTTGCCGTCGGCGTCAGCATTCCGGCATCGTTGATGCCCCACTTCCCCAGTCCGCTGATCGCGTTCACGTTCGTCTTCAAACCGTTTAGCGAGCTGCTGTCCGCAATCGGCTTAATCCAATAAAATGAGGTGATCCGGATGCCAAAGCCGTACCTGGTCTCCGCCAGGCAAATCACGATCATGACAACCCTGTTTACGGTGGGCAGCGCCATTCTGATCATCCCCTCGGGCATGGCCTCCGTCGCCAAACAGGACGCCTGGATCGCCGCGCTGGCGGGTCTTGGCGGCGGCGTTCTGTTGGTGGCTCTGTACAACGCTATCTCGAGCTGGTATCCGCGGATGTCCCTTATCGGGATCTTGGAGAAGCTGCTTGGCAAATGGCCGGGAAAAGTGGTCTCCCTCCTGTTCGTGGCAACCTGGTTCGTGATTACCCCGGGGGCGACGCTTTACTATTTAGGAAATTTCATGACGACTCAAATCATGCCGGAAACGCCCATCAAAGCGATAAACGTCTTGTTTATTCTCATTGTCGTCATGGGGATCCGACTCGGTATCGAAACGATCGCACGCGCCGCGGAATTGTTGTTTCCCTGGTGCATGCTGCTCTTCGCCGCCCTCGTGGCGCTCGTGATGACCGAATTGGAGCCGGTTAAGGCCCTGCCGGTGATGGAGGCGGGCCTCTCGCCCATTTGGCCGTCAGCATTGTCCTTTACTTGTACGGTATTTGTCCCCCAGCTCTCCTTATTCCTGTTTCTGCCGCCCTCGATGAACCATACCCGTGAGGGCAGAAAAGGGTTGCTGATCGGCAGTTTGACGGGCGGAGCGATGATTGCGGTCATCGTCGCTTTGTCTATCCTCGTGCTGGGTCCGCAAATCACCGGAAGAAGCATCTATCCCAGTTATTCGCTGGCCAAAAAGATCAGCATCGGCAATTTCCTTCAGCGCATCGAATCGTTTATGGCCGTTCTCTGGATCATAACGTTGTATTTCCGGGTCACTTTGTACCTGTACGCGATCTCTTCGGCGCTCGGTCAGATCCTCCAGCTGAAGGATTATCGTCCCGTCGTGCTGCCGCTCGGGATGATTACCGTCGTCCTGTCGATCGTCAATTACCCGAACGTCCCCTTTGAGCAAACCTGGGATACGAAAACCTGGATTCCCTTCGCGATAACGACCGGGATCGTTCTTCCCTTGCTGCTCGTTGGAGTTCACCTGATTCGAAAAGGTACGGGCAAAATCGGCACAAAAAACAAAAAAATCTGATTCGAGGTGCGCGCCATGCTGAACGAAACCAATATCTCCTTGCGCCAATTGACGATATTAACCGTACTATTTACGGTCGGCAGCGCCATTCTGATCGTTCCTTCCGGCATGGCCGCCGCAGCGAAGCAGGACGCTTGGATCGCCGCCTTGATCGGGGTCGCGGCAGGTCTGCTCATCGTCTGGCTGATGGGGACTTTGTCCGGTTATTATCCGCAGATGACCCTGGTCGGCATTTTGGAAACCCTGCTGGGAAAATGGATGGGCAAAGCCGTGGCTTTGATTTTGGCACTCACCTTATTCCTGGCCGGCCCGGCGACGGTGCTGCATGACGTTGGCGACTTCATGACGACGCAAATGATGCCGGAAACCCCGATTCAGGCGCTGGTCATTCTATTTGCGACCGTGGTGCTGATGGGCATGCGCGCAGGCATCGAGGTTTTGGGCCGTTCCGCGGAAGCTTTGTTCCCTTGGTTCGTTATCCTGTACGTATCCTTGGTTACGCTCATCTCTTTCAAAATCGATCCGCATAACATCAGCCCCGTCCTGGAGTCCGGCCTCGCCCCCATCTGGCCGGCTGCGCTTTCTTTTATCAACGTCGCCTTCCTCCCTCATATCGCGCTGTTGTTATTCCTCCCATCTGCCGCCAATCGGCCAGAACAGTTCGGCAAAAACTTCGTTCTCGGCAGTTTGATCGGCAGCTTGCTGCTCGTGATCATCATCACTTTGTCCATCTTCGTGCTAGGGCCGGAGATTACGGCAAGAAGCTTATATCCGAGCTATTCGCTGGCCAAAAAAATCGACATCGCCCATTTCCTCCAACGCATTGAAGTCATCATGGCCACCATATGGTTCATTTCGCTCTACTTCCGAATCACGCTTTATATGTGCGCCGTCGCCTATTCCTTCGCCCAAATCTTCAATTTGAAGGACTATCGTCCGCTGGTCCTGCCGCTGGGCATGCTGCTGGTCGCGACTTCGATCGTCGTCTATCCGAACATCCCCTTCAAGCAAACCTGGGATACGGAAACCTGGACGCCTTACATCCTCACGGCCGGGTTGCTCCTCCCTGCCGTCCTGCTGGCTATTCATCTGCTGCGCAAAATGATAGGGAAAATGAAACGCCGCCCAAATCCGCCCGCACCTAATCCCCAAGAACCTTAAGCGGATTTCAACCCTGCGCCGCACCCGTATGCCCTGCCCCAAAACAGTTGCAGGCCTTGTTGATATGTCATGTTATCTTACATAAAATTCGCTAACCCAGCTTAAATCTAGCCGTTTTTGAGATTTATCGATGTTTTTAGGGATGTCAAGGGACCTACTCGTGAAATTTATGAACATTTTTTGTAATTTATATTGACATCTCCTTTTTCCGACTCATATAATTTAACTACGTTCACAAAGTCGTGACGCTAATAGGATTCCGGCCTTCGCACAACGTAGTGCCGCCGGTGGGCAAAGGAGCCATGCGGGCAATCCAGGGGATTGCGCGGCGGCTCCTTTTTGTTTGCGTACAAGAAAATCACAGAGACATCCCGGTCAGAGGATGCAAAACGGAGAGGAGATTTAAGGATGGAACGTACAGGATTTTTGAAAAGCGGGCATAAGCCCTCGCTGCTGAGCGCATTTCTTTATTTCGACGTCAGCTTTATGATTTGGGTCCTGATCGGGCCGCTGGCCGTCATCATGATGCAGGATTATCCGATGAACGCCTCGCAAAAAGCCAATCTCGTTGCCCTGCCGATTCTCGGCGGTTCCGTCCTTCGCCTCGTGCTCGGCGTACTGGCCGACCGGATCGGTCCCAAACGGACCGGGCAAATCGGCATGATCGTCACCATGATCCCGCTTGTCTGGGGCTGGCAGTTCGTGAATTCGCTAAGCGAATTGTACGTAGTCGCTCTTCTGCTGGGCGTTGCCGGCGCATCCTTCTCCGCGGCGCTGCCGCTGGCCAGCCGCTGGTATCCGCCGCAATACCAGGGATTGGCGATGGGCATTGCCGGGGCCGGCAACAGCGGCACCGTGTTCTCCACCCTCTTCGCCAACCGGATCGCTCAGCATTACGGGAGCTGGGAGGTCGTGTTCGGGTTCGCGCTGATTCCGATCGCGCTGGTCTTTATCGTCTTTACGCTGCTGGCGAAAGACAGTCCGAGCCAGCCGGAGCCGAAAAAGTTGCGCGATTACGCCTCCGTTCTCCGTCAGCGGGATACGTGGCTATTTTGCCTGCTGTATATGGTTACGTTCGGCGGCTTTGTGGGAATGTCGAACTATTTGACCATTTTTTTCAATACGGAATACGGTCTTAGCGCCGTCCGGGCAGCCGATTTCACCACGCTTTGCGTGATCGCCGGCAGCTTCTTCCGTCCCGTGGGCGGTTGGCTGGCCGACCGGGTCGGCGGCGTGCGCATGCTGCTCTTTCTATATGGCGGAGTCGCCGTCATGATGGCGCTGATCTCTTCGTTGCCGCCGCTGTCGGTCGTCACCGTGCTGCTGTTCGTCGGCATGATGTGCCTCGGCATGGGCAACGGCTCCGTGTTTCAACTCGTGCCGCAGCGATTCCAGCAGGAAATCGGCGTCATTACGGGAATCGTGGGGGCGGCCGGCGGACTGGGCGGTTATTTCCTGCCGAATATCCTCGGGATCCTGAAGCAGTTGACCGGCTCGTATACGCCCGGCTTCCTCATTCTGAGCGGGATCGCGGTGGCCTGCATCGTCACGGTTCTTCTGATTCAAGGCGAGTGGAAACGGACATTCCTCGAAAGGAAGGATGCCGCTTATGACGCTTATACCTACAGCCGCCCATCCTGACGGACGCCTACGCACCCACTGCTGCTTCTGCAGCATGCAGTGCAGTCTCGATCTGCACGAAGCCCCCGGCTCTGCGCTGGGGTACGAGACCAAACCGAGTCCCGATTTCCCGGTCGCTACCGGACGGTTATGCCAAAAAGGCTTTCATGCCGCTGCACATACGGTTCATCCCGGAAGGATAGTGCGTCCGCAGCGCAGAGACCCGGAGGGAGCGGAATGGGCCCCAGGCGCTACCCCGGTTGCCGAGGGAGCCTCCGGCCGGACGGGGCTGGCGGCGCATCGCGAAGGGCCGTCAACCTCCTGGTCGCCCGCGTCTTGGGCGGAAGCGCTTGACGATATCGCCGATCGCATCCGGCGGCTTCAGGAACGGTACGGCAACGATAGCGTCGCCGTCTTCGGCGGCGGATCGCTGACGAACGAGGTGTGTTACCTGCTCGGCAAATTTACCCGCGTCGCCCTCCGCTCGCGTTACGTCGACTACAACGGCCGGTACTGCATGTCTTCCGCGGCGGCGGCGCAGCAGAAAGCGTTCGGGATCGACCGGGGCCTCAGCTTCCCGCTGGAGGATATCCCCGAGGCCGAATACATCATACTTGCCGGCACCAACATCGCCGAATGCCAGCCGACACTGATGCCTTACCTGCTCGCCGCCAAGAAAAAAGGCGCCGTGATCGTCACGATCGATCCGCGCCAAACGATGACGTCCAAAATCGCCAGCCACCATCTTTCCCCGGGGCCCGGGCAAGACTCGCTGCTCGTGAGCGGCCTGCTGCACGTCATCCTCGAGGAGCGTCTGTATGACGCGGAGTTCGTCGCGGCCCATACGGAGGGATTCGAAGAGGTGCGGGAAGCGGTGGCCGCGTATCCGCCCGAGCGGATCGCCCGGCTGACCGGGATCCCCGAGGAGACGATCCGTTCCGTAGCCCGGGGATTTGCCGGGGCGAGAAGCGGGATCGTCCTGACGGCCCGGGGGCTGGAACAGCAGGTGAACGGCGTCGAGCATACGCTGCAGTACATCAACCTGTGCCTGCTCTGCGGGCACATCGGCAAACCCGGCAGCGGCTTCGGCTCCGTCACCGGGCAGGCCAACGGGCAGGGCGGCCGCGAGCACGGGCTCAAGGCCGACCAGCTGCCGGGCTACCGGTCGATCGAGGACCCGGCGGCCCGGACCCGCGTGGCCGGGGTCTGGGGCATCGATCCGGGCGAGCTGCCCGGCAAAGGGGTCTCCGCGTATGAGCTGTTCGGGAAAGTGCTGGACGGCGACATCAAAGCGATGATCATCCTCGGCTCCAATCCGGTCGTGTCCAGCCCTAACAACGCCCGCGTCGCCGAGGCGCTGGCGAAGCTGGACCTGCTCGTCGTCGTCGATCTGTTCGAGACGGAAACGGCGGCCTACGCGGATTGGCTGCTGCCCGGCACGTCCTTCCTCGAAGTGGAAGGGACGATGACGAACCTGGAGGGCCGGGTGTTCTACCGGCCCCAGGTGTTTGAGCCGGCCGGCGAGTGCATGCCGGACGCCTGGCTGCTGTGCGCCCTGGCCGAGCGGCTGGGCCGCGGGCGCTACTTCTCTTACTCGTCGATGCAGGACGTGTTCGACGAGTTATGCCGCGCTTCCGCCGGGGGCAAAGCCGATTACAGCGGCTTAAGCTACTCGCGCCTGCAGGAAGCGCAAGGGCTGTTCTGGCCGTGCCCCGGGCCCGGCCGGGAGCACCCCGGGACTCCGCGCCTGTTCGCGGGCGGCGTCTTTGCCCATGCGGGCGGCCGGGCCCGCCTGCATGGGATCGCGCCGCAGCCGCCGGCGGAACAAGCAGATACGGAGTATCCGTATCTGCTGACGACCGGCCGGCTGGGCGGGCACTACCTGAGCGGCGCCCAGACCCGCCGCACGGACGCGCTGGCGAAGAAGGCGCCGGAACCGGTGGCGGAGCTCCACCCGGATCTGGCCGAGCGGCTTCACCTGCGCGAGGGCGACCGCGTCCGCCTGGTTACCCGGCGCGGCTCGCTGGAGCTCGCCGCCAAAGTGACGGCGGACATCCATCCGCAGACGATCTTCGTCCCGTTCCACTGGGGCGGGCGGCTGGCGGTCAACCAGTTGACGAACGACGCCTTACACCCCGTCAGCCGGATGCCGGAGTTCAAAATCTGCGCCGTCCGGGCCGAGCGGGTGGAAACAGGCGGCGCCGCTTCCATCGCAGACGCCGACGAAGTTTCTTTGGGCGGCGCCAGGGCCAACGCTGAAACCGGGCGCAACGAAGATACCGCGGCTCTTGCCAACACTGCGGAGATAGCCGCCACCCCCACGTCCGCCTTACGGAGCTGAACCGAGCACGTTCATGTCATGCGGCAACGGCGCGACTGAGGATCCAATTAACGGGGGAACCGATAAGAGGATTTCCGCTAGCGTTGCATCAAATCCGACAGAGGCTTTGGTGTCCCGAAATAGCGAATTCTATTCGGTTTTTCGAGTACAATTCGTCGATAACGGCAAAACCGCAGGATTCTATTCGATTTTTCATACAGAATATCGGATTCCGTCTTCCTGAGACACGATTATGTATGAAATTTCATATACATTCCGTCGAAATCGACAGAAGTGGCGAAATCTATTTGATTATTCGTATATAATTCTGGGAATTGCACCTTCTAACGTTACCGTAGATTTTCCTTAAGCATTATGCAACGCCAATGGAGGATTTCCACTTAAGCGAAGTCTCCCGGCAAACCCAAACGAAAAAAGGGGCTATCCCTCAAATAGCCGAACACGCGATCGTCCGTAAGAAAGCACCCGATCATTTGCTCGATTGCTTCGCGGCTCTTTGCCGCTTGCTCCGCGTACACGATCCTTGTTGGGTGTAATAACGTATGCAATTCATCTGCCATTTCATCGACCCGAACGCCGGGATAACATTCGACGCATAAAACCGCGCGGCTCCGACTGGCCACTGCGCGAAGCAATTCGCCGGCATTCATATCCCGCCCACACTTTGTCGTCCTGATCCAGAATTTCAATGACCGGTTCCTTGTTGTACAAAGTTGACATATCCGTTCTCCTTTAACTAATCATGATGGGTACTGTACCGTCATTATAGCTTCGGTTCGCCCTTCCGTATTTGCAAAGAAGCGTCATGACTTTACAATTTTGGGCCATTTGGACGATAATTTACAACCGGATTGACGGCGGGAATTATAGCAGCGAACTGGTGAAGCTGATCAACCATGCCGTGCTGAAGTCTTAAGCTTTGCGTAAAAAGAAAAAGCGGCCTCGAAAGGCCGCTTTGTTGTAGGTTCGAGGACGGTTATCCCCGTGCGTATTCCTTATTGTCCGGTAGTTCCGGCGTTATCGGTGCTCTCCGTGCCCGTGTTGCTTGCATCACTTTGGTTATAAATCACGACCGACTGGGATACCGGCTCCCATTTGACGATCGCTTCAAAAGCTTCGCTGACGAAACGGACCGGAACGACCGTGCTGCCGTCAACGACGGTAGCCGCCGTATCCAGCGTCTGCGTTTCACCGTTTACGTAAGCGGTTTTGCTGTTGATGATCAGCTTCAAGGTTACGCCGTCCTTGGTGACCGTAATCGATTTGTCAGCCGGGTTATAGGCTACTTCCGCCTGCAAAGCTTCGGAGATGGCCCGGAACGGCACCAACGTGCTGCCGTCCTGTACGATCGGGGCTACGTCCGTCGTAGGTTGCTCGCCGTTGACGAATAGCTTCACGCCTTTTTTCCCCAGCTTGTCATACAGTTTGCCGAGCTTCTTGTAGGATTCGATATTCGTAAAATCGGCCAACACCGCTTCCTCCTGCAAATAGACCGCATCGGTCACGTTGCCCTCTTGCTCCAGCAAATCCGCAGCCTTCGACAATGCTGCCGCATCCTCCTTGATTTGCGTAAGCTCCGCCTTCATCTCATCGGTCAACTGGGTATCATACTTCGTCAGCAGCAGATCGGCGAGCACCGCACCTGCCGGTTTGTCTTTCACGTTTTGGATTGCGTTCAGCAATCCTTTATATCCTTTGTGGCCCCGGACAGGAGATTCCGGCGTATCGGCAGTTTCCTGATCATCGGGCTCGTCCACTTCCTGGGTTGTCAGGGTCCCTTTGGTTTCGTCCGACTGCTCCGACTTCTTGCCGTTAACAGCCTTCTCTTTCGCTTCCGTTTGCGGCGCGTCCGCCTTTTTCGCGGCTCCTTTGCCGTTCTCTTGCTCCGCTTTGGCCGACGCCGTACCCGCCGTCAAGCATAATGCCAGCATGCAGAAAAATGCGATCATCCAGCTTTTTTTCATGAAGTTGTGCCCTCCTAAATGATTTTCGTTTAATTGGGGTTTAATGTTTAATACGCAGCCTTGTCAAAATTTGAGGGGGGCGAGAAAAAACGAATCCGTTATTTTTTCTTCGAGAACTGACGGGCAACAGCGAGCTAATCTTTTTATAATAGGAATCAAAGAGGTGAGGTCATGGACTGGGTCAATAGAGTAAATCAAGTCATCGATTATGTGGAGAATCATCTGTGCGGCGAAATCGACGAAAAGGAAGTCAGTAGAATTGCGGCCTGTTCCTTTGCGTTGTTTAAGGGGCATTCACGCAGATTACCGGCGTTTCCTTATCCGAGTATATCCGCCGCAGAAAGCTGACTTGCGCGGCTTATGATATTCAGAATACCGATGAGAGAATCATCGACATCGCCATGAAGTACGGCTATCAATCGGCGGACGCTTTTACCGTGGCCTTTAAGCGCTTGCATGGCGTGGCGCCGGTCCATGCCCGTAATCCCGGCGTAAAGCTCACGTTTTATTGCCGTCTGCGCTTTGCCCTCACCATTGAAGGAGTGGATAAAATGGATTACACGGTGATTGAAAAAGGGCCCTTTAAGGTCATGGGAATCCGGCGCGTTACACCTTTCGGCGGAGGCACTTGGGCAGTCGTCAAAAGCGATGGCAGCAACGAAGTCATAAAAGGACTAAGCGGCCGTTTTTTAGATTTGGGGTTATGCTTTGGCTTCGGCGAGCACGGCAGCAACGATTATATGTGCGCTATCGAGTGGGAGGGTGAGAATGTGCCGGGGTTCGACAGCTATGAATATCCGGAGGCCACCTGGCTGAAATTCGAGGCGAAAGGCAGTATATCGGGGCAAACGCTCGGAAGCGTGTGGAAAAGAATCAACATGGAATTCCTGCCTCAAAGCAAGTACGAAAAAGCCGGCCCCACGATTGAGAAGTATGTAGCATGGGACGACGCTGCGGATAGGTGCGAGGTTGAAATTTGGATACCGGCTGTCCAAAAGTCTACGAAAGAAATGAAAAACGCCTCCGATTCCCGATTATGGAATTGAAGGCGTCTCTATTAAGAAATACGTCGTAAATTATTGTCCGCCTGCAGCGGCCAACTGCGCTTCGATCGCCGCCGCCAAATCCTCATAGGAAGAACTCGGCAGAAGTTCCCCGTCCACCATAAACTGCGGCGTCCCGTTAACTCCGTAGTAACCGGCCGTCTTGAAGTCTTCCTTCACCGGCAGCATGTAGGTACGTTCCGTCAAATCTTTCTTGAACCGGTCGTAATCAATACCGTCGATATTCTTCTTGACGAAGTCGAGCAGAAATTCAGACGTGGCCCAGATTTGCGTTTCATCGCCCTGTACCGCGTACAGCTTACTTTTAAACTCCCAGAATTTATCGTTATTCTGCGCGGCAATCGCCTCGCCCGCGCTGGCTGCCATAATGGAATCGCGGTCGATAAAGGCGAAATTGGTGAAAAACAGCTCCGCTTTCCCGGTATCGATGAATTCTTTTTGGAACTGCTCCATATAGGTTTCGTCCCATGTTTTGCAGGAAGGACACTTGAAGTCAGCGAATTCCATGACCTTGACCTTGGCATCCGGGCTGCCCATATACGGCTGCTTCTCGTACTTCAGCCCTTCCGCCACATAATCGCCTTTAATTTCCGTGTAGTTGGGTAGATCGTTCAAATCGGAGCCGTTCCGATCTTTAAGAAAAACGACGGATAAGACAATCACGACAAGTCCTAGGGCAATCAATGAAAGGACATAAATGAGTCCGGTCTTGGGCTTGTTGCCGCCCTTCCCGTTATGGTTCGCAGTTTTGTCGCTTGATGCCGGTATTCCGCTTCGATTACCACCCTTTTTCTGGGCCATCCGCATCATTCCTCCAAATCATTGGTTTCGTCCCATTCTAGCTTATGGCCCCCGCCGAGGGACGTAATTTAGGTCACATATCTAAGATGATCTAGATGATTTATCAATAAAATCTATATTATGTAAAAAATATCATAGAATTCATTTCCATTATTTTCTTAAAATTACCATGTAATTCAAATAAATAGAAAGGAGGGACGGACATGCAAGTCATGGGATTATTTTGTGATGTAGTATGCGTTACGGGTTGTGTAGCAGCTTGTGTGGCGGATACCGTATCTCCGATTGCTGACGTCATTGGGGCCGGCACGGCCTTCAACACAGCCAAGTCTGCCTGATTGTTATCCATCATCTCCAAAGGTGCGGCTTCGGCCGCGCCTTTGGAACATCCGTTTGGAGGGAAGACATCCATGCCTCTATTATTTGCGACCGAAAAAAATTCATATTTTTACGACGATGCTACAAGGCTGGTATTTCCGACCGAAGGCTATGAAAAAGATTTTCTGGAAAAACTGGAAGAGGGCAAGGTAGCTTTGGATATGGAAACCTTAAAAAATGAACCGCACCTGCAAAACCTGTCCAAAAAAATAAAGCAATACGGACTTTTTTTTACTCCTCAACCGCAAACCCCCGTTTTTTCGGAAGAGCAACTGCAAGACAAATTAATGAGAGAGGGGGTTGCCCATCTTTGCTTAAACGTAACCGAAGCATGCAATTTCCGCTGCAGATATTGCGTATATTCCAACCATTACAGCCTTAACAATGGCTACAGCAATGAACAAATGAGCTGGGACACCGCAAAAGCCGCCGTCGATCTGTATATGGGAATGAATTTAAAAAGCATCCCGTTTAATCCGAATTTGAGCATAAGCATTGGTTTTTATGGCGGAGAGCCTTTGTTGAATTTCGATACGATCAAAGATGTTGTAAATTATGTTGAACAGAAATATAGTCCGCAATTTTCGAGGACGGTTTTTTCGCTAACGACAAATGGATATTTATTGAACCGAGGAAAACTGCGATTTTTGCTTGACCACCATTTTGCCCTTTCGGTAAGTTTGGATGGCGATAAAGAGGACCACGACCGGAATCGGGTTACTGTCAAAAGCAAGCCCACTTTTGATGCGGTATTCAACAATTTGCTGAGACTTGATGAGATGTACAGGGAAAGAGCCGATCACAGTGACGAAGTTTATCCCTACTCTCTATTGATCACTTACGATAACGTCACGGATCTTCGCAGGTTAAACGATTTTTTTATCGAGCATCCCAATTTGGACAGCCAGATCGCGCGCATTACAAGAGTGAAAGATTTAAATTCCGACTACTACAGCAGCTACGAGCAAAATGATACACGCGTAATAGAAAAACAGCAGGCGGCCAGAAGCGAATTTATAAGCTTAATCCAAGCAAAACAACCCATTACGAATTTCATCCGAAAATATGTGCAAGGTTTGATTTTTGAACCGTCCATGAATATTAACTATGCCCATAATCCGTTAGGCGGGTTGTGCGTTCCCGGGATCAGCAAACTGACTGTTGATGTAAACGGGCAATTTCATATGTGTGAAAAGATCAGTCCTCAGTACCCCATCGGCGATATAAATCAAGGACTTAATATCAAACAACAGGCGCACCTCCTGAACAAAGGTTTGTCGGTGATAAGGGAGCAGTGCCGGGATTGTAAAGTTAAGAGCCTTTGCAATATTTGTTACGTTACGCTTGAACAAGAAGGAGCCGAGTTCAAAGTTCCCGACGGGTATTGCGATCATTTTCAAGACTGGATGAGATCCTCCTTTTCGTTGTATTATTCTTTGCTTGAAGAAAATCCGGCCTTATCCATATTCTAGCAGGGGGTTGCGATATGTTCTTTTACTTGAATAGTGAAGTACTGCATCTGCAAGGTCAAAACGCTTCATTTGTGTATAACTTGGGGACGGGCAAGAAGATGCAACTGGATTCATGGCAAAGCGAGGTATTGAATCAACTGCAATCGGGAGCCTCCATCGATAAATTAAACCGGCTTTACAGTGAAGATATAGAGGAATTCATCCAGCATTTATCGTTTAATGAGCTGGGGCAGCTCTATGACGAACAAGTTTATGTTTCTAAAATCAAAACGCACGACGCAAAATTGCTAAAAAGCGATATTTTAAGGCCGTTTCAGTTGAATCGGGCGGTCATAGAATTGACCGGAGAATGCAACCTGAATTGCCGGTTTTGCACGCCTGAAAATGTCATCTATAGATCGTGCGGCTGTAAAAAGTGGCCAAACGCAAATGAAATGCTGTCCTTGGAGGATTGGGAGGACGCGGTACAGAATATGATTAAACTAAAAGTAAAACAGGTTATTTTCTCAGGCGGAGAACCGTTTTTGCGATGGGACGTTTTAAAACGCCTGATCGAGCTGTTGTTCAGTCATCAGGTTAAGTGTACGGTCATTACAAACGGTACATTGATCGATGAAGAGACGGGCAGGTTTCTGAAAAATCATCAGGTCGATTTGATACTTCAGGTTTTTGAGCATTCGTCCGAAGGGTATTTTCGTGTAACCGGGCAAGCGGGAAGCTTTAATTTTTTATGCGACAGCCTTGAAATCATAGAGAAATACGGGATTCAGCACTACATTTCCATCGTTATTTCCTCCCTGAACCAGGATCGTCTGAAGGATATACAGGCTTTTTTTGCAAATAAGCAAACCAGCTTAATGTATGTATACCCGGCAAACGAGTATTATCCCGATAAAATGCTGTCGCAAATTTTAAGTCCGGCGAACCGTGAAATCCCCATCAATATTCAAAACTATCAGTTGCATGAAAACTATCACAATTGCCTGCACGGACAAATATTCATTTCCGCCGACGGTTCGCTGTACCCTTGCATGATGATGCGCCATAATAATGATAGCTTAGGCAATATCCGTAAAGAACCTCTGTACAAAGTATTTAACGAGCAACGGCATAAGAAATATTGGACAACCCCTAAGAAAAATATGCAGGGCTGCGACAAATGCGCACGCAATCTGTTTTGTTTTGATTGCAGGGCTCTTGATTATTACGCAACCGGAACCTACGAGGGAATGAAGTACTGCAGTGAAATCGAACAAGGTCAGGAGAAAACTCATGTGGAAAAATCTGAAGTTGGTTTGGAACTACAGCAAACATTTCCAGAATAAAATCATTCAATCCTTTCTTCTCTTAATCGCGATTACCCTGGTTGGATTAGTGCCCGCTTTTCTGATTCAGAGAGTGTTTGACGAGGGGCTGATGAAAGGGCAATATAACGTCGTCCTGATTTATAGCGCCGGTCTTGCCGCTATTTATCTGCTTAAAAGTGTCCTGAACTACGCATCGACCTATTTATTTACTTACATGAATCAAAATATTATTTATAAAATTAGAGAAGAAATTTCGGCCAAGCTCCTGAAATACCCGCTGGATTTTTACAACTATAAGGAAAGCGGGTACATTACGGCCAGATTAAACGAAGTTAACAATTTGAGCGGGTTGTTTTCGGCCAATACCTTTAAAATGGTGCTTGGCTTATTTGAATTTGTTGGCGTACTGGTGATTTTATTGGTTCAAAGCGTTCCGCTAACCTTGATTATGTGCCTGTTGATTCCTTGCTACTATTTGGTTTCCACCCGGCTTATGGGCTCCGTTGCCAAGTTTTCAAAGGAAATTGCCGAGAAAAGCGCCCAGTTGAACAGCAAAATCCAGCAGTCCGTCGGCGGAATTGAAGAAGTAAAAAATTTATCGCTGGAGGATGTTGAATCCAAAAAGATCAACGAAATGACCCGCAAATTGATGAAAGCTAATGTAAAACAAACCTTGAGTTACTCGCTCGGCATGGAATTGATTATTTTCCTGGGAGCGATCGCCACCGTCATTCTGACGATAGCCGGAGGAAAATTTATCATCGGCCAACAATTGACGATCGGCGTATATATGATTTTTGTAAGTTACGTACCGAAGCTTTACACTCCGATTCAAAGCATGACCAGCGCTACATTAATGCTTCAGCCGGCTTTGGTCAGCTTGCAAAGATTAAAAATGTTTCTGGAAGAAGCTTTGGAAGATGACGATGACGACCACAAAGTTCAATTGAATGAAATTAACACCATCCAGGTGGATCAAGCCGGTTTTCATTACCGAAATGCTACGCTACTTTTTGAAAATCTCGGTTTCGAGCTGGAGCGGCACGATAAATTAATGATCTACGGCGAAAATGGATCCGGTAAAACTACTTTTTTTCGATTGTTGATGGGGTTATATGAATGCACGGAAGGCCGCATCCTACTGAATGGCATAGACATTACAACCATATCGCGAAAATCGCTGCGCCAAAATATCGGGATCGTCTCGCAAAAAATTTATCTGTTTAACGATACGGTTGAAAGTAACATCAAGTATGGTTTAGACGAAGTGGATGAAGCAAAGTTCGAGGAAATCATTAGGTTAACGGAGTTAACTAAAGTTATTGCCAAGCTCGGGAATCAAGCGATTGGAGAAAACGGGAGTCGCCTGTCCGGCGGAGAAATCCAACGAATTGCCATTGCCAGAGCGTTGCTTCGGGAGTCCAGCGTTGTTCTGTTTGATGAAATCGCCGCTCACCTCGACGATGAAACTAAAAAACTGATGAATGATTTGCTGCAAACCGCGTTGAACGACCGGATTTGCCTTTTTATCGACCACAGCCATTCTTTTGATATTTTGTGCAACAAGTCTTTACGGTTAGGCGTAAAAACCCCGCTCCGGATGAGTTGATCTCCGATCCGGGCGAGGCTTGGCTTCCTGATATCGCAAGAAAAACTACCGCTAAACGCGGTCTGTCTACTTTGAATGTACGTCGATAGACGTTTTTCTTATCAGCACCATCGTTGAAAGTCATAGCCGCCGCAAGTATACGAATTGGCTGGCGTAATCGCCGGACAAAACCAGCGGCAGGCCGAGGTTCATCAAGGTGGAGCCGTGCCGGACGGTGCTCTCGGCCGAGTCGGCGGCAGTGCCGTTCGGGCGGTCATCATGCTCGTCGACGGTGTGGCCCGCGGCCTCCGGCAGGCCGGCGCCCGGCGTCTCCACCCGGTACAGCGCCTCCGGGTCCAAACCCTGCAGCCGCAGCCGGGTCTCCGAGGCGCCGAAATATTGCGCCTGCCGGAAGGCGAACACGGTCAGCTCCTTGCGGTCCCGGCTGATATACTGCCAGGCGGCCAGGTCGCCTTCTTCGAAGGACGCAAGCCGGTACAGGTCGCCTTCTGCGATCAGATGCCGGAGCCGCTTATACTGCGCCACGTATCTGCCGGCTTCGGCGATTTCCTCCTCCGACCAGCGGGCGATGTTCGCGCCAAGGCCAAGGCCGCCCAGCATGGCGCTGTGGAAGCGGAAAGAAAGCGGCAGCGAGCGGCCGTTCATCCCATGCGGAGACTCCGTGACCCAGCACATCATCGCGGAGGGGCTGTACGCGTAGGAGAAGCCCTCCTGGATCGTCAGGCGGTCGCGGGCATCGGTATTGTCGCTGATCCAGGCCTGGTCCGCGAACCGCAGCATGCCCAGATCGATGCGCGAGCCGCCGCCGGCGCAGGTTTCGAACTCGACGTGCGGGAACCGGCGCCGGAGCTCGGCCCAGATCTCATACAAATGAGCCACATGCTTGACCCACACCGACTCCTCGGCATGCTCCCGCAGCGGGACCGCGCCCGGTTCCGTGACCGTGCGGTTCATGTCCCATTTAATAAAGGCGATGTCATAGGTGCCTAGCAGCTCCGTCATGAAATCGAGCACAAACGCCTTTACTTCGGGTTTCCCCAAATTCAGCATCAACTGATTCCGCAGCAAAGTTCCTTCCCGCGTCGGGAATTGATACACCCAATCGGGATGCCGCCGGTACAGATCGCTGTCGGGATTGACCGACTCCGGTTCGACCCACAGCCCGAAATCCATGCCCAGCCGCTTGACCTCTCCGATCAGCTCCTGCAGCCCATTCGGGAATTTCTCCGGGTTCACCTGCCAGTCGCCGAGCCCGGCCCGATCACTGTGACGCCCGCCGAACCAGCCATCATCCACGACGAACCGTTCCACGCCCATGCGGGCCGCCTGCTTGGCCAGCTCGATTTGCTCCCAGACATTGACGGCGAATTCGGTCGCTTCCCAGGAATTATAAAGCACCTTTCGGATCCGGGAGCCGGGCAAAATATAATCGCGCTGGTACAGGTGCAAATGCCGGCTCATCGCGCCGAAGCCCTCCGAGACGAAACCGCCCGTAAAGACGGGCGACGTGTAGCTCTCTCCCGGTCCCAAAGCAAAGGCGCTATCGAAATCGTTGATACCGCCGACGATGCGAACCTGACCGAAAGCAGACTTCTCCAGCGCGATTTTCCAGTTGCCGCTCCAGCCCAGCGCGCCGAACCAGACGTGGCCGGAGGTTTCGTCCGCCTGTCCGCCGTCGAGCGCAAACCATGGATTGGCATGCGATCCGGTGAAGCCTTGCCGCGATTCCAGCACCTTTTTGCCTTCCGTCAGCGGCCCCCGGCGCAGTTGGAATTCCCCGGCCCAGCGGCCGGTGACATGCGTCAGCCGTACGGACGGCAATGAAGGAACTGACCAGGCCGCAGCCATCGCTTGATCGATGCGGACGGGAACGTCCTCCTCATTCACGAGCGTGACCGATCTTTCGATCAGGTCGTATTCCTCGATGACCCGGTAATGCATCTCCACCCGCAAGCGATAAAACGCATCCCGCAAGCGGATGGTCAGCCGGTCCGGCGGCGGGACCTCTCCCCCGGGCATGGCTTTGCCGGGTTCGATCGTTTCCGATTCCCCGCCCCGCGCTAGTTCATAGCCTTCATACGCCAGCCGCAGATCACGAACGCCGTTATTGAATTTCACCTTCAGGCACGGCTCCGCGTACAACGTGCCGCCCCAGCCTCCGTACTCCTCCCATTCGCGGTTCACTTCCGCATCAAAGGAGCTGTGGTGCCGGATTCTCAGCAACTCCGCGCATTCCGCCGCTTCCACCGGGGCTCCCCAGTATAGGTGCTGGACGGCGCCGCGTTCATTGACGCCGAAGATATAAGACGACCGTTTCGTGCGGATTTCAAATACGTTCCTGGATGCCAAATACGCAATCGGCATAGCTCGCTCCTCCTCTCTTTCTCCCTGTTTCGTTTATCCTTTGACGGCTCCCGCGGCGATCCCTTTGATGATGAACTTCTGCATCAAGAGGAAAAACGCGATGACCGGGATCATGCCCATCACGGCATAAGCAAACGCCAGATTCAGGTCGCTGCTGTATTGCCCGAAGAAGAAATACTGCTGCAGCGGGATCGTGCGGTATTGGTTATCCTGCAAATACAGCAGAGGCAGCAGGAAGTCGTTCCAAATATACAACGCGTTCAGCACGATGACCGTCGCCGTCACCGGCTTAAGCAGCGGAATGATGATCTTGGCGAATATCCCCGGTGTGCTGCAGCCGTCGATTTTGGCGGCCTCTTCGATTTCGCGGGAGATCTGGCGGATAAACGCCGTATAGAACAGCACCCCCGTCTGAATCCCGAACCCGCCGTAGATCAAAATGATGCCCCAATGCGTGTCGAGCATGTGGAGGGTTTTTCCGAGTTTGTACAAGGGCAGCATGGTTACCTGGAACGGGATCATCATGCCCGACAGAAACAGCATGAACACGATATTGTAAAAAGGTTTGTTTCTTCTCGCGATCGAATATCCGGCCAACGCGGACACCAGCACGATCAGGGCGACGGACAACCCCGTGATGATCAAGCTGTTCATGATCGCCGCCGGGAATTTGGATGTCTCCCAGGCATGGACGTAATTGGCGAAATTCAGGCTGGACGGCAGCGCGTAAAAGCTGTCGAACGTCTGCTTCGCCGTCTTGAACGACATCAGCACGGCCACGTAGATCGGAAACAAAAACAGGATCGCCAGAACCAGAAATACGAGAAACACGATGAGTTTATTGGCCTTCATTACAGCTCGACCTCCCGTCTTCTGGAAATGGACATCTGCACGACCGTCACGATGACCAGGATCAGGAAGAACATCATCGATAACGCCATCCCGTATCCGCCCTTAAACGAAGCGAACGAGGTTCGGTAAATGTAGGTGGACATGACCTCCGTCGCGAAACCGGGGCCGCCGTTCGTCGTGACGTATACCAGGTCGAATACCTTCAAGGAGCCGGTCAGCACCAGCAGCAGGTTGATCGTCACGGAAGGCGCCAGCAGCGGCAGCGTAATGTTCAGGAACGTCTTCCACGTCCCCGCGCCGTCGATCTTGGCGCTTTCGTGGAGTTCGCCCGGAATGCCCTGCAATCCGGCGATATAAATGATCATCGGCGAACCTACGCCCTGCCACAAAGCGACCATAATCAGTCCGAACAGCGCGTAGTCGGGATTGCCGAGCGGGCTCGAGACGTCGATGCCGAAACCGCTGAGCAAATTCGGAATGCCCGTACTGTAGTTATAGCTCCAGACGAACCCCGCGAGCACGATCGAAATCACGCTCGGCAGGAAAAAGACCGTCCGGAACAAGTTTCGCCAAGGCAGGAAAGCATCCAGCACCAGCGCCAGCAGCAGTGACAGCACATTCACGAGAATCGTCAGAATGATCGCATATTTGAACGTGTTCCATAAAGCGTCCCAAAAACTCGGGTCCGCAAAAGCCTGCACGTAATTGTCAAAGCCGACGGAAGCAAACGAATTGGAAACCCCGTCCCAATCGGTGAAAGAATACCGGGCTCCCATGATTAGCGGAATCACGACCGCCATCACGAACAAAGCGATCCCCGGCAACATAAACAGGACATACCACATTTCGTTTCTGGCTGTGCGTTTCAAGTTCTCCATAGGTTAATCCTCTCCTAAATCGACGAAAGGCACAGGCGCTTGCCCATGCCTTCCGTCAAGGTTGCTCTATTTATGGTTTTTGCTGACCCAATCGTCCATGTCGGCGATGATTTGGTCCATGGTCGTTTTGTTGAAGAACAGCTTTTGCAGGTTCTGATCGAACGGGGAACGCCAGTCGATCGTCGTTTTCGCCAAATAGAGCTGGGAATCGTACGTTTGCGCTTCGTCGAAATACGGCTGCAGGTCCTTAAGGGCCGGAGCAATATCCGTCGAGGTGCCTTTGACGTAGCTGAGCGACTTGATATTTTCCACCCAAGCGTCTCCGCCTTCTTTGCTGGACATAAACTCCAGGAATTTCAGCGCGGCCTCTTTATGTTTCGTTTTGCTGCCGATCGCCAGCGAAGCATCCGCGTTGAAATCCAGCTTGTTAGCACTTTCGTCATTGCTGAACGGATACGGGAAGTAGCCCAAATCATTGTTGTACAATTCCGGGTTTTTCTTCTCGATGTCCGGCAGCGGCCAAGTGCCCATGTACATCATGCCGACTTCGCCTTTGGCGAACAGGTCGACGGCGCCGTTGTAGTCTACGCCCAATTGGTCTTTGTTGCCGAGTTCATACAGTTTCAACGCGTGTTCCATCGTCGTTTTCACGGCCGGATTGTCGGCGAATTTCGCTTCTCCGGTTTCGATCTTCTCGAAGAAGTCCGATTGGCCGATCAACGCCGAATTGCTTGGCATATCGCGGGTATCCCACATCGTCAGCGTCCAGGCATCCTTCCAGCCCAGCGCGAACGGCGTTTTGCCGGCAGCCTTGATTTTCTCGGCGGCGGCGATCATCGCGTCCCAGGTTCTAGGCACTTCCAAACCCAATTCGCTAAAGATCTTCTTGTTGTAAAAGACGGCGATCGGGTTGGCGTTCAGCGGCATGATATAATTCTTGCCGTCCGTGGCCTGGCCCTTCACGACGTTCTCGTCGAAATTGCCGAGGAACGGCTGGCCGGTCAAATCCATCAGGTAACCGCCGTCCGCAAACAGTTGGGTGTTGAATCCGGCGTTCAACGTAAAGACGTCGATGATGTCCCCGCCGGCCAGCTTCGTCTTCAGCAGCGTGTAGTAATCGTCGTATTTGACGGGTTGTACCTCGACCTTAATGTTCGGGTTCTCGCTTTCGAACTGTTCGACGATTTTATTGATTTGATCGGTAAAATCGCTTTTGAAATGCATGAATTTGATCGTAACCGGCTCATCGGAGGCTTCCGTTCCGCCCGAACCTTCCGCCGCATTCGAGGTGCCCCCGGCGTTACCGTTGGCCGATGGTTCCGCATTATTCCCGCCGCACGCGGCAAGCAGGAGACCAAGCATCAGGACGCATAAGCTTAGCGACATCCACTTCTTCATCTGTAGTTCCCCCTTCGTCTTTGTAGATAAGGTTGGATGGAAGGGCCTCCTAACGGGGCAGCTTGCATTTGCGTTTTTAGCCCCTCCGTCCTGTTCTTATCGTACCGATTCGCCGCCTGCGCCGGAATAAAATAAATGGTCGGCCTGATGTTCAATTTTTTGTGCTGCCGGTTTCGTCCGCATGCGCTTCGCGATATTCGGAAGGGGTTTGGCCGGTACTTTTTTTGAACACCTGACTGAAATAACGTTGATTTTCGTATCCGACCAATTCGGAAATATCGCTGATCTTCCGATCCGAAGACCGCAGTAGCTCGCAGGCCTTCTCGATCCGCTTCCGGGTCACGTATTCGATAAAGTTCTCGGCGATCACCGATTTGAACAGCTTGCTCAAATAACTGGGGTCCAAATGAAAGCGGGTGGCCACGTCGATCAGGCTCACATCCTCAAAATAATGCGCATCCAGATAAGCCTTGATCAGCTGGATCGCCTGCGCGGATTCCGGTTCCCGGCGGCCCGCGCCGTACGCTTCGATCGCAGCCATCCAACCGTCCATAAGCTGCCGCAGTTCGCCGGGATCCAACACCCCGGTAATCGTCCGTGAATCGAAGACAGGCGGATGAAGCGTGGATGCGGCGATGCCTTTCAGCTCGGACAAGACCGCTTCCAGGATCTTGGCAAGATCCTGGTGCAGCCGGGCGATCGTCATGACGGCGGTACGCTCCACCCGCTCCAAATAATCGTTCAGCAGCCGCCGGCAGTCCTTCACGCTGCCGGAGCCGAGCGCCTGGCGAATCGCCTGGACGTCAAACGACGTCAATAGTTCCTGTTCTTTAGACGGCTCCGTTTGATCGGCCGAGGAGATCGTCAATCCCGTCCCGTGCAAATCTTGCCTTAAGATGGCGCGATAAGCAGCTTGATAAGCCTCGGGGAGCTCGGCAAGGGAAGCGAATTTTTCGCTGATTCCGGCCAGCACTTCCAGCTTCAGCATACGGCGGACGGCTTCGTGAAACGCCCGCAACCAGCGATGCGGCTCGAACGGTCCGGATTCCCCGTTGGGCGAATCCAGGTGCGACGGCGTTTCCGGGACGACCAGGCAAAGGCTCATGCCATCATCCGATTTGTAAGCCGGTGCGAGGTCGTCATGGAGAATTTCCCGCAAAATGTTTTCGATGCTGAACATCAGCAAATCCGCATTGCCGTGAAAGCTGGTACGGGCCGCCTCAAGGAACCGGCGGTACCGGATGACGACCAGCCAATAGTCCTGATGGGCTTCAATCCGCAACTCCTCCGCCTGCTGCACGATATCCGATTTATTGGCGATGCGCCGGCCGGTTACGTTTTGCAAAAAAACGCTGCGTTTCATCCGCCGCATTTCCCGGGTTTCGATCTGCCGTTGCTGCAAGTTCATGTAGCCGCGTATCGCTTCGATCGCTTTGATCATCGAGCCGTGCAGCTCCTTGGGCGATACCGGCTTCAGCAAGTATTCGCAGGCCTGATAGCGGATCGCCGCCTTCAAGTATTCGAACTGCGAATAGCCGCTGATCACGATCACCCGGATGTCGCCGTAGCGTTCGTGCAGCGTCTCCAAAAACCGCTGTCCGTCCATCACCGGCATGTTCATATCCGTGACGACGATATGCGGCTTGCTGATCGCGATAAACTCCAGCGCTTCCTCGCCGTGTTTGGCCTCGGCAATCACCTCGACATCGAGGGCCAGCTCGCTGATCATTTTCCGGATCGATTTCCGCCCTAAAGATTCATCGTCCACGACCATCACTTTATACATGCTCCGCACCCCCCTGTTTATAAGGTATCGCGATGCTTACCGTCGTTCCCTCGCCCGGCCTGCTGTCGATCCGGAGTCCAAAGGGCGGTCCGTAGAACAGCCTTAGCCGCTCATGCACGTTCCGCAGCCCGATCGATACGCCGGCGAATACTTCCGAGGCGGGATGGGCCAAGGCCGTCCGCAATGCCTTCAGCTTGTCCGGCTCCATCCCCGGCCCGTCGTCGGAAATCCGAATCAGAACGGTATCCCCGTCTTTCACCGCGGACACCTCGATGCGAACGGAGCGGTGGCTCTCTTTGCCCAGGGCATGCACGATAATATTCTCCAGGATCGGCTGCAGCACGAAGCGGATGATCCGGCAATCCATCAATTCCGAATCCACGTTAAAAAACGTCTGCAGCGAGTCCTCGAACCGGAACTGCTGAATGTACAAATAATTGTTGAGATGGACCAACTCGGCGCCGATCGTCGACGCCATGTTGCCTTCGTAGAAGCTGTAACGGAACATGTCGCCCAAAGCGCGGCACATTTCATGGATCTCGTAGTCACCGGCCAGCACCGCTTTGCCGCCGATCGTCTGCAGCGTGTTGTACAGGAAATGCGGGTTGATCTGCATTTGCAGAGCCAGGAACTGCGCCTCCTTGTTCCGCAGCTGCATTTTGTATTCCTTCTCGATCAATTCCTGGATCGTTTCGGTCATAAAGTTGAAATTCGCGGTCAGCTCGGACAAATCGTCATGCCAGCGGTTCGGCTTGAGCGTTACGTTGAAATTCCCTTTCCGGACTGACTTCATCGCTTTGCCGAGATGTTGGATCGGCCGCGTGATGAACTGCTGGGCGAACAGCGAAAACAAGGCGATCACCAGCATGACCAACAGGAATGCCGCAACGGTGATGCGCAGCGTCGTTTGGCGGTTATGAGCCAGCTCCGTGCTCGGGTATACGATGCTTAGCCCGATGTTCGAATGGTCCAGCAGCGAATTGCTGATCAGCAGGTTTTGGCCGTCCGTAAAACGCAGCTCATGCTCGTTGCTGTCATCCAGCTCGGCGGGCGGCACGTAACGCCCAATCTCCCGGGCGTAAACGTCGCTCGTCCGATAGAACGTCTCCCCCCGGTCGTTCTGCAAGACGATGACGTTCGGCGCCCGGTTGTACGTCTCCATTTTTTTGGCGAAATCCTTGCCCTGCACGTAAAAAACCAGGGTACCGAACTTTTTGCGGTAAAAGGGGTCATATATGGTTAAGGCATAGACAAAAAGATCCTGCTCGATTGCGGGATCCCGATACGAAAACATGAGGGAATGCTGAAACGGCAAATCGACGATTTCGCCCGAATGCGGGGTGCTTTGGCCCAGGGTGATCGCATTGTAGCTATCGGCCCTGGACCAGCTGTCCCGCAGCGAATTGTCGCCCCCGAGCACCATGATTTTGATGATGTCCGGATTGTTGCTCACCACCAGCCGGTAATAGCTGGCCAGCGATTCCCTGACGTCGATGATATCGGCGTCGTTGTAGTTGGTTCCGTACTCCATCAGGTCGATCACGCGCTTAAAGCCGTAGACCTGGAGCGCCGACGTGGAAAAGCTGCGGAAATATTCGTCCAGGTAATCGGATAAATATTCGGCGTTCTGGTCCGAGCTGCGCACCATCGCCTGCTCCAAGGAGCGGGTGCTGTTCTGGTAGAAGAGGTACGATAAAACAAGCAGGGGGACCAGCGAGATCAAGACCGTGCTCCAGACGATTTTGGCGCGGATGCTCAGGTTCATAAACAGCCGTTTTATCACTTGGATTCCCCCTGATGTCGTGATGAATGGGATTGCTCAAATCATGTTTACTTCAAGATGCCAACGGTACATACCGCCGGGCGGTACGACGGCGGCTTCGCCTTGGCGAACGGCATGGGCGAGATCGTCCATGCGGCCCGTGGCCGGCTCCAGCGCGAGATGATAGTTCCCGCCGAAGCCGCCGTAATTGGCCCAGACCGCCAGATAGGGGACCCGATCCACGGGATAAGCGAACGTTAGCGCTTCTCCGGTTTCGGGATCGCGGAGCCCGGCGAATCCGGCGCGGAGCTGGCCGGTGAAATAATACTTCTCGGCAAAGCGGCCGACGTTGGGCTCGACTATGCTTAAGTCTACCGTGACCCCATCGGCGGTTTGCGCCAGCGGCCAAGGCTGCTTGTCGCCGAATTGGCCCAGCCGTCCGCCCTCCGAATACGACACTTCGATCTCGGCCGGATCGCCGGCGACGTGCAGCGTCATCCCCTCCCGCGCCCGCAGCAGCGGATGGGCTGCCCACAGGAAGGAGAACGGGGCCTCCGACCGGTTCGCCACGGCGTAATCGATGCGCAACGTACCGGCGGTGACGAAGGAATACGTTTTTTCCAGCAAGTACGGAAACCGCTGGCCTTCCACGCGACAGGTTAGGGCCCGGTCCGTCACGCCATGCTCCCACGGCATCGACCAGACCTCCCCGTGATCGGGGACCGGCTGCCCCTGCCACGGCCCCTCCGGGTACGCGCCGGCGTTGATCGCCGGGAACATTTCGTCCCAGCCGCTTTCGTCGCCGGCGGCGAAGGACGAGCCGTACCCGCCGTTGCCTAGCGGTTTGCCGCTGCGCCAAAGCCATTCGCGGCCTGTCGCTAGGTTCCGCAGCGAGATCATCTTGCTGCCCAGCTCCGGGATGACGGAAACCGACATCAAGCCGGTTTCCCCCGTCCAGGCGGCATAGCCGTCCACTTCAGTCTTTCGCCATTGTACCATCCGGGCGCTTCCTCCTCCAAACCGGTTTATCGATGCGTTAGCTTCGGTCACGTTGCCTCAAATCCGCCTCGTCGTATCTTGTTTTGTACGATTTTTCGTACAAAAGCTCTGCTCCGGCCGATACGTGAGAGCCTTTGTACGTTTTTTCATACAAAACTCCTGCAGCCAGTCGACACTCGAGAGATTTTGTACGATTTTTCGTACAAAATCCCCGTATCTGTCCATCGCTTGAGAGATTTTGTACGACTATTCGTACAAAATCCCAGCAGCCGGCCGTTCTAGGAGTACATTTATATCCACTATTCCCCCATTTTTCGGCACGCCGAGCTTACCGGCACATCCGCTGGTGAATCATGGCGCCCTGATGCCCCGGATCCAAAGCCAGCACTTCGTCGAACCGGGCTTCCGCTTCCTCCGGCCGGCCAAGTCCGAGAATGCCCAGCCCCAGCATATAGCGGCAGTGGATTTCGTTGCGTTTGTTCAAATCGTCCTCAAAGACGAGGAAGTCCGGCAGCGAGACGGCGAAGTAATCGAATTCCACCTCGTCGAACAGATGCTGCTCCGCGTAATCGACCAGCTTGTTGAACCGGCGTTTGGCTTCTTTCTCCACGCCCAGTTTTAGCCATGCCAAGCCTTGGTAGTAAATCATATCCGGCGGCTGATCGTTGTAATACATCGCTCCGGCCGGCTCCTCCAGCCCTTGCGAGGCGGCCGTCCAATAATGCTCCGCCCGTTCTCCAACGCCCAAACCTTCGTAGGCGCATCCCAGATAATAAAGGATGTTGTTCTCTTGCGCGCCGGCCAGCTTGCCTTCCCCGAGGTTCTCCGGGTAAACGAGCGCTTGCTGCAGCAGCTCGGCCGCCTGTTCGAATTTCCCTCCCGCGAGCGCCCGCTTGCCCAGTTCGACATGGGCCAGCACATATTGTCCGGTCACCTTGCCTTCCCCGCCTTCCCAAGGGTGGAACTTGCGCGCATTCAGCGCCCGAACCGCTTCTTCATGGCGGCTGAGGGAATTAAGCAGCGTGACGTATTCCAAATAGAGGTCGTCGCGTTTCTCGAGGAGCGGCTGACGCCCTTCCACTTTGGCGAATCTCTCCGCCGCCGGGCGGCCCAATTTCTTGTAAAGCTGATCCAGCTCGTAAAAGACGCGGGCATCCGCCGTATTGAGCGCAAACGCGGTTTCCAGCGCCTCCAGCGCGGCTTCGGGATCCTGCCGTTTGTTATAGTAAGCGAGCGCCAGGTTGCGGTGCACGGTCGGGAAGCCGGCGTTCAAGGTCCGGGACGTTTCCCAATGGGCGATGGCCTCATCCGGGCGTTTCTTGTCGTACATCCAGTTGCCGAGATAGTAATGCGCCTTGTCGTCCTGCGGATCGTGCCGAACGGCGCTCTCCAGGACGAGCAAATCGAGCAGGCTGTTCGGGAAGCAATAGTCCGCCGGCGCGGCCTTCCCTGCCTGCCGGTACAACGCGGCCCGTTCGCTGCGCCCGGCCTGCTCATGCGCGTAAGCCAGCGTGTAATGCAGCATCGGGTAAGCGGCGGCAGAAGCATCCGGCGCGATCCGCTGCATCACTTGCACGGCTTCGTCGTACAAGCCGCTGCAGATGTAGTCCGCGGCCAACTGCAAGAGGTTATGCGCGTCGTCCCGCATGAACCGCTTCAGCTCGGCCAAGGCGGCGTCCGCGTCCGCGGTTTCGCCCAAGGCCAGCAGCGCGGCCCAGCGCTCGTTCGCCGCGCCGAAGTCGGCCGGGTCCAGCGCCAGCGTCTCCTCGGCATAGCCGAGGGCTTCGGCCGGCCGCCCGAGCTTGCGCAGCAGCGCCGCCTTCAAATGCCGCGCCTTATAGTTGCGGCTATTACGGATCAGCGAACGCTCGACAAGCTCGAGCGCTTCCGCGTAACGGCCCCGGCCGCAAGCGATACCGGCCAGCGAGAAGTAGCCGCTGTCCTGCCAAGCGGCGGACCACACGGATTTGTAGAAGGCGGCGAACGCTTCGCCTTCCCGCCCCTGCAGCTTGAGCGCCAGGCCAAGCTGGTACAGCGCCTCGCTGTCGTACGGGTTCGGGTTGCGCCAAGTCAGCGACTTCACCGCCGCGCGGAAATGCTGCTCGGCTTCGGCGAACCGGCCCCGGCGCAGCAGCAGCGTGCCGTAGGCAACGTTGAGGCGAATGTCGCCCGCATCCCGCTTCAGCCCTTCGAGGTAATACGCCTCCGGCTCGAAGGTCGCATGGCGGTATTGCTCCAGGTGCAAGCCGGCCAAATACAGCTGCTCGTTCGTCTTCAGCTCCTGCGGCTTCGGCAGCGGCTTGGCCGCCTCCGGCACCTGCTCGATCGACAGCTCGGCCGGTCGGTACGAAATCAGCAGGCGTCCTTCGCCATCGCGTACCGTCACGGTCAAATCATGCGGCCGGTCGCCTTCGTCCAGCGCCACGACCGACTTGTAGGTCGAGGTTGGCGACAGCGGCACGGTATCGGTCACGTAAGTGCGGCGCGCGCCTTTCAGCTCGATCACGGCATTTTCATACGCGGCGGTGGCATAAGCCAGCACGGTCGCGGTACGCGCCGTTTCGTCGACCTCCAGGTTGACGGCGGCTTCGATCGAAGCGTTCTTGACGACGCCGATGTCTTTGTACGGCATGAAATACTGCTTAAACGACTTCTCCTCGTACGGCTGCAGCCAGGTGAAATCCGGCTGGTTGTCGGTGTACACCCCGGTCATCAATTCGATGTACGGGCCGTCCTCGTCCGTCAGGTTGCGGTCCCAGGCCTGGCCGAATTCGCCGTTGCCCCAGGTCCATTGTTTTTTGCCGGGAGACACGTGGTGGTTCGCTACATGCAGGAGTCCGGCCTGCACGCCATGGTCGTAGCCGCCGACGAAATTGTAGTCGGATTTGTAAGCCATGTAGGACGTCGGCACGGGGATATTTTTGTAGCGGGAAATGTCCACGCCTTCCGAGTAGTCCATTTTGTAATAAGTACCCGTGGCGATCGGGAACCGCGACACGTCGCGTTTGCCGTGGTCGAACACCGCGTTGACGTCCGGCGGGAACACGGACTGCGTATGATCGTTCACCGCAACGGCCGGATTGGCCCACCAAAGGAACGTCTGCGGCTCCGGCGTCCGGTTGTACAGCTGCGCGGATATCTCCAGATACGCCTTCCCCGGATACAGCGTAAAACCCGCGGTCACCTTCGTGCCGTACATCCGGTCGATTTCGCTGACCCATACGGTGGCGCTGCCGTCCTCATCGCGTTCCAGCCGGTATTCGACCGGGCCGTACGTGTTTGGCCGGTGATGCTGCGGCCAGTTGAACTCGATGCCGCCGGAAATCCACGGCCCCGCGAGGCCGACCAGCGCCGGCTTGATGACGCGGTTGTAGTAGACGAAGTCATAGTTGTTCGTTTTGTCGAGGGCGCGGTAAATGCGCCCGCCCAGCTCGGGCATGATCTCGATCCGGACGTATTCGTTCTCCAAAATCACCAGCCGGTAGCTGACGTCCTTCTTCTCGTCGGCGATTTTATCGATCACCGGATGGGGGTAAACCCGGCCGGAGCTTCCTTGATAGACCCTTTTTTCCAGAAACATCGGGTTCTTGTCCGGCTCCCCGACCCCGTACGTCGGGATCGCTTTATCCTCTTCCCATGCACGAACCGCGGCGGCTTGATCGGCCCCAGGTTGCTGTACGCTCATTGGATATCCTCCCAGTAAGTTAAAGTAGCGGTATAACGAAGCTTCGTTTGCCTTACCCCTACTCTACCGCCGGGCCACGCAAAATCCAATTGACGAAATGCGGTTGATGATGGATTATATTCTTATTCGGAAGCATGATCTGATTAGTCAATCAATCAGTCCGTTTCACAATCATGAATTATTTTCTGAAAATCAATCTCTAGCCATGGAGGCTCGCCGACGATGGAAAACATCCGCAAACCCGAAGGCTTCGCCGCGCAAAAATTGTTCGTTCAGCCGGAGTACATGGTAAAGGAATTGGCCGAGTCGGACTTGACCCGCACGCTGTTCGTCAGCGACATCGGCTTTTTCCCGAACGCCCGCTACCATTTCCGCGAACGCCCGGAAGGGTCGGAGGCGAATATTTTCATCTATTGCGTGGACGGGGAAGGGTGGATGGAACGGCCGGACCTCCCGGCCGACCGGGCGAATCCGTCGGAGGCCAAGGCGGAGGGCGCCGGCCCTGCCGACCGGGGTTACCGCCTTTCGGAGCGGCAGCTGGCGGTCATCCCGGCGGGGACGCCGCACCGTTACGGGGCTTCCGCCGACAAGCCCTGGAGCATTTACTGGTTTCACCTGCAAGGTAAAGACGCCGCGTCCCTGATCGCCGCCTACGGCTTGGATCAAGGCGGCCCCGTCACGCTGCCGCTCAGCGTGCACGCGCAGCTACTGGAGCAGTTCGAGCAGTGCTACAGCCTGCTGAGCGATAAGAGCTACTCGCTCCTCGTGCAGATCCACGCCGCGCAGACGATGCGCCATCTGCTCAGCAGCATCGGGCTCAGCGCCGAACGTTCGGCGCAGGACCGCAAGCGCGAGCGTTACCTCGACGAAGCCGTCCGCTACATGACCGAACGGCTGGCGGACAGCGTCACGCTCCCCGAGTTGGCCAAGCATACCGGACTGTCGAAGCAGCATCTCGTGTATCTGTTCAACCGCGAGGCCGGCTGCCCGCCTATCGAGTATTTTTTGCGGCTGAAAATGCAGCGGGCCGGACAATTGCTCGACCTCACCGGCTTAAGCGTCAAGGAAATCGCCGGCGAGGTCGGCATGTCCGACCCGTATTATTTTTCCCGCCTGTTCAAGAAAATCACGGGCTATTCCCCCACCGAATACCGCCGTATTCCCAAGGGGTAAGGCGATCAGCGCGAAGCTTCGCCGATCCGCATCAGGACCGCTTCGCGAGCCGCTTTGGTCAATCCGCCCAGCACGAGATCGTAAGAATGATCGATCATCGCCCGAAGATCGTCCATAGGCAGGCTGCCGTCCGCGATGACCGTGTTCCAGTGCGTTTTGTTCAAATGATACCCGGGCTGTACGCACTCGTGCTGCTCCCGCAGATTAGCGGCGATGACCGGATCGCATTTCAAGGAGATACTCGCCGCCCCATCGCCTGACGGGACGGGCAGCAAGGCGAACATTTTCCCCCCGACCTTCATGACCGCCGTCTCCGGACCGAAAGGATACTCCTGGACGGCTCCCTTTTTGGATAAACAACAGGCTAACAGTTCTTCGTACACGCGCACCTCTCCCATTCTCACAGGTTTCTGGTGTTACTATACCATGATCGTAGGACGGCTCAAAGCGTTTCATCGGTACTAACCCAACGGCTGGCTTTAGCGCTGGCGGAATTCCCTGGGGCTTTGTCCGGTCTCCCGGCGGAATAAGCGCGAGAAGTAGTGGACCGAGCTGAAATGATGCTTTTCGGCAATCTCCGTAATGCTGAGGCGGGTATGGAGCAGATCCTCCTTCGCCCGGGCAATCCGGAACCGGTTCATGTATTGGACCGGGGAGCAACCGGCGGACTTGCGGAACAGCTCGAAAAAATGCCCGCGGCTCATCCCCAAGCTTTCATAATAGAACTCCAGCGGCTGCGGCGTGGCGTGAAGCAGATCTTGCTCCATTCGCTCCAGCAGGCGGATGATTCGGGGATCCGGGATCTCTCTATCCTGCAGCGTGAAGCGCAAAAAATGGTCGATAAACGCTTGAAAATTCAGCTGAATCCCCAGATTCCGCAGAAAGGTCTGTTCATCGACGAAATCACCGGACTTATAGATTTTTTGAAACAGTCCGATCCAGACTCGCGGCGTCTCCACCTCTGCGATGACGGGCAGCGGGTAGGGAAACGACGGCCCCACGTAATTCGCCCGCAGCGGCTCCGGCTCATAACAGACCGGGCAAGCCCAGTCGAACGCGCCTCTTCTTTCTACGTAATGCCAATCGAAATAGCAGCACAGATGGACCATCGGATCCTCGGCATCGGCCACCCACTCATGGCTTTGACCGGCGGCAAGATAGACGAGCGAACCGGGGCCGACCTTGCAGGTCCGCCCCTCCGTCAGGAGCACCCCGCGCCCTTCGCCGATCAGATAGATCGAGCTCGTGTAGCAAATTCGCCGGGCGCTGGACTGCCCTTTATTAAAGGGATATCTCGTCGCGTAATAGACATAGGGATGCAGGGAAGAAAAGTGCATACAGGCTCCCTCCAGGCCGGTCTCATAGGGGCCGGCAATTACTCGCCGCCGGGTATAGTCGCCGGCTCGGCTTCGATCGCGGCGGCCAGATCCTCATAAGAGGAACCCGGCAGCAGTTCGCCGTTGACCATAAATTGCGGCGTCCCGTTCACCCCGTAATTGCCGGCGGTTTTGAAATCCTCTTTGACCGGGAGCATATAGGCATGCTCCGTCAGATCTTGCTCGAACCGGGCGTAATCGATGCCCTCGATGTTGTCCTTGACGAAATCCAGCAGAAATTTCGGCGTGGCCCAAATTTTCGTCTCGTCTCCCTGGCGGGCGTAAAGCTTGCGCTTGAACTCCCAGAACTTCTCGTTCGACTGGGCATAAATCGCTTCGCCGGCGCTGGCTGCCATGATGGAATCCCGGTCGATGAAGGCGAAATTCATGAAATACAGCTCGACTTTCCCCGTATCGATAAACTCTTGCTTGAATCGCTCCAAATAGGTTTCCTCCCACTTCTTGCAGGCCGGGCACTTGAAATCGGCGAACTCGATCACCTTCACCTTGGCCGTGCTGCTGCCGAGATGCGGCTGTTTTTCGTATTTCAGCCCTTCGGCGTCGTAATCGCCGCGGATTTCCGTATAGTTGGGCAGCCCGTTCAGAGGGGAGGCCTCGGAGTCGCCGTTCTTCCAAAACAGGATCGAGGCGGCCAGCACCACGATGCCGACGGCGACGAGGGAAATCACGTATTTAGCCGAGCCCGATGACACCTTTGCCTTTGTCGCCGACTTTGATGATGCCTTTGATGATGCCCTTGCTTTACTTCCGCTGCCGTTTTTCTTGGCCATGGTCTTGATTCGCTCCTTCGTTTAAGGTAGAGTGCTCGCACAATTCGGAGACGGACAACGTTCCGGCTTTGGCATCGATCCGAAAGGTGGCGATCTCGAAGCCGTTCAGGCGGATCTCTTCGCGAAGGCCCAGCAGCGGCACGGATAGAGACGTCTTCCTCGCCTGACCCGTGGGCTCGAACAAACGCAGGATGTAGCCGTCCCCGTCTTCCGCCCGCTTGAACGCGGCCACCTGCACCGCCTCATCGTCCAGCTCCAGCAGCAGCGTTCCGGCACGCTCCCCTTCCCCGGACGGAAAAAAGGACAACGCATACGGCCGTTCGTTGCGGACGGTCGCCTCGCGGTCGATGCGGACGGCCCGCTCTTCGGCTTCGCCCGCGTTCAGCCAGAAGGCGAATCGGTGCTCGCCCTGGTCGATCCGCGGCGAGAATCGGTCCTGCGCCATGATCGGCCGGTCGCCGATCGGATGCGCACAATACCCCGCGCTGCGCAGCAGCGACAGGCGCAGCTCGCCGCCATGGTAATCGCAGCCGTATACGCCGTCATTGATGCAGGTCAGCATCCGCCGGCCATTCGGCGCGCCACCCTCGACGGCGACCCATTTCTGCGCGACCGCCTCCGTCCCGTCCTCCAGCAGCTCGCTGATGCCGAAGGCCGTTTGGCCGCGGAAACGTCCGCCTTCGCCGAACGCGGTCGGCATAGCCAGCTTCAGCATCGTGTCTTTTTCGTTCCAATAGACGCGCACGCCGATTTCCACCTCGGTGCCCTGCTTCGGCAGCTTGTAGGTTTGGACCAGGAACGAATCCCGGTACCGGAACACGGCCTCGATCACCGTGCGGACCGCGCCGTCTTCGATCACCCGGACGGAGGGCAGCGTTTCCTTGACGCCGGAGAAGGCGCTGCCTTCCGCCTCATCCATCAGCTCGAAGCGCCCAATCTCTTCGCGGAACGCGCGGGCGTCCATCCGCCACGGGTCCTCGTTGTCCCGGATGGCCAACGCAGCCAGTGCCCCCGGCTTGAGCAGCGAATCGCCGCCGCGGACCCGGAATTCGTCGATGAGCCCGGTGCGGGCGTTAACCGTGACCTGGAGCTCCCCGGTCCGGAAACGAATCGCCCCCTCCTGCGCTTGCAGCGCCGGGACCGGCTTCCGGTCCAGCATCTCGATCCGGCAGTCGAAGCGGTTCATCGACGTCGGCGCCAGTTCGGCCGCAAACACGACCCGTTTGCGCCAATCGAGGTTCAGGTTGCTTTCCTCCTTCTCCGCCTGACAAGGAACGGGTTCGCCATCGCGATAAACCGCCGGGTTGGAAAAGCCCTCGCCCCAGTTTTGGTCCTCCAGCATGAATTCGCATTCGAAGATGCCTTTGACCGGGAACGGATGGGGATTATAGACCATCACCGGATATTCTTGCAGCTGCGCCTTCGGCTGACCGGCGGCCAGGGCAAAAAAAGCGCGCGTCTTCAAGCGGCTGACGGTTTCCAGGCCATGGCCGAGCATATTCAGCGATGCCTCTTCGGCGGGCTGGATCGACGTGCCCGGCAAAATATCGTGGAACTGCGCCATCAGCAGGTCGCGCAAGGCCGCTCGCAATTCTTCGGCCGGGTAGTCGAGGCCGTGCTGCAGCTCGGCGGCGGCCAGCATTTTTTCCGTCAAATACAGCTCGTTTTCGAGTTTGCGGTGCCGCTGCTTGATGTGGATCATCGACGTGTAGCAGCCCACGAACCGGGGATTGAGATCCCCGGCGTAGGACGGCAGCGCCTTGGCCTTCGGCAGCTCGCGGAAATAGGCTTCCGGCGTCGAGTGGACGATCTCGAAATCGGCGGAGGCCGTCATCATCTCCCCGATGCGGTCGAGATCAAGCCGGGAAGGTCCGCCGCCATGATTACCCACGCCCCACAGGATCAGGCCGATCGGCTCGTCGCCGTTGTCCTTGAGCCATTGGCCGATTTTTTCATGGGCCTTGCCCAACGCCGAATTGTAGCTGCCCGCGATCTTATGGGCCGTCAGCCGGCTGCCGCCAAAGCCCTCCCAGACGAAATCCCGTGCAGGCAGCGCCGGGAACTCGTCCGGCCGCATGAAAATATACGAGTCGTACCCCGCCTGCTGCATGATCTGCACCAGCCCGCGCGAATGGCCAAACGAATCGAAATTGATCGCCGTCGTCGGCCGCACGCCGAATTTCTTACGGAAATACTCCCGCCCGAGCAGCATCTGCCGCACGAACGACTCGCCCGAAGGCATGTTGCAGTCCGGCTGCAGATACCACCCGCCCATGATGTGCCACTTGCCCTCCCGAACCAGCCTTTGAATGCGCGCGAACAACGCCGGCTCGTACTCCTCGATCCATTGATACAAAATGACCTCGTTATGGTTGAAAAGATATCCGTCATACTCCTCGCAAAAATTCGCCGCGGCCCGGAACGTCGATATCGCGGCAGCGGCCCCTTCGTCCCACGCCCACTGCCATACCGGATCCAGATGCGCGTTGCTGAGCAAATGCAGTTTTTTCACGTGTCTCCCCCTTGTCGCGATGAATGCGTACGCTGATCATGCCGGATTCGCGCCGTTTCGCGCGGCTGTTTGACAGCGCTTTCTAGGGTTGATGTTACCTTGTGAATTTGGGAGCGTAAAGGTACCTTTGCGGTGCAGGGCGTACACTTTCCCGTCTTGCGGTTTCGCCGCCGCCTGAGGCGGGGTACATTTGAGAATCCGGCAGGACATTTGGCGGGATGCCTCGCAACTTATCCGACGATTGTGCAAAAGCGGGACCTCCCGCTAAATACACTTGGTTCAGGTTCGGATACATTGAAGGTGATCCGAAATTCAACCTGCAGTCGACCCAGAGGAGGGAAACAGCCTTGAGCGAAAACAACTTTGATGATCGCCAGATGCGAGCGACTACCGATTCCTATGCACGGGCCGGACGGCATAATATTACGTTCCGCGGACCCGCCGCCGACTTTTTTGAAGGGGCGCTGCTCGGAAACGGCGGGCTGGGCGTCGTGGTCACGACCCGGCCCGATGCGCTTCTGCTTCATTTTGGACATAACAACGTCTGGGACATCCGGATCGCCGAGCGGCATGCCGATGAAATTCTCACCTTTCGGGAGGTGTACGAACGTTTTGCCGCCCTGCCCCCGGACTTGCCGCAGCTGACCGACAACCCTTGGTACCGCGAATACTGCCGAATGGCCGGCGATAACTATAGCAAGCCGTATCCCCGCCCGATGCCTTGCGGCTCGCTGCTGCTGCGGTATGACCGGCGGCGGGCGGAGGTGCTGGGGCATACTGTCCATATCGGCGACGGGCGCTGCACCGTGGATTTTCTGGCGGACGGCCAACCCGCCCGGTTCGAAGCCTTCGTGGAAGCCGGGGATGACCGGCTATGGATGTCCGTCACGGACCCCGGAACGGGAACCGGCATCCCGCTGTTCCAGGAAGTCCGGCTGCTGCCCGATCCGGAAACGCCGGCCGAATTCCCGGCTCCGGTCGTAGAGGCCGATCCGGCTGCGGGCCTGCTCAGCTTTATGCAGATCCTCCCGTACGAGGAGCGGCCCGCATCCCCTTACCCCGGGCATGCGAAGGATAAGGCATTCCGTCTCGCGATTCGGTTAGCGGACGCGGCGGCGGCAGGACCGGCAGACGAAAACGGCCTCGCGCTCCGGCTCCGGCTCCGGCCCGATCCGGCCCGAGGCTTCCTCGCCTGCGCCGAGCTGCGGGAGGGGCGGCGGTCCGATATCGAGGGCCGCGATAAGAAAACGGGCGAAGAAGGCGGTTCGAAAGGACTTGCAGCTCTGTTGGATCGTGACCCCTCGTTGCCTCCGGCTCCATCGGGGGGATCGGCATCAGCGGCAGTCCGTCCCCCTCGTCCCGATCTATCCCGTTACCGGGCGGCGCTTGCCCGGACGCAAGAACAGTGGCGCGTTTACTGGAAATGCTCGTTTGTCGCGCTGGAGGACGACGTTTTGGAACGCGTCTGGTACCGGAATTTGTATTTCCTCAACTGCTCCGTCAGGGAAGGCGTTACCTGCCCCGGGTTGTTCGCCAACTGGAGCTACCGGAAGATCGGCGCGGACTGGCACGGGGACTACCACATGAATTACAACACCCAGCAGCCTTTTTGGGTGGCGTTCACCAGCAACCATCTGGACAAACATTTGCCCTACGTCAACATGGTGGATCAGGTGCTTCCGGTCAGCCGGAAATGGGCCAGAGAGTATTACGGCTTGCGGGGAGCCTACTTTCCCCACTCCGCTTATCCGGTGGAGATGTCGATGATGCCGTACCCCGTGCCGCATTGGGGCTGGGAGGTATGCGAGACGCCGTGGACCGTGCAGAGTCTATGGTGGCATTATCTGTATTCCATGGATGAAAGCTTCCTCCGGGACCGCGCGTTCGTACCGATCAAGGAGGCCGTCCTGTTCATGGTGGACTATATGAAACGTCCGGAAGCCCGCGGCGACCGCTGGAACGACGACCGCTATCATATTTTCCCGACGGTCGTGCCGGAGCTGTACGAGATCACGCCGGGGTTCGCCAAAAACAGCGATGCCCTGATTGATCTGACGCTGACCCGGTTTATATTCCGGGCTTTCGCCGAGGCCTGCAACGTGCTCGGGCGAACGGACTACGAAACGGATCTGCTGAACGAGATAGAGGAAATTTCGGGGCATTTTCCGGAATATCCCGTGGCGGAATCGCCGCGCGGACCGGTATTCGTTTCGGTCTCGGGTGAGGATCCCGAGGTGGTGTATAATGTGCCCGTCCCGCTCGCTGCGGTGTTCCCGGGCGAAGAACACGGGCTGCATTCCGCGCCGGACGACTACCGAATCGCGGTCAACACCTACCTCAATCACCGGAATGAAGGCGGGAATGAGCTGGTCTTTTACCATTTGGCCGGAGCCCGGCTGGGCGTGCTGGACCTGGAGCGGTTCAAGCGGCAGATCGCCTATTGCGAGCTGCCGAACGGCACCTGCACCGACCGGGTGCTGATGAGCGGCGGACGTTACCGGGACACGACGGACTTCGATTTTATGTCGCGCATGGGGATCTGGTTCGAGAATTTCGCCTTACCCGCCGTCATCAACGAGTGTTTGCTGCAAAGCTACAACGGAACTCTCCGCCTGTTCCCCAACTGGCCGGACGAGCGGCGGGCCGAGTTCGGCGGCTTGCGAGCCGCCGGCGGTTTCCTGGTGAGCGCGGCGTTTGCGGGCGGCGAAGTACAATGGGTGGAAATCGTCTGCGAAGCCGGTGCGCCTCTGAAGCTGCATGTCCCTTGGCGGGATGGGGCGTACTGCACGCGATCCGGCCGGCCGGGCGAGGAACCTCCGCGGATTACCGGAGAACTACTGGAGCTTGAAACCTCAAAAGGAGAAACGATCCGTTTGATGAAGAACGCTTAACTCCAGCGAAGAACCCTATTCGAGCGACAAGCCGGATTCTAACTTGAGGCTGCAAAGTAGATAATGTACGAATTTTCGCCCAAAATCCCTGCATCGGATGGTTACATGAGCGTTATTATACGATTTTTCATACAAAACATCTGCATCAAGCCGTTGCATGAGCGATTTTAGATGATTTATCGTACAAACCCCTTGCCCTCGACCATGACATGAGTGTATTTGTACGATTTTTCGTCCAATCCCTGCATTCGGCCGTTACGCGAACTCGACCAAATGCAATTGGGTCTCTACGCTGCCAAGCTATTTCAAGGTTAATTTGCCGTTCTTATGCTGCATCAGTTAACTTGCTAACAGTTAATCGACAACCTCTCCAGACTCGCTATCGAGGCATGAAGAGGGCTCAAAGCGTCGGTTTCTCCCAAATAAGGACTTTACAGTTCGTTAGTACGCAAAGACTGGCGATTAACACGAAATAACGTCCATGGAGTTCGCTGAAAACAAGCAGCAGGGCCGCCCTTGCGGAGACTTAACTTCCGCTCGGGGTTGGCCCTGCTGCTTGTGTTTGTTCTGCTAAACCGGTTGGAGTTCAAGCGAAGCATCAAACTTGTATTCGCCGCCGGCCGCTGCCTCGAAAGTAACGTGCCGGCCGCCCAGGCGCAGCGTAAACGATCCCGGCGAATGGGCGCGGACGACCGCATCGGTCAGGCGACCGTCTTCCCAGGCCAAATCGACTTCGGCGTCGCCTCTCGCCCGCAGTCCGGTCACCCTGCCCGCCGGCCACGCCGCCGGCAGTGCCGGAAGCAGCAGGATGTCGCCGCCGGGACGGCTTTGCAGCAGCATTTCCGCAATCGCCGCGGTGCCGCCGAAATTACCGTCGATGACGAAGATGCTCGTCTCCGCCCCGGCGATCCCGGCTTTGGAGAAGCTTAGCAGATTGTCGAAGCAGAGCTCTCCAATCAGGTGGGAGATATGCTTCAAAGCCCGGTCCCCGTCCTGCAGCCGGGCAAAATACAACCCGAACAGCGCCGCCGTAAACTCGATATCCTCAAGCTCATCCTGCTGCATCCGGTTCTCCAGCGTCACCCGGGCCGCCGCCGCGAGCTCCGGCGCATGCTCCGGCGTGATCTGATGAGCGGGGTACAGCGCAAACAGATGCGACAAATGGCGATGCTCCGGCTGGGCCTCTACATAGTCCTCCAGCCACTCCTGCAACTGCCCTTTCCGGCCGATCCGAAGCGGCGGCAGCAGCGGAATCGCGGTCTTCAGACGCTCCTGCAGCCCGGCGTCCTCATCCAGCAACTCCGCCGCCGCCAGGCAAAACGCAAACAGCTCCCGCACCAGCACCTGATCCATGGTAGATCCCATCGACAGCTGCCAGGCCCCCTCCTCCGGCGCTCCCGGGTAAAAATGATTTTCCGGCGAGTTCGACGGGCCGGTCACCAACCAGCCGAATTTCGGATGCACCGTCATGTAATCGAGGAAAAAGACGGCCGCCCCGCGCAGCACCGGATAGGCCAGTTTTTCCAAAAAACCGCGATCCAGGCTGTACCGGTAATGCTCGATCATATGGGTTGCGAGCCAAAGCCCCCCGGTCACGTTCAGCCCCCAGGAGGTGTCCCAGCCGGGTTGGGTAAAGCCCCAGACGTTGGAGAACACATGGGCGACCCAGCCCGGCGAGCCGTAAAAGTCCCGTGCCGTCCGCTCTCCCGCCCGCGCCAAATCCTCCAGGTATCGCATCAGGGGCAGGTGGCTTTCGCCAAGATGGACCACCTCGGTCGGATAGTAATTCATCTCCGTGTTGACGTCGAGATGATAATCGCAGCTCCAGCCCATGCGGCAGGCTTCGCCGTCGTTCCAGACGCCTTGCAGGTGCAGCGGAAGCACCGAATCCTCCCGCGAGCCGGCCAAAGTCAAATAGCGGCCGTATTGCAGGAACAAGGCGAACAGTTGGGGATCGACGGCGCCCTGCCGCAACAGCGCGGCCCGCTGATCTGTAGGCAAGCTTGACGCTTCGGACGATGTTGGGCCCAGCGATAAAGAAACCCGGCGGAACAAGGGCTCGTAATCGGCTAAATGATCCGCCTTCAGGTGATCGTAGCCTTTGGACAGCGCCAAAGCCAGTCGCAGCTTTGCGGCATTCTCCCAAGTCCGTGAGCTGCTGCGGTAGTCGGTCGCCACCGTCAAATAAATGCAAGCCTCGTCCGCGCCGTTGACGACCAGCCGCCCGTCCTGAACCCGGACGGAGCCGCCCGACGCCTCGATCTCGACGCGGCCGCGGCAGGCCACGCCGCAGGTGCCGTCGCTGTGCACCGTTTCGGTTGCCCGGCCGCGGAACTCCAGCGCCGCCGCCCCTGCGGAGGCGACGGAGAACTCGCTCGTCAGCCCCGCCAGCTCCAGCGTGAACGCGACGCCTTCCGGAGCCTCGCTTCGGATCCGCGAAACGATGAGATCATCGGCATGCGAGGCAAACATTTCGCGATACAAGGGCGAGCCGCCTGGCCCGCCGGTCGTTTTCAACAGCGCCGTGGCCAGGTCCAACTCGCGCCGGAAGCCGTTCGCGGCGGGAGCGGAATCGCCCGCCATTTGGCGGCTGCCGACAGTCTCAGGCCCGGCGTTCTCCTCCGCGCCGGCGAATTCGATCAACACATCGCACATGGCCAGATGGGTGCCGAAGTTCGGCTTCGGCGGCTGCAGCGCTTGCTTCGCCAGCCGGTCCCCGCCGGCATAATCGCCGGCGAAGAGCCGCTCGCGGATCGCCTCCAGCGCCGCTTTGCCGCCGTTCTCGGCGGCCGCTTCCTCCTGGGCTTTGCCCGACCAATAGGTCGACTCGGTCAAGTTCCAGACCTCGCGGCCCGGCGCGGCCATAATGACGGCGCCCATGCGCCCGTTGCCGATCGGCAAACCCTCGGACCAGGCCAGCCCCGGCCGGGTATACCACAATTTCGTTGCTCCGCTCTCCGTTTGATGGAAGCTCATGCTCTTCACTCCTCCACGGCCGCCCGGGATGCAGGCACCAGCCGATAAGTTTCTCCGCTCTCCGTGGCGAACTGTGCCGCGCCCCCGTCGATCCGCAGGGTCGCAACGGGAACATCGCCCCGGTATACCAAAAGCGAAACCGGAGCTTCTCCGCCCACCCCCGCTCTTACGCGGCAGGCATGCCCCAGCCGGGAGGTGATTTCCGCCTCCGCCAGCGTTCCTTCCGTCCAGCGGAGGTTCACCTCGAAGCCGCCGCGGGCGCGAAGCCCGCTTACTTCTCCGTCCGGCCAGGCATCCGGCAGGGCCGGCAGCAGCACCAGTTCGGAGCGGTGCGATTGCAGAAGCATTTCGGCGATGCCGGCCGACGCGGCGAAATTGCCGTCGATTTGGAACGGCGGATGGGCTCCCAACAGGCTGGCGTACACGCCGCCGTGGTTATAGCGCTCAGTCTCGCCGTCCTTCACCAGGCGCAGCATGTTCCCGAGCAGCCGCAGCGAGCGGTTCCCGTCGCCGAAGCGGCTCCACAGCGCCACGCGCCAGCCCAGGCTCCAGCCGGTGCTTTCGTCGCCGCGCCGCTCCAGCGTCGTTTGCGCCGCCGCGAACAGCTCCGGCGTATCCTCCGCCGACAGCTGCCGGCCCGGGTACACGCCCACTAGATGAGAGGTGTGGCGATGGTGGACATCCTCGTCCTCGAAGTCCTTGCTCCACTCCTGCAGTTGTCCGTAACGCCCGATTTGCAAAGGCAGCAGCCGCTCGCGTTTCTGCTCCAGCTCCTTCCGGAATTCCTCGTCGATACCCAAAATGCCCGACGCTTCGATGCAGTTGGTGAACAACTCCCAAATCAGCGAAATATCCATCGTGGAGCCTTCGCTGATCGCGGCGACGCCCTCCGCCGTGCGGAATTTATGCTCCGGCGAAGTGGCCGGGGAAGTCACGAGACGGCCCGCTCCGTCTTCGATCAGCCAGTCCAAGGCGAATAACGCGGCATCCTTCATGATCGGATAAGCAAGATCATGCAGGTAGGACACATCCCCGCCAAACGCATAGTGCTCCCACAAATGCTGGGTCAGCCATACGCCGCCCATCGGCCAAAACGCCCAGGCCGGGTCGCCGTCGCCGTAATCGCCCACCGGTGCGGTCTGCCCCCAAATGTCCGTATTGTGGTGAGCGGTCCAGCCCCGGGTGCCGTAATTGACGGCCGCCGTTTTCGCCCCGTTTTCGGCGAGGTTGCTGATCATGTCCAGCAGCGGCCAATGGCATTCCGGCAGGTTGCAGACCTCGGCCGGCCAGTAGTTCATCTCCGCGTTGATGTTCAGCGTCCAGTTGCTGCTCCACGGCGGGCGGGTCGAGGCGTTCCAGATCCCCTGGAGGTTGGCCGCCTGCGTGCCGGGCCGGGAGCTGGCGATCAACAAATACCGGCCGTAGTGGAACAACAGCTCGACCAGCCCCGGGTCCGAGGCGCCAAACTCCACGATCCGCCGCTCCGTATCCATCTCCTCAGGGGCCGGCGATTCGCCGAGATGCAAGCCGACGCGGCCGAACAGGCCGCGGTAATCATCGATATGGCGTTCGCGCAGCTCCGCGTACCGCCCGGCCAAAGCCCCGGCCAGGTCCTCCTTGGCTCCCGCCGCAGCCGCCTCCGCCGGGGCCATTCCCGTTCTGCCGGACCCGGGAACCCGGTCGAACCGGTCGAAGCTGGTCGCCGCGCTGAAATACAACACCGCCTCCGTCGCGCCAAGCACATGGATGCCGGACCCGTCGACGCTGACCCTGCCGTCGGTTTCCGCAACGGCGAGCCGTCCCTCGAACGCCATGGCCGGCGAGGTTTCCGGATCGCCGTAGCGGATCGGCCGGTCGGCTCCGACGTAGTTCGGCTCCACCCGCTCCGGCGCCGTTCCCCGCAGCACGAAGGCTTCGCCCTCGGCAACCGCGGCATGGCGCAGCGGACTGTCCAGCCGCGCATGGAAGTCCAGCAGGCCCGGAGCGCTGCAGGTCAGACGCAAGGCGATGACCCGGTCCGGGCTGGAGGCGAACATTTCGCGCGTATAAGTCACGCCGCCGATGCCGTACTCGATCCGGTGGACGGCGTTCGCCAGATCCAGCGTACGCCGGTAGGCATGGCTGGCGCCTCCGTGCTCGAAGCTCAAATGTAAATCGCCGAACGGCAAAAACGATTCCGTGTACGGCCCCAGCATTTGCCGCCCCAGCCGGTCGGCTTCCTCATAGCGGCCCTCCCGGGCCAGCTTCCGCACCTCGGGCAAGACCTCCCGGGCGGCCTTGTTATTCCAATCGCGCGGATGACCCGACCACAGCGTGTCTTCGTTCAGGCTGATCGTTTCCCGCTCCACGCCGCCGTAGATCATCGCGCCAAGGCGGCCATTGCCGATCGGCAGCGCTTCGGTCCAAACGGACGCCGGTCTGTCGTATTGCAGCTTCATGTTTTCTCCCATTATTTCTGCCTCCCCTAGTTCAATTTGTGGGTTCCGAAGAAATTGCCCGAAATGACTGCGTCTCCGCAAACCTCCAACTGAATCGCCCGATTCGGATCAACCGGCGCTGCGCCGCTCCCGCCGATCGGCACGATCTCGTTGTCCCGAAACACCAGTCCCTCCGTGCTTCGGGCCGATAGCGCAACATCGCCCGCCGGCCCCAATTCAAAGCGGTTGCGTTCGATGACCACGCCCCGGTGAACCGGCATCTCCGTAACCCCCTCCCGATTCTCCGGCGCGATCCGGATCACCGCATGTTCTTCGCCTCCGCAGGCGATAAACCGGTTATCGGCCACAACCAGGTCCGTCACCGCTCCCGACTCGTACCAGGAATTCGCATCGGCGGCGACCAGCACGGCACTCATGCGCATTCGCTCGAACACGTTGCCGCGAATCGCCGTCCGCCGCCGGGAAGAAGCCAAAATGCCCCGCGTCGGAATCCGGGCAAAACGATTGCCGACAATCTCCACCTCCGGCGTCCAGGTGACGTTCTCCAACACGTCGCGCTCGCCGATCCGCTCCGGCGCAGGCTGCTCCAACGTAAGCAGCAGCTCCCGGGGACCTAGTCGCCGAACGGCGCTCACCCGTCCGCCCGCATACGTCGTCAGCGCGTCCGCATTGACGAAGCCGACCTCATCACCCGTGCGAAACGCCATGAATCCATAGGTTTGCGGATGCATAAACCGCACCGTCAGTTGGTCGGGCGCGGGACGGTCAACCACGCGGAGATAGGTTCCGTGGACGTTGATCGCATCGTCATGCGCGCCGGCAAACTGGCAGTCCCGAATGGACACGCGCCCCCTGCAGCCCGACAGGTGGATGAAGTCGGCAAATCCGGCGACCGTCCGTCCGGTTTCGGACCGCGGCGACAGGTCCATCCGCTCGAAGGTCAGATTTTCGCTGAATTGCCCGACCATGCCCAGCCCGTGCATAAAATGCATGCCAACCTCGGTGAAGGCGATATCCGAGCTTTCGTACATCAACACACCGACCTGATCGCGAATGCCGTCGCGCATTTGCACGACCAGACCGGGGGCCAAACCTTCGGGAAGCATGCCGCCTCCCAAATAAAACCGCAGCCTTCCCGGACCAAGCTCCTCGACCCGTTCCGCCCGTTCCAGCCAATCATCGACCCGCCAGGTCGTATTGCGGGCGGGGTCGCAGAGCTGCATCGGTCCGCCCCGGAAACGCCACCCTTCGCCGACCCACTCGAGACGGCCTTCCCGGATCTCGTACCGGGAATCCGGGTGCACCGCCGACTCGATTACTCCTTCCGCGGCATCGCAGCATTCGATCGTCATTTCCGTCACCGTAGGCGCGGCGTAATCGAAGTGCAGACCCCAAATTGCGATCTCCTCGCAACCGTCCAACAGCAGCATCGTTTGCTTGCCGTGAAACAGGAACAGAGACCCGTTTCCTCTCAGCGTCAGCCGCCGCTGTCCCTTCAGCAGCAGGCCGATCGTTTTCGTGACGTCGGGAGTTTCCTCTTCGCTCGCCGTATTGGTCACGTAATAGGGAGCCCGGATCGCCGACTCCGGGTAGAAATGATACCGCCCGCGCGGAATATCGATCACGACCGGGCCGTTCGCCCGCTCCGCCGCCTCCAGGGCCAGCCGCATGGCCGGCTGCGCATCCGCAGCCGTATCGGGCTCGGCCCCGAAATCCCGCAGGGAAATCACCACGGGAGTTTCCTGACCCGCAGTTCCCGCGAATCCTCGTTTGCTTTGTTCTTCCGGCATCCTTAGCACCACCGTTCGTCCTCATTTTTGATTTTGCCATCTAGGATAAGTTGAACTATTGTTTGTACGTGATGGGGCAGCCGTGTGAAATATGCTTACGATCGCTGTTATTCGCGGATTTCTTTATTTAACTAAATTCGAATGTCGTTGAAATCCACTCACAAAGGCGACCACTGCCGTTTCTTCAGAATCATTTCACCCTCTTGCTTTACTCGTATTATTTTTAGTTCAACTTATATAGGCTTAATAGGCGAGCAGCTTCAGCACGCGCCAACCCGTCCCTTGGCTTCGCCCATCCTTCCGCCCCGTATTGCGGACCGCGATATGCAGGCTGCCGCTCCGCCCCATCGGCGGAAACATCAACGGCACCGGACGGTAAGCCCCGAGACACCAGTCGTCAAACGGATTCGCCTCCACGTAGGGGCCTCCATTCACCGAATATTCGATGATGCCGGTATCCGGGCCGCAAAACAGCAGCATGCCCGCGCCCCGCCCCTGCGTTTCGAACGTCAGGCTGGCGTTCGGGGCATCGGCGTAAACATGCTCCGTGGAATACCGCCAGTTCATCAGCGGCTCGCCCGGCCGCAGCTTGCGGATGCGAAAGTCGTCCGAATAGTCGGCCGCTTCATAGATCAGCATGGCGGCATGTTCGTAATTCCCGTCGATCAAGGGTTCGCCGGGGATGGCATTCGGCCGTTTCCCGGCCTGATGCTCCCCGCCAAACAATACTTGATCCAGATACTCCCGCATAAAGCGGGCATACAGCGCGTGCCCCGCATCGTTCGGGTGATAGCCATCGGGCGCGAGCGCAGCCCATTCCGCCTCCCCGGCCTGAATCATCCCGTACACGCCGGCGGCAAAATCGACGGAAGGCACGCCGTAATGTTCGGCCACTTCCTCGTGGACGGCGATGTTAAACGGCCGCAGCCCGGCAAAATTCTTCTCGGCTCCCGCGTACACGAAACAAAGGTCCGTCTCCGGGGACAGCCGCCGGCATTGGCGGACGATCCCCTCCATGCCGCGGAGCGACTCCTCGCGATCCTCGCCGTCATTGACCTTGAATTCCACGAACAAGAGGTCCACGTTTCCCTCCCGCAGCACGTGCTCCCGCAAGCGAAACGCGCCCAAGGCGGAATCGGTTCCGCCCACGCCCGCATTGATGCAGCGCAGCAGTCTGTCGCCCAGTCTCTCCTGCAGGTAACGTCCGGTCAAAGCCCGCCAGCTGGTCTCGTCGGCCGCGGACGCCCCGGCGCCTTCCGTTATCGATCCGCCCAGAAAGGCGATCGTTATGCCCCCTTCTCCGGCGAGCTTGGCGCGGATCCGGGGCAGCCCCGAGCGGTGAACGACAAGCGCTTGGCCGCGGGTACCGCTTTCATTGTTGAACATAACACATCCACTCCTCTCTATCTATCACTTGTCCTAAGAAAAACGTCAATCGACGTACATTCAAAGAAGACAGGCCGCGTTTAGCGGTAGTTTTTCTTGCGTTCCTTGCAAACCTGTCTTTCGTAACGGACCGTAATGACCTTATTCGCTCATTTCCCGGTTATTTCCCATTGTAACGGACACCAAAGACTTTATTAGTCTCCAAAGGAGGGCACTCGGAGCCATTGAAGGCAAATAGAGTCTCCTCGGTCCGTTACAATGTGTAAATCCCCATTTGGGGCGAAATAAGGGCTCTGGTGTCCGTTAGCTTCATTGTCTAGATGTAGACTTGGCGGAGCAGTGGCACTCTTTCGGAAAATGAATCGCTTTCCATAGCGGCTCCTCATGTCCGCACCTCATTTTTGTTGCGGCATATCGGGAACCAGGCCCGCTGTTTATACTGAAGTCTTAAAAAAATGCCGGCCCTCACAGGCCGGCATCCTTCTCCCGTGCAGCGGATCGCCCAAAGGCCCTCACGGCACGGTATTTACTTTATTTTGCCGAATTGTCATAAGCCTTTTGCAGGATTTCCAGGTAGCGATCGAGCTTAAGATCCTTCAAGCCTTTTACGTAAGCGTCCCAATCCTTGTTCAAATCTTTGTTGCCGGTAATGAACTGCAGCTCGTTTTGCTCGATGTAGTTTTTCAGGTTCGTTTGCAGCATGCTGGCTTCATCAATTTCGCTCGGGTCGATCCAGATCGACCAAATCGGGAAAATTTCCTTCGGCTCATGTCCTTGGTACAACAACGTAGCGTTGTAAAGTCTGCGTTCATAGCCGTCGGAAGCGTAGATATCTTCGCCTTGTACCCAGGTGTCGCGGTATTCCTTCGGCATGTAGAAGTGACCCATGCCGCTCCAGCCTGCGTTGCGCGGCGCTTCGCCTTCCTTCATCGGAATCGTCTTCACCATCGGCTGCACGCCTTCGCCCAACGCCTTGTCGCCCGGCTCCGGATCGGTCCAGTCGATGCCTTTCATCCCGGTACCGCCGTTGGTTTGCCCTTCCGGCGTATACATGTAATCGATCGCTTTGATCAGGGCGATTTGCGCTTCTTCGCTGGCTTTATTCGTGATGACGAATTTGGCGCCCGACGTTACGCCGCCGGCATCATGCGTGGTGTACGAAACGCCGTTAGGTCCGGACAGCGGGGCCAATGGATTGTAGTGCGCGGAACGGGTGTTGCCCGGATCGATGTTCACGAAGATGGCCGGGTGCATCCCCGCGCCGGCGCCGAGAATTTCCGCGTCCGCGTTCTCGCCGATCTTCTTGTAGGCTTCGGCATTTTGCGTGAAGGCCCCCGGGTCGATCAAGCCTTCGTCGTACAGCGATTTGATGTAAGCCAGGCCTTCCTTCCATTCCGGCTTGATCGCTGCGGAAACGACCTTGCCGTTCTCCATGTTCAGATAGTTCCGGTCGTCGTCGTACACGAAGGAGTTCATCAGGTAAGGGATAATCCGCACGCCGAAGTCTTCCGTGGAACCGCTGAGCGGCACTTCGTCGGCTTTCCCGTTGCCGTTCGGGTCCTGCGTTTTGAATGCTTGCAGCATCGCCTTGAATTCTTCCGTCGTTTTCGGCTCTTCCATGTTGAGCTTTTTGAGCCATTCGGTGTTAAGCCACATTTTGTTCGGATACGAACAGTGGAAGCATTCCGTGTATGCGCCGAGCCCGTAAATATTTCCGTCAGGGGCCGTGTACAGCGCTTTCATTTCCGGGGATTCTTCCATGGCCTTTTTGATGTTCGGTCCATATTTATCGATCAGGTCGTTCAGCGGGATCAATACCCCTTGCTGCCCGTATTTGAGCACGTCCGCTTGGGAGAACTCGTCGATGTAGGCCGTCAGCAGGTAGGCTTCCGGATAGTCGCCGCTCGCCAGGGAAATTTGGCGTTTCTCCTTCGCGCCGTCCGACGGGTTGATCTGCCAGTTGAACTTGATGTTGAATTTCTCTTCCAAATATTTCGTAAATTTGTTGGTCGGAATGTCGATCCCGGATTCCTGGACCGCGAAGACGCTGACTTCAACCGGTGCCGATGCCCCGGAATTGCCGGATTCGGCATTGCCTTGCGCGCCGTTCGGGCTGTTTGTATTTTTCCCCGAGCAGCCGCTGATCACGAGCGTGAACGCCAGAACCAGCATGAACAAACTTAAGAGGCTCTTTTTCAAATTTGATCGCTCCCTTTTGGATTGAAGTAATAAGTCGTACATCCGCAACTCTCCTGGTGCCAAAGCTGAGAGCATCACCTCCTTTAATAATGAAGTCGGAAGCCGCCGGACGCAACCGGAAATTTGCCGGTCCGGCGACGCGAATCAGCCTTTGACCGACCCGACCAGCATCCCCTGGACAAAATAGCGCTGCACGAACGGATAAATGATCAGTACCGGCAAGGTAGCGACGACGATCAGCGAATATTTCAACAGTTCAGCGAGCTGCTGCTTCTCCACGATGGCCATGGCGTCCATGTTGCTGCCGCTGTTGTTCTGAATAATGATGCTTCGCAATACCAGTTGCAGGGGAAACAGGTCCGCCGATTTCAGGTAGATCAATGCGTCGAAATAGGAGTTCCACTGACCGACCGCATACATTAGCACCAGTACGGCGATAATCGGCTTGGACAGCGGAAGCACCACGCTCCGGATAAACCGGAAGTCGCTGCAGCCGTCGATTTCGCTCGCTTCCAGCAGTTCCTCCGGAATCGAGGATTGAAAAAACGATCTGGCGATGATCACCTGCCATACCCAAATGGCGTTCGGGATCAGCAGCGCCCAGCGGGTATCGATCAGATCCAGCCCTTTGACCACCATGTAGGTCGGAATCAAACCGCCGCTGAAGATCATCGTGAAGGTGATGACCATCATCAGCACGTTCCGTCCGAAAAAACCGCGTCGCGACAATGGATACGCGATCATGATGGTGAGCGTGACGCTGATCAGGGTGCCCGCCGTCGTATAAAAGATCGAGTTCAGATACCCCGTAATAACCTCCCCCCGCTTGAACAGCTCCTCAAATCCCTTGAAGGAGATGTCGACCGGCCACAGCCAGACCTGGCCGGAGGTGACGGCCGCCGGACTGCTGATGGAACTGCTGATGATGTAAATGAGCGGATAAAGCACGATGATGACGAGCAGGGTCAGAACGACGTAAATCGTGCCCAGGAAAATGCGGTCTCCCGCCGATTCTTTGATTCTTTTTCTTGATATTGCCGCTGTAGCTGCCATACCTTAACTCCTTTCTACCAGATGCTGTTTTTCGTAAGCCGCTTGGCCAGACCGTTGACGGTCAGCAGCAACGCGAGGTTGATGACGGAATTGAACAACCCGACCGCCGTAGCAAAGCTGTAGTTGGCGTTCAAAAGGCCGATCCGGTAAACGTAGGTGGCAATGATCTCGGAGCTGACCAGGTTCAGCGGATTTTGCAGCAGATAGACCTTTTCGAAGCCCAGCGCCATCACGTTGCCCACGTTCAGGATCAGGATGATGACGATCGTCGGGATGATGCCCGGCAAATCGACGTGGCGGATTTTTTGAAACCGCGAGGCCCCGTCCACTTTGGCCGCTTCATACAAGGTCGGGTCGACCCCGGCCAAAGCCGCCAGATAAATCACGGCATTGTAGCCCGCGGTCTGCCAGATATCGGACCAGACGTAAATCGAACGGAACATGCCCGGTTCGCCGAGAAAGTTGATCGACTCCAGTCCGAAGTAATTGAGCGCGATGTTGGCGAAGCCGAGCCGAGGCGCCAGGAACAGCATAATGATCGAAACCATGACCACCGTCGAGATGAAATACGGCGCAAAGGAGATCAGCTGTACGAACTTCTTGAAGCGGCCGCCGCGGATCTCGTTAATCATCAGCGCCAGAAGAATCGGAATCGGGAATCCCGCCAGGATCAGGTAGCCGCTGAGGAAAATCGTGTTTTTGACGAGCGTCCAAAACATCGGATTTTCAAAGAACAGCTGAAAGTGCTTGAAGCCGACCCAGGGGCTGCCCCAAATCCCTTTGATGACGTTGTAGTCCTTAAAGGCGAGAACCGCGTTCAGCATCGGGTAATATTTGAAAATCAGAAAGAACAGAACCGGAGGAATCACCAGCAGATGAAGCTGCCAGTGCTTCACGATATTTTTTCGCGCAACCCGCCAGTAACTGACCCGGCGCTTGCTGTCCGGAACGAACTTCGGTTCCATTGCAAGTTGTTTTTCCAGAGTAATCCCCCCTAATGTAAATGGCCTGCGATGTATGATAGCGTTTTCTTCTCGTGTCGATCATAGTGGATCGATGCGGCGGTTGAACAGGTACACTTCCGTCTTTTTGCGTACAGATCTCCCGTTTTCCGGGGTCCATCCTTCGGTTTGGGAGCCATTATTCCGTCCAGGGTTTGTCCTGTTCCGGCCGCCCGACGGGACGCGAAAAAGCCGCACCGTCCGGGTAAGGACGGTGCGGCTTCGGGCTGCGGCAAGCCGGTTATTCATGATAGGATTGGCGATATGCGCTGGGCGAAATGCCCGTTAAGCGCTTGAAGGCCCGGCGGAACGAATGGGAGCTGTTGTACCCCACCCGCGCCGCGATTTCGTCGACGGTGTAACTGCTCTCCTTCAGCAGGACGGCGGCTTGATCCATTCGTACCTTGATCAGATGGTCGGAATAGTTTACGCCGGTGACTTCCTTGAACAGCTGGGAGATGTATTTCTCCGGCCGTTCCACGTGTTCGGCGACCCGATACAGCGTCAGGTCGGGATCGGCATACGCTTCGGCCGTATATTGGTAGATTTGCTTGATCAGCTGAGCGTGGGAATCCTTCTTGCGATTGCAAATATAGCCGCACAGCTCTTCCATGATCGCGTGGATGTCCTGCTGGATCGATTCGAGCGGCTCAGTGAAGCCGATCTCGATAATCCGTTTCTTGACGCCCTCGAACAGCGGAGACTCCATAAAGATTTTCTGATCCAGCAATTTGAGGAACGTCCCTTTGATTTCGCCGACGAGTTGGTGCTTCATCTCGACCGATAGCTCCCGCTGTCCGAGGTTTTGCGCGATGATCGAATCGATGATCTTCCGCGCCTCCTCCAGCTCCCCTGCCCGCACCGTGCTGATCAGGCGGTGTTCGGTATCGAGCGGGTAATAGTAGGTCGTATTTTCGATTTGGGTCTCATGGCTCCACATCATACCCTTTTTGTTATTGAGGTATACTGCGTATTCCAGCGCCTGCTTCGCCTGCTCGAAGGATTGGCCCACCTCCATGACGGAGTCGAACGATTCGCCGAAGCCGGCCTGCATGGAAATTTTGTATTCGCTGAACACGTACTGGGCCAGCTGTTCCATCAGCCCGGTAATCCGTTCTTCCTCCGCCGGACCGGGCTCCCGGTCCACTTCAGAGAACAACAGAACGACGATCTTGTCCGAACCCAAATCCGTCATCGGCAGCGGACCGCCCATTTCCGAAAGCGACTGCTTCATGAGCAGCCGGGTCGCGTTCAGCTCGTTGAGGATTTCCACGCTGTCCATCCCGGCGTAACCGTTGATTTGCAGCACGCCGACGTAGCCTTTCCCGTTCTTGAGCGCGATATCGGCCTGGGTCGCCGCCGAGGCGATTTCGTCCCGCGATTCGAATTCCCCGGCGATCAGCCGCTTCAGAAAAGCGTCCCGCACGAGCGGAAGCTGACGGGTCAGCTCGGATTCGAGCTGCTTGTTTTTGGTGATCATGCCGGCGATATTCCCGCTCAGGAAGTCGAACTCGTTGCGCTCCGCGCCCTCGTCCTTGCCGAATTGATCCTTCATTACGCCGATCAGGCGGTTGATCGGCATGCTGTTCCGGTAAGCCAGGAGCAGGCCGAACAGCAGACCGATTAACATCGCGATGCCGGTGATCATCCAGGTCGCCCGCTTGATCTTGTTGGCATTCTCCATCAAGGTACTCCGGGGAATACCGGCCTGGTAGATCCAGCCGTTCTTATCCGAACGGGTGGTGATCACGAGATCGTCGCCGTAAAATTGGCTCGTTTTATTCTCATCGAACCGAGGATCCGCCTTCAATTTGGCGATATCCAGGGCTGATTCGCCCTGGAGCACGATCGTGTTGCCCTCGGCATCGTAAATATGAACCCAGCCGCCGCTTTGTTCCGTCAGGCCGGAGAGCAGCCCCGCTATCGTCTTCTGGTCGATCAGGACGACGACGATCGCCGGCGACGAATCGTCGAAGCTGTCCAGCGGCAGCGATTGCATGTACGTGATGACCGAGGTTTCGGCGTTCCTTTCGGTGAACGGGGTAAGCGGCTTGATTTCGCTGCGGTGGGTTTTACCCAGCACCTGCTCCTCCCATTCCTCCAGCGAAAGGTCGTTATAGTGGAAGAATTCGTAATAATGCTCGGGCCGGTAGGAGGAACCGGAGGTAACGATCAGATCGTAATTGGCCAGATAAATAAAATAATTGCGCAGAAAATCGTTCGTTTGCCCGAACGTCAGCACATTGCGCATCGCTTTCCAAATGCCGTATACATCCCTTTCGGTTCCGCGATCGTTCATCAGGGCGTTGATCTCCTGGCTGATCGCGAGCTGCCTCGTCATGCCCTCTACTTCCGCCATGCGATGCTCCAGCAGCTCCTGGCTTTTCTCCAGCTGGATGACGCTGTTCTCGATTGAGATCGACTGCGTCACGGATATGGAGGTCCGGTAGGAAACGTACCCGCCGATGCAGGGGATAAGCAGGATAGCCACATACGAAATCAAAAAGCTGCGAAAAACTCTGGAATGTCTAAGCATGGGATGACCCCCCATCTTTATTGGTAGCGCTGTCATTATATAATATAGGAACCCCTTTTATTCCGTCTATAGAGGTGAAGGGCGCTTACCAATGAAAAGCATATAGGATTTTTGCCCTGCTTGGATAGGTACTCCTGGGTAGGCAGGGTACATTTCCCCCGGCTTGTCCGGGAGGAAATGCCGTTGTGGCGCTGTTTTTGGAGCGTTTCCCGGTCGGGGTTGGAATGTGGATACGGCTTTTTCCTTGTTGTGGCCCGACTGCAGGAGCAATAGTGGTAAAAAATGGCCTTATTTACCTGCTTTGCAGCTAGTAAACAAAAATAAGGCCCAAAAAGGGCCCTAATTCGGAAAAACAGGCTCCAATAGAAACTCATGCGATTGAATAAGGCCAAAAAATTCCACTATTTTATCCAAACCTGCTGATTTCACCAAAATAAAGCCATAAAATACCCTTATTCCTCGCCCTACCGGTGTGTTCGATGCTGCCTTCAGGCTTGGCAGCGCGCCTTACAACGGCATCGCCTTGCCATCACGGTCGATCATCACGGCGTCCGCATCGGCCACAAGCTTGCCTTCGATCAGATCGAGGATGCCGCGCGCGGCGTCCAGCGGATCGCCCGGCGCTTTGCTGCCGCCCATCGACGTGCGCATCCAGCCCGGGTGCATCGCGTAAACCGCAAAGCCCTGCGGAACCAACTCCTTGCGCAGTTGGGCGGTGAAGAAGTTCAGCGCCGCCTTGGACAACGCGTACGGGAAGTCCCGGCCATAAGCGCCCGCATAGCCGCCTGCCTCCGAAGACACGTTCAGGATGCTGGGACGGGTGCCGGCCTTCAGCAGCGGCAGAAAATGCTTCGCCATTTTCATCGGGCCGTACAGATTCGTGCGGAAGGTGTTCTCCATCGCGGCGAACTCCAGATGCTCGATCGTCTGCTCCCGCGCGATCAAGATGGCTGCGTTGTTCACCAATGCGTCGAGCGCCCCCCATTGGGCTGCCATGGCCTCTTTGGCTTTGGCGACCGACTCCTCTTCGTCCACGTCCAGTTCCAAAAGCGTCAACTTACCGGGAGTCCCATTCTGCAGTTCCTCCAGCGCCTCCACGTTCGTATCCAGCGAGCGAATGCCGGCCGCCACCTCATGGCCGCGCCGCAGCGCTTCCCCGACGATTTCCAGACCAAGCCCACGGGCGGCTCCCGTAATTAACAGTTTCATGTTCGATACATCCTCCCATCGGATAAGGTTGAATCCGTTTAGATAATTCAAGGCCATGCATCGCGTCCATGACCGGATGCAACCCCATCTTAGCATATTCAACCGCACTCCGGTACAAGCGGAGTGTGGCAATACCCGCACATGGCTCTTCCGGTCCGCCGCAACCGTTAACGCCCGCTGCCCAAGCCAAAGCCGATTCTTTTCCCGCAAGGCTCATGCCCACTGCACAAATGCCCATATCCGCGAATATACTGCATCAAGTTAAAAAGGAGGAATTCAGTCACATGCCTAATATGTATTCGCCTTACGGCAACACGCCAAGCCAGGTTAGTCCGATGTATCAGGAGCCGATGGACAACAGCCACAAAAATCAGATGATGGATATGTGCAAAAAGTACCACCATCATTTGATGCAAATGGAAGGTACCGACGGCAAGGTTTACGAGGGGATCATTGACGGAATGGATGACGAGCACGTCTACCTGCTCGTTCCCGTCGGAGAAATGGAGGATCGGGGATTCGGTTATCCTTACGGCGGCTTCCCCTACGGAGGCGGCTTTGGTTACGGCTACGGATACCCGCGCCGGTTCCGCCGTTTTATCCGCCGGCCGTACCCGTTTTTCTTCTTCAGAAGATTCTTCTTCCCGTTCTTCTTCTAGGATTCGCAAGGCCTCTTGCTCACGGAGCAGGAGGCCTTGATTCTTGCCCATGATTTTGGCCGGCTTTTGTCCCGGAGTCTTTGCCATTGGGTTTGGGTTTACCTATCTTTTTGACCCGGATCTAGGTTATTGGCGACAACAGCAGCGCCAGAAGGGCCAGAAAGGCGAGAAATTCCCAAGGATAGCGGCTCATGGCCTCATAGCCCCAAGGCCACAGGATATTGGCGTTCATAGGTATACCTAACCAGCTTCCGGATCAGGGAAACGAGCAGCAGAAGGACGGGCAGGACGATAATAAATAAGGGCAGCCAAATGAAATTGGGCAGTTGCCGGAACGCAATCGTCGTATGCTCCGGCATATTTTTCGCCATCGTCATCCCGACGAAAAACGTCAGACCCGTTAAGAAAACCATCAGCCATTTCGAATCCCGGTTCCTGGTCAGTTGCCTAACCGCGACTACCGACATATACATATGCAGCGTCATTTTGAAAAACGTGGACAGAAACAAATAGATCACGAAAAGCACATCAAGATTCTCTACGAACTCGGCTAGGCTCGCCTGCTTGAGCGTCTGAATCAAAGGAAAATACTCCCTTACAAAAATATGTTCCCCTAAAACAATGATCGCAAGCATATCAAACAACGAGATGATGATCCCGGCCGTCAGCGTCGCCGAAATATTCGTACTCAACAGCTTTTTGGGCGTTCCCAGCAAAATCCAAATCATGGCGAGCGGCCATACCGCCTCCCAGACCCGGCCCCAGCCTTCGCCCAAAACCGGCTCAATATAGGAAAAATGATGCGTGCCGGAGATCAGCAGCAGAACAATTTCAATCAAGAATAGCGCGAGAAGAATCGGGAAAATCACCCCTCCCATCCGGCAAATCACTTCAATGCCGCTAAACAGAAAATATAGGATGAGAATCAGGAAACAGCCTACCATAATCCATGCCGGCGTTCCGGGGAGAATCGTCGCGGGAAGCAGAAACTTCAAATCGGCTACTCCGCGCCCCATATCATACAACCACACCAGCGGATAGAGCCAGGCTAGCGGTACTCCGATCCATCGGCCGAATTCGGAAGGAAACCATTCGATCAAGGTTTGGCCGGGATGCAGCTTTTGCAATAACGTATACCCGCCGAGGAGAACCGCGCCAAGGCCGGTGCTCATCAATGCGGCGATCCAAGCATCCCGGCCTGCGCTGCCTCCGAAAGCAAAAATCAGGGTTGTCCCGAGTTGGAACATGGTCGTTATCGCAAACAGCTGGTAGAAAGAAATCTTCACCATTTTTACTTTGTTCCTTTCTTGACTTCCTTTATTCCATCCCTTTTTGATAAGGCTTGTTGCTTAGCCCCGTTCCGATAATGTTCACTTTTATGTCAATACGTACCGGTAGCCTCGGAAACAAGTCCTCCCATTGGCCTTTAAGTTCACCTTTCCATACTTTGGGGAATTTTCGTTAGAAAGCATCCCCAAATCCGAAGGAATCCGTTTTTAGTTCTTTTTGCACCTTGTTTAGCACCAATTCCATGCGTTGTTCTATATCCCGCTTAAGGAGTTCCTCTACTTTTTTGACCGCCTTCGGATCGCTAAGATCCAGTTTGGAGTCATTCTCATAGATTTCTTCATTCGAAATCACTTTAAGCTGAATGCTCGGTCGATTTCCGTTGAGTATCGGAATCACTTTGGTGCTGCTTTCGCTCAACTCCGCGCTGATTTTACCGCCGCCGTCCTCCTGAGGAACCGAAATGGTTACGACTCCGGCCCGCACCTCGTCTCTCAACCAGAGCAGTCCTCTCGTTTCGACGTCATCCAGCCAACCGACCAATTTGTCCTCCTTGAAGATCGCCGCACCCAGCATGGAAATACTCGTCTTCTCGTCAGAGGGCTGATGAGGTTCTTTCGATCGTCCTTTTTCGATCAACTCGGTAGGGATGATCTCCACTTGCGCCGCCACCGGTTCCTCCCCTTCCATCATCAAGGCATTCAAAAAATCCTTGGCGCGAATCGACAGACCGTATCGGTTATCGGCCTCTTCGCGCATCTGTTGTCCGGCCACCGTTTCGATTTTGGGCTTAAACGACAAAATATCCGCCGCTTTGCCTTTCGTAACGAACATGTAGCTCGGAAGCTGCGGTTGCCGGTATCTTTCAAAAAAATCCATCACCGGAAGGACGCCGCTTTGGGCAAGATCTTCCCCGAATACGATGACCCGGTTATGGGAGAAGAAAATCTTCCTGGACAGCTTTTGCTGAATTTGCCGAAAGGCATCCATCACGGTCGGCCCTTTCTCCGACACCGTTCTGGACGCATCCGATACCAGTTGCCCGTTTGCGCCTCCTCCGGATATCGCAGGTCCCAACATCCGGGAAACCGGGAGCTGCATACTTATGACATACTGGTCCTCTTGTTTATCGATACCTATCGCCGTGATCATCGCAATATCGTTGATTTCATTTTTGTTCCAGCAGCCGGTTAAAAGAAAGGAGACTAGAAAGAAAGTCTGCAGTGCTCTCCAGCGATTCCGCTCATTTGAGCGTATCATCTCCGCTTATTTCCGCTATTTAGTCGCGCCATATTTTTTTTGTTGGTTTCCGGCGGGCGGGTTTTCATCTTCGTCCATGAAACACGCAGCAAGGTATCCTTAAACGCACTGGTATGAACCGGGCCTACCGGGGCCAAAAAAGGAACGAAGCCGGGTCAAATGAATTAGGACCGCAAGCACTCCGAGCAAAAGGCCATACAAGCCAAACGTGGAAGCCAGGAACATCAACGGAAACCGAAGCAGCCGAATCGAGATCGCCTGGTTATAGGAAGGCATGACAAACGACGATATCCCGGTAAAAGAAACGATTATGACCAACGGTGCGCTGACGATTCCCGCCTGAACCGCTGCTTGTCCGATAACCAAGGCACCAACGATGCTAACCGCCTGTCCAACGGTCCGCGGCAACCGAACGCCGGCTTCCCTCAAGCCTTCAAACGTAACCTCCATCAACAGCGCTTCGATCACGGCGGGAAAAGGAACGGTCCCCCGGGCGGACGCCATGCTGAGCAGCAGGCTTAACGGGATCATCTCTTGATGGTAGGTCGTTAACGCTATGTATAAAGAAGGTAGGATCAGGGCACAAAATGCCAAAAAATATCGCAGCCAACGGATGCACGTCGAGAAAATATACCGCTGGTAATAATCCTCGCTGGACTGCATAAAGCCAAAAAAGGTCATCGGCACCACAAGGGCGAACGGCGTATTGTCGATCAGAATGGCCACTTTTCCTTCCAGCAGGCAGGCGACTACCCGATCCGGCCGCTCCGTATTCAGCATTTGCGGAAACACCGAAAGATGGTGGTCCTCGATCAGTTCTTCAATATATCCGCTTTCCAGAACCGCATCGATATCAATGCGCTTCAATCGGTTGCGGACTTCGTCAATAGTGGAGACTCGGCAATTTCCTCTAAATAGGCGATGATCACCCGGGTTTTCGACAGCCGCCCTATCTCCATGGACTCCATCTTTAACTGCGGCGTTTGCAGCCTTTTGCGAATCATCACCGTATTTGTGGTGAGCGTTTCGGTAAATCCGTCCCGCGATCCGCGAATGACCGGCTCCGTCGCGGGTTCCTCCACCGAACGTTTATCCCACTGCACCGCACTGACAGAGATCGCCTGAGTAATCCCATTTATCAAGAGCACGGTGCTTCCCGATAAAATGTCGTCAACAATCTCGGACATCATCTGCGTTGTTTTGACTTGCACTGCGGTGATGACCCGGTTTTTAAGAAATGCCGCAAGCTCTTCCGGGTTGCCGTCGGGCCACCCGGAAGAAAATTCGATCAGAGGCTTTACGACATGGGCGTCATCAAGTCCTGATTAGTGAATCCATCCACAAAAACAAGTAGCCCCTGCAAATCATTTCCGATCTGAAGATAGCGAAAGACGATGTCGAAGGACCGGTCGAAGATCTTCTTCAACTTCTTTAGATCATCTTGCAGAATTCCGCTCAGTGCTTCATCCGTTGTCTTTGAAGCTTCCGACATTGTTCGTTTCTCCCCCTTTATGTGCGCTTAAGACCTATACCATTCTAAAGCTTGAATTCCGCAGTAACAGTAAGGTTTAGACTGCCACAAAATGGGGGAGGTTATGCCCTTTCCGACGCTTTGCCATAACGGTACACCGTGCCGCCGATCCGCGCATACACGCTACTCAAGCTGCGGATATGGTCATAGTTCGGGTAGATCAGGGTGTCGAGCAAATAAGCCGATTTCCGGCTGCCCGGTCTTCTTCGCAGGTTAAGCGCCTCAATAATGCCGGAAGACGAGCGAATGCCGATTCCGTGGCCATAGAAACGGTCCTCTCCCAACATGATGACGTTCTCCCCCTGCCATTCCGGGGTCTCGGGATTGTGGTCCGGATTCTTGAAATAGAGGATGTCGCCCGGATAGGCGCCTAACCGTACACGGCCTTGGCTGAAACCAAGGTCGCTGTCATATTGCCAGTCATATAAGAGCAGACTGGTAAAATACGTATTAAACGCCTGACTGCCGATTTGGTCCAACACCGCCTTATACATGACGATCATCATCGCCATCGAGCATTCGAACCCGTACATCGGCCCGTTCCGGTAAATATCCTGAACGGCATCGGCCGGCGGCACTCCGTTTCTTAGGCGGAAGCCCCCCTCCTCGGTGCGAAACCAATACATTTCGTTGCAGCGGGAAGTTCGGTACGTGGCGAATTTCGCCCCGCTGGCATTCAGCGCTTCGGCCGCTTGGACGATAGACCCACGCAGGTTCAGTTCAAACAATAATTCAGCCAGAGAACCGTATCTGTAGGGCACCGGGCTGCTCTCCTTGGCATCCACGATCTCCCGTTGGAATGCCGGCAGCGGCATCTGCGAAAGCTGCCTTTTGTCATTGGGCGGTAAAAGGATCAAACCGTTCCCCTCCTTGTCATATTTCGGATCAGTTTAGGTTATTGTACGTGCGATCGCCCGGTTTGGTGATCATTCGTCTTGAACCTTCCCCAGCCAGCAATGCTATAATAAGAGCGATTTGCCTGTTTTCAGGAGGGTCAAATAAAGAACTAAGGTGCTGATGCAAAAGCGATGAATACCCGCCAAAAGGACATTTTACATATGCTGCTCACCGAGACCCGACCCCATTTTGTGGTACGGGATATCGCCATGAAATTGAATTGCTCCGAGAAGACGATCCGCAACGACTTCGACGAAATCGACCGTTTCCTGGCGGAGGTCTCGCAGGCCAAGCTGGTGCGGAGACCCGGCATCGGGGTCGCGCTGGAGATCGCGGAGCATGAGAAGGCCAAAATCGCCGATCTGGTGGTTTGGTCGAGTCACGATACGGAGACCGAAGACGACGAGGAGCGGGTCGCGGCCATCGCTTACGAGTTGCTGATGGAAACGGGGCCGGTGACGATCCAGGAGTTGGCCGACAAACATTACGTGGGCAAGGCCGTAATCAAAAAAGATTTGGACAACCTGCATGAATGGTTGGAAAAACGAGGTCTGTCCGTGGTCTCCAAACAGAAAGTGGGGGTCGTGATCGAAGGAAAAGAGCGGGATAAACGGGCCGCGCTGTCCAAACTGTCCCAATTGGCCGGCGAGACGGGCCATTCGTTCCTCAAGGAGCAGTTCGCGCCCCATGAGGTCGAGATCGTGACGCGCGAGCTGAAGCAGCTCGAGAACGATGCCCAGCTGTCGTTTACCGACGAGGCGTTCGACAATTTACTGATCCATACGCTGCTGATGGTTCGCCGGACGAAGCTGAAGCAGCCGATCTCCTTCTCCGAGCAGGAGAAAATATTTGTTCGGGAGAAGAAGGAATTCCATTGGACCGGCGCTTTTATCCAAAAGCTGGAACGCCTATTCGCCGTGCGGTTTCCGGAGGATGAGTCGGCTTATTTGACCGCGCATATTCTCGGCGGAAAAATCCGCTCCCAGGCTCGCATCGAATCGGCCGGCCCGGAAGAGCACACGGCCAGGGAAACGGATAAGGTGAACGGGCTGGTAGAGACGCTGGCGCAGAAAATGTCGGCATTGACCTGGGTGGATTTTGCTAAGGATGAGGTTTTGATGGAAGGCCTGCGCATTCACCTATATTCAACGCTGAATCGGTTAAGCTATGGACTCACCGTGTCCAATCCCATGCTGCAGGATATTAAAAAGATGTACCCTTACATGTTCGATATGGTGATCTATGCGACCCGAGAACTCAGTTCGGGGTACCCGTTTACGATTCCCCAGGAGGAAGCCGCTTATTTGACGCTGCACTTTCAAGCGGCCGTGGAACGGTTGAGCATGCCGGCGGACGAGCGGAAACAGATCATCACGGTCTGCCATATGGGCGTCGGGATGTCGCAGATTTTGCGGACGAAGCTGGAGCGGAAATTCCCGGGGCTGCATGTGGCGGATTCGGTGCGCAAAGCGGATTTGCCGGGGTATTTGTCGCAGCATCCGGTCGATTTTATCGTATCCACGATTCCCTTGGAGCAGGTAGACGTTCCCTATATTCGGGTATCCCCGCTGCTGGAAGCCGGCGAAGTCAAGAAAATCGCCGACTTTATCGGCAAGCTTGAGCAGGAATCCGGCCATTCGGAGCGGTCCGGCTCGATCCTGCTGAGGTACACCCGTCCTTCGCTCGTATTCCCGCATATCCAGACAAGCCACCGCTACGAGTTGATCGAGCTGCTGGCCGACCGCCTATGCGAGCAGGGTTGCGTTGATCCGGATTACGCGCATCAGGCGCTGCTCCGGGAACGGATATCCTCCACGACCATCGGCGGCGGCATCGCGATTCCGCACGGGGATCCGAAGCTGATCCTTACGTCTCAGATCGCCATCGCTACGTTGAAGGAGCCGCTCGACTGGCAGGAGGAGAAGGTGTCCGTCGTGTTTATGCTGGCGCTCGCCCCACAGGAGCAGGAAAACATGAAAAAGCTGTTTCAGAGGTTATCCCTGCTCAGCGAGCAGCCGTCCACCATCGACCGATTGATCCGGGCGGGCACCCCGGAGGAGTTGCTCGGCCTCCTGCAATAAATCCGTTTTTCCGGAACCTGCGGTAATAATAAAAACTTTTCCGCTGTTTTTTTACGATAAGATTAAACATGTAAACGATTACGATTTGCATTATAAAAACAGGGGGATAGCAACATGAAATTATTGGCCATTACCTCATGTCCCAACGGGATTGCCCATACGTATATGGCGGCGGAGAACCTGCAAAAAGCCGCCGACAAGCTCGGCATCGCCATGAAGGTGGAAACGCAAGGCTCGATCGGCGTGGAGAATCAGTTCACGGAAGCGGAAATCCGCGAAGCGGACGGCATTATCATCGCGGCCGACAAATCGGTGGACAAAAGCCGGTTCTTCGGAAAAAGACTGCTTGTGGTCGGCGTTCAGGAAGGGATTCGCAATCCGGAGTCGCTGATTCAGCAAATGGTACGCGGCGAAGCGCCCGTATATCGCGGACAAGGAGATACGGATAACGGTTCGGCAAAGCAACCGACCGGCAAACCGCAAAATGCCTTCTATCGCCATTTGATGAGCGGCGTCTCCTACATGATCCCGTTTATCGTCGTCGGCGGTTTGCTGATCGCCATTGCCTTATCGATCGGCGGCGAACCGACGCCTGGCGGCTTGCAAATTCCCGAGGATTCGTTCTGGAAAACGATCGAAAAGCTCGGCGCGGCCTCCTTTACGTTTATGGTTCCGATTCTTGCCGGATTTATCGCCTTCAGCATCGCCGACCGGCCGGGCTTGGCCCCGGGGATTATCGGCGGTTACATCGCCGCCAACGGCAGCTTCTACGGCAGTGAAGCCGGAGCCGGATTTATCGGCGGAATCATCGCCGGTTTCCTGGCAGGTTACGTCGCGCTGTGGATCAAAAAATGGAAGGTTCCTAAAGCGATCAATCCGATCATGCCGATTATCATTATTCCGGTACTGTCATCGCTGATCGTCGGATTAGTCTTTATTTATCTGCTGGGCGGCCCGATTGCGCAGGTGTTCGAATCTCTGACCGGTTGGCTTGCCAGCATGCAAGGAGCCAGCTCGATCCTGCTCGCCCTGATTCTCGGCGCCATGATTTCCTTCGATATGGGCGGTCCGGTCAACAAGGTCGCGTTCATGTTCGGCTCCGCGATGATCGCGGAGGGCAACTACGAAATCATGGGTCCGATCGCCGTCGCGATCTGCATTCCGCCGATCGGCTTGGGCCTGGCTACGTTCCTGTTCAAACGCAAGTTCCATGATGCGGAAAGAGAATCCGGCAAAGCCGCCTTTACGATGGGCCTGTTCGGGATCACCGAAGGCGCGATTCCCTTCGCTTCGCAAGACCCGCTGCGCGTAATTCCGAGCATCATGATCGGCTCGATGACCGGTTCCGTCATCGCCATGTTCGGTAACGTCGGCGACCGGGTAGCGCACGGCGGACCGATCGTCGCCGTCCTCGGCGCCGTCGATCATATCTTCATGTTCTTCGTAGCCGTGATCATCGGTTCGATCGTTACCGCCTTGATGATCAAGTTGCTGAAGAAGGATCAGGCTCTACCGCAGCTGGCCGGCGCCGGGGGTGCCTATGCGGAAGCCGCTCCGGCGGTCGAAGCGCCGCGTTCCAGCTTCTCCGGGTCCGCAAGCAGCCAGGCCGCGAAGGCGGAGAGAGCTCCGCACGTGTTGGACGACGAGCATCGGCACGTCAGCAAATTAACCGATATCGTTAATCTGGATTTGATCGAAATTTCCTTGTCCGCCTCGACGCGCGACGATGTGATCGATGAAATGATCGGAAAGCTGGACGCTCAAGGCGTATTGACTTCGCCGGCCGATTTCAAGGAAGCTATTCTGAAACGCGAGCAAGAGAGCTCCACCGGTATCGGCATGAACGTCGCCGTTCCCCACGGGAAATCGGCCGCCGTCCTCAAGCCGCGGGTCGTATTCGGCCTTAAGCCGGAAGGCGTCGATTGGAGCAGCGCGGACGGAACGCCAGCCAAGCTGATCTTCATGATCGCCGTTCCCGCCGAAAACAAAGGCAACGAGCACCTGAAGATCCTGCAGATGTTGTCCCGCAAACTGATGGACGACGACTTCCGGGAACAGTTGCTCAAGGTAACGACCAAACAGCAGGCGTTCGAGCTGTTGGATCAAATTCACTAAAGAGGAATCTTAAGTCTAACGGACACCAGAAACGCTATTGGCCCGCTTTAAGGCAGTTTCCGATTCTAACGGACCGAGGAGACCTTATTTCGGTCAAAAGCGGCGAAACGGCCGCCATGATAGCCCAATAAGGTCTCTCTAGTCCGTTACAGCAGGAAATAGCCGGGAAATGGACAAGTAAGGTCATTACGGTCCGTTACGCAACCGTGTTATCGGGCGTCCCTAGCTTCATCCAAAAAAGAGGTTATCCCGAAGCCATGCGCGGCGGGGATAACCTCTTTGCTCTTTAAACTTGCTGAATCTGGATCAAATTCGTCGTGCCCGCCTGGCCGAGCGGCAGTCCAGCCGAGAAGACGACGGTGTCGCCGTCCTGTACATACCCCGACTTCAAGGCGCTTTGAACCGCCGAAGCGAACATCTCGTCCGTCGTCGTAACCGGGCCGCCCAGGTAAGGGAAAACCCCGGACAACAGGCACAGCTTCACTAGAACGTGCGGATGGTGGGCGATCGCCAGAATCGGCGCTTTCGGCCGGTATTTGGACACCATTCTGGCCGTAAAGCCGCTTTCGGTCGAGGTAATGATCACCTTGGCGTCCAGCTCCAGGGAAGCGCTGACCGCGCCTTGGCTGATCACCTCGGTGATATTGGTGACGTGCAGCTTTCTTTTCCGGTTAAATTGCTCCTCGTAGTCGATCGCCGACTCCGCCTTGCGCGCCACCGACGCCATCGTCCGCACGGCCTGCACCGGATATTTCCCTGCGGCCGATTCGCCCGACAGCATCACCACGTCCGCCCCCTGCATGACGGCGTTGTACACGTCGCTCACTTCCGCCCGCGTCGGCCGCGGATTGACCTGCATCGACTCCAGCATATGGGTCGCGACGATCACCGGTTTGCCGGCGAGGTTGCACTTGTCGATCATGACTTTCTGCATCATCGGAACTTCCTCGACCGGAATCTCGACTCCCAGGTCGCCGCGCGCTACCATGATTCCGTCCGATGCCTCGATGATGTCATCGAGGTCGGTGACGCCCTCCTCGTTTTCGATCTTGGAGATAATCTGCACGTGGCCGGCGTCTTGCTCCTGCAAGATCCGCCGTACCTCGCGGATGTCGTCCCCTTTGCGCACGAACGAGACGGCGATCATCTCCACCCCGTTTTCGAGGCCGAAACGGATATGCCGGATATCGCGTTCGGTTACGCCGGGCAGCGTCGTTTTGATGCCGGGCAGGTTCACGCCCTTGTTCGGCTTCAGCTTCCCGCCGCTGACGATCCGGCAGCGGACCTCCGCGCCCTCGGACGACATCACGCGCAGTTCGATCAGCCCGTCATCGATCAGGATCCGGTCGCCCGCCTGCACCACTTGGGGCAGCTCGGGATAATTGACCGAAATCTTCGCCGCATCGCCGGCGAGCTGCTCGGCGGTCAACACGAGCTCCTCTCCGGGCACCAGCTCGCAGAACGGATCGCGCAATTTGCCGATTCGGACCTCCGGGCCTTTAATGTCCATCATGAGCGGAACGAACGTATTCAATTCCTGCGCGGCCTGTCGCACCCTTTGAATCCGGGCGACATGCTCCTCCAGTTCCCCGTGCGCCATATTCAACCGGCCCACCGTCATTCCGGACTGGATCATCTCCTTGATCACGGAAACCGAATCGCAGGCCGGGCCTAACGTACAAATGATTTTTGTCCGCAGCATCAGGTACCTCCTCATTTAACATTCCTATGTAGTATGCATGTTACAGAACGAATTTATTTTACCAGACGGCAAGGATAGGTGGCGATGACAATATGCTGTGAGACAATAATAAACCAAATGATGTTTCAAAAGAGTCGATGAAAATTCAAATATTCCTTTACAGGAATATTCCGAATGAGATAAACTTGATTTAAGGAAGTGAGAGACATGAATGTAGCTACCTTAAGCGCATTGGCCGAACCCAACCGGCTGCATATGGTCGAGTTGCTGCGTGAAGGCCCGCTAACCGTAGGGGAAATCGCCGACCGACTCCAGGTTAGGCAACCGCAGGTGTCGAAGCATTTAAAGGTGTTGAACGAAGCCCGGATCGTCGAGGTTCACCCCGCCGCCAACCGCCGGATTTACGTGCTGCGGCCGGAGCCGCTGCGGGAATTGGACGTTTGGCTCGAGTCGTTTCGCGAAATGTGGGAAGACCGATTTGACCGGCTGGACGAATATTTGCAGGAAATTCAAAATAAAGGCAAGCACTAGGAGGACTTGGTATGGATCTAAATCAGGTTGAACGCAGCAAGCTGGTCATCACCCGCATCCTGAACGCCCCGCGGGAGCTGGTATTCCGGGTTTGGACCGACCCGGCCCATTTCGGTAAATGGTGGGGACCGAAAGAGTCTAAGTTAGAGGTGGCCCGGATGGAGGCCAATCCCGGAGGAACGTTCCTGGGCAAATTTACCGATCCGGACGGCGGCGTCATGTGGAGCAAATTCGTATATCGGGAAATCGCGCCGCCGGAGAAACTCGCGTTCATCCAGTCGTTTTCGGATGAAGACGGCAACACTATCCGCGCGCCGTTCGACTCCCGTTGGCCGCTGGAAATCATGAACATCCTGACGCTCACTCAGGAGGAGGGCGACCAAACGCTGCTCAAGCTGGAAGTTGCGCCGATCGACGCCACGGATGAGGAACTGGCCGTGTTCGAGGGAATGCATCCCAGCATGCAGGAAGGCTACAAAGGAACTATCGATCAACTCGCCGATTACCTGGCCGCTCAGCAATAAACGCCGGGCAACGAGAGGAAAAAACGCAAGGAGCGGACAACGTCCTTGCGTTTTTTTGCGTACTTTACCTGGCTTCCTGAGGGCCTGTTGCGGTCAAGCCAATGTCATGACCTCGTAACGCGCCGCCAATTCGATAAAATGTCCCATGCTGGACACCTCGCCGGCCACGAGCTGCTCCTGAATGCCATAATAGTTCACGCAGGTCCCGCAGGCCAGGACCGGGATGCCAAGATCCGCCAGCTCCTTCAGGTGCAGCGAGGCAAACGACTGCTCCGTTAAGGCGAGGACCCCGCGGTTGACGCAAAAAATCGCCGCAGGCAGCTGTTCCCGATCCCGCTGCTTCAATAGCGTCAGGAAGGTTTCCAACAGTTGCGTGCCAAGCTCGCGCTCCCCGCCGCCCATACTGTCGGTGGTTAGAAAAATGACTTTATTGTTCATAGCCATCCCCCTTCAATTTCTGATCCAGCAGATGAAATGCCAGATGCAGCTTGTCCGTCGGTACCTCGCCGTACCGGTCTCCGATGCTGACTTCAAAGGCGCTGCCCGCCTCGCCCCGTTCCCTCACCGCATGGGTCAGGCCGACGCCCGTCTCCCTGCAGACTTCGACCAGCACCTGTTCGAACCGATCTTTCGGCACGTCGGCATGGACGTGAAACATGTTCGACACCGGGATTTCCGGGAGCGTCTTCAAGCGATGGCAGCGGTTATACAACGCGGCCAGCTCTTTGGCTTGCTGATAATATTTCGGCATCTTCCCCGCTCGCATCTCGTAGTAATAATCCGCGCTGAGAAAATAGGGGTACAAGCTGATCAGGTCGCCGCCATGACGTCTTTTCCAAATCTTCGACGACTTCGCGAATTCCGGCTCGCCGGCCAGAATCGCCCCGGCGATGCCGCCGATGCCTTTGTAGAACGAAATGTACACGCTATCGAACAATGCGCACACTTCGGCAGCCGTTTTCTGATAATAAGGCAGGATTTCGAACAAACGCGCCCCATCGAGATGGAGCTTGATCCCGTTGCTCCGGCAATAAGCGGAAATGGCTTCCAGCTCCGCGAATTCCGGCAGTTGGCCGCCGATTTCGCGCTGCGGCAGCTCCAGCAGCAAACAGGCGATATCCTCCCGCAAATTCCGGACATCCTCCAAACGGATCAACCGATCCTTGTCCGCCAGCAGGACGGGCTCGATCCCGTGCAGCTCCTTTAAGCCGTCCTCCTCGTGAATCTCAAGATGGCATAACGGGTGGTAGGCGACGCGGTTCACTGCTTTACGGTCGCACCAGATTCTCAAGGCGATTTGCTGCGCCATCGTTCCGCTGGGAAAAAACACCGCCGTTTCCTTGCCCAGCACCCCGGCCATCTTTGCCTCAAAGCCCTCGATCGCCGCTCCCGTGCCGTACATATCGCTATCCAGACCGTCTTCCACGCCGGCAAAGGCCTTCTTCAATACTTCCGCGTTTCGTTTGCCGTGGCCTCCCACCTGATAAACCGTCCGGTTGAACGCCTCCTGCAATGTCTTCTTGTCCGACGTTCCTTGATTTCCGTACATGTAAACTCACGCTCCTCTCCGCGGTGCCTCAACTGTGAATTAAGCCTATTATAGCTCCATTCGGAGAAGGAATCGATGTGAGTTACTACCCATTTGTTCAAAAAATTACGCCAGTTTGAATCTCTCGACTTCCTGTATCATTTCCCGGGACAGCGATTCGAGCTCCTTTATCGCATTGGCAATGTCCCGGGTAGAGCCAGCCAGTTCGATGGCCGATGCAGAGATCTCCTGGGCGGAAGCCGAGTTTTGTTCAGCTACGGCGGAAGCGGAGCTCACCGTCAGCAGGACGCGGTTCTTATCTTCATTGACGGCGATGATGGATGTCGTAATCTCTTCGATTTGCGGCATCATATCCCGGATGGACCGAATGATATCCTGGATCGCCTCCATCGTGTTAAATGACGACCTCCGACTGCTGGGCCAGCACTTCGCCCGTTCTGGCCGACGTTGCCGCTACCCCATCCATCTCCCGGCCGATTTCCTGCAGCAGCTCATCAATGCCCTGGGAGGAGGTTTGCGTCTGTTCCGCCAGTTTGCGGATTTCTCCGGCGACGACGGCGAATCCCCGGCCCGCATCGCCGGCGCGTGCGGCTTCAATGGAAGCATTCAGCGACAACAGGTTGGTTTGCGTGGAAATGTCGCCGATCAAACGGGTAATCTCCGTGATACGGGTAATGCTTCCCGTCAGATTGCCGACTTTGCTTTGCGTCTCCCCGAACGAATCAGCGATCCCTTGCACGGACTCCACCAGCTCGGCGAGTTTTCCGCTGCTGCTTTGCGCCTTGTCGTCCGCTTGCTTCGCCGCCTCGTCCACCGTCTCCAGCGAGCGGGTAATTTCGTCCAACCGATCGCCCAACGCCTGAAAAGACTCGGTCATCGTGGCCAACTCTTCCGCCTGATTGACCGAACCCAGAGAAACTTCCTGGATGGCGGTGGATACCTCGCCGACGCTCGTATTCATGACCTCGGAAGAAGTCGTCAGCGCAACCGTTTGGTTCGTCAATTTCTGCGAATCCCTTCCGATGGTCTGAAGGATCGTTTTGATCGAGCCGATCGTTTTGTTCAAAGCCCGGTTCATCGTGCCGAATTCGTTGCCGAGCTTTCCGTCGAATTCGACCGTCACGTCGCCCTCCGCAACAAGCTCGACCTTGGCGATAAAATCTTTCATGGAAGCGCGGATCATCAAGACGACAAGCACGGAAATCGCGCTAACCAGAATGAGTGCCGCAATAAAGATATAAATGAAGACCTTCAAGCTGCTTTCGTAGAGTTGTCTCGATGCCTCGCTTTTCTCATCGGCCATGCGTTTTTGATAATCGACGATATTCAGAATATCCTGCGTCAATTGATTCCCGGCCGCGGCCATTTCCACGTTCGTCAGTTGCGGATCAACGACAAGTCCTTTCTTCCGCTGCTCGATCAAGGAAGGTAGGTAGGATACGTACTTTTCATAGCTTTGAGCGGTTTTCTGCGCCAAATCCGCTTCTTCCGGGATACCCTCCGATGCAGCCACATTGCGCTTCAGGATGGCGGCGATTTGACCGTCCAGCTCATTCAACGTTTTGATCATGGCTTCGTCGTAGTCGCGGTCGATGATTTTCGTCACCGTATTCCGCAGGTTCCCCATATGGCCGTTCACATCTTCCCAATCCTTCAGCTTGGGGATGATTTCGGAAGTGATTTCCTCCGTCGTGTTGTTCAGCTTAAAGATCGTGGTGATTCCAACCACCCCAATGGCCGTCGTCGCAAGCTGGATTGCCGGGTTAATGCAGACATAAATAGACTTTATTCGACAAAAATCTCTTATTATCGACAAACATTTGAAACAGGTGCCTCCGGCAAAAGGCAAAAAAAAGAACGCCCGCGATCAGCAAGCGCTCTTGCTCTATTTTGAAGTATTGTTACAGCTTAAACACGTTCGCGAGCCCGTTCATATTTTCGGACAGCTCCACCAGCTCGCCGGACGTTTTTTCGATCTTGGCAAAAATCTTCTCCTGGGTGCTTAACTGTCCCTGGATTTCGCCGGAAACCATAAGCCCCGATTCGATCGTGCCGTTGACGTCCTCCAGCGTCGCGGTCATTTCTTCCAGCGAAGCCGCTTGGGTCGTGACGCCGTCGGAAATCTCGGTCAGCATGTTAAACGTGTTCTCCATGTTGTCCATGATATGCTCGATATTGGTCTTTACGTTACCCGATTGTGTCACGCCTTGTTGAACCTTCTCCTCGGTCCGGGCCACCGCAGCCACGACACTCCCGGTTCGGACGGTCATATCCTGGACCAAATGGCCGATTTCCTGCAGGGATAGGTTTGTATCGTCCGCCAGTTTCCGGATCTGGCCCGCGACCACGGCAAATCCCCTTCCTTCATCCCCGGCCCGGGCTGCCTCGATCGCCGCGTTTAAAGCAAGTAAGTGGGTTTGTTCGGAAATTTGCTTAATGATATCTACGATCTCGGTAATTTTCTGACTCTGTTCCTCCAGGCCAAGCACTTCGCTGCTGACGTGCTTCGTATCCACTGCCAAATCATTAATGGCCTCCACGATGGAATCAACCGAATTTTTCCCGCCTTCCGCGGACTCCATGACGGATTGGGAACGTTCCGCGATTTGCGCGGCCAGTTCGGCCGTATTTTGCGAATGGTTCGTAATTTCCGAAATGGCTACGGCCGTTTGCTGCATGCTTTCCGCATTTTGGGTGAAGACGCCCAGCAGTCTTTTGACGCCGTCGTTAATGTCATGAACCTGCCCGTTGGCCTGCTCGATAATTTGGTTCAAATCCTCCGTGGATAACGTTACCTTTTCGGAAGACGACTGGATCGTGGAAATCAGGTTCTTCAGGTTATCTCTGGCTACCAGGAGCGAGTGGATCATCTGGCCCGCTTCTCCCTGCAGCGTGGCCTGGATCTCGACCGACAGATCGTTATCCGCCATCGAGTTAGCCAGCTTCACGCCTTTTTTCAGCGGCCGGACCAGAAGACCTTCGGAAATGAGCGCCGCGAACACTTCGAATATGATAAAAATGATGAACGCCTTCATCACTAGGGACGGGGTGATCAGCTTAAAAAAATCATTATGTTGACTGTACGATAACGTAACGATTAACGTGGTATTCGAGACGAACATAGCTAAAAACACAAGCAACATGATTCGGGTGCGGATCGATACATTTCGAACGCGGTTCATCGTAGAATCACCTATCTTCTGTAGTATATGATGGGATATATTTGAAACCATTTCACCGTTCCTGGGTATCGCCCCCTAGAATTGGAATGAGCTATAAGACCTATATCTCTCATGTATTGATAGATTATATAGTTCGATATTCCCCCAAGTCAAATTTTGCTGCGCATGGTAAAATCATGGCTCATACGGACTGGATAAACGAACGCCTCTCGCCTCGCCCGTCTCGTCGTCATGCTCCACGAATACCCGCTGCGCCGGATAAGCCAAGCGTACGCCTTCCTCCTCGAGTACCTGCATCATCGCCAGATTCATTTCCTGGCGGGCCGTCAAATACTCCGCCCAAACGGTAGAGCGGGTGAAATAATACACGAAAATGCCCAAACTGCTCTCGTTGAAATCGGTAAATTTGACCAAAATCGTCTCCGGATCAACCTGCTCGTTCTGCCGGAGCATCTGCTCGATCCGGATGATGGCGGCAGTCAACCGCTCCCGGTCGGAGTCGAGCGCCACGCCAAGAGTAAAGCTTACCCGGCGTTTGCCCATCTTGCTCCAGTTGGTGATCGGTTGGTCCGCCAATGCGGCGTTGGGCAGCGTGATGACCGCGTCGGCGAACGTGCGGATTTTTGTGCTGCGGAAGGTGATATCCTCCACCACCCCTTCGGCGGTCGGCGTCAGGATCCAATCCCCCTTGGCAAAGGGCTTCTCCATGATGATGACGATGCCTCCGATGATATTCCCCAGCGTATCCTTGGCCGCCAAGGCGACGGCCAGGCTTCCCAAACCCATGCCGGCCACGAGGCCGTTAACGCTGAAGCCCCACTCCGACCCGACCAACGCGATCGTCACAATGACGACGACAACGCGCAGCAGCTTGGACAGAAACGGGATCAGCATGCTCGAATCGTCCAACCGGATTCTCCGGCTAAGCCCCTCCAGGAACACCGAGGATTGGGCGGATAATATATACATGCCCCAGCCAATCAGAGTAATCACGCAGCTGCGGAACAGCGGATCCAGCCCGGCGGCGACTTCCCAACTTCGCGGCAGGAGGTACTTCGCCCCCAAATATACGCCCAGCAGAACGAAAAACCACCGGAAAGGACGTTCGATCACCTGCTTCCACAGTTCTCCTTTTGCGGATGTTACCCATTTGCGGTTCAGAAGAACGAACACGAGTTTCACGAAAACCTTGTTAAATAATGCGAACATCACCATGATGCCGACGGCAATCCCCGCGTCAGCCCAATCGACCTTCACGAATAATGCCTCCAACCCTTCCTTCAGATTCATCCGACAGGGACACCTCCTTAAAATAAAGTGCCATTATAACATTGCATACCCGATCCTGTCTAAAAGGCCGGCTTCTGCCGCAGCATATCCATAAAGACCTCCATCGCCTTGGTGTAAAAGGGCGTCGCTTGCGTAATGAGCGAGAATTTGCGGATAAACGGGAAGCCCTCCAACCCCAAAATACGCAGCGTCCCCAGCGTGATTTCCTTCCGCACCGCCGCTTGGGACAAGAAGCTGATCCCCAGGCCCGCCTCGACCGACTCTTTAATGATTTGCGTACTGCCAAATTCCATCAACCGTGCCGGTTGGAAACCATTCGCGGCAAACATATGCTCCGCCGCTTCGCGCGTACCCGAGCCTGCTTCCCGGACGATCCAGGTTTCCTCCCGCAAGTCGGCGGCGCGCAAATCCTTGCATTCCCCATACCGGTGCCCCGCCGGCACCACGACGTACATCGCATCATCGGCAATCGGCTCGATGCGGAAGCGCTCGTCCCGGAACTCGCCTTCAATGATGCCGAGATCGAGACTTCGGCTCCCGACCAGTTCCTCGATTTCCTTGGAGTTCCCAATCGTTATCGCCGGAGTAATACCGGGGTACGACTTCACCATCGCGGCCAGGAGGTGTGGCAGCACATATTCCCCGTACGTATAGCTGGCGCCAATCGTTAGAATCCCGCTTGCCGAATGCTTCAATTCATCGATCAGGTATTGCATGCGGCGGTACAGCCCGGAAATTTCCCGCGCATGATGGTATACGATCTCCCCCGCCGGATTCAGGCGTACGTATTTATTGCTGCGATCCAACAGCTTCGTCCCCAGGGACCGCTCCAGCGACCGAATGTATTGGCTGACCGCCGGCTGCGTCATATGAAGCGTTTCGGCCGCTCTCGTGAAGCTTTGCTTTTCGGCCACCGTTACAAATACCTCCAACGTTATATCCATAAGCAGCATCTCCTTCCAAAAGCCTATGTCTCCTAATTCATAACTCATAACTTATCATAACTATATTAATCAATTATTTTACTTATTATTAAAAGCGGCTTAAGCTGAAAAAGCAAACCAGTTGGAGGTGTACTGACTATGGCAACTCCCGATAGCAGCAAAATCAGCCATTCCGTAACAAGCACAGGAAAGAGAAAGGCCGGAAAACCTGGAGCCCTGGCTGCAGGCATCGGCTTTACGATGATTCTCGCCGCGCTTGGTTTAGGGCTAGCCCATTTGCCGATTTTCAACCGGGCGGGACAGCTCGCCTGTTCGATCCTTTTGGCTATTGCGTATCGGCAGCTATGGGGATACCCCGAATCGATCCGCCGGGGCATCCAGTTCTCGGCGCAAAAGCTGCTGCGGTTTGCCATCATCCTGTTCGGTTTGAAGCTGAACATCGGCGTCGTGCTCCAAGAAGGGCTGCCGCTGCTCGTCCGGGATGCCGCGACGGTCGTCTTCGCCATACTGGCGACGTTGCTGATCGGCAAGTGGCTGAAGGCGGACTTCTCCCTTTCCTTGCTGCTCGGCATCGGCACCGGGGTTTGCGGCGCAGCGGCGATCGCGGCCGTCTCGCCGATCCTGAAAGCCAAAGAAGACGATACCGCCATCGGGGCGGGGATCGTCGCTTTGGTCGGCACGCTGTTTGCCGTTTCATATACGGTTCTTCGGCCGCTGCTCCCCCTGACCGATCTTCAATACGGCATATGGAGCGGCGTCAGCCTGCACGAAATCGCCCATGTGGCGCTGGCTGCCGAGCCGGCCGGGCCAGATGCGCTGGCCGTCGCTTTGCTGGCCAAATTGGGCCGCGTTTTCCTGCTGGTCCCGCTCAGCTTTGCGTTGATGATTGCAATGAAACGGGCCCGCCAAGCAGTAGCCCGCGCTGGAGCCGATCGCGATCACGCAGCGGAAAGCGCGCCCGGTTCGCACATCAAAGTCCCGTTCCCCTGGTTTTTGCTCGGCTTTATCGCGACGAGCGTCCTCGGCAGCTATGTCTTGGGCAGCCTGATCACCGTGCCGGCCGCTGCCCTGAACGGTCTTTCCTCCCTGACCGCCTTCCTGCTGACGATGGCGATGGTGGGCCTAGGATTAAATGTGAGCTTCCGGGATCTCCGTTCCAAAGCGCTTCGGCCGTTCCTGGCGATGCTGATCACGTCGGTGCTGCTATCCGGCCTGACTTGGCTCTCGCTTACAGCCTGAACTTCCCGATCATCGCCTTCAACTCCTCGGACAGTCGGCTGAGCCCGTCCATCGAGGCCATCATTTCCTGCACCCCGGCATACTGCTCCTCGGTGTGCGCATAGACCTCGCGGGAGCCGTCCGCCGTCTGCTGCGCCACCCGGTCGATCGAAGCGATCGCCTGAACGGCGGCATCGGACTGCGCCGACAGCCGCTCGACCCGCCCGGCCACGCGCCCGATTTGCCCGGCCGCCTGCTCCACCGCCCGGCGGATGCTGGAGAACGTCTCCCCGGCCCGGTTCACCGTCGCGAGGCCGGCCGCCACCTCCCGCGTCCCGACGTCCGCCGCCTCGATCACCAGCTCCATCTCGCTGCGGACGCCTTCCATCAGCTCGGCCACGCCCGCGGCCGCCGACCCCGTCTCCGCCGACAGCTTCCGCACCTCGCCGGCGACCACCGCGAAACCCTTGCCGGCTTCCCCGGCCCGGGCCGCTTCGATCGAGGCGTTCAACGCCAGCATTTGCGTCTGCTTGGCGATGCCGCCGATCAGCCCGGCCGCCTCTACGATTTGGCCGGTACGTTCGCCCAGCCGTTCGATGAACGAGCTCAACTCGGTCATATTGTGCCGAATCGTGCCCATTTGCGCAGCTGCGGAGGTCACGATCTCTTCGCCGGCCAACGTTTCTTGCATCGCCAAAGACGATTGCCGCTCGGCCTCCTCCGCCAAGGCCGCCATATCGCGAGCGCCGTTTGCCATGTCCGTAACCTCGGCTACGCCCAGCTCCACGCTTTGCACCTGCTCTTCGCTCCCGGCCGAGATTCGGCCCATGATACTGGAGATCTCGCCGGAAGAGGCGCGGAACTGCTCCGATTGCAAGCGCAGCTGCTCGGCGGATTCCGCCACCCGGCCGGCATGATGCCCCAAGTCGCCGATCATGCCATGCCAGCTGCGCCTCATGTGGTTGAAGGCCGCCGCCAGTTCGCCGATCTCGTCACGGTTGTTCACGACCGTCTCCGCCGTTGCCAGATCGCCGTCCGCCAGCTCGCGCGCGCCTTTGACCATGACCTGCATCGGCTTGACGATCTGCCGGGACAACGCCACGCCGGTCAAAACGGCAAACAGGATCGCCACCGCGCCGCACAGCACCAACAGCCACACGGTCAAAGACGCTTCCCGCTGGTAGCGGTCCAGCTTGTCCTGCAGCTCGTTCGCTTGCAGCGTGCGCAGCTCTCCCGCGCCTTCGATCATCTCGTCCGACGTCGGGATTGCCCACATGAGCGCCTCCGCTTTCGCCAAATCCGGCTTGCCTTGATTCACGTAATCCCGGACCTTGGCCAGCAGCCGGGCAAACGTGGCGTTCGACTCCGACAACGAGGTGATGACCGACGTTTTCTCTTCGCTCAGGGAAGCGCTTTCCATTTCGCCGATCCAAGCACCCAGCTGTTCGTTCGCCGCCGTAAGCTGCTTCTCTTTGTCCGGCGTCGGTTCGACGATGTATCCGAACAGCAGGCTGTTCTGCCGCTGCGTGTCGACCTCTAATCCGGACACCTGATCGAGCGCTGCCGTGTTTTGGGCAAGCAGCAGCGAATAGCTGCGATCCAGCCTGTCCAAAAACACGTAAGCCACCCCCGCGATGACCCCTACCAGCAACGAAACCGTAGTAAAGGCTGCGGTCAGCTTCCGGCCCAGCGAAAACCCGCGCCCGTTCATCCGTACGCGAGAGCTGCCGGTCTGCTTCATTTTCCCAACCTGCTTCATCTGCCGTCCCCCTTTGGTATACTCAACGAACAAGGGCCGCCAGACTTGTCATCCGCGGCCATGGTTTGTGTTGTCTCTCTTCTTCTATCATCTTACATATCGGGGAGGAAAGGGAATTCAAAATTCTCCTGTATTATATGAAAATCCTCACATCTCGCCCTTAGGCTTCCTTCGCCTTCCCCATCCGCGCAAACACCTTGATGATCTCGTTTAAAATCAGCGGAATCAGGGCCAGTACAATCACAAGCCCCCAATCGGCCAAGCTGAGATTCTGCACCTTAAACGCGGCCGCCAGGAACGGTACCGAAATCGAAATGAACTGCAGCACCAGGCCGGCGACCACCGCGCCGACGAGCAGCATGTTGGAGAACAGGCCCACCGAAAAAATCGACTTCGTCGCGCTCCGCTTCGAAAACGAATAAAACAGCTGCGACGCCGCCAGCACCACAAAGGCCATCGTCCGCGCATAGGTCATCACGTCCTCGGGAATATCCTCCGCGCGCAAGCCATACCCGTGTTCCCGAAGCCCCACGTAGAAAGCGACCAGCGTCAGCGCTCCGATGAGAAGGCCGCCCAGCACCGCCTGCAAGGCCGCGCCCCCGGCGAAGAAGCTCTCCTTCGGATCGCGCGGCTTCCGTTTCATCACGTCCTTTTCGCCCGGATCGACCCCCAGCGCGATCGCCGGCAGCGTATCCGTCACCAGGTTGATCCAGAGAATCTGGGTCGCCAGCAGCGGCAGGGGCCAGAAGAACAGAATCGAAGCCAGGATCGCAACGATTTCCCCGAAATTGCATGCCAGCAGAAAGGTGACCGTCTTGCGAATGTTGGCGTAAATGTTCCGCCCCTCCCGGATCGCCTGCACGATCGTCGTAAAATTGTCGTCGGTCAGAATCATGTCGCTGGCGCCCTTGGATACGTCCGTCCCGGTAATGCCCATCGCCACCCCGATATCGGCAGTTTTCAGGGAAGGCGCGTCGTTCACCCCGTCCCCCGTCATCGACACGATATTGCCCTGGGCCTTGTAGGCTTTGACGATCTTCACCTTATGCTCGGGCGAGACGCGGGCAAATACGCGGATATTGTGGATCTTCGCGGCGAAGGCCTCATCCGACAGTTCGTCGATCTCCGCGCCGGTCATGCTCTGTTCCAGCGAGGCGGCGATCTCCAGCTCTTTGGCGATGGCGACGGCGGTGTTCCGGTGGTCGCCCGTGATCATCACCGGCGTGATGCCGGCCCGCTTCGCCTCGCGGATCGAATCCTTCACCTCGGTACGAGGAGGGTCGATCATCCCCACGAAGCCCAGGACCGTCAAGTCCTGCTCCATCTCCTCCGGCGGCAGGATGCGATCCGTGTCCTTGTAAGCCGCGCCAAGCACGCGCAGCGCATCGTCCGACATCGCTTCGGCCGCCTGCAAATAGCGCTGCTTCAGCTCCTCGGTTAAAGGCACGACCTCTCCGTTCACTACCGCGGAGCTCGAAATCCGCAGCAGTTGGTCGATCGCTCCCTTCGTATGTACGCGGTAGCCTTCCCGGGTTTGGTTAAACGTGGACATCAGCTTGCGGTCGGAATCGAACGGCTTTTCGGAGACCCGCTTATATTCGGCTTCCAACGATCTCTTCAATATATCGTTCTGCTCGCCGTACACCACCAAAGCGATTTCCGTCGGATCGCCGGTGCCCTGGCCGTTCTCGTAGGTGGCATCCGAGCAAAGCACGAACGTCTTGATCATTTCGACGGGCGCTTCGTCGCCGAGCGGCGTTGCGGTAAAATGCTTTACGACCGTCATTTTGTTTTGCGTCAGCGTTCCGGTTTTGTCGGAGCAAATAATGTTGACCGAGCCTAACGTTTCGACGGCCGGCAGCTTCTTCACGATTGCGTTGATACGCGACATGCGGGTGACGCCCAGCGCCAGCACGATCGCCACGATCGCCGGCAGCCCTTCCGGGATGGCCGCCACGGCAAGGCTGATCGCGGTCAGGAACAGCTCGAACAAGTCGCGCCCCTGGATCAGGCCGATCACGAAGATGACGACGCAGATGCCGATGGCGATGTACCCGAGCATTTTGCCGAGCTCCTCCAGCTTTTTCTGCAGCGGGGTCAACTCTCCAGTATCCTCATCGAGGATTTTGGCGATTTTGCCCATTTCCGTTTCCATCGCCGTTGCGACCGCAATTCCTTCGCCGCGCCCATAGGTTACGAGCGTCGACATAAACGCCATATTGCTCAGGTCCCCGACCGGCGTCTTGGGATCGTCGTGCGTGTCGTCGGCGTTCTTGTCCGAAGGCACGGACTCCCCGGTCAAAGCGGATTCCTCGATCTGCAGGTTGGCACTCTCCAGCAGGCGTAAGTCGGCCGGAATGTAGCGTCCGGCGTCCAGAATCACGATATCCCCGGGCACGATGTCCCCGGAATCGATCTCTTTCACTTCGCCGTCGCGCCGTACGAGCGTTTTGGGCGTCGTCATCTGCTGCAGCGCTTCGATCGCCTTCTCCGCTTTTTGCTCCTGAATCACGCCGATCACCGCATTCAGCAGCACGACCGCGAGAATGATGATGGCATCCATGAATTCTCCGACGATCAGGGTCACCACGGCCGCGCCCAGCAGCACGTAGATCAGCATATCCTTGAGTTGAGCGAAAAAGAGAGACAACATGCTTTTCTTAGGCTTGCCTTTCAGCCGGTTAGGCCCGTATTTCTCCAACCGCGCCTTGGCTTCGCCCGAAGACAATCCGGCCGTGGGATCAACCTGCAACTCCTGCAGGACGGCCTCCTGCGATTTCGTATGCCACATCGGCAACACCTCTTCATTCGTAATGGGAAGGCGAACTCTTACCAATATTGTAAACCTAATCCACCGTAAATTATGAGAAAAAACTTACGTCGCAAAAGGCGATGCGGCCTATAAACTCCCGGCTGGATTTTGTCGATAATTGTAGAAACATCTTAGATAGGGGAGAAAAAAATTGACCTTGTTCCGCAAGCTCTCATTAGCTGCAAAATTCATGATGACCGCCGGTTTAGTCGTTTTCATCGCATTAAGCCTACTGTTGGTGATCAACCTTAACCAATCAAGAGATACGAGCATGGCGAAAGGCGAACTGGAAGCCGAGTTGGCCGGCAAACAATACAAAGCCGATTTCGAAAGAAAGTTCATCGTCCTCAAGGCTTCCTCGGAGATTTTAGCCAAGATGTTGGCCGAAGCCGGCCACCAGGGAGATCTATCCCGGGAAGAGGCCGTCGCTTTGATGGGAAAGGAGCTGCTAAACCATCCCGAAGTCTACGGAATCGGCGCGTTATGGGAACCGAACGCCTTCGACAATGCCGACGCGGCGAACGTGAACAAAATGGAGTTCAACGATGCGACCGGACGCTTCCTCCCCTATATCTATAAAGTCGGAGACCAAACGAAGGTTGCTTCCTTGGCGGACTACGGGACGCCCGGCGAAGGCGATGATTACCAGTTGCCGAAATCAACCAGAAAGGCGGCCTACATCGAGCCCCATCTCGTCGAGGTCGAGGGACACCCCGTGCAAATGATGACGTTGGCCTATCCCATTCTCGATACGTCGGGAGCCTTCCTCGGCGTAATCAAAATGGACGTGTTGATGGATTATTTGCAGACGGCGGCGGAGAAGTATACCCCGCTTGGCGGATACGTGGCTTTGGTGGCGGGAAGCGGGATTTATGCGGCTAATCCGCATGATCCCGACTCGGTATTGCAGCCTTACGGGGATAATCCGGAAAAAGAGGCGCTGTGGAAGCAGGTGAAGAGCGGAGCGGCGTTGAAAGGCTATACGCTCAACTCGGCCGGCCGCGAAGTACTGCGGGCTTTCGAGCCGGTAACCATGCCGGGCAGCGATCAGGTTTGGTTCACGCAAACAGCCGTGGACAAGGATGTCATTTTGGAAGAATATACGCAGGCCCGGTTCACTTCGATCGCGATGTCGGCGGGCACCCTGGTCGTGTTGGCCGCGATCCTAGCGTTGTTGGTTTGGCGAATGGTCATCGCGCCTTTGCGCGTGTTGACGGAGAAATTGCAGTTGATGGCCGGGGGCGACCTGACGCAAAAGCTGCAGGTTCGAAGCGGCGACGAGTTTGGAAAAATGTCCGGTCATTTCAATGAAATGACCGAAAAGCTGCGCGGCATGTTCCAACTGGTTGCCGATTTATCCATGTCCGTCGGCGCAACGTCCCAGCAGTTGTCCGCCAGCGCCGAACAAACCGAAAAAGCGGCCGAAACGATTGCGGAATCGATCAACCGGGTTGCCCAAGGCGCCCAAAACCAAAACGATTACGCCGCGGAATCGTCGCAAGCCGTGGCCGAAATGGCCTCGGGCGTGCGGCGCATCGCCGATTCCTCCTCCGCGATTTCCGATTCCGCGAATGAGGTGACGGTAAAGACGAAGGAAAGCGGCATCCAACTGGAGCGGGCCGTATCCGACATGAAAGAACTTCAGGCCGCAACCGAAGAAACGGCATCGGCCATCATTCGGTTAGAAGATCGGTCCATTGCCATCGGCGGCATGATTGAACTTATTACGAATATTAGTACGCAAACGAATCTGCTTGCGATCAATGCAGCGATCGAAGCTTCCAGGGTCGGCGAGCATGGCCGGGGATTTGCCGTCGTCGCCGGAGAAATCCGCAAGCTGGCCGACCAGACGAGGCGGGCCGCCGAGCAGGTTACGGAGCTGGTGGAACACGTGCGTACCGATACCGGCAAGGCCGCGGATTCCATGGCCAAAGGCAGCGAGCAGGTCAAACGGGGCGTGAGAAGCGTGTCGGACAGCAATGCGATACTGTCGCTCGTGCTTACGGAGATCAATAACGTAAACGACCAGCTGCAAGAGGTATCCGCAACCGCCGAGCAAATGACCGCCAGTACGGAGCAGGTTTCCGCGAGCGTGGCCCAGTTGGCCGACATCGCTTCGGAATCGTCCTCGGAGGCGCAAAGCGTCGCCGCTGCCTCCGAAGAACAGCTCGCCTCGATGGAGGAAATCTCCGCCTCCAGCGAAGCGCTAAGCAACATGGTACAAGAGCTGCTGGAAAAATTGTCTCAGTTTAAAATTTAGGAACCTTCGGGTCGAAGAAGGACGGTCACGGCGGAAACGATGCGCCGGCACCGTCCTTCTTCGGCGTTTTAAAAAACATCGATATCCCGCCACAAATTTGCCATAATATGAAGGGTCCCGGAAAGGCGGGAACAAGATGAAAAAAAGCGGGGGCTATGCTACAATACTGGAATGTTACCGGAATGTTAACGTTTCAAGGTAGTTCAAAAAGTCATCTTTTGATCACGAAGAAGAATCATGAAGATTACTCAACGTCGAATCTTGAATTCAGCCGGGCCTTCCGTTGCTCTCGTAGCTTCCAGCTACGCTCCGCTACTCAGTCCCTAGCTTCATCCAACCTTCTCGGTGCTCCAAACCTGACTTTTTGAACCTTCATTTAATTAATTGGTTGTTTACTTTTAGGAGGGTATTAGAATCGCATGTTAATTATAGGTATCGCTGGCGGAACCGGCTCGGGGAAGACGACGGTAGCCCGTTCGGTTATCGGCCAGCTTGCAACAGATAAAGTCACGTTCATCTCTCAGGATAATTACTATAAAGATCAGGCGCACCTCAGTATGGGCGAACGGGAAAAAACGAACTACGACCACCCTTTCGCCTTCGATAACGAGCTGATGGTCGAGCACCTCACCCAACTCAAAAACGGCCAAGCCGCCTATGCGCCGGTATATGATTTTACGATCCACACCCGATCCGACAGAACGATCAAACTGCTGCCGAACAATATCGTCATCGTGGAAGGCCTGTTCGTCCTGTACGACGAAAAGCTGCGGGAATTGCTGGATATCAAGGTATTCGTAGACACCGATTCCGACGTGCGCATCCTTCGGCGCGTCCTGCGCGACATGGAGGAACGCGGCCGCTCGATCCACTCCATCCATCAGCAGTACCTGGCAACGGTGAAGCCGATGCATGAAGCCTTCATCGAGCCGTCCAAGAAATACGCCGACCTCATCATCCCCGAAGGGGGACATAACGAAGTCGGCATCCAGATGCTGACGATTCTGACGGAGAAGCATTTAACCGGCGGAAGCATCGTTTAGAAACAGCCCGTCCGGGGCTGCATCGCGCTACGGCGTACATGAACGGGGGCGGCCGGTCGGGATGTGAAATACCTGCATTTTTGCAGGTATTTTTGATTTTCAACGAATTCAAGCTAGGACTGAATCCGACGGTACCGTCTTTTGGCCATGGCCGAGAAGAGCAGATAGAGCGCGATCAGCAGCGGGAACAAGAGCCAGGAGAACCCGCGCCCCAGCGCAAACGGGGTTTCGAACAGGAACGCCTGCCAAAACGAGGCGCCCGTTTTCTCCCACAATCCCGGAGTATAGTAAAGGGCCTTCGGATCGATGAACGCCGTGGCATCCACCAAACCCGTGGAGACCATCGCCGCGAAAATCGGGATATAGCAGCAAGCCAGCGTAAACCACATCTGGGACCATCTTTGGTAACGCCCCGCTTTGGAATCGACGTCCGAAAAAATATCGTTGCTGCTTTGATCTCCCGCCTTCTTGAAGTACTGCGTGCCCGAGTACTTGCTGCCGGCGACGTGCAGCCAGCCGCTATCCTCAAACAAAGCGACGTAATCTCCGAAATCGGCCTGGCTTTTGAACTGGCGATAATCGATTTTGATCACCGCCTCCTCCGGCTCGGATGCTTTAAATTCGTAGGAGAACGCCTTGCCCGCGAAGACGTATCCCTTTTTGGCCATATCGGACAGCCACTGCTCTTCTTTTTCAAAATCGATGAAAAATTTGAATTGACGCATTCCGATCTCCTCCTTAATCCAATGGCATGATTTCCTTGGTCACGTTGATCATGTGGTTCATCCGCTTGAAGTCAAGCTCCAGCATGTCCCTGCCCTTATTCGTGATGGCGTACACCTTGCGGCGGCTATCCGCGCTGGCGGCAGGCTCGATCCATTTCAGCTTCACCAGATTGTCGATCGCCCCATACAGCGTCCCGGCCGCCATGCGCACCTGGCCGAGGCTGAGCCCCTCCACTTTCTGCATGATCAGATAGCCGTGGGCCGGTTGCGCCAAAGCCAGCAAAATATAGTACACCGTTTCGGTCAACGGCAAATGTTTGTCCCTGTTCATCGCGTCGCTCCTTTGGGCCTGGTTTTAGATTTATATCGTACGACTGTATAGTTATACTATATATAGTTTAACTGTATATTGCAACAAAGAAAAAAAGCTTCCATCGAAGCTTTCCCGGAGATATCGTCAAGTTCATGAAAAATCCGGATAAATATCTGCGCTATTGCAGGTATTTATCCGGATTTATAACGATTTCTACGCAAATAGCAGCACTTTTGCTGCAATTTGCGGACCGATGAGGCTGAACTCCATTTTTAACCTTTGACAGATCCGACAATCAAACTTTTTTGAACCTGATCGCTAAGGAGAATGTAAATGAGTAGCGTCGGGACCGTGGCGATGACCAAACCGGCCCCGATCGGCCCCCAATCGGTCGTATGCTGCCCGGCAAGCGACATGATGCCGACAGTCAACGTTTTTAGCTTGTCGCTGTTAATGAATGTATTGGCAAACATGAGCTCGTTCCACGTGTTCATATAAGTAAAGATCGCTACGGTAGCCAATGCGGGTTTGAGCAGCGGAACGATGATTTTATAAAATATTTTGTAAATGTTGCAACCATCGATGCACGCCGCTTCTTCCAGTTCGCGCGGAATGCTGTTCAGGAAACCGGTCAGAATAAAGATCCCCATCGGCAGCGCAAAAGCGACGTAAGGAATGATCAGCGCCCAGTACGTATTGAGCATATGCATGTTGCGTAAAATGACGAACATCGGCAGCAGTGTTGCGTGAATCGGCACCATCAATCCGATCAGGAAATAGGTTAGAAACAGGTTGTTCATCTTCCAATACATCCGCACGATCGCGTACGATGTCGCGGCAAGCATAACGCTGGAGACGACGATCGTAATCAGCGTTACGATCACGCTGTTCATGAAATAGATCCCAACGTCACCGGTCGTCAGAGCCGACGCGTAGTTCGACCATCTCCATACATGCGGCAGCCCGAGGACGTTGCCGCCGAAAATTTCGTTGTTATCTTTGAAAGAAAACAAAAGCAACCAGATGAGCGGATATACCTGAATGAACGCATAGGCTGCCAGAAACAAGGTGAGCAGCCATTTCCCGACCGTTTTCATGTTGAAATTCGACTTGGAGTTCGTCTGGGTTATAGAAATCGCACTGTTACCCATGATTCACACCCCTTCCTTCTTAATATACCGCGTCTTTCCCGAACGCTCTTTGAATCAGAACCGTTGCAACCAGGCATTCGACGATGATGAAGATCGCCATCGCACTGCCGTAGCCATATTGGTATTTGGCGAAAATGGAAGTGTACATGATCGTCGTCGGGACATCCGTGGCGTGCAAAGGTCCGCCGTTCGTCAACACATAAATCAGGTCAAATGTTTTGAACGAACCGATAACGGAAAAGACAACGCATACCCGCAATATCGGCTTCATCAACGGAATCGTAATGCGCGTGGCCATGGTAGCCTCGTTGGCCCCGTCGATTTTGGCCGCTTCATAAATATCGGTGGAGATGGACTTGGCTGAGGCGTACATCAGCAGCATATGATAGCCGACGTATTGCCACAGCAGCGATACAAACACCGCGCCAAGCGCAGTATGCGTGTTTCCCAGCCACTCCGTGGCTAGAGCCCCGAGGCCCAAATTGTTAAGCAGGATGTTGAGCATACCATAGCTCGGGTGGTAGATTTTCATCCATAATTGACCGATCACGACGGTCGAAATGATGACCGGAATGAAGTATACCGTTCTGTATAATTTCTCGAGTTTGACCCCTCTGGCCAATATCAAGGCAAGCAACAGGGACACCGGCAATTGAATGCCCACGGAAACGACGGCCAGAATAATGGAATTTTTTATCCCTTTCGTAAACCCGTCGGAGTTGTTGGAGAACAAATCGACGTAGTTTTGCAACCCGATGAATTTACTTACGGTGAAGCCGTCCCAATTCAGCAAGCTATAATAACCGGAAAAAAAGATCGGTAGTATGATAATGACAGTGAATACGACAAACGTCGGGAATACAAAAAGAAAAATCGCTTTTTTATCGCCCAGCAGCTTCTGCATACGACGTGATACCTCCTTGATGAACAAGTAAAAACGCAAGCCACTCTATATAAAAGATTTGCGTACTGGTTGCAAGCAAGCGGAACACAAAGAATGTATGGCAATGTATACAAACCTGGATTTCCAGCAGTACCTTTGCTTCAAATAAATTTCCCTGCTAATCATTCGCTGTCGATTAGCAGGGAATCGATTTGCAAACTAGATCAACGATGCGTCATCGATCAGTTGCCGTTCACACTGTCTTGCATTTTTTGTCCATACTCCTCAGGACTAACTTGATTAGCAAACACTTCTGCAACCAAATCTTGGTGCGTTTGAGCATCGGCACCGTTCAAATAAATGTCCCAAACCGGCACGCTGCCTGCGGCACCGGTCACGATATCGTCCATGATTTGTTTGGCCAACGGATTGATCTTCGTTTGGTCGAGGCTGTCATATTTCCAGGTCGGCAAGTTGAGTCCGGACAGGTAACCTTGTTCCGCTTGGCGTTTTGCCAGGAAAATGGCTGCTTTCACCGCTTGCTCTTTATACTTAGTATCCGCATTGACCAGCATAGCGTCGCTGCCACCGCCGACATATTCGGTCGGGTCGCCTTTGCCGTCTTCAATCGCCGGGAATTTAACCGCTTTGATTTTGCCTTTGACGAGTGATGTATCCGATTCCATTTTTGACGTCATCCAGTTGCCGCCGAACAGCATGGCGACTTTGCCTTGGTTGAATTCGGCTTCCGCTTCGTCTTCGGTCATCGCCATAACGCCTTCTGCGAACGCTCCTTGCTTCACCATTTCTTGAAGTTTGGCCGCTGCGTTCACAAAAGCAGGATCCGTAAAGGAAGCTTTCCCATTCAAAGCGTCCAGCGACAATTGGGTACCGCTTTCACGAAGAGCGATCATATCGTAAATCCACATGCCCGGCCACAGGTCTTTCATGCCGGTGATCATCGGGGTTACCCCGTTTTTCTTGAATGTATCGACGGCCGTCATGAATTCACTGTACGTTTCCGGAACTTTCACTTGATATTTGTCAAACAGTTCGGCATTAACGTATAGGGCGCCGGCCATTTGACCATAAGTGAGGCCGTAAACTTTACCATCGTAAGTGATATTGTCCAATGCGCCCGGAAGCATCTGGTCCTTCACTTCGTCGGTCAAATATTCGTCCAGGGCCAGAAGTTTTCCGGACTGAGCAAACGGTTGGGCGAAACCGCCGGTCCAGGAATACATAATATCCGGCGCTTCACCGGCAGCAATCGCGGTTTTGATTTTCGTTTTAAACGCATTTTTCTCCGTTCCGCTGTACTCGATTTGAATGTCGGGATTTGCGTCGTTCCACTCCTTGATGATTCCCTCCATTTCCGATTTTTCAGGCTCTGCCGTACTGATCCCCCAGAATGACAACGTCACCTTTTCCGTTTTTGGTTCCGCACCGCCATTGCTGCTGTTGCTGTTGGAGCCGGTAGAACCTCCGCCGCACGCGGATAGTCCCACCGCCAGCGCCCCAACCAACATCGCAGCGGCCAATTTTCTTGCGATTCGATTCATTTGGAATCCTCCTCTTTTTCATGGAGCAGTTTTTAATACGCTTTCATCATAATGAAAAACTTGTCGAACATGAATCTAATAAATTGACTCGTAGCTTTGATATTTTTACTCATGCCGCAAACCATATATAATTCGCCCAAAAATTATTGTAGAATGTGTTTGTCCTTAAACCCGGCCGGATAAGGAGTTGCTAGCATGAGAAGACTTGAGAATTGGTTTATGGGTCTGAAGATAACCCCGAAAATCATGGTATATTACTCAATTACGATTCTTATATTCATGATATTGAGCTTTGTGGTCTACAAACAGATCAATAGTAGCGTCATCATGCAAAAGGTTGGACAGATGTCGATGGAAACCGTCCAAAAGGTCGACGCCAATCTTCATATTATTATTGATACCGCCAACAATCAGCAAAAAATATTACTGTCGAGCCAAGTGGTGCAATCCGCGCTTAGCCGACCGCGCAAAGACTACGATTTGGCCCTGCAGCGTCAGGTTGAGGAGTTTTTGGGGGAGTCGATGAACTTCAATGAGGTGATTTCTTCCATCTATGTCTTTGACAATGAGGGGAACCGGTATTATGTAGACAATGTCTCCAACAAAGCGATGACGCTGGACAAAATGAAAAGTGCCCCCTGGTTTGGGCAGCTCACCAAGCTAAACGGCGGTTATCTGTTAAAAATGAACGGCGGCGGGACGTTCGAGACGCCGGGGACCAATTACATTTCCATGATCCGGCTCGTCAACAACATTGAAACGCAACAGCCGATCGGCTACATGATGATCAATATTTCGGAAAATTACATTAACCAATATTTGAACAAGGAAAGCGGAAACTCCAACACACAATATATATTGGAGGATGAATCCAACAACAATTTCATTCATTCCAGTCTGGCGCAGGATGAGCGTTTTACAGCAGTGATCGACACCCTTCTGGATACGCCCGGCCGTTCAGTCATCAACAAGATCGACGACCGACAATATATTTTATCAAACTTGCAAACGGAGTTTGGCTGGAAAATCGTTGCTGTCTCGCCGTTCAATGAACTGACCAGCCAGGATAAGACGTACTCGATCATCTTTTTCATCACCCTGCTCGCCAACGGCCTGCTGCTATTGCTCGGCATCATCTTCACTTCGCTCCTCATCTCCAAACCGATTCAAAAGCTCGTGAACGCGATGAAAACGGTGGAACGGGGAGTCTTCAAGGAAGTTTCGATCAAAACCGGCAACGATGAAATCGGCAAGCTGAAGAACGTCTACAATATGATGATCCGCCAAATTCAGCAGCTGTTTGACAATATCATTCAGGAGCAGGCGTCGATACGGAAGCTGGAAATGGAAGCGTTGATGAATCAGGTTAAACCGCATTTCTTGTACAATACGTTCGATGCGATCAGTTCGCTGGCCCTCTCGGGCAACAACCAAGACGTGTATACGATCGTCAAAGCGCTCGGCAAATTTTACCGCTCGTTTCTCAACAACGGGAAGGAAGAAATTACGATCCGGGAAGAGTTGGATATTGTCGATCAATATTTGACGATTGTGAAATACCGCTACGGCGACAAGTTTTCGGTGTCTATCGATTCTGATGAGCGGACACTCGATTATAAAATTCCCCGTCTTGCTTTACAACCGTTGGTTGAAAACGCTGTCAACCATGGGATTCGGGCCAAAAAAGGGCCGGGGACGATCACGATCCAAGCTGTTTACACCGATCAATCCGTACAGCTGGTCGTCGCCGACGACGGCGTGGGAATGGATGAAGATAAATTGCTGCAAATCAAGCACGGACTGTCGAAAGGGGTCGGCTTGAAAACAACGATCGACCGACTGAACCTTTTTTACAATTCCAACTCGATCTTTCATATTGAAAGCAAGCAAGGCGAGGGCACGATCATCAGGCTTGCGATTCCGCTCTCCAATAATAAAACAGATCTTCCCTAAGGTATTAAGCGCGTGTTGAGGAGAGGAGGAGATCACCGCAAACCAGCACGTGTTTCATATAAGTCATTTCAAAAGAGGAGAGAACAGTATGGGGATTATCGACAAAAGTCAGGTTTGTCAAATCGCCTTGGTCGTAAAGGATATTGAGAAAACGGCCAAAAATTACGCGGAGATTTTCGGGGTCGACATGCCCGACATTTGGCAGATCGCTCCGCAAGAGGAAAGCCATACGCAGTATAAAGGCACACCTACCCCTACCCGCTCCAAGCTATGCGTATTCGATTTGGGCCAGGTCGTCCTTGAACTGACCGAACCCGACGACGAGCCGAGTTCCTGGAAGCAATTTCTGGAGGAAAAGGGCGAAGGCGTTCACCATATCGGCTTTACGGTCAAAGACCGCGGCGAAGCGTTGAAAGCACTCGCGTCCAGAAACATCCCGGTGCGCCATTACGGCGAATACCCGGGCGGCAACTATACATTCGTCGACAGCGAGAAACAGCTCGGCGTACTGCTCAACTTGAAATATGAACCCAAGTAACCAATAGCAAATATTTGAATATCAAAGCAAAATTTTAAAGAATGGAAGGGATTCGCATGGAAAAAGGCGTACTCGGCACGAAAATCGTTGCCCAAATCGGAATTATCGTCAAAGACATTGAGGTCACCGGCAAAAAATATGCCGATTTTCTTGGCGTGGACCTGCCTCCGGTTGAACTGACGGATGAATTTGAAAAATCGCAAATTCATTACAGAAACAACCCGACAACGGCACGGGCCAAACTGATGTTTTTCCGCACCCCGGGCTCCGTGGAAATCGAACTGATCGAGCCGGACGGAAATCCCTCGACCTGGCAGGAGTTTCTGGATACACACGGCGAAGGCGTGCATCATATCGCTTTCTATATCAAAGACACCAAAGGCAAAGTGGCCATGCTGAAAGAGCTCGGTATGGAGCAAATGCAAACCGGCGAATATACCGGCGGCAGATACACTTATATCGACAGCACGGCGGATTTAAAAGTCATGCTGGAACTGCTTGAAAACGACTAATACGCCACTCTGGAGGAATTAAACTATGAATGTTATCGTCATCGGAGCAAACCGCGGCCTCGGTTTCTATCTGGCCAAAATGTTTGCGGAGCACAACCATTCCGTCATAGCCGGCGTCTTTCCCGGCAACGAAACGCCAGAAATCGAAGAGCTAAAAAATCCCGCGCTAAGCATTCAACTGTTGGCCATGGACGTATCGAGCGAAGAATCAGTCAAGGACGCGGCTCAAGCGGCAAAAGAGCGTTTCGGCCATATTGACGTTCTGATCAACGTAGCCGGCGTATTGATGCGCGGTGATCGGGAAGGGACGATATTGGATACACAGTTGCAGGAACTGCGTACTTCGCTGGAGGTTAATACCGTAGGTACCGTTATCGTCATGCAGCAATTTCTGCCGGTCATGCGTGAAGACGGGCAAGGCTTGATGATTATGATTACCTCGGAAGCCGGTAGCGTATCGATCAACGGAAGCGTATACCCAGCCTACTCGATATCCAAGACGGCTGCCAACAAGGCGGTGTTCGTATTCCGGGCATCGATCGGGAACCGGTGCCGGATTTACGCCATGCACCCTGGGCGCATGAACACTGAAATGGGTCGCACTTATGCGGAAATCGAACCGTCCGAATCGGCGGAGAGCATTTACCGCATCGCGATCGGCGAAAAACCAGTCAACGATAACGGAACCGGATTTATCAATTACAAGGGAGAACCTATGGCCTTATAACGATTGGACCGAAGATGGAGGGGCAACAATGAAGAAAAATATCTATGCGTTGTTGGGAGACTACTACCACGACCATGACCTCATCCTGAACGCGTTGCAATCCGCGATCGAGATGCTTGGCGGCGACATCGAACTACACGATATCGACACGAAGGATCTCTCCTCCGCCCTGGCAACCCGGCCGGATCTGGTCATCCTCAACAAGGAAAACCGCCTCAATCCGACGGATCAGCACGTGAAATTATGGATGACGCCCGATCTGGAAACGCAAATTGCCGATTATGTGCGGCGCGGGGGAAGTTGGCTGGGCTGGCATGCCGGGCTGGCCTCCTACCCTGAGGAAGGCCCTTTCGGTACGATGCTGAAAGGCATGTTCAAATTTCATCCGCGGGTTAACAAACCGGTCGCTTACAGCTCTCGGGACCAGGAACCGCTTGCCCTTGGGAAGCCCCTGCAGTTTGAAGCGATCGATGAACATTATTTCGTGGAATGCGACTTGGAGAACACTCAAGTTTTCCTGGAGTCCACTTCGGCGGATGGCAGATCGATGGCCGGATGGGCCCATCATTTCGGCGATGGCCGCGTACTGTGCATTACGCCGACGCACCGGCGGGAAGGCTTGACGCACCCGGAAGTGGTCCGCTTATTGCGCGACTCGATTTCCTGGCTGCTGTAAACGACCACAGACCAGAGACCGTCCGGACATCGGACACGATTAACGAAGCCCTTCTATTCACGGTCGCTTGACCGTTGAAGAAGGGCTTCTTCTATTGCGATTAGGATTTAACCGCTTTTCTGTAATCGCTTACCGAAATCCCCGTGTACTTTTTGAAACAGGTGCTAAAATAGTTGGAATCGGAAATCCCGACCGCTTTGGCAATTTCAAACGCTTTCAAATCTTGCTCCTTAAGCAGCGAAATCGCCTTTTCCACCCGCACCGTCGTTAAATATTCAATAAAATTGGTTCCCGTTTCCTTCTTGAACGTACGGCTCAAATAGCTCGGATTCAGGTAAAACACTTTGGCAGCCTGGGTCAACGAAAGGCCGGTATCCGCATAATGCTCATGAATGTAATTTTTGATGTCATCGATCGAGTTGCCGCTTTTGTGCACCTGACGCTTATTGATCAGCCGGATCGTTTCTGCCGTAACTTCCTTCAAATACCGTTTGATATCGGGAATCGTGTCCAGCTCAAAACATGGCTGCAAATTGCCCTCGATGCCGCGGGCTTCTTCCGCGGCGACGCCGGATTCGGACAACTGGCGAATGCAGATCAGATGGATGCTCACAGTGATGTTGCGAATGCCGCTCAGCACCGTTTTATCCTTCAAGTCAATCGAACCGTACATTTCGTTAATCGTCTCTTGCACTTTGTCATGCAGGCCGGCCTTGATGTAAAATCCAAGCTTGTTGTACAGATTGTTAAGATCGTTGGTGTTGTATTCGTTATACAAGTCGATATGATTGTATAGAATGATTACGTTATTCCCGACGATGACACGGTAATTGAGGGCCTCCAGCGCCTCTTTATAGGATTTGCCGATTTCGCCGATTTCCCGCTTGACCAGCCCGATTCCGATGCAGACAGAGCCGCCCGTTTCCTGAATGATTCTCCCCTTCAGCAATTCGCAATGCACGTAAACATCGCAGGTTTCATCATTGTTCAGGATGATGATCCTGTGGTTCGAATCGATGAAGACGAACGTATAGGGACTGGGCTCAAAGTATTTATGAACGAGGGCCAGCACGGCCTCGCCGGTTGTCGTCCGCGCATGTTCATTCCCTGCCCTGCCGTCCGCCGGATTGAGTTCAATGACCGCAACCTGAAAGCTGGCGTATTTGAACTGAATGCCAAGAAACAACATTTTATCCAGCGGCGGATGCTGCAGTTCCTCCTCATTGATCAGTTCATTGAAGAAGCGCTCTTTCAAATAAGGCAAATTGTCGTACAGCCTACTTCTTAATTTGCTGTTTTCCTGGCTACTTCTTCTCTCCTGGTCGATAAGCGCTTTCAAATTCGTCATCGTACGGAGAACTTCTTCATCGTCAATCGGCTTCAGCAAATAATCCGATACCCCGGCACGAATACTCCGCTGCGCATACTGGAAATCGTCATACCCGGTCAAAATAACGATCTTCGTATCGGGCCGGTTCTTCAACACAAGTTCGCTAAAGGTGATCCCGTCGATGATCGGCATGTAAATATCCGTAATAATGATGTCCGGACCGTACTGCCTAACAAGTTCCAGCGCTTCGTTGGCATCCGCGGCTTCCGCGACGATTTCCATGTTGATATATTCCCAGTTAATGCAATTTTTCAGCAGATTTCTGACCAAATATTCATCGTCGACAATTAAAACGTTGATTTTCGAGTCCATGTCATCACCACCGTAAAAAGACCTCCTGCTTTGGTAAGGGACCGTTTTGCTGTTATTTTCAAGCGGAAATCATTTGCCGAAATATTCTCTCAGGGCGGATGTGATGATAAAGTGATCTTCTCCTTCGCCGGGTACGCCGGAGACCGTGATCGTCCCCACGATACCGACGTTTCTCACGATAATCGGGAAAGCCCCCGGCTCAACGCCGAAATCCTTACGCTCGAGAAAATAGGACTCGATCGTCGTTTGGGTCGATCTGAACAAGGTGTTCATATAATACGAGCTATGGCTGAAGTGATCGACCACGTTGTTTTTGCGCGCTACCCACAGGTCGTTGTCCATCGTCGCTCCGTCCAGTTTGCTGTAGAACAGCTCCTGCCCGTTTTTCTGGATCAGGATCACCATCGGGCTGTCCTGCTCTATCGCCTTTTCGACGATGCTCATACCGATTTGTACGGCGGTTTTATTCGTGAATTCCGTAAATTGCAGCTCCTGCTCGTCCTTCAGCAGCTCTTCCAATAATGCGGTATAATCGCCCATCCTCGACACATCCTTTTGCTGAAAAATAGTATGTAATTAGTTGCATTATACACCCGGGACGGCAGGCTGGATAGGCAATACATCATAAATTGGATCCGTTTCCGTACACCGTTAGCCAAGGCTCCGGTTTCTCAGCAAGAGCCCCTCATTCCCCGGCACCGTTGCCGATGCTCCGGGCCGAGTGTCTTCGTTTCACCCGTTGCACGACCGAGACAACCGCGAATAACAGCGGAATGTAGCCGAAGACCAGCGCCCCGCCGACCAGCGAGATGATGTTTTCCATGCGTTCGATGCTCACGGGGGTCCGCTGCAAGAGCACCATGCCGAAAATGGCGAGCATGGTTACGCCCAAGGCCCACTTCTTCGAAAAACGAAGCGTTTGGGTCAAGATTCGCGCCCCTCCCCAGATCGCCATCGTGCAAATGGGCAGGATGACGATCAACCAGTTGAAGATGTAGATATAGTCGAAGCGTTCGAGAAAGGCGAATCGGATGATTTTCGACAGGATCAACGTCGGCCAGACGGTGTGCTTCAGTTGGCCCATATTGAAATAAGCCAGGGTAGCGACCAGGATAATCATGGTAATCAGGATGGTGTGGGCTGCGGCGATATGGGCCCATTTCTGCGCCTTTCGGTTATTTTTGAGGAAGGGGTAATAAAGCAGCAGGAACTCGGGTCCTAAATAGACGTAGACGGCGTTGGCCGCCGACTTTGCGTAATCGCTTAACCCATGATTCCATAGGGGAAGGAAGTTCTGCCAATGGGCGAATCTCAGCGGAAAATAAAGCGACGGCAGCACCAGAGTGGGAATCGCGACGCACAGGAAGCAGATGCCGGCAACAACGCGAAAGCCGCCGGATGCGGTATAAACGGACACGGTCAAAATAATCAGCGCAATGTGCCAGAGCGGCGAATCGGGAAACACCCAGACATGGATCACTTCCGCATAAGGCCGAATCTGCCCCGTGCAGATCAGCACGCAGTAGGCGTACAAAACCAGGGTTAATCCGTTTCCAAGGACTTTGCCGAACAGCTGACGGTGCAGGGAAATAATATCCCCTCCCTCGACATTTCGCAGCATGCGGAACAGCATGAATACGACCAGATGCATGCAGACGCCGACGAACAGGACGGAAACCCAGGCATCCTGTTCCGCGCCGTCCGCGATCTTTTGCTGGAAATTCAGCATGCCTACCCCCGTCTGGACGCCATGGACCAGGAACCACGTTAAATAAGCAGAGACTTGGCTGCTTTCCTTGACGACACGGTTCATCCGCATTCACCTGCACTTTTCTAATTTCCGATACCCGATTCCTTCAAAATAATGTGAGAGTGGACCTCGAAGCGCATCCGCGGGTAGTCCCGCTTGTAAAAGTTCTCTTCGTCCCAGGACCGGTGATGCGCCCGGACAAAATCCCCCAGGCCGAGCGGATCCACGCCCTTGGACTTCAGCTTGGTCAGCAGCTTCACGGCCCCGGCGTCGATTTGCCGCTCCAACTGCGATACGGTTTGCTCGTAAGGCCCTTGGACCCGCATATTCAGGCTTGTCGGCAGCTCTTTCAGCATGCCTTCAAGATACAGGTCGATCGTGATCTTCATCGCGTCGCCTTCCCGGGTCAATTTCGAGACCGGCCTCCCCCCGAATAAGGTAAAAGCCGCGATCCGGTTTTCCGGCTCCGCGGAAATAACGACAGGTAGAATCCCGCCTTTCCCCCTTCCCTTCAACATTTTGAAGAGCAGCGTCTCCTTGGCGCCGATCACCAACTTCAGGCGGTCGTCGTGAAAAATGCCGAGTCCCGTGAGCTCGATTTTCCCATCGTCATTCGCGCGCAAATAAGGGGCAAAGGGATCCCTCCCCTCGCCGTAATAGTTGAACAGGAAGACCTGCAAATTGGTCACCGGGACGTTATCGGACCTCACGTTTTGCTCGATTAAATGATAAGGCAGCGCCTCCCGGTCTTTACCCTTCAGGTCTTTGAATATCCGCTCGGGCGACTCCTCCGAGACGGCCACGATCATGCTGGTGCTGATCAGCGGGTTCCGGCAAAAGGTATGCAGGAAATGGGCGACCCCCTGCTCGGCCATCTGCCGGCTGAAAATCAACAGCCGCAATTTTCCCAGGTGGATCGGATGGGGCGATTGCATGTTCATGTGGCTTAGCAAAAGCTCGATCGTCTCTCCTTTTCCCTGGAGGGACATGATCTGGTCGTTTTTCAAACGATCCAGATACAGTCCGACCGCCCGGTATTTTTCCTTCTCCCGATTGACCCCAAGCACGGAGAGAATTTGGATGTTGTCGACGATCCGGGTCTGGCTGCAGCCCGTCATCATCAGAACCAGGGCGAGGAACAACGAAACGGCGAACCGCAGGCTCCGCTTATTCCGCATCGTCGTCCTCCTTCCGGGAGCGCGGGCGGTAACGGATCGCCGACAAGGGGCGCAGAAATAAGCTGCGATGGGGCGAGTATTGATAGGAGGCCCGAAAAATACTGTCATCCAGATTCCCCGTACGAAACGGATACAGCGGCACAAAATAGGGCATCCCCAGCGACTTGAGCCGGATCAAATGACCTATCAGCACTAAAAATCCCGCCGTGATGCCCAAACCGCCCCAAAAGGCCGCCAGCATAATGAACGGGAACCGCAGCAGCCGGATCGTATTCGCCATTTTGAAAATGGGAGTCGTAAAGGAAGCCAACGCCGAAAGAGCCACGATAATCAGCAGAATATTGCTGGTTAACGCCGCTTGCACCGAGGCTTCCCCGATTACAATCCCGCCGACGATGCCGAGGGTCTGGCCGATTTTGGACGGCAGCCGCGCCCCCGCCTCGCGCAGCAAATCGATGGTAATTTCCAGGAAGATGACCTCCACGACGGGCGGAAACGGCACATGAATCCGCGAGAGGATCAGCGGCCCCAACATGCTTTCGGGGAGCACCTCGTAATGAAAGGTCATGACCGCCACATAAATCGGGGTGGCAAAGATTGAAAACATCACGCTCAGGATACGAATAAACCGAAAAAAAGACCCTAATACCCAAGGCAAGTAATAGTCCTCCGGCGAAATGAAGAAACCCAGGAGATTGGCCGGGGCGGCCATGGCATAAGGCGACCCGTTCGAGAATACGGCAACCTGCCCGGAGGTAATCGCATACGTGATTCGGTCGATCCGTTCGGACGACAGATACAGCGGAAACAGCGAATTCGAGTTATCCGCAATAATTTCCTCCAGCTGGGAGGTATCGTACAACACTTCGAAATCGAGATCGCTCAAACGCTGTTTCATCGTACGGACGATCTCCGGATTCGTGACGCCCTCCAGATAAGCGATCGCTACTTTGGTTTTGGAATGCGAGCCGACCGTCAGGGTTTCCATGATCAACTCCGGAGTCGGGAGCTTCTGCCGCAGGAGATGCAGGTTCGTATCCAGGTTCTCCACGAATCCGGTTTTGGGCCCGACGACGCTGAATTCGTTCTCCGTATTATTGCTCTGCCGCTGCCCCAGTTGTTGGTTTTCCAGATTCACGAGGATATATGCGCCTTCCGCCGAACCCAGCCGGATCAAGACATGCCCTTCCATGATTTTGGCCATGGCTTCTTGATCTTCCGTCGTTTGGACCACCTCGGCAAACGGAAGAATCCCCCTCAAATCGTCCGGGCGATGAAGGCGATTTCGGTGCTGTTGAATCGCCGGCAGCAGGAAGTGCGTCACCTTCTCCTCCGAGACTAAGGAACGGTAGAAAGCGATTTGGATGAAGTCATCGTCTTCAAACGGCGAAAAAAGATGAAAATCGGTGGATTTGCGGGCCTGGGCCAAGAGATCGTCGGTCCCCCGACCGTTGTCGTTTGGTTGATCCACGAAACATCTTCCTCCGTTTCATAGATTTTCCTATAAGGTTCCGCGGCCCGCTGGGTTTTATGCAGGCGACCGGACAGCTTTTACACGGAAAAAGGTATGTCCCAGGGTTTGATGGATAAGGATTTTTGCCGTATGATAAAAAAGTTGAATCGAACGTGGAGAAAGAGGGAGAGGACGGGATGCCCTATGCGGGGAAAAACCTTGCTGCTTGACCACATCAAGTCGCATTTGCTGTTTTACGCGTCGGCCGTTTTGTTCCTGACCGCAGCCAACGTCACGTATTCGTATTTTCCGAAGGTGCTTGGGGAGTTTACGGACCACCTCCAGCAGGGCAGCTTGACGAAAAACGGCGTCGGCGCCTACGCGCTGATCCTGATCGGGATCGCCATCGTCTATGGCGGGTGCTTCGGCATCGGCCAGTACATCAATCATCGCCTGGGACGAATCTTCGAATTCCGCGCCCGGGAGCAGCTGTTTCGGCATTTTACCAAGCTAAGCGAATCGTTCTTCTCCAAAAACGGCATCGGCAAGCTGCTCAGCTACGTGATGAACGACGTCACCGGCGTGCGCGAGTCGATTGCCAACGGATTGAACCAAATGACCAATGCGTCGGTGTTGCTGGTTTCCGTCATTACGATGATGGCGGTCAGCGATATTCCGGCGCTTTTGATCGTGGTCTGCGTCCTGCCGCTGATCGCGATTCCGTTCATCGTGATCGGGTTCGGTCCGAAGATCCGCGACAACTCGCGGAAGGTGCAGGAGTCGCTCGCGGCGATGACCGAAGCGGCGGAGGAGCAGTTCGAGGGAATCAAGGTAACCAAAAGCTTTGCCGCCGAGAAAATCGCCCGGTCGCGGTTCGGCGAAACGGTGGACCGGATCCTAGACAGCCAGCTGTCCCTGGTGCGGATGACCTCCCTGTTCCAGGTGCTGCTGCCGTTTACCGGAGCCGTATCGATGGCCGTGGCCATCGCCTACGGCGGCCTGCTGGTCGCCCGCGGCGAGCTGTCGCTCGGCAACTTCGTCGCCTTGACGCTGTACCTGCGGATGATCATGAATCCGCTGCGGCTGATCGGCAACGTGATCAACTTCATGCAGCGCTCGCGGGCTTCGCTCGACCGCTTGAACCGGCTGCTGTCGGCGAAGCCGGACATCCGCGACGCGAAGGATGCCCTCCCATTGCCGGAAGATCAGGACGACTTGAGCATCGAGATCCGCGGCTTGACGTTCACCTACCCGGAGGCCGGACGGGAATCGCTCGCGGATATCGATATCCGGCTGAATCCGGGCGAAACGCTTGGCGTGGTGGGCCGGACCGGCAGCGGCAAAACGACGCTCGTCAAGCTGCTGCTGCGGGGGTACGATCCGCCCCGGGGTACGGTCTTCATCGGCGGCCGGGACGTTCGCGACCTGACCTTGGAGAGCCTGCGCACCCGCATCGCCTACGTACCGCAGGACGGCTTCCTGTTCAGCACGACGATCCGCGACAACATCGCTTTCTTCGACCGGAAGTCGGAGATGGCGAAAGTAGTGGAAGCCTCCAAGCTGGCAGATCTGTACGACAACGTCGCCGGCTTCCCGGGCCGGTTCGAAACGGAGCTCGGGGAGCGCGGGCTGACGTTGTCGGGCGGGCAGCGCCAGCGCACCAGCCTGGCCCGGGGCTTGATCAAGAACGCCCCGATCCTGCTGCTGGACGATAGCGTGAGCGCGGTCGATGCCGTGACGGAGACGAAAATCCTGTCCAATCTGCGCGAGGCGCGGAAGGGCAAGACGACCCTCATCATCGCCCACCGCATCAGCGCCGTCAAGCACGCCGACCGCATCATCGTGCTGGAGAACGGCCGGATCGCCGAGCAGGGCACGCATGAGCAATTGCTGCAAGCCGGCGGCCTGTACGCGGGCTTGCACGACCTGCAGGAAGGGGGCGAAAGCGATGCCGGCTAAATCGGAAACCGCGGGCTTCCGCAAGAAATACGAGGTCACCCCGGAGCAGCGGCGCAAAGCCTTTGCGGCGTTGCTCTCCTACGCGAAACCACACCGCAGGGCGTTTCTCGCGGTGTTCGGCTGCGCGTTCCTGGCGATTTCGGCCGATCTGCTGCAGCCGTTCCTGATCAAGTACGCCATCGACCAAAAAGTGCTGTTCGGCGCGCACGGCCCCAGCATCCTGCTGGGCCTCGCCCTCGCTTACCTCGTGTTGGAGGCGGTCAGCGGCGTTTTCTCCTATTGGCAGGCGAACCTGCTCCAACGGGCCGGGCAAAGCATCGTCGCCTTGCTGCGCAAGGATCTGTTCAAGCACATCACCGGACAATCGATGTCCTTCTTCGACCGCACCTCGGCGGGCGGCCTCGTGACGAACGAGTCGAGCGACACCGAAACGATCAACCAGTTTTTTACCCAGGTGCTGCTGAGCCTGGTACGCGACGGGTTATCGCTCATCTTGGTCGTCGTGTTCATGTTCGCCCTCGACGTACGGTTGGCCCTATATTGTTTGATCCTTTTTCCGGTCATTACGGCGATTGCCATCGCCTTCCGCAAAATCCTACGCACCAGCTACCAACGCGCCCGCTCCCTGCTTTCCCGGCTGATCGCCTTTACGGCCGAGAACCTGAGCGGAATGAGCCTCATCCAATCGTTCCATCAGGAGAAGGAGCAGGAATCCCGCTTCTCGGAACGGAACACGGTGTATTTGCAGGCCAATTTGCGGGAGGTGCGGGCGACTGTGCTGTTCAACCGCTCCTTCGATATCCTGGGCAACCTGTCGGTCGCCTTCGTGGTCTGGATGGGCGGATTCGCGGTGCTGGGGCACCGCATCGAATTCGGCGTGCTGTACGCGTTCATCAGCTACATCCGCCAGTTCTTCCAGCCGATCAACCAGATCACCCAGCAGTGGAACACCTTGCAGTCGACGATCGTGTCGGTGGACCGGCTATGGCGGATTTTTGCCGCCGAGCCGGAGGTCAAGGACCCCGCGTCCGAGGCAACCAAGCCGGTGCCGGTGGATGCGGTGCGCGGCCGGGTCGATTTCAACCGCATCCGCTTCTCCTACACGGACGGGCAAGAGGTGCTGCACGGCCTTGACCTGCACGTCCGGGAGGGCGAATTCATCGGCATCGTCGGCACGACCGGCGCGGGCAAAAGCTCCCTGGTGAACCTGCTCACGCGGTTCTATGACGTAAACGAGGGCAGCGTCGAAATCGACGGCACCGACATCCGCCGCCTGCCGCAGGAATCGCTGCATCGCATCGTCGGACTGGTGCAGCAGGACCCGTTCCTGTTCTCCGGGTCGATTATCGACAACGTCCGCCTCTTCCGCGAGGACATCAGCCGCGAGGAAGTCGTCCGGGCCTGCCGGCGCATCGGCGCAGGCCCCATGATCGCGCGGCTGAAGGACGGCTACGACACCCGGCTGTCCAACCGGGGCAGCGGGCTGTCCGCCGGGGAGCGCCAACTGATCTCCTTTGCGCGCATCCTGGCGTTCCGGCCGAAGATCCTCATCCTCGACGAGGCCACGGCGAATCTGGATTCGCACACGGAGCAGCTGATCCAAAACGCGCTGAACGTGGTGTCCACCGGCCGGACGACGCTGGTGATCGCCCATCGGCTGTCCACCGTCCAGCACGCCGATCGCATCCTCGTCATCCGTGACGGCCGCATCGCCGAGCAGGGTACGCATGACGCGCTGTTGGCGCAGGGCGGCTACTACGCGGAACTGGTGCGCCACTCCCGCGCCGACCGCTCGGAGCTGCGGGGGCTGGCGGAGCGGCGGTAAATATGGAGGGCTGGCCCCATAATGAGCCATTTTTCCGTCTCGGCCGGAAAATAAGACCCCAAAATACCCTTATAGGCGCCAAATGCCCTGACAAGTCGGAAATAAGGCCCTTTTTTACCCTTATTACTCTCCACTCGAGCGATTGCCAACCCTCCGCCTAAGCAACCAAGCCCGCCCGCCGTTCCCGAATTGTCCGCACATCCCCAAGGCGTTCGCAATACTATACTAAATGCGGGTTCAAAAAGTCGGGTTTCCAGGACCGAGAAGGTTGAATGAAGCTAGGGAATGAGTAGCGGAGCATAGACAGATCTACGTGAGTCAAATGTTTCCGAAGGAAACATGCTTCGGAAGCATACGCTTGGAAGGCCCGGCTGAATTCAAGATTCGACGTCGAGTCCCTCCCTGATCTGCTTCGTCATGGGAAGACGACTTATTGAACAACCTCTATAAAGTCTATCTTGGGTGGGTGACATTCCGAATGATCTATACAGCGCTTGGGGATTCCATAACGTTTGGCGACAACGCCTCCTCTCCTAAGCAAGCGTATCCGCATTTGGCCGTGATGGCTTTGAACCAAACCGGGGCACGCAAAGCGACGGGCTATGTGTTAGCCCGGTCCGGCTGGACCAGCAGCAACCTGCTGGATGCCGTACTCTGGCAGGGCTCGGAGATGATCAAACGCTCATCCGTCGTTTCGATCTGGATCGGCGGCGTGGATTTGGCGAATGCGGCGATAACCCCGTTCGTGCAGGGCGGCCCGTTTCCCAATACGGAAATGCTCGCGCAATGGAAAAGAAACCTAAACCACATCCTGAAGCATATCCGCAAAACGAGCCGGACCCGGATCGTCTGCTGCACGCAATATAACCCGTTTCCGCACAGTCCGATCGCCGTAGAGTGGATCGCGCGGCTGAATCGCACGACCAAAGAAATTGCCGAGGGCTACGACGCCAAAGTCGCCCCCGCGCACAAATGGTTCGAGGGCAAGCAGGCCGAACTGATCGACGGGTACCGGGAAGGGCAGTTGGAGGATTTGCTGAGCGGCACCCTGCCGATCCATCCGAACGACCGCGGGCATCGGGCCATCGCCAAAGGACTCGGGCCTTACCTCGCTCCCAAAACGAACGTTTCCTCCAAAAAGGTAAAATAGGGATGCCCGGAGGCATCCCTATTTTTATAGGCAAATGATTCAGTTTCTCCCGGCCGCTTATCTGGCGATTTCGTCTTCGGTAACGTCCGCCCACAATCAGCAACGCGAGCGCCACGATATTCAACGTCTTCAATTTACGCCAGCTCCTCAATGGAAATATGGTGATTTATTAGATAAATCCCCAAGTTCAGCAGATCTTATGCATAGCCGGGCGACAATCACGAAATATCCGCGAATTAAGGAACAAGCACAAGCAGCGCCGCAAAATCTGAGTAAAATATATTAAAAAAACGACCACTGAGGTGATCCTAGCATGGCAAGTTCAGCAAAAATCCGCCAACGCGCCAAACAGCTGAAGGGCCGTCCGGTTTGCGTCACGTTGTACGACGGGCGGTCCTATGTGGGATGGATCAGCGGACTGGATGAGAACGGGTTGATCCTTTCCGGGAAACCAAGCAAGAAGAAGCTGAAGAAGAGAGCGCACAAGAAGGCTTCCGCCCGCACGAGTAAAGCCCAAGTGACGGCTTTCCTGCCGTTATTCAGCGGACTCTTGGGGAATCCCGGCTTCGGTACCGGAAGCGGTTCGGGTTCAAATGCAGGTTCGGCAGGCGGTTTCGGCTACGGAGGAGGTCCTGGCCGTCCGGGGGCTTTTGGCGGTCCGGGAGGTTTGGGCTACGGCCGCCGACCAGGGGCATTCGCCTTTGGAACCGGCCCGGGAAGTACCGGTAATCCGGGAGCGGCAGGATTCGGGCCCGGGAGTTACGGGATCGGAGGCGGCCCGGGGAGTCCCGGGGGGCAAGGGCCCGCAAGCGTAGAGGCCGAGCGTCCCCGCAAAAGAGGACTCATCGAAACGGCCAAAAAATATATGCCCCTGATGAAAATGGGCTATACCGCCATCAAATCGATTATTCCTCTGTTTAGCGGCATCAAAGCATTGATGGTTTAAAGACGGCAAATACAGCTGACAAACGAAAGGCAGCGGTCCTGCGGGCGGCTGCCTTTGTGGGCTTCGCGCACGCACCAGGGTTGGACCAAGGATGGCGGAATGGAGCCGGGAAAGTCCCGGCCGCTTTGTTTGATTACCATTCGCTTTATTAAGTATGTACGGAGGATGCCTATTTGCGCCGATTTCTCGTAAATCGCATGTACACCAGCACGGCCGCGATCATCATCGCCACGAATCCGACGTTGCCGGCCGCTTCAGGCGACATTCCAAACAAGACGCAAAGATTGGACACCAAACTTTTCGTAAGCAACGCGATCAAGATCAAAAAAATCGGACGCCACAAGTTAAATCCTCTCATCCACCAGACACTCCCGAATTCTTATTTATAACCGCCTTATCCAACGGTTAGAAGCATTTTATCATAAATAGAGAGCGTTTGCATTTTTGACGGTTTTACTGGTTACCCGGAGCTTCAATTCACCATTTGTAAAAAAACAAGTCCCTCTTAACTCGCCGTTAGGGGGGACTTGCGATTTCGGTAGGGCTAAGGCATTTTCGCTTCACTCCGCCCCCAGTATCTCCTTCGCCCGGCGAATCGTTTCCTCATCCGGCGGCTGGGTATGGAGGAGCGGATATTCGATGCCCATCTGCTCGTATTTATAAGTTCCCATTTCGTGATACGGCAGGATTTCCACGCGCTCCACATTGTGCAAGGTCTTGATGAACTCGGCCAGCTTGCGCAGGTCCGCTTCGTCATCGGACAAGCCGGGGACCAGCACATGCCGGATCCAAACCGGCACCTTGGCATCGGAGAGGAACCGGGCAAATTCAAGGATATGCTCGTTGGGCTTGCCCGTCAACGCCAAATGCTTCTCGGGATCGATCTGTTTCAAATCCAAAAGCACGAGGTCGGTATATTTCATCAGCTGCTGCAGTGACTCGAAGAAATGCCCGTGTTTCGTAAAGCAGCCGCCGGAAGAATCGATGGCGGTATGAACGCCCAATTCCTCCTTCAAAGCCCGAAACAACGTCAGCAGAAAATCAACCTGCAGCAAGGGTTCGCCCCCGCTGACCGTCACGCCGCCCCCGGAAAACTGCATGAACGGCAGATAGCCGCGGATCTCGTCGACCAACTCCCCGACGGTGATGATCCGCCCTTTGCCGATCGCCCAGGTGTCCGGGTTATGGCAGTACTGGCAGCGAAGCAAGCAGCCCTGCATAAATACCACGAACCGGATCCCCGGTCCGTCCACCATGCCGGATGTTTCAATGGAATGAATGCGGCCTTGTTGCTGCTGTTCCATCGGATTTCCTCCGTCAGATTTTTTCGTGGAATGTGCGGTTGATAACGTCAAGCTGCTGTTCTCTCGTGAGTTTGATGAAGTTCACGGCGTACCCCGAGACGCGGATCGTCAGCTGCGGATACTGCTCGGGATGCTCCATTGCATCGAGCAAGGTATCTTTATCGAACACGTTGATGTTCAAATGATGGCCATCCTTCGCCGCATAGCCGTCCAAAATCGCCGTCAGGTTGCGGATGCGATCCTCCTCGTTTTTGCCAAGGGCCCCCGGGATGATCGAGAAGGTGTTCGAGATGCCGTCCAGCGCGTATTCGTAAGGCAGCTTGGCCACGGAGGCCAGGGAGGCGATGGCCCCCTTTTTGTCCCGGCCATGCATCGGATTCGCCCCCGGCGCGAACGGCTCGCCCTGCTTTCGTCCGTCCGGCGTATTGCCAGTCAGCTTGCCGTAGACGACATTCGATGTGATGGTCAGCACCGACATGGTCGTCCGGGATTGGCGATAGGTTTGATGCTTTTTCAATTTGCGCATGAAGCGTTTGACCAGATCCACCGCGATTTCATCGGCACGGTCGTCGTTATTTCCGTAAGCCGGGTACTCCCCTTCCACGATGTAATCGACGGCGATGCCGCTCTCGTCGCGAACGGGACGGACGTCGGCGTATTTGATCGCGCTCAGCGAGTCGACGGCGACGGACAGCCCGGCGATCCCGGTCGCCATCGTGCGCATCGTTTCCTGATCGTGCAGCGCCATTTCCAGACGTTCATAGCAGTATCTGTCGTGCATGTAATGAATGACGTTCAGCGTGTTGATGTAGAGCTCGGCCAGCCATTCCATCACATGGTCGAAGGCCGCCATGACCTCGTTGTAGTCCAGTTTGTCCGAGCGTATCAGCGGCATCGGCGGGGTGACTTGCACTTTCATTTTTTCGTCGACGCCGCCGTTGATCGCATAGAGCAGCGCTTTGGCAAGATTCGCCCGTGCGCCGAAGAACTGCATCTGCTTGCCGATCCGCATGGCGGATACGCAGCAGGCGATCCCGTAATCGTCCCCGAAATGCGGACGCATCAAATCGTCGTTCTCATATTGGATCGAACTGGTCTCTATGGTCATGCGGGCACAATACTCCTTGAACTTCTGCGGCAGCCGGTTGGACCAAAGCACGGTCAGGTTCGGCTCCGGCGAAGGGCCCAGCGTTTGCAGGGTATGAAGGAAGCGGAACGAATTCTTCGTCACGAGCGGACGGCCATCCAAGCCGATGCCGCCGAGCGATTCGGTGACCCAGGTAGGATCACCGCTGAACAACTGGTTATACTCCGGCGTTCTCGCGAACTTCACCATCCGCAGCTTCAGGACGAAATGGTCCACCAGCTCCTGCGCCTCCTGCTCGGTGATCCTTTCCGCATTCAGATCGCGCTCCACGTAGATATCCAGAAACGTCGACGTGCGCCCCAAGCTCATCGCCGCCCCGTTTTGCTCCTTGATTGCGGCCAAATAGCCGAAATACAGCCATTGAAAGGCTTCCCGCGCGGTCACTGCCGGCCTGGAGATATCGCAGCCGTAGCTATCCGCCATCTCGCGCAGTTCCCCGAGCGCGCGGATCTGTTCCGCGATCTCCTCGCGAGCCCGGATCACCTCTTCGCTCATCGGCCGTTCGTCGTAGAAGGTCATCTCATCCTGCTTGTTTTTCACCAGAAAATCCGTGCCGTACAAGGCAACGCGGCGGTAATCGCCGATGATGCGGCCGCGGCCGTAGGCGTCCGGCAGACCGGTGATGACGCCGGACTTACGTGCCAGCTTCATCGCCGGGGTATAGGCGTCGAATACGCCTTGGTTATGCGTCTTCCGGTAGGTGGAGAAGATCCGGTCGATCTCCGGGTCCAGCTTGTACCCATAGGATTCGCAAGCATTCTCCGCCATGCGGATCCCCCCGTAAGGCTGAAGCGCGCGTTTAAACGGTTTGTCGGTTTGCATCCCGACGATCCGCTCCAGTTCTTTGTTCAAGTAGCCGGGGCCATGCGACGTTATCCCGGAAACCACATGGGTATCCATATCGAGAACCCCGCCCTGCTCCCGTTCTTGTTTGGCAAGCTCCATGAATTGCTTCCAAAGCTCCTTGGTCGCTTCCGTGGCTTCCGCCAGAAAAGCAGCGTCTCCTTCATATGGCTCGTAATTGAGCTGGATAAATTGGCGAACGTCGACCTCTTCCTGCCAGGTCCCTGAATTAAAGCCTTCCCAAGCTTGCATCGGCGTCGTATCCTCCTTTTTTGCGCATTCTCATGAGAATGGGATGGGCTTAGTATGGTCCATCGAAGCCAAGATCAAGGAGGGTCTTCATTGGTTAGGTTGGCGGATTTCACCATAAGCCCGAAAGCGTGGCATACGGCGACAAGCAAAGTCTGGGAGCGGGGATAAACATCCCCCGGTCGGAAAAACTGTACTTGTTTATATATACATGGGTAAGAGTCAGAAATCATCCAAAAATCACCTTAAGATGGAGCCAGGAGGGAAGAAGATGGCTGTCAAAACAAACTCGGCCGAAGACAAGGACAAAACGGCCGATAAGAAACAAGCCGCGCAGGAAGAAGTCGACCGTCTCGTTGCCCGCGCCAGGACGGCGCAAGAGAAGTTTCTCCAAATGGATCAGGAGCAGGTCGATCGCGCGGTGCAGGCCATGGCGCTCGCCGGACTCGATAAGCATATGCTGCTGGCCAAGATGGCGGTGGAGGAAACCGGGCGCGGCGTGTATGAGGATAAGATCACGAAGAACCTTTTTGCGACCGAGTACATTTACCACAGCATCAAAAACGATAAAACCGTCGGCATTATTGAGGAGAATCCTTACGAAAATTATCAGCGGGTGGCCGAACCGGTCGGCATTATCGCCGGCGTGACGCCCGTGACCAACCCGACTTCCACGACGATGTTCAAAACGCTGATCGCCGCCAAGACGCGGAATCCGATCATCTTTGCCTTTCATCCGTCCGCTCAGAAGTGCAGCAGCGAATCGGCGAGAATCTTGCACGATGCGGCTGTGGCGGCGGGCGCGCCGGAGCACTGCGTGCAATGGATCGAGCATCCGTCGCTGGATGCGACGACGCTCCTGATGAACCACCCCGACGTTGCGCTTGTGCTCGCCACCGGCGGCTCGGCAATGGTGAAAGCCGCTTACAGCACCGGGAAGCCGGCGCTTGGCGTCGGGCCGGGGAACGTGCCGTGCTTTATCGAAAAAACGGCGGATATCCGTCAGGCGGTCACCGACCTGATCCTGTCCAAAACGTTCGATAACGGCATGATCTGCGCCTCCGAGCAATCCGTCGTCATCGAAGAGCCGGTATACGACGCGGTGCGCAAGATGATGATCGACAACGGCTGCTATTTCCTTAGCAAAGCGGAGACCGAAGCTGTTTCGAATTTGGTCATCACCGGGGAACGCTGCGCCGTCAACGGCGTGATCGTCGGACAGCCTGCCTATAAAATCGCCGAAATGGCCGGCCTGCAGGTACCGAAGCATACGAAAATCCTGGTGGCCGAGCTGAAAGGCGTGGGAACGGACTACCCGCTGTCCGCCGAGAAGCTTAGCCCCGTGCTGGCCTGCTATAAAGTGAAAACCGCCGAGCAGGGCATCGACCGCGCCGCGGAAATCGTCGCCTTCGGCGGATTGGGCCATTCCTCCGTCATTCACTCGAAGGACGAAAAGGTCATCGAGGCGTTTGCGGATCGGCTGAAAACCGGACGGGTCATCGTCAACTCCCCTTCGACGCACGGAGCCATCGGGGATATTTACAACACGAACCTGCCGTCGCTGACGCTCGGCTGCGGTTCGTACGGCCATAACTCGACCACGTCCAACGTCACGGCGGTCAACCTGATCAACGTGAAGCGCGTCGCATACCGGACAGTCAACATGCAATGGTTCAAAATCCCGCCGAAGATCTACTTCGAAAAAGGGGCCACGCAATATCTCGAGAAGATGCCGGGCATCTCCAAGGTGCTCATCGTCACCGACGAAATGATGTTAAAACTCGGCTACGTGGAGAAGGTCGAATATTACCTGCGGAAACGCTCCAAGCCGGTGATGATCGAAATCTTCGCCGACGTCGAGCCCGATCCGTCCGTGGAGACGGTGGAACGCGGTACCCGCATGATGGAGAGCTTCAAGCCGGACTGCATCATCGCGCTCGGCGGCGGTTCGCCGATGGACGCGGCCAAGGCGATGTGGCTCTTTTACGAATACCCGGACACCAGTTTCCATTCGCTCAAACAAAAGTTCCTGGATATCCGCAAACGGATCTACAAATATCCGCGATTAGGGGAAAAAGCCACCTTCGTCGCCATTCCGACGACCTCGGGGACCGGCTCGGAGGTGACCTCGTTTGCCGTCATCACGGATAAAAAGGAAGGCCATACCAAATACCCGCTGGCGGACTACGAGCTGACGCCGGACGTGGCGATCATCGATCCGGAATTCGTCTTCTCCCTGCCGAAAACGGCGGTGGCGGACACCGGGATGGACGTGCTGACCCATGCCATCGAGGCCTACGTTTCCGTCATGGCCAGCGATTACACCGACGGCTTGGCGCTGCACGCCATCAAGCTGGTGTTCCAGTACTTGGAGCAGTCGTTCCATACGGGAGACCCGCTGGCGCGCGAGAAAATGCACAACGCCTCAACGATTGCCGGCATGGCGTTCGCGAACGCCTTCCTGGGCATTAATCATAGCTTGGCTCATAAATGGGGCGGCGAATACCACACGGCGCACGGCCGGACGAACGCGATCCTGATGCCGCACGTCATTCGGTATAATGCCCAGAAACCGTCCAAATTCGCCTCGTTTCCGAAATACCGCTACTTCGTCGCCGACGAGCGCTATGCGGAAATCGCCCGGATATTGGGTCTTAAAGCCGGCACCACCGAGGAAGGAGTCAACAGCTTGATCGAAGCTATTCGCAAGCTGAACCAGTCGCTGGGCATTCCGGAGAAATTTCAGGATCTTGGCTTCGACCCGGCCGATTTCGAATCGAAGGTGGACTACTTGGCCGACCGGGCTTTCGAGGACCAGTGTACGACGGCCAACCCCCGCATGCCGCTGGTCGAGGAACTCGCCGACATTTACCGGAACGCGTTTTACGGGAAGTTCTAAGCGCAGGATGATGATGTAAGTTACAAAGAAGCCCTCCTTGCTTACGGTCCTCATGGAGAACCCGGAAGCTAAGGAGCGGCTTTCTTGTGGTTTAATTACATATATTGAAGAAGTCCCCCTGGTTAGTTTTGTCATAGACGTTGCCGACAGTCTGGTTTTTATAATCAATAGGGTTGTCAATCTAAACTGGAGGATACCGCGATGTGGTTTCTATTTGCTCTATTGACGTCATTGGCTTGGGGAGGCGCCGATCTTTTCTATAAAAAAGGCAGCGACAGCCATGACCGGTTCAGCCATCTGAAAATCGTCGTCATGGTCGGGCTTGTGATGGGAATGCACGGCACGGCCTATCTGCTGATCAAAGGTCTCGCGTTTCATCCGATCGACATGATCCGTTATTTGCCGGTATCGGCGTTGTATATTTTATCGATGGCGATCGGTTATTTCGGGCTCCGGTACATCGAGCTTTCGATTGCTTCGCCGGTGCAGAACTCTTCCGGGGCCGTAACGGTGATCCTGCTGTATCTGTTCTTCCCCCACGACCTCGGCGCCGTCGAAATCGCAGGGGTGGCGATCATTACCCTCGGCGTGGTTGGACTGGCCGTCCTTGAGAAACAAGCCGAACGCGCAGCCCTTAAGTCGAACGCCGCGAGAATCGACGTCAAATACCAAATCGGCGTGATGGCGATTACGTTTCCGCTGCTTTACTGCTTGCTGGACGGATTAGGCACCTTTGCCGACGGGATCTACCTCGATGAACTAAAGCTTATCGGCGAGGATGCAGCCCTGCTCGCTTACGAATTCACCTTTTTCCTATGTGCCGTGGCGGCCTACGTCTACCTGGTTTGGGTCAAGAAGCAGCGATTCAACTTTTTGCGGGAGCGGGTCAAGGGCTACGCCGCCCTCTTCGAAACGGCCGGACAATTCTTCTACGTGTTCGCCATGGCCAGCAACGCCATCGTCGCGGCGCCGTTAATCGCCTCGTACAGCGTGTTCTCCGTCATTTTGTCGCGGATCTTCCTCAAAGAACGGCTAAGTCGGCTGCAATACGGAGTAGTCGTGGTCGTGTTGCTTGGGATCGCACTGCTCGGGATCGCGGATGAGCTTTGAAGACCCGGGCGGCTCTCTTGCCGGAACGGACGCGCATCGCTCCGCAACCAACAAACTGTAACGGACCGTAATGACGTTATTCGTCCATTTCCCGGATATTTCCCGACGTAACGGACCCCACGGACCTTATTTGGCCCCCTAAGCCGCTTTCGCGGGACTTTTGCCGGAAATAACGTCTCTCCGGTCCGTTAAAAACCAAAGACCCGTGCTTGCCCCCTATAACGTCTCTGGTGTCCGTTAATGTAGCGTCCCCAAAAAAATGGCCTCGCGTAACCGCCGAGCCTCTTTCAAATTTCTATAGGCGTTCGCGGCTCCGCCGGCCACGAACAGCGTTAGCGGATCGATACGGCGTCAACCTTGGCCGGCACCGCTTCTTGAGCCGGCGGCGAAGCCGCTTGCCTCGCCGAACCCGCCCAAAATGCCGCCATAAACCCTACCGCCGCCGCGCCCGCAATAAACCAGAATCCGTGCTGTACGGCATTTCCCAAGATCCGTCGCAGCAGCTCCAATTGATTCGCCGGCAACACGGCGTGGGAGTTCAACACTGCCAGCGGGTCGGTGACGACGCCAAGCTTGCCGGTCACTCCCGACAAATCTCCCGCATGGCGGTCCAGCAGCACGGCTAGTTTGGCATTGATCAGAGACGTCAATATCGCAGTGCCAAATACGCCGCCGATGGAGCGAAAGAAACTGACGGACGAGGTGGCGGCCCCCCTCACCGAGTCGTCCACCCCCATGCTTACCGCCGTCTGACCCACCATCATCATCATCCCGATCCCAAGGCCGATCAGCACCATTACGAGGCACAAGACGACGAAGCCCACGTTCGTCGGGAGGAAGATCATCATCAGGACTCCCGTACCCGACAGCAGCATCGACAAGGCGATATTGAACCGCCACGTGTACCGCTGAATAAGCGCGCCGCACAAGGTCGCGCCGAACATGACGCACAGCATGAGCGGGGTCAGGGCACCGCCCGTGTCGGCCACGCCTCCGCCGAGGCTGCCTTGCACGAACAGCGGAATATACACCAGCGAACCGTACATGATGATGCCCTGCATGATCGTCGCAATGTAAGTGCTTGCCATGACCCGGTCCCGGAACAGGCGGAGCGGAATGACCGGCTCCTTCTCGCGGAGCTGGCTGAAGACGAACCATGCCGCGGCGGCGCCTCCGACCAGCAGCAGGCTTACGATCGGCGCGGAATCCCAAGCATATTGGATGCCGCCCATCTTCAAGGCGAGCAATAACGATAAGGTGCCAAGAACCAGCAAGGCCGGACCGACATAACCGATCGATGCGTCCGGCTTCGGCATCGCCGTATTTCGGGGCAGCAGCTTCATGATGATGGCGAAGATGATCAGTCCAAGCGGCAAGTTGATGTAGAAAATATATCTCCAGTTCAGCAGCGAAGTTATGAGCGCGCCGATCGTCGGCCCGATGACCGAAGAGAGGGCGAACACGCTCATGTACAGCGTTTGGTACACGCTGTTTCCGTTTCGCGGCATTAGGCTGAAGATCACCGTAAAGGTGATCGGCATCAAGAACCCCGCGCCGATCCCTTTGATGCCGCGAAAGATAATGAGCTGCAGCATCGACTGGGCCGACCCGCAAAGCATGGAGCCGATCACGAAAATCGCCAGCCCCAGCACAAGAAATAGCTTTCGTCCGTAAAGATCGGACAGTTTTCCGGCAATCGGGGTGATCGCCGTAGAAGTCAGCATGTATATCGTAAATACCCAAGACATTTGGGTAAACCCTTCCAATTGAGTCGCAATCGTCGGCAACGCGGTAGAAACGATCGTCTGATCCAATTGCGTTAACAGTATGCTTAACAATAGACCTGCAAACAGCCAGTTAAACCGCGCGGCCGTCAGCCCCTTGAATCTGGTTTCCATCCCGCATCACCCGCTTCATCACACTTGATTCGTCAAATGCCGGCCATTTTCGCGCAGCGGTTCAGGTAACCGTGCACGGTATGCGCGGAAATTCGCGATATCGCAAAACCGCCAAAACGATTGATCTGTTCTTCCAGCACATGCTGCACGGCATCGGATGCCGCCCCTTCCTTCTTCGTCCAGATGCCGATGAACCGGTCGGCGATCGCCCCGGAGTCGGTCTCCAAATAGCGCAGCAGGTTCACGATGCCTTCCGACAATTCGCCGTATTTGCTGGAGGCCACCACGAAGAGGAAATCCTCGCTCCGATCCCGGGCCCGCCATTCCTCCAGACTGCGGCATATCTCGACGGTGCAGCGGTTCCAGCCCTGCATCGCCTCAATGATGACGGACAGTTCTTCGTCTTGCTCCGGCTCGCCGGCCGTCGGATCGAAGAATACGTGAATGCGGCGGCCCTGCCCGGCGGAAGCGGAGACATCCTCCTTGACGGGACTATGCATCAGCAGGCCGTGCTGCGCGATCGCGATCATCTGGTCGGCGATTTCCTCCTGCAGCTCTTCCTTCGTGCCGGTATGTCCCGTAATCATCGCAAGCGATTCCGTGTCGCGATAGTAGAACTGATTCATCATCCCCCACAGGCAGAACAGAACCACCTGTACGTTGGCGTGCGGATTGATGATTCCGGCCCGCTTCCACCCTTTGAACATCTCGTTTTTGTCGAAAAAGTCCTGAAACCACTTGGAAGAGGCATACTGGTCAAACAGCTTACCGCCCTCCAGGGTTTCTTTATGAAAAATTTTGTACAAATTCGGGATTTTGCACTTAATGTCAAAGTGCGTTTTAATGTATTCCTTCAGAACAAGTTCCGGATGAACGCTCTCCCATGATTGCCCTTCGACATAGCTTTCCCATTGGCGAAACAGGCGCTCCAGCACGGCCTGGTACAACTTCTCCTTGGTGTCGAAATAGTAATGCACGAGCGCCTGATTGACTCCGGCCTTTGCGGCGATATCGCTGATGCGCGTCGCGGAATAACTGCTGTTCGCGAACAGCTCCTCCGCGCAATTTAAGATCCGTTCCTGAACGTTTGCCTTCTGCTCATCCGTTTTCGTCATTTGAGACATATCATGTCCACCTTTCCAACTTGGAAGAATATTCAAGCCGGAGCCTTCGCCGCCAAGAATACTCCGCCGCCGAAAGCTTACAGCAGGGATTTCATGACCGGCTCATTGCTCTTTACCCATTCCCCGATCGTCTCCCGACTGCGATCGACCTCGGCATCGAGGACATAAAGGCCCCGCGCCGGGCAAATCGCACCCAGCTCCGCGAGCAAAGGTTTCAAATGAAGTTCGACCGCCAAATGGTGCTGATAACCCGCTCCCACCATCAGCGGGAATGCCATCTTGCCCGTCAAGGCATTCATCGGAAGCAGATCCATAAACAGTTTTAGCAGCCCGGTGTAAGTCGCTTTGTACGTGGGACTCGCCACCACGAGATACGTGGATGCTTCGATTCGGGCCTGCAGCGATTGGATCGTCTCCGCATCCCATTGTACTAAAGCGGTCGCATGGTCCGCCAAATCGATGACCTCATGTGTCACCTCCGCAGAAGTATGCCGCTTAAGTATACCACGAAGCTGCTCGGCCGTTTGTTCGGCGTAGGCATAGGTTTTCGAGCGGGGTTTCGGATTGCCTACAATCGTTGTGATTTGCATTTCTTACGCACCTGCCGTTTCCAGCGTTGTATATTTCCCGCGATAAAAGACGAGCGGCTCCGCCTCCGACCCGTTCGAGTGAATTTTGACCCCTCGGCCGAGCATGATCAAATGGTCCCCGCCTTCCAGCACGCCTTCGACCTCGCATTCTACGCTCGTCAAGCAGCCCTCTAGCACCGGCAGGCCCGTCTTGCCGGTATAATAAGCGGCTCCCGAGAACTTCTCGCTGCCGCCCTTCTTGGCGAATTGTCGGGAAACCGACTCCTGGGATTCCGCCAAGATGTTTACGCAATACTTCCCCGTCGCCGTCAATTCCGCCAACGTGGCGCTCTTGCGGTCCACGCAGATCAACACCATCGGCGGATCGAGCGAAAGCGAGGTAAAGGCGTTCGCTGTCATGCCAAGCGGATTCCCCTCATGATCCAGAGTCGTAATGACCGTAACTCCCGTGGCAAATTGCCCCATCGTGTTTCTCCATACCATCGGATCCATCCTTGCTTCCTCCATTCGCCGGGCCGCATCAACTCGGCCCGTTGCATATTTTCCATGCGGTAAAGGCATAAATCGCCGCCGCGTCCACCATATCGTCAAGCGTCGGTCTGAATCGCGCAGGACCGAATGTGGCCGACGGGATACCGTACATGTTGAACACGTTGTGGTCCCGCCACATGCTGGAGTAAGCCGCATGCGCGACCGGCAACCGACCTCGGCCGGCGGCCAGGCTCCCCGTATCGATCGCTTCGGCCAACGGGGCAATCGTCTCGTCGTTCGCCTCATATCCCTGCCGGTACACGAGCGGCAGCACTTGGCCCTGCAGCCCCGCCTCGCACAGAAGCCGTTCAAGTTGGCGCTGGATCGGCGCGATCGACTGCTTCGCCGTGAGATTGACCTCGATATAAATCGAGCAAACCTCGCTGCCGGCACCCATAATGTGGGGATCTCCGCCACGAATGGCCGAGATTTGCGCTTTAGGTACCGATATCCCCCCGTTGGCCCGGTAGGTGTGCTCCTTCTCGTAGGCGATGGCCCATTCCTGGATCTTGCCGATCAGAACCGCCGCTTTCACCAGCGGATTCGGATGCCGGACCAGCTCCTCGGGATGCTCCAGAAGCGGCGTGAACACTTCTTCGCCGTACAGATCGATCCGATAAAGCGCATGTCCGCAGGACATCCACGTAATGCCAAAATCGGTGCCTTCCGCCGCGATCGCGTAATCCGGGGCAACTCCGCCGTGAGACAGCAAGTACTGAGCCCCGACCTCTTTTCCCAAAAACTCGCTGCCGCGAAACTCCTCCACCTGTTCGGGGCCGATCTCCCCCGGACAAGCCGTTACGTACAAGCGCCCCTTAAGCGATAGGCCTGCCCGTTTCAACGCTTTGGCGGCCATCAGCGTGCAGGTCATCGGACCGCGGTCATTTTCGACCGGCCTGCCGCTAAACACGCCGTCTTCGAATTTCGCCTCCAGCCATTCCGGGCGTTCCACGGTTTCCGGCCGGTAACGCCACTGATCGCGTTCGTTATATTGCGGCGCTTCGGTGTCCAAGTGGCTGGTCAGCAACAGGTTTTGGCCTTCTCCCGGGGCCGCTCCTCCGATTGTGCCGATGACGTTGAAGCGATCCTCGACCATGCCCGCTTTCCTCGGGGCGAAGCCTTCTCTCTTCAGCCAATCGTATACATAATTGCCGGCTTCCTTCTCATAGCCCGCGATGCTGCGGATGTTGCCGAGCTCCAACAGGAGCCGGGTCAGTTCCTCCCCGTCGATATGGCTCCGGATGAGCTGCATGACCTCGCGATCCCGCCCTGCCAATGTTTGCTCTTTCAATACGCTCATTTCCTCCACGCTCCCTTCCAATCGGAGAGAACCTGCTCCGCGGACAGCACGGTCGCGAAATTCATGCCCAGGATGCGGATGGACATATCGTGCACGGCCTGTTCATACGCCGCGCAGGCGTCCTCCACGACGAATATCTCGTAATCCTTCATGAATCCGTCCCGTACAGTGGAATCCACGCAGCATTCGGTCGTGACTCCCGTGACGATCAGCTTGCGAATATCGAGCCGCTGCAGCAGGAGCTCCAGTCGGGTGCTCACAAAGGCGCTGTACCGCTGCTTCTCGACCGTATAATCGCCGGGCTCGGGAGCGACCCGGTAATCCTCGGCGCCGGGGGTCCCCCGCCGGCACACGGCAACCGCCTCCTCCGGATCGATCCCCTGACGCGCGTACCAAGCTTTCATGGCCCGGGAATCGGTCTCCGCGTCCGTGACCAGACGGATAAATAGAACCGGAACCCGGTGATCATGCGCGCCTTGAATGAGCTGTTCGATGCAATCGACGGCGGGGTCGACCGATGATAAATCGGCGCCGAACTCCGCCATTTTCCCGTCCGTCCCGCAAAAATCCCGCTGTACGTCCACAATCAACAAGGCTGCATGATCGTTCAGTCCCGTAGCCATTTTCATCCATCCTCCCTTAAGTCCTGCCTTATTTGACGGCGAACGTTCCTCTAAGTCTCGGCAGCACCTCTTTGCCGAAGATCGTCAAGTCTTCCACGTAGTCGGGGAAGGTCAGCATCATTCCGTCGATGTTCGTCACCTCGATAATTTCCTGAATGCGATTTTGGATCGACTCCACGCTGCCGGCGATGGTCTCCGTCATAAAGGCGCTTTTGGCGCGGTGCACCATCGAGTTCTCCCGGCCGTCGGGCTCGAGGCCGTAGCTGCGAAGCATTCCTTTGATCGCGCCGAAGTCGGCGCCCGCCTGATAATGCTTGATCCGTTCCTCCGCCTGCTCATCCGTTTCGCCGGGTACGATCGTAAACATCGCGTACGTTTTGACCGTCTTCCCGCGTTCGGCCGCCATGTCTTTGGCGCGCTTGCTCACCGCAGCAAGATCCTCCAAATCGCGGCCGCCGATAAAGCAGGCGTCCCCTTCGTCAATCGTGAAGCCCATCCCTTTCTCCGATTGGCCGGCGCAAATGATTTCCGGTCTCGGCTGCTGCAGCGGCTTCGGCAAGGATTCGCATTCCTCCAGTTGAAAATACTGCCCCTGATGGGTAACCTTCTCCTCACTCCATAACCGCTTCACCACCTGCATCCATTCCTTCGCCAGGTCGTAGCGCTGATCATGGTCCAGTTCCTCCGGCCACATGCCCATTTGTCTGAATTCCCCCGCAAAGGACCCGGAAACGACGTTCATGCCTACGCGTCCGCCGCTGATTTGATCCAAAGTGGCGTACATCTTGGCCGCCACCGCAGGGTTGAACAGGAGTGTGTGAACCGTTGCGTAAATTTTCACCCGGGAGGTCGCTTCGGCCAGCCCGGCCATCATCGTCGTCGATTCGAGGGACGTGCCCCAATGGTTCGTCGTGCCGCCGTACCCTTTCCATTTCGCCATCGACATGATGAAGTCGAGCCCTAATTCCTCGGCGATGACCGCCGCTTTTTTATTGATGGCATAACCTCCGTCCAGCAGAGGGGCATTTCCGGAGATGATCCACCCCCCATTCGTAATCGGCAGAAACACGCCAAAATCCACTTTGTTATAATCGATCGTCGTCATCGGCTCATCGCTCCTTTATTTTTGGTTATGAGAAAAAATTACGGTTATTCCGGCCAAATCAACGTTTCTCCGTCATAAATCGCATCGATGAAGGCATTGTTCATGACCCGGTCGATGGCAAGCTGCTCCTTAACGACGCCCGCTGAGGACAGCATATCGATTTCGCGCGACCACTGTTCCTCCGCCTGCCAGGCTACGCCATGACCCGGTACCCGGGATTGCCCCACCAGCTTGCTCTCCACCGACCAGCGATTCGTCTCCGTCGGCAGGTCGTATACGGAATCGGACTTGGATGCCAGCACCTTTAACGCTTCGTCGGCATTTGACACCGCATAGCCGTGCGCCCGGGATACGGCCCTCAGGAAATCTTCCACCGCCGTTGGATGCTCCTCGGCAAACTTGTTGTTGACGGCCAAGACGCCGAAGGAAGTTTCCGCGCCGAATTGGCCGGGGTCGATAAAGGAGACGTCGCTGCCCATTTGCTGCATCATATAAGGTTCGTTCGATTTGTATACCGTCAACGCATCCACCTGGCCTGAGCTTAGAACGGTAGGGTCGTAACCAACGGAAACGCCTTTGACTTCCGTCGGGTCCACCCCCGATTTCTTGAACATGGCTATAACGTTCGCCGGCATCGCGCCGTGGTAACCCAACGTTTTGCCGACCAGGTCCTTGGGTTCCTTCATGCCGGAATCGCCCATGACCATGATGGCGCTGATGCCGGTCGCTCCGAACGTGGCTATCCCTCTGATGTCCGCGCCGTTCGAGACGGACTGGATCACCAGGCTCGGCGTGCCCGCGCTGGCGATTTGCGCTTGCCCCGCCGCCAGAAATTTCATGCCCTCCGAATCAAGCCCGGGCATGATTTTCACCTTGAGCCCCAGTTCCTTGAAGTAACCCAGCTCCTCGGCCATCACAACCTGGATGTCGGGCGGAGATGCGGCATAGTAGTAACCCGTGATATAAGTAATTTCTCCGGCCGCTTCATTTAATTTCTTTCTCGCTTCCCAATCGATGACGCCTTCTCCTGTGGGGTTGTTCGTCGCTTCGGCCGTATTGGCCTCCCCTCCGCTTCCCGCTCCATTTTCCGCGGCGGCGTTTGCCGCCGGCGCCTTGCCGGAATTTCCGCAGGCCGACAACGCCATGACCGTGAACATCATCAGCACCACCAACAACACAGGCAACTTCTTGGTTCTCTCCATCTCCATACCCCTCCATCTCCATATCTATTATCTATGCGGACAGCCTATGGCTTTTCCGTCCTCATTCATCTAGGTGCGGTTGCCGCCCATGGCATGCCAGAACAGCACCTTTCGTTCGATAAACCGCACGATATTCGTCAGCAGAATTCCCATAATCGCCAACATGAAGATCGCCGAAAACATGCGCTCGGTTTGCATGTAGTTGCTGGACATCATGATTACGTTGCCGAGCCCTTCCGTCGATCCGCTCCATTCCCCGACAACGGCCCCCATCACGCTAAGGCTGACGCACGTTCTCGCCGCCGAAAACAGATACGGCAAACTATTCGGTAAGCGCAGCTTGAGGAAGATTTCCCGTTTGCTCGCATGGAGGGATTGCATGTATTCCAGATGATTTTCATCGATGGAACGAAAGCCCGTAATCGAATTGATTAACATCGGAAAAAACGTGATGATCGCGGCGATCAATATTTTGGGCAACGCCTCGAAACCGAACCAGAGGATAAACAGGGGAGCAATGGCAATGATCGGGGTGACGTTGGCGAGGACGGCAATCGGCAGCAGGGTTCGCTCCAATAGCGGCGAATGGGCCATGAAAATCCCGGCAAGGATCGCAACGGCGAGCCCGAGGAAAAATCCGGCCAACGCTTCGTACAACGTCACCCAGGCATGAGGCAAATAAAATCCGATGGAAGTAACGAATTCATAAATAACCGAGGACGGGGCCGGCAAAGTGACCGGTTGGATTCCGAACAGGCGTACCGCAAGCTCCCAAGCCAGAAACAATGCGACGAACGCGGCAAAGGGAGGCACGTACGACGAGGAAACTGCCCATGCGGTTGCCCTGCTTATGGCGGATGCCTCTTTCTTAACTTCCTTCGAACTGGTTATCAACACCGCTTCTCTCACAGCGCTTCTCATAGCTGAACCACTTCCTTTCCTCATGACGATCAACTTGATTTCCACTCATCCCGCAAATAACTCCGAATCTCGGCAACGTACTGATGGAATTCCTCGGTGTCCTCGATCGAAGCATGCCTTGGCCGGGGCAGCCGGATGTCGATCGTGGTTGCCACTTGTCCCGGCCTTGCCGACATCACCACGACTTTGTCGGAAAGCAAAACGGCTTCTCTCAGGCTGTGCGTGACAAACAACACCGTTTTCTGATGCGACTCCCAGATATCCAGCAGTTGATAACTGATCCTCTCTCTCGTGATCTCATCCAGCGCAGAAAAGGGCTCATCCATCAGAAGGATCGGCGCCCCCGAACCAAAGGCCCGTGCAATCCCTACCCTTTGCTGCATCCCGCCGGACAATTCCTTGGCATAAGCGTTCGCAAAATCCCCGAGTCCGACGGATTGCAGCAGTTGTACGGGATCCTCCCGTTCCTCGAGCTTGACGGCGGCGGTCCCCTTCACGTTAACCTCGAACGGAAGATTCATGTTTTCCAGCACCGTGCGCCACGGAAACAAGGCCGGTGATTGAGGGACGAAACCGAACTGCTTCCGGCTTTGCGCGTCCAGCGGGCTCAGGCCGCCGATCGTCACCTCGCCGCGATCGACGCTGGCCAGCCCCCCCACGATGCGAAGCAGCGTCGATTTACCGCAGCCGCTTGGCCCGATGAGACTGACGAACGTGCCCTGCTCCAGCTCCAGGTTGATGTCCCGCAGCGCTTCGGTCGCTTGACCCCGCCGCCTGAACCATTTACTGACATTACTCACCTTGATGTAAGCCAATTCTCATCACCACGCTTATTAATTGTTTAATTAAAAATAATTAACTATCTATTTAAATGATTATTCAAATAGTAGCACCAGCTCACTTTGGTGTCAACTTATATTACAAATTTTTTATGTAATTTCAGCTTTTGTACGAAAATCGATTCGATTTTCACTAATTTGTGTGATGTATCTTTACATTAATCTTACGTAATGCGTATCAGTTTTTATTCTGAGTGATGTTTTTTGACACATTAGTTAAGCCCGCCTTGTATCTATCGCCCCCCCATGCTTCCTATATTTTCGTCTTTCAACTATTTGGTAATTTTGCGCCGCCTGCACCTGTTCCAATAGTTGTAACTCTTGCGGCATTTTTTGGCGTTTTACGTTTTACGTTTTGCTTTTTACGTTTTGTGTCTCCCCTAAGCCGGTTCCCTGCACCTCTTCCTGCGTTTACGCGTTGACTCGCTGACGTTCGCTCCTCGCCCGCCGTCCGATATCGTGCCGGAATGGACTGTTACGAACTGTATGTTACGGACCGGACTGTAACGGACCGTAATGACCTTAATCGTTCATTTCCCGGTCATTTCCCAACGTAACGGACTCCTCGGACCTTATTCGGCTCCCAAAGCGGTTTTGGGGGGGCTTTTGCCAAAAATAACGTTTCTGGTGTCCGTTAAAGTCTCAAAATCCCCCGTTTGCCCCCGATAACGTCCCTGGTGTCCGTTAGAGCAGCCCTACCAGCGTGCCGGTGTTGGGTGTACCGGCGCTGCGGTGTTACGGTGTACCGGTGTTGGGTGTACCGGCGTTACGGCGCTACGGTGTTACACCCCACCTACGGCTTCCGCGTTCTATGAACTTGTCTAACTCACTCGCAACGCAAAAAACCCGCCCGAGCATAGCTCGGACGAGTTCCTAATTGCGCCAAATAGATCCATATTTATTCTGCTTGTTAGATGAGGAAAGGCCTGAAGCCTTTTCACATTTAGGCCGCGGCCGCGGAACCGCAATCGCGGGGTACCCGCAGGAATACGGCAGCGGGACCTTAGCCGGGATATAGCCGCGGAGACGAGCCCGCAGGCACGCCGCCTGGTGCCCACGGACGCGGAGAAGCCCCCGCGCCGATCAGCCCAGCTTCTGCCCGCAATTCGGGCAGAAGTTCGCGCCTTCGTTCTTCGCGCCACAGTTCGGGCAGAAGTTGGGCCGTTTGGATCCTTCGGAAGCGGACGGAACGAACGGCTCCGCGTGGTTCCCGGCCACCGGCTGCGGAGGCTGGTTCGCCCCCGGACCTGGATGCAAAGGCCGGCCCTGACCTTGCTCCGGGTTCAGGTTCTTCATCATCTCCTTGGTTAGGTTCATCCCCATTATCATGCCAGCCATGTCCGAAGCCGCTCCACCGCCCTGCACTTTGCCCGAGGCGATGCCGTCGGTCATGCTGACCTGCTGATATTTCGGCAGGTTGCCGATCATTTCATGCGATGCTGTCTTGGTGATCATATCCTGGATTTCCTTAGGATAACTGAAGCTCATGACCTGGAAGCCCGTGATCGCGAGTCCGTCGTCCATCACCTGCATATCCAGGTCTTCCCTAATGCCCCGAGCGATATCTATGGCGTTGGCCTGCAGGTTGAACATGTCCTTGCCCTCTTGGCTGATCCACTTCATCAGCAGTTGGTCCAGCACAGAGGTAATGCGGAGTTTCACGTCCTCCACGAAATAGCTTTGCTTGATCCCTGCGACTTTATCGATCAACGTCACGTAGTCGTTCACCTTGAAATTGAACGTGCCGTTGGCGCGAATCGGCATGCCGCCCGGAAGTTGAGGCGTCGGGATCAGCACCGGATTTTGCGTGCCCCACCGGACCGTAAACTCCTTCGTGTTAACGAACAGGACCTCGACCCGCATGCCGCTGTTGAAGCCGAACTTGAACCCTTTGAGCGTGGACAGGAACGGCACGATCTCCGATGCAATGTTGAATTCGCCTTCATCTTTAAAAATCCCCTCGATCTTCCCGTTGTTGATGAAAACGGCATCCTGACCCGAGCGAATGATCAGCTTACTCCCTTTTTTGATTTCGCGGTTATTCCATTTCCAGAAAATCATGTCGTCCCGGAATTCTTCCCACTCCACGACATTGGCAAATTGGTTTCTGAAAAATCCCATCTTCGACTTGCCCCTTCCGTTAAAATGATCCCCGGCTGCCGCTATGCGAATGTCCTCCGCCGGTCGTTCCGCCCCCTCCGCCACCACCTCCGCCGCTACTCCCGCTTGAACTGCTGCTCTCGATCTTCGTTTTCGTTACGGTCGTGCGGAGGTAGTTGTCTTCGCGCCAAATGATCCCGGAGTTGGCCGAGTCCTCGTAGGTGCGGCTGTTGACCGTCACCCTGCCTCCGGTGCCGAACGTCATTCCGCCGACAACCAAAGCCCCAAAGACCAGTGCGCTCCCCAGTTGGAACCAGGTATTGAACAGTATGCTATCCGGGTTGACCCCCGGTCGGAAACCCATATACCGGTAGGCCGTGCGTATGTATTCTTCGAAAGCGCCCTTATAGTCGCCCGCCGACAGCAGCGGAGCGATCTTGTTGCGAATCTTATCCAACCGGCCGTCATCAAGGTAGTCCTCGGCCTTATAGAAACCCGCCAAATATAAATCACGGTTCCGCATATCCAACGTCAGGATGACGGCATTGCCATGCGGTTTGTCGTAACCGGGAGCCCGCTCGTCGTAGAAATCCTCGGTCAGCTTCACGACGTCCTCGTCTTCGGGATTGTCGGTAGTAAAGACGATGAAGTCGGTCTCCCTTTTTTCCCCGTATTCATTGGACAAAGCGTTCAAAGCTTCGTTATATTCCAAGTAGAGGGTATCAGCCTCGTCATAGATCAGTTTTTTGTCGGTCGCAGTTTGTTCCGCCCGAGCCGTAAACGGCGCGAGTAAACTTAAGGCGATCAGCACCAGTACCATGGACAGGGCCAGCGATCGCTTGTTCATAAGAATCCGCCTCCCCACAGCCAGGCGAAGATTTTGAGTCCGAAGAAAGATACTCCCGAAACTCCGGCGAACCACGCCGCCATTTTCCCCTTGCTTAGCGGCGGCTTCCCGACCACTTTACCCGTCTGACCGTTCATGGCAAAAGTGTACTGCTTTCCTTTGTAATCGTAATATACCATCCACACCGGCAGCATTGTGTAATCGGCCCGCTTTACGGTCGCATCGATCTGGTTGTCGGTAAAACTCACCGTGGAGTACTCGGAAACGGTCGAGGAAATATACGATTCGATATAAGGCATCGTTTTTTCCCTGGCCCTGGGAGTGAGTTCCTCGCCGGTATAGTTGTATTTTTCGGCGATGAATCCGGCTAGGTAGGGCGTCTTGAACGTTTTCAATTCTTCGTAGGGAAAAGGCTCCAGCTTATCCATCAATTGATCGTTCATTTTCGCAGAAGCATCAATCGGCAGCCGCACATAATTGAGTCGAATTCTCCGGTAAAACTCGAAATGATCCGTTTCCGTGTATCGGTAATCGCCTCTCCTGTAGCTTCTCACTTTCGTACCGTGGCCGCGGATATCAATGTTATTCAGCAAATCGTACAACCAGAACGGCACGTACATTCCGGTAATGCCCTTAATGCGGTCCGCGGTCATGAAGCCGCGGGGCGTCAGCAACCCTTTTCGGCACCACTTCTTGAAAGCGGCCATCGCTTCCTCCTTGCTAATGGCAAAGGGGATCACCTTCGCCGGGGCCAACTTTCCGGTCAGGCGGTCGCTGAGCACCACAGCGGACCCGCAGAAGCTGCATGTCGTCGCGCTGGTTTCCGGTTCCGTCACGATAACGGCGCCGCAGCTTTCGCAATGGTACTCCCGGACCTCGTCCTCCGCGAATACCTGCTGCTTCAGCGGGTCGGGAATTTGCTCGATATTGTCCTTGCGGCCGCAGCCGGGGCAGGACAGCGTACCCGTCGTACTGTCAAACGCCATGCCGCTACCGCAGCTCGGACATTTGTATTCAATAACCGGCAATTCATTCACCTCCATCCGTCCAAATAAGATTTCAGGATTCTTGCTTGTTTATCCTCGCTTTGAGCGCCGCGAGTTCATCTTCAGGAGTAAGCGCCGGGGCTGCACCCGGCTCCTTCTGCGCATCGTTGCCCTTCTCGAGCTCCGCGATCAATTCGTCCAGATCGCCCTCCCGCGCTCCGGCCCGCAGCTCAGCTAGGGCCAGCGCTTCGTTCAACCCCTGGTCGGCCTTGGCCTCCAGGTTGCGAAAAGCGGCCTCCGCCAGCTTGCCCTTCAGCTCGGCTTGCCGCGCCTCCAGCTCGTTCAGATCGGATACGAGCTTATCCTGCATTTGCTTCATTTTCGAAGCATTACCCGCCGCCTGCTCGTAAGCCGTTTGCAGCCCCTGCAGCCGGTCCGCCTGCTTCGCCTTCCGTTCCAAATACTTCAGCGCTCCGGACTCGTCGCCCGACTCCACCGCTTTCTCGGCGTACCGCCGCAGCTTCCGAACCTCCTCGGCGCATTCCTCCAGCGTCCGCTTCGCCCGGTCTTCCTCTGCCAGCACCGCCGTCGTCTCCGCCTTCACCTGCCCTAGATCCAGCCTCATTTGGCGCATGTATTCGTCAAGCGCCGCCGCCGGATCCTTCGATTGCTCCAGCAATCCGGAGATATTGGCCCGCATCACATCCCGAAACCTCGACAAGATTCCCACTCCCGTCCCTCCTTCGGATCGTTCATTTACTTAATAATACAACACAACGGCAAAATTGGTTTCATACGTGCGGGCCGGGGGATGGCAAAAATAAAAACGCCCCCTTATTAAAAAGGGGCGTTGACCAACGGCGATACCATCGGCAAAAAATACGCCAAAAAGCTAAAGCTATTCGCATGCTCTACTTAGCTGTCCCCATCCGTTTTTTTCTCGGAATAGGCGATCAGGTTGACCTTTTCTCCGACGGACTGCTCGATCTTCTCCTCGAGACGTTGAATCTCTTGAATCAAGTGCGCTTTGTCGTCCAAATCCGTAAACACGTAATCCTGTTTCATCGTACACGCTCCCCGTGCTTTTCTACCAGTTTCGGTGGAAAAGCACGCTTTTATGCAAGGATGACCGTCAGTCTTCTATCTTGCTTATGAGCAAGGCCTTCGCCAATCCGGGGTCGTCCCCGGAGAGCCAGATCCAGATCCTGACCGTCAGAGCGTCACGCCCCGCTGCGCGCAGCGCTTCAATGTCCGATCTCGTCCCCGCCTCGTACCGGGTGATCACCCGGCCGCCCTCGGATCGAATCGATCTGACGAAGATTTTCGTGTCGGCATTCAGGCGCACCTTGTCCCCCCCTTCTGCCGCCGCCGCAAGCTCCGTGGACTTCCCCTCGATCTGTACGTACTTCGCGTTCCGGCGAACCGTGATTTCGTTTGTTCCCACGGCCGCCAAGTCTCCGAGCAAGTCAGCATCAGCCGCCTTCCACCCGTCCATGACAGCTTCATTCTCAGCCACGTATTCGACGCCGGAGCCGCTGAAGGGCAACAAGCTGGAGTCCACCATCGCGATCGCGGAAATACCGCTGACCCCAAACAGGGAATACACCATGATCATGCCGATCAGCAGGCGATTCCGGGTGCGCGTCTTCTTGCGAAGACGCATGTAAACGCCGATCCCAAGCGCGCCTCCCGCCGTGTTCAACAAAATATCATCGACGTCGCTGCTGCCCAAGGCCAGGATAAATTGGAGGGCTTCCAGCGAAACCGAGGCGCCCAGCAGCCAAAGCAGTTGAATGCGAAGCGGCTTCCGGCCTGCCGCGAAGGCGACGAACATGCCCGAAGGAACGAAGAGCGCGATGTTCCCGGCGATATTCGCAAGCACCTGCCTCGTCTCGATCCCGTCGCTCGTCAGATACTCCATGATTGTTCGCAGCGGAACGGCATTCACGCTTCTAACGGGTAAGAACCTTGCCTGAAAAACCTCCGCCAACGGGATCGTTTTGAACAGTACGATTTTGAGCATAACCAGGGCATATACGCAAAACATCAAAGAAAACACGGCAAGCAAGACGCCTTGGCCGATCCCCGTTTCACCCGGCCGGTCCGGCTGAGTTCTTCCCCCGTTGGAGTTCACGTTCCCATCAAACCTTTCTCTCCTAATTCCACTATCAAGAGAACGTTTGCGTTACCGATTCGGTTACACCTCCCCCGGACATTTTGCCGCCCCCTTGCGCAAAAATGCCCGGAAGGCCTTCGGCCTCCGGACATCTTCGTCGTAATCGTGGATCTCGCCTTCATTGCTCGATCGCTGCGCTTTTCTCGAAAATCGGCAGCATCCGCCGCTCCCCTTTTCGAAACACCGCCAACTCCGTGTAACCCAGTTCGATCGCGTCGGCCAGGGCCGCGTCCAACAGCGTTCCGATATCGTCCGGAAAGTGGGCGTCCGAGGACAACGTCAGCGGAACCCCGTATTCGGCCAATACGGAGAGGAACAAAGGGCTGGGACAGCTCTCCGCAATGGGGTATCGGTAGGCGAGGCCGGTGTTGATCTCCGTAATGACGCCGCTCCGTACCATTTCCTTGGCGATGCTCCGGTAATACGGCAGCAGCTTCTTCTCGTCGGCCGGCCGGAAGCCGAACACTTTCAGGTTGTCCGGGTGAGCGATGATATGGAATAAACCCGAGGCGCAGGCTTGCCTTAACAATTCATAATAGTCCGCATACGTTTGGACGGGGTCCCTCCCGTTGAATCCATATTTCGCCTCGGGATTGTCAAAGCCCCAGCCATCCAGGAAATGAACCGATCCGATCACGTAATCCCAATCCTGTTCCGCCAGCAATTCGCCAAGCTCCGCTTCGCCGCCGGGGAAGAAATCCGCCTCGATGCCGAGGGCCAAATGCGGCCTTGTCTTCTTCGCTTCCGTCACGAAATCCACGAAGTCCGATAGCGATGCCACGCAAACCTGGTCCAACCAAGTCCGCTGCAGCTTGCCCACCGGGCTATCGTCCAGCAGCATATGCTTTTCGTAGTAGGGCTTGCATTCCCGAAAACGATATAGATGATCGACGACGCCAAACTCTTGAATGCCCCGCTCGCGCCCTCGGGTTAAATAGCGATCCAACCATTCCTCGCTATAACACCCCTGCTGCATTCGCCGGGACAGCAGCTTCGCCATTTCCTCGGCATGCTCCAATGTATGATGGCCCAGCGCCCGATCCGGTCCCGGTTCCGTCGAAGACAAACCTTGCAAAGTGCGCGATAACCAACGCAATGAATACGGGCCTTCCTCCAGATGAAAATGCAGATCAACCTTCAACCGTCAACTCCCCCTTGTCTACTCCCATTTCACCATGGCCTCGGAAGTCCGGATCCCCAGGCAATGGCACATTAACGGGGCAAGATGCAGCTGCGACAATCCCTGCGTACCCTCGAGCGTTGAAGATGGAATCGGCGATTCGCCAAACACATAAAGCGGGACACTCCGTTCCTCCGGCTCCGTCCCTCCGTGCTGCCCCATCGCGTTCATCCCATGGTCGGACGTGACGATCACGTCATACCCCTGCGATCTCCAAAGCGGAACCAACGTGGCCAGCATCCCGTCGACCGCGCGGACGGCGCCTTCGTATTGTTTGCTTTCCCCGCCGTGCTTGTGGCCCATATCATCGATATTCATCGAGTGGATGTATAAAAAATGCGGGTCATACGCCGTACGCAAATGCTCGGCATCGATGAACAGGTGGCTATCCGGATAGTGATCCTCGAAATAGAAAATACCGTGTTGGATCGGCTTGCTCTCATCATGCTGATGACGATCCGTAATCGGGTTAAACGGAGCGCGGTTATACAGCTCGCTGACCCAATGATACGCGGCCGCAGCCGTTCTTAACCCGGCCCCGGCAGCGAGATGGAACACGCTTTGCTCCTGGCTTAACCGGGCGATGTGATTCGCCGTGATGCCGTTTCTCGCGACCGGCGTGCCGGTCAGCAGGACTTCATAGAGCGGACGCGATAAGCTCGGCAACTGCGATTGAACCTGATAGCAGGAGACTTCCCCTTGCTCAACGAGATGCTCCATGTACCCCAGATACTTGCGGGCGGCATCATATCTTAATCCGTCCAGCACAACGGCGACAAGCTTCTTGGCTTCTGCTTCTACTTTTGACATTCGACTCTCCCCCTTTATTTCGCTTCGATCCACTGGATATGATGATTGCGCAGCGTTGGCAGCCATTCCTTCGGCGGAGCGGCATCGCTGACGATCGCGTGAATCTTGGCGAGCGGCGTGATCTCCACGAAGGCTTCCTTATCCAGCTTGGATTCGTCGGCCAGCACAATCGTTCGATACGCCGCTTCGATCATTCGGCGCGACATCCCCGTTTCGTTGATATCGTAATCGCTGATGCCCCGTTCCACGGAAATCCCCCCTACGGAGATAAACGCCTTGTCGACGCGAAACTGCGACATGACGCTCTCGCCGATCGTTCCCGACATGGACTGCTGCTCCGGATTCAGTTCTCCGCCAACGACGAAAATTTTGCCCGAGAACCTTCCGCTGTTCAACGACTCCATCAAATGATAAGCCACGGCTAGCGAGTTCGTCAGAATCGTCAGCCGCTCCCGGCCGGCGATCGCTTTGGCCATCTCCAGCGTCGTCGTGCCGATGTCGATCGCGATCGTATCGCCGGATTCGATCAGTTCGGCCGCCGCGCGGCCAATTCGTTCCTTTTCCTCCGCTTTTACCATCTGGCGCTGCAGATAAGGCGGCTCGTAGCTCGTCAGTTTGGTCAGGACGGCGCCGCCGTACACCCTTTTGGCCAAGCCGTCTTTCTCCAATAAAACCAGATCGCGGCGAACGGTCTCCTCCGAAACGGTGAACAAGTGCGATAGCTCCGGCACCTTCACCTGGCCCTGCTGTTTTAAATGCTCCATGATGACCCGTTTGCGTTCCTCCGATGAAATCGACAAGTCTTTAAGCTCCTTCCTTCTCCAGTTGCAGCAGCTGTGCATGATCCAAAGCGAGGCTGACCGGACTGTTCTCGCCTATTCGCAGGGATCGTCCGTCGTTCAGCGCATCGACCGTCAGCCGAATGCCCGCAGCATCGATGGAATAACGGATCACGTTGCCCAAAATGGACGCCGAATGAACGATTCCCTCCACGACTTGTTTGCCGGACAGCGCCTGCCCTTCGGCCCCGTCTTCGCTGACGAGGATCAGCGATTCCGGCCGAACGGCGAAGCTCTCCGCTTCGCTGCGTACGTTTCCGAACAGCCGCAACACCTCGGCCCGGGACAGCACATTGTAGCTGCCCATGAACCGGGCGACGAACTCCGTTTTCGGCGCGGAATACAATTCCTCCGGCGTCCCTTGCTGCACGATGTTCCCTTGATGCATCAGACATACCCGGTCGGATAAGGTTAACGCCTCTTCCTGGTCATGCGTCACGAAGACGGTGGTCATGTTGAATTTTCGCTGGATTTCGCGGATTTCGGTCCGCAGGTTTTTGCGGATTTTCGCGTCGAGCGCGCTGAGCGGCTCATCCAACAGGAGCACCTTGGGCTGCACGGCCAGGGAACGGGCGAGCGCCACGCGCTGCTGCTGGCCCCCCGACAGATGCTGGGGATACGCGTCCCGCTTGTCGCTGAGATCGATGAGCTCCAGCAACTCCTCGGACCTTTGACGCCTAGCCTCCTTGGAGGCTCCCCTCATTTTCATGCCGTACGCGATGTTCTCGCTCACCGTCAGGTTGGGGAACAAGGCATACGATTGAAACACCATGCCGATCTCCCGGCTGCGGGGCGGCAGGTTCGCAATCTCTTTGTCGTCGAGCCAAATCTGCCCGTCATCCAGCTCCGTCAGACCGGCGATGCAGCGCAGCAGCGTGCTTTTTCCGCACCCGGACGGCCCCAGCAGCGTGACGAGCTCCCCCTCGCGGATATCCAAATTCACCCGGTTCAGCACCGTCGTATCCCCGAATTGCTTGCGGATCCCTTCCAGCTTCAGATATGGTTTCATTCCGATATCCCCCTGTTCACTTTTTTGCCGAGCTTCATCAAGACCATGGACAACGCCAGGATAAACAGAAAATAGGAAATCGCGATCGCGCTGGCCAAATGCCCGCTTTCATTCATCCGGCGGGACAGATACACCTGAATGGTCTGAATATGTCCCCCCACCAGCATATTCGTTAAGACGAATTCGCCGAACAAGACGGAAAAAGACAGCAAGGTCGAGGTCATCACCCCGGGCCAGATGTTCGGCAAAATCACGGTCACGAAAGCCTTCATGCGGCTGGCGCCCAGCATCTCCGCCGCATTCAGCAGCTCCACCGCCGATACGGTCAACAGGCTGTTGCGGATGCCCTGATACATATAAGGCAACACAATGATGAAATACGCGCCGATCAGGATATAGGCGGTGCCCGAAATATTGATCGGGCCGGAGGAATAAGCGCGAATGAGTCCGACGGCGGCGACGACGCCGGGCACGGCATAGGGGAGCACGACGATCCCCTTCATGAACGTCTCCAGCTTAGGCAGGTAAACCGTGATGATGAACACGGCCGGTAGCATCACGACAAGACTGAGTGCGATGCTGATCGCGCATAAGTACAGGGACTTCCATAACGCGTCCAGAAAACGCGCATCCTGGAACATCCCGCTAAACCATTCCAGCGTCCAGCTCTCCGGCAGAAGGGTAGCCTGCCACTCCTTTGCGAACGCGTAAATCAACGTAGCCAGCAGGGGGAGCAGCAAATAGGCCATCAGCAAAAGCATGAGCGAACGATGTCCCCAGCCCGCTTTCTTGCTTGGCGTGTCCATTACAACTCCTCCTTCAGCGCCGGGGATTTCAGCTTGGGCCATTTCCGCCGGCTGCGGGCTTTTTGCGCCGCCGAGCCGGATTGGAACTTATGCGAACGCTGGGTCATCTTGTGATTCAGATATACCGCCAGCAGCGTCGACAGGGCCATAATCACCGCCAGCGCGTTCCCGAGCTGCGGCTCGCTTATTACGTCGCCCGAGACCAGGTTCCCGATCCGCACGGCCAGCAAATTGAAATTGCTTCCGACCAGGGCATAGGCCGTCGCGTAAGCGCCCATGCCGTTGGCGAACAGAATCCCCAGCGTGCCGAATACGGCCGGCAAGAGCACCGGTATGCCGATCGTTCTCCAGAACTGCCACGTGCTTGCGCCCAGCAGCGACGCCGCCTCCTTCCATTGCTCGCGAATTCCGTAAAAGGAAGGGTACAGCAGCAATAAGGCCAGGGGGACCTGAAAATAGACATACACTAAAACCAGCCCCGCCCAGCTGTATAAATTGAAACCGGCAAACACGTCCCAGCCCCACTGCTTAAAGAGCAAGGTAAATACCCCATTGCTGCCCAGCAGAATAATATATGCGAAGGCGAGCGGAACGCCGGCGAAATTCGAGGTCATATTGGACAACATGATCAGACGGTCCCGCATCTTCGGCGCGAACCGCGTCACGGAATAAGCGCACACCAGCCCGACGACGATCCCGATCACGCTCGAAAACACCGAGATCAGCAAGCTGTTTTGGATGGCTTTGAGATAATAATCGCTTTGAAAAATCCGGGCATAATACCCGAACGTCAAACCGGCGCCGTCCCCTTGGCTGATGCTTCCCGTCAGCATCGACACGATCGGGACCAGTTGAAACAGGGCGATCATCACGACGAAAGGAACCAGTCCGAGCAAAAACCAGCGATATTTACGCTTCACGCCTCTCACTCCTTTATTTGAAAAAAGGGGCGCCATTCGTACAAGACGATGACGCTCCACTTAACGCTTTAATCGTGTTGAACCCGACAAGATTCCGATTAGTTCATGTGCACCAGGACGCGCTCCTGCCACAGCTGCGGCAGCTTCTTCGTGGTTTCTTCCCAGGCCTTGTAATCGCCGACCGGCTTCACATTGGCATAAGCGTCGGCAGGCAGCAGCTTGGCCGCTACGTCCTCAGGAAGCTGAACGCTTTCGCGGATCGGTCTGGCGTATCCCTTCGCCAGGTTGATTTGGCCCGCGTCGCTTAAAATGTACTCGCGCGTCAGTTTGGCGGCATTCGGATGCGGCGCGTACTTGTTGATGATCGTGGCGTACCCGCTGACGACGCTGCCTTCCTTCGGAATGGCGACGTTAAACTTATCCGCGCCTCCCAATTGATCCCGATAGTTCAGTGCGTTGAAGTCCCAGAACAGGGTGACTTGCACTTCGCCCTTCTCGATGTTGGCCAGCGAAGCTTCGGCGCTGGACAGGCGGCCCTTTTTGGCCAAATCCTCAAAGTACGCGATCCCCGGCTCGATGTTCGTTTCGTCTCCGCCGTAAGCGATGGCGGCGGCCAATACGGCCATTTGCGCTTGGGCGGCTTTCGTAACGTCGCCGACGATGATTTTATAGTCGCCGTTCTTCAGGTCTTCCCAGCTTTGCGGCGGTTGTTTGACCAGCTCTGTGTTGGTGAAGAAAGCAATGGAACCTTGGTAGCCTACGAGCCAGTGCCCGTCCTTGTCCTTGGCCCAACCCGGAATCTCGTCCCAATACGAGGTTTTGTACGGTTGAGTGACGCCTTTGTCCACCGCTACCGGGCCGAAGGCAATCCCCACGTCGCCGATGTCCGCGGTCGGCTTGTCCTTCTCCGCTTCGAATTTGGCGATTTCGTCGGCGCTCGACATATCCGTGTCCGTATGCGCCAGCGAATACTTGCTTTGCAGGTCCGCCCACGTATCTTTCCAGTTCGCCCACGTATCCGGCATGCCGACGCTGACGACGGAACCTTCTTCCTTTGCTTTCGCTTCCAGATCGGCCAGCGAAATTTCCTCGGCCTGGGCGGTGGCGCTTGTGTTGGTGGCGGCTTCTTTGCTGTCGCCCGTACCGCAAGCTGCAAGCATCAAAACAAACAAGGACAGAACAAGGCCAAGCGCTAACTGCTTCTTTAACCTGAATTTCATGGTTTTTTCGCACTCCCCGTGGATTATTGTGGGTTCTTTATGTATTTCTGTTGTTTTCAACCCAATTAGAGTATAGGTTTTGACTGTTTCCGCTAGATTAATTGAAATGGTTAGGTTTATTAAAAAATGTCCGCCGGGCACGAAGTCGCCACGCTGTCGTCATGAAGTCCGCCCTGTGCCTGTGTCGCTTAGCAAATAAGGCCCTTTTTGCCCTTATTTCTGCTCGCGACTCCCCCCACTCGCAAAAAAATGCCCGGAAGGCTTCCAGCCTCCACGGGCATTCCTACAATTCTATGACCAAGCCCCGCCTCATCCCTTGATCTATCCGATCATCACGCCTTTCTCGAAATATTTTTGGATAAACGGATGCACCACCAGGATCGGCAGCGTGGATACGATAATGACGCCGTATTTGATCTGGTCGGCATACCGTTGCGCGTACCCGCCCGCGTCGCCCCCGTGCCAGCGCCTTCGACAGCGGCAGCGCCACCTCTCTAATATTCCATACAAGCAGTACAAGCTTCTATAGGCAAAGAGCCGCAACTCTGTTGTTGCAGCTCTTTAGCTTATAAATGCTCAGTCATCAAGGAATATCGCCGGTAAAAATTCACTTATCCTGCCAGTTCCACCGTCAAGCGGGAGCTGTCGGTACATAGCAGGACGCCTAGCGGGTGTTGCACAGCCGCCGCGGAGCCTTCCACCGCATCAACCTCCGATATCCCCCGCAGGAGAATGCCGTAAGGCCGGGCCAACCCTTCAGCTTCAAATACAATGACGTTTCCCGTACGCTTGGCGGCAACCCGACCCTGCAGAACGCCTTCGGTGCTCCAAATTTTCGCTTCTGCGGAGGATCCGTCCTCCAGTTCGAAGAGGTGGAATGTCACACCGTCCGCATAATCGTAGTCCGGTTTGCGTTCTACGGCCCCTACGGCGATCAAACTGTTCGGCCGGACGAGAAACGGCAGCGAATGGTAATCGTAGATCTCCCGGTACCAGCGCCCGCCTTCCACGACCTTCCCGGACAGATAATGCGTCCATTTGCCTTCGGGCACATAGTATTCGGCACGCCCTTCATCATTGAAGATCGGGGCCACCAGCAGCCTTTCGCCAAGCATGTACTGCATATCCAGCGGATGGCAGTTCCGGTCCCCGGGAAACTCCAATACCATGGCACGCATGACCGGCAGGCCCGTCTCCGCCGCTTCCGCCGCATAGGCGTACAAATAAGGCATCAACGTGCATTTCAGCTTCGTAAATTCGCGAAGCACTTCCACCGCCTCTTCATCGAACAGCCAAGGCACCCGGTACGAGTCGTTCCCATGCAGCCTGCTGTGAGAGGAGAGCAGACCGAAGGCTACCCAGCGTTTATACATATCCGGCGTAGCCTTGCTAGCAAACCCCCCGATATCATGGCTCCAGAATCCGAAGCCGGACAATCCCAACGACAACCCGCCTCGCAAGGATTCGGCCATGGAACCATAACTTGCAAAGGAATCGCCGCCCCAGTGCACCGGATATTGCTGGCTTCCCGTCGTAGCCGAACGGGCGAAGACTACGGCCTCCCGCTCACCTCGCCGTTCCTTTAGCACTTCAAATACGGCCTTGTTGTACAGGAAGGTATAATAATTGTGCATCCGCTCCGGATCCGAGCCGTCAAAATAGGCGACATCGGTTGGGATCCGCTCACCGAAATCGGTCTTGAAGCAGTCCACACCCATATCCAGAAGACGCCGCAGGTAATTTTTATACCATTCGGTCGCCTCGAGCTTGGTAAAGTCCACGAGTCCCATTCCGGCTTGCCACATATCCCATTGCCACACATCCCCGTCCGGGGTCTTCAAGAGATAACCGCGTTCCATCCCCTCCTGGAACAGCGGAGACTTCTGGCCGATGTAAGAATTGATCCAGACGCAAATTTTCAGTCCCTTGTTCTTCAGGCGGGTCAGCATCGCCTCGGGATCGGGAAAGACGGCAGGATCCCACTCGAAATCGCACCAGCGGTATTCCCGCATCCAGAAGCAATCGAAATGGAAGACATGCAGCGGAATATCCCGCTCCGCCATCCCGTCCACGAAGTGATTCACCGTCGCTTCATCATAATCCGTCGTGAAGGACGTAGTCAGCCAAAGCCCGAAGGACCAGGCGGGAGGCAGAGCCGGCCGCCCCGTAAGCGCCGTGTAGTTGCGCAGAATTTCCTTGAGATTACGTCCGCCGATCACGTAATAATCCAGTTCTTCGCCCGGAACGCTGAATTGAACCTTCGTCACCAGCTCAGAGCCCACTTCAAAAGAAACATACCCCGGCTCATTCACGAACACACCGTAACCGTTGCTGGACAAATAAAAGGGGATATTTTTATACGCCTGCTTGCTCCCGGTTCCCCCGTCCAAATTCCAGATATCCACTTCCTGGCCGTTCTTGACGAAATGCGTAAAGCGTTCACCCAAGCCGTAGATGTGCTCTCCCACACCAAGATCCAGCTGTTCGCGGAAATAAATCTCTCCTTCATTGGTCGTAATGTGGCCGGTTCCCCGGGAATACGTTCCGGTAAGCTTCCTTCCGGCATAGGAAAATTCGGTTCCCCATATCCCGGCCTTGTTAACGGCGACCTGCAGGCCTCCGCTGGTCAGGGTCAAGGTATGCTCGTCTTCTCCGAAAACGGCGGTTCCTTCGTTTGCCGCAGCCCACTCGGGCTTCGGCCCCCTAGCCCTCTTCCCGGCATAGTGCGTCCACTGAACGCGAATCACATCCGGCATCGGGGAGGAGAATTCCGCCGTCAACATCGGTCCGTTCAATGTATCTCCCTTGTGACGAATTTGACGGCAGGCGGCATGCAGGCGAACCTTGCCGTCCTCCCGCTCAATATCCCTGACATCCATGGGATTCAATACTTTGAAGCCTTTTTTGTTGTCCCAAAATCCGTTTGTGAATTTCACCTCAGTCTCTCCCCTCCGATAGTTCAGAGTACCGTTTCATCCAGCTCCCAGCCCAGCTTCTCGTACATGGCCCGTCGCGACGCCTTGTCTCCGCGAAGCTCTTGATGGGCGTATTTGGCCACATCGCGCGCTACCTTGCGAGGGACAATTACCACGCCGTCTCCGTCGGCCACGACTATATCACCAGAATAAACGGCTACTCCGCCGATAGCCACGGGCACGTTCTCCTCATAGAACCGGATGCGGCACTGATCCATGCCTTGGGAAATAAACTGCGACCATACCGGAATTTTCTGCAAAATGACTTCATCGGTATCCCGAATCCCGCCTCCGTTGGTCAAGAAGCCTACGACCCCTTTGGAGTATGCCGCGAGCGTATTGTTGGAGCCAAGCAACCCCACGTCGAGTCCGCAAACGTCGAATACCATGAAATCACCCGGCTGAATGCTTCCGTGCCACGGGTCATGGCAAATTTCATTGTAGTACATCCCCGACCAAGCGGTATATTCCTCCGGCGTAAGCTTCGGAACCGGGCCTTCAAAAGGAAGATACCGCGAGGTGTGGGCGATCCCGACTACCTTGGTGCGCCACAGCGGACGGATGCTGTGATGAACGCTGCCGTAATGGTGATAGCCGATCCAGTCCAACCCGTCCCTAACATCGGTTACCCGCAAATCCTTGTAAAGCTCCAAAATTTCGTTACGGTCGTCCTGCACTTTCATGCCTTCTTGATTATTTTGAACTTGTGTCATCGTATCGGTCCCCTTTTTCCATTGAATGTTGTTTGCCTAACAGCATGCCAATCCGTTGTCTTCATGGCCGTCTATCTTCAGGGCATCCCGGTAATGCTGGGGAGTTATGCCGTAATACTTCTTGAATTGTTTAATAAAATAGTGCGGCGTTAGATATCCGACCATGGCCGCCACCTCGTAGATTCTGCAGTCCGTTTGCTTCAAATAACCGACGGCCTGTTCCATCCTATATTTGAGAATATAGTCGCTTAAATTCTCGCCCGTTTGCTCCTTGTACACTTTGGACAAATAGGCGGGATGCAGTCCCACTGCATCGGATATCGCCTGCAAGGACAGGTCGCAGTCCAAATGCGAGGCTACGTACTGCCGAATGCGATGGACGAGCGACAGGGACCCCTCCTGCTGTTTTTTCCCGAGATACGAGGCCATTTTGTCGAGCGAGCGGAACGCCCATGACTTAAAGGTCTTTAAATCCTGTTGAATATGGCCTCTCAGCAGGCCAACATTCAGTTCGCCGATCAGCGAGCTTAGCCGGTGTCCATGCTGGTGGGCGACAAAATGAAACGACCCGGCGATGATATAAAACGCCTCTTGAAGGTACTCATCCGATACGCCCGATTTGGCTTCAAGTTCGGTGAAAATCTCATTCAGCTTCTCACCGGCAAGGGTCCATCGGTCCGTTTCCAGCAGTTGCATGAACGTTGGCGCTTGATGCAAGGAAGCGATGGAGCCGGCAGGCGCCTTAAACTCCGTTTCCGTGACCGCCGCAAAGAAGCTGGCGATTTTTCCGTCATGGTTTCCGATCACCATACGGGTTTTTTCATAAACCTGGAGCAGCTCCGCAGGAAAAACGGCATTTTGTTTTACGATGCCGATGGAGACGATGTGTTTGAGAATCTTGTAGACCTGCCGCTGCAGTTCTTTCGCTTCGTTCTCCAAACGGGTGAAGCCCGATTCGGAAACCTCGTCCTCCCGCGGTTTGATCAGAAATACCACCTGTCGGCTTCCCCAACGGGTGTACCAGAGACAGAAATGTCCGGCGAGCAACTCCTCCGCCATCTTGGTCACGGCGTAAATGATCAGCGATGTATCGTATTCGGTATACCCCGCAAGATCATCTTCCATTTGAAGCACCGCAGTCATAAAGGAATCCCCGTAATCCATGGGAATCTCGTATGCAGCCAGCTTGTGAACCAGTTCCTCCCGCGGTATCATCATTCCTCTAAGCAGATCCCGCAGCAACTGCTCGCGCAAGATCGGCAAGTTCTCGCGAAGCGTATACAGCATTTTCTGGTAGGAACGGTCTTCTTCCCGTTCCCTCTCGATATCCGCGAACAGCTTCTCCAACGTTTCCACCAATTCGTCTGAATCCACGGGTTTCATCAAATATTTGGATGTCTGAAGCTGCAGCGCTTTCTGGGCGTATTCAAATTCGGCGAAGCCGGACAACAAGATGCAGCGAATTGAACTGGATGTTCTGCGGATATGTTCGATCAGTTCAATCCCGCTTATCTCAGGCATTCGTATATCCGTAATCACCACGTCAATGGGATGTTTATCAAGCAAATCCATCGATTCCCGTGCTGAATAGGCGCCATGAACTTTCCCGCAAGGCAATGCGCTATCCTCGATTAGCCGGATAATACTGTCCACCTGATGAGGATGATCGTCGACCACAAGAATCTGAAACATGCCTCCACCTCCTAGTTGTCGCCAGCTGCCGGCAGCATTTCTATCAAATCAATCCGCATCCTCACGCACAAACCACCCAACGCGCTCTCCGTAAACGTAAGTCCAGATTGTCCCCCATAAAAATGAACCAGCCTTTGGTGAACGTTTCGGATGCCCCAACCGTTTTCCTTGCCTTCGTTATCGTTCAGGCTGTTGTACAATGCGGCCAGTTCCTCTTTCTTGACGCCTTTACCGTTATCCTCCACCGTTATGACATAAACGCCGTCAGAGCGAAATCCGCCGATGCGGATCTTCCCTCCCCCCAGCCTGTTCTCAATGCCATGGACGATCGCGTTTTCCACTAGGGGCTGAACGAGAAGCCGAGGGGTCCTCACCTGAAGGATATCTTCGGGAATATCCATGTCGTATTCGAGGTTACCCTTTTGCATTTTCATGATTTCCAAATAGTCTCTGACCAGGGTCAATTCTTCGCCCAGCTCGACGTCCCTCTGCTCCGTCCGCGTGGTATAACGGTAGTACCTGCCCAGATGCTGAGTAAAGGCAATGATCGCTCCCTTGTTGTCCATCTGCGCCATGCTTTGGATAAAGGCGAAATTGTTATATAGAAAATGAGGGTTAATTTGGGACTGCAGCTGTTTCAGCGTCGCCTCCTTTACCTTGATCTGCTCAAAGTATACCTTTTCGATCAACTCCCGAATTTCTGCCGACATCGAATGGAACTGGGAAAACAGGAATTGAAATTCATACTGCTTGATCCTGCTCGGCGGACGGAAAGAATACTCCCCCCTGCGAACCCGGCGGATTCCTTGAATAAGCTGGGTAATGGGGCGCTGCACGTTTTGGTAGATCAAAGCCGCCAGGGCAATGCCGATGAACAGCAGCAGAATCGTTGCCAAATAAAACAGGATCATCGTCTTGTGAATCGGCGACATAATTGCTTCCAGCGGAATGAAATCCACCAGATACCAGCCTAACGATTCAGATTTCTCATAGATCAGCAATTGATTCTCGCCGTCGACCTTGACGATCTCATGTCCCGAATCGGATAGGGACCGCCCATCAAGCACTTCGGCAAATCGCTCCACTCGGGCAGGTTCGGATTCATTGCTCGCAATCGGACCGTACCCTTGATGATAAAGCAAAGGTTCCCCGGAGCTTCCCTGCTTGAGCTGATCCAGCAACACCGCAAAGTTGTTCGCCGGGACGGCCATTTGTAAAATCAACCCCGTGCCATCTTCAAGATGACCGCTTACTGTAAACGGTTTCGTCAATTCCCGGGTAAAGTAATACTGCTCGATACCCCGCAGGTTTAAACGCCGGTAGGTCCAGGTATAATTCAGATGTTCAAAATCGCTGCGCTCATAATTGCTTCTCGCACTCGTCGTTACAAATGCACCGGTCACCGGGGAATAGATCGTCATCTCGTTCGTCCAGGCCAAAGAATTGCTGGTTTGTTTGAGGCGATCCCCCAACTCTTGCCTAGTGGACAACGCTTCATAGGTCAAGTCTCGGATAGAGTCCAGCTGCAGGCGAATCGCATTCGGATCCTGCATCGTAAGGAACGCCGCACTCCAAATTTGTTCATTGACGCTCTCCAGTTGCCTCAAGAAGAAAGACTGGCGGTTAATGTTGGAAGAAATGATCTCATCCTCAACCACCCGGTTGCTTACCTTAACCGAAGCGGTGTGAAGCAATGCAATGGGAACAATCAACAGAATGATGATAATCAGAATTTTAGAGAAAATCGTCAATTTACCCAGCATATGATGCGTACCATCCTCTTCTCGGCGGATTTCATTGCTACCCTCAATTATATAGGATAAACATTCGCCGAAAGGAGGTTTCTTTTCGGGCTGCTTCGCGTTACCCTTTGACGGAGCCAAGGACCAATCCCTTTACGAAATACTTTTGCAGAACCGGGTACACCAGCAGAATCGGAATCGCGCCGATGAAAATTTGCGACGCCTTGACGGTCCTGTTCGAGATCTGCTGGACTTTGCCCAAGTCTAAACCAACCTGGCTGAAGTTCTCTTGAACCAGTATCGTGTGCAGGAAACTGGCCAAAGGGTAATCGTTCATCTTGGACAAATAAATGATGCCGTCAAACCATGAGTTCCAATGAAACACCATCGTGAACAACGTCATCGTAGCCATCGCGGGCATGGAGACAGGAATGAAGATAGAGAATAATGTCCGAAAATGTCCCGCTCCGTCGATTAAAGCCGCTTCTTCCAACTCCTGAGGCAGTCCACGGAAAAAATTCAGCATCAGAATCATATTCCAAACGTTGACGGCATTAGGAATCACCAGAGCCCAAAGCGAATCCATCAGCCCCGTCCTGGATACGACCAGATAAGTTGGAATCAAGCCGGCGTTAAACAGCATGACGAACACGAAGAACCAAGCATAAATATTTCTTCCGCGAAAACGAGTACCGGTTCTCGACAGCGAATAAGCCGCCATCGTAATGACGGTCATGGAAATCAAAGTTCCGAGCACCGTCCGAAGCACACCGATCTGTAACGCATGCAGAAAATTTTTGTTGCCAATGGTCTGCATATACGCATCGAAGGTAAACCCGATCGGCCAGAAGGTCACTTCGTTTGCGGTAACCGCCCCTTTTGAGCTAAGGGATACCGCCAAGATGTGAATGAGAGGCATAATGCACAAAAGGCTGAGAAGTCCGATGAAGAAATAGTTCAATATGGAAAATACGGTATAACTTCTAGAGCGGTACCTCATGGTTTTCTCCCTCCTTTCCAGTTTCGACTCAGCAGATTCCGTTTAGAAAATGCGGTACCCCGCCCATTTGTAGGCCAAACGGTAACTGATCACGATCAGAATAAAACCGATGACGGATTTGAACAGGCCGACAGCCGAAGCGAAACTGTACTGCGTTCCTTGAAGCCCTACGCGATAGACGAACGTGTCGATGATATCTCCCTTGGAATAGACCAGCGGATTATACAGATTGAAGATCTGGTCAAAGCCTCCATCGAGCACCCTGCCCAGCGAGAGGGTCGCCACCACGATGAAAATCGGTCCGACCGAGGGCAAGGTGATCTTCAGCATCTGCTGCCAGCGGTTCGCTCCGTCGATTTCCGCGGCCTCATAATAGGAAGGGTCGATGCCTAAAATTGCAGCGAGAAAGATAATCGCGGAGAAACCGAAATCCTTCCAGATATCGGACAGTACGACCACTGCCCGAAACCAGTTCCCGTCCGCCAGAAAAAAGATCGGTTTCACTCCAAACAAGCCAAGAAACTGATTGATGATCCCCCCTTGAACCGAAAGGACGTCTACGAAGATCCCCCCCAGAATGACCCAGGACAAAAAATGCGGGAGATAGACCAGGGTCTGAACCGTCCGTTTATACCAACTGATGCGAATTTCGTTCAGCAGCAGCGCAAACACGACAGGTATGATCAGATGAAGCGTCAGTTTCATCGTAGCGATGGCCAACGTGTTGATAATGACCTGCTTGCCGTCCGGGTAACTGAACAAGTAGCGGAAATTGTCCAAGCCCACCCAGGGAGAAGCGGCTATGCCGAGCCAGGGCTTGTAATCCTGAAAGGCGATGACCCCACCCGCTATTGGCACATAGTTGTAAATGATCACGATAAGGACTGCGGGAAGAAGCAGCACATGAAGCGGCCATGTTTTGCGGAGATACCTCCCCGCCTTTTTGAGGGTCCGGGCCTCCGGCTTTAACCGCGACCCGCCGCTTTTTATTTCAATTCCCGACATGGGCATCCCCTCTCCTTGTTTCATTACTGAACGCTCTTGTACCAATCGTTGACTTCTTTGGTCACCTGATCGCCGCCGTTTTTCTTCCATTGTTCAACGAAGGTATCAAAATAATCGACCGGCTCCGCACCCATGATAATTTTCAGATAACTCTCCCTCGCCAGTTTAAGCAGGAGTTCTCCCTTGGACTGCATCGTCGCCGTCGGAGCTCCGTTAAATTTGTTCAGGATCGCGCTGTCATTCTGGCTGACCCGGACCAGGCCTGCGCTTAGCTGCCGCTCGGTAAGGGCCTTGGTGCTTGCTTCCATCAAATTGGCAGGCTCCGCATCGGGATTCTCCTCGAACTTCTGGAAGGCACCATCACCCAAATACGGGACAAGCGGGGCTTCATTGAACGGGAAGAACGGTCCGTAGGAAACGGTAGGGTCGTTCGGATTCGGCCATTTGTCCTGCGGAACGCCGGCCGCATCATAATTGTTCCGGACTACCTTGCCATCATGGACCACATAGTCGTAGCCTTCGTGATATCCGTTTTTAAAGTCATCACTGAAGTAAGGATCCGACTCGCCGAAATTAAGACTGAACAGCTTATTAATGTAACCGAGAACCGCTTCGGGATGGTCGAAGTCCTTACTGATCATCGTGTAGTCGTGGACCAGCGGTTTCTCCGCTCTCCCCACCTGACCGTCCGGTCCGGATGGAAGCGGATAGGCTTTGAAGCCCTTAACTTCCTTGAGCGGATACCCGTCCATCCAATACGGCCCGAAGATCACGCCGGCCTTGCCGGAGGCCGCCATTTCAGCCGCTTTCGCAGGATCCTTGATGCCTGCTTCCGGATCGATATAACCGTTTTTGTTCCAATCCGCCAGTTTAGCCAAGAAGTCCTTCTGTTCCGGTCTTATGGCGCTGTAGGCCAGCTCGCCGTTTTCGTCCTCAACCCAATACTCGGTAATGCTTGTAAGGGATGGCATATAGTCGCTGTAAGCCCCGGCAATCGGATCCGCGCTAGACATCCAACTGAACGGACTGTCTTTCAAAGAGACGGCCATGCCAAACGTATCGTTTTTGCCGTTTTGATCCGGATCATTTTCCGTAAAGGCCTTTAGAACTTCGCCCAGTTCATCGATCGTCTTCGGCGCTTCCTTGCCCGCCGCCTGCAGCCAGTCTTCCCTGATCCACATGACGCTGCCTTCGTCCATCGCGAACATATTCGGAATACCGTAGATTTTGCCTTCCCTTGTAACCGGATACAGAACTTCCGGATAGTTCTCGTACAGTTCTTTCAGTTGTGGAGAGTTGTATTTGTCCATCAGCTCGTTAAGCGGCATTGCCTTGCCGGCATTAATCATATCCGTGGCAAGATCAACCGTGGCGATGAAGGTATCCGGCAATGGGCTGCCTCCCGAGAGCAACAAACGCATCTTGGTGGTATAGTCCTCTAAAGTCGGGACGATAAAATCAAATTTTACGTCGATGCCGAGCTTCTCCTTCATCCAACGCAAGTGCTGGTTATCCTCAACGCTTTCCCCCGGCTTGAAATCCGTTTCGCTCTGCTGCTGGTAACGGGTCGCGGCATGCACGGTAACCGGAGGATCAAATTTAAACGCCGCCGGATTTTCGGTTACTACATCCGGTTTCGCGCTTCCGTTGTTCCCGGGTCCCGCAGCCTCCCCATTACTGTTGCCGCTGCTGCATCCCGCGAGAAGCAAACTGCCTGCCAACGTGACCGACATCAGCATGGTTAAGGTTTTTCTGACTGGTTTGGAATGACTCATTTTCCTGCCCCCCTATATTGATTTGAAATCGCTTTCTGTTTACAACAGTAATCCAATCCCGGGAATCTAGATATAGAACGTTCTTTAGGCGATACCACGATTTTAACTTTTTCCTAAATAAATGAACCGGGAGCTGCGCCGGGTTCATTGGCCCAACGAATACGATCAGTAGAGGACCCGGGACAAAGCAATCAATCCGGTAATGGTAAAGGCGTTAAGCAAGGTGGAGAACAATACGGCCTGGGATGCGAATTCAGACTCATTGTCGTACTCCTGCGCCAGAATCGCACTGTTGACCGATGAAGGCATGCCGGAGGAAACCAGCAGCGTCTGCGCCGCCAGACCGTCCAGTTCGAATAAAGCAATGACCATAAGGGCAATGGCCGGACTGATCAGCAGCCGCAAGACCAGGCTCAGCATGACGGGGAAGCGGATCGATTGCATGCGCAAATTGGCAATTTGGGCACCCAGCGTCAACAGCGCGATGGCTACAAGCGCATTGGAGACATACTCCAGCGGCCGGAAAATCATATCGGGAAGGCGGATGCCGATGGCGTTAAACAACAGCCCCAAGACCAGAGCATAGAACACCGGCATTTTAAAATAGCCCAAAAGAGCTTTCCAGCGTTTCGCGTCCAGCGATTGCAGCGCGATGACCCCATAGGAGAACGTCAGAAAGCTTTGAAAGGACATAATCAATACCTGAATGGACAAGGCCAACGGATTGCCCCCGAATACAAGCTGGTTGAGCGGAATAGCGTAATTACCCGAGTTGTCGAACAGGACGCTGTTGGTAAATGCCACCGTCATTCCCCGGTTATGGCGAAGGATCTTCGATGAGAGCTTGCAGACCAAATAGAGCGCCAGCATGCAGACGACAAAAAACAGAACGATCTCCTTGAACAAACCGGGAGAAATATCGGCGGAATATAGCTTGATAAATATCGTTGCCGGCAACAGGTAGGCGATGTTCAGCTTGGCCAATGTGTGCAAATCGAGCTTGAATTTGCGGTGAAGTACCGTTCCGCCGCAAATGAGAAGAAACAGGGGGATAACGACTTTCGCGAAGATATCAAACAGCAGCAAAAGGCCTTCAACTCCTTCGTCCGTTGAGCCTTGAGAGGCGAGACTCCAGCTCCGGCTGCCGGCTCTCTTCGCTGCTCCCGGGCTTGTTGTTCTTTGATCATAGCCCCGCTTGCCGCGAACCGTCCATACAACATTCCGAAGGTGGTTGCATTATTTAAAGGTTGGAAGGCAGTGCAAAAAGGACTTCCCCAAAAAAACCAGGGAAGTCCTTTTCGATTGCCTTACCCCTTGATCGACCCGATCATCACGCCTTTCTCGAAGTATTTCTGGATGAACGGATAAATCACCAGGATCGGCAGCGTGGACACGATAATCACGCCGTATTTGATCTGGTCGGCATACCTTTGCGCGTACCCGCCCGCGTCGCCGCCCGTGCCCGCCCCGTTCGCGAACACCTGGTTGGACAGCAGGATGTCCCGCAGCACCATTTGCAGCGGCTGGAGGTCGTTGTCCCGGATATAGATCAGCGCGGTGAAAAAGTCGTTCCAATGCCCGACCAAATAATAGAGGCCGATCACGGACACCAGCGCCTTCGACAGCGGCAGCGCCACCTTCACGTAAAAGGTGAAGTGCGAGCATCCGTCCATCACCGCCGCCTCGTGCAGCTCCTGCGGCAGCGAGGTTTCGAAGAACGTCCGCGCGATGATCAAATAGAACACGTTCACGCAAAACGGCACGATGAACACCCAGACCGTGTTGGTCAAATGCAGGTCTTTCATCAAGATATAAGTCGGAATCAGTCCACCGTTAAAAAACATCGTCACCACGAACAGGAAGATGATCACCCGTCTCGCCCGGAATTCCCGCCGGGACAGCACGTAAGCGGCCGGCAGCGTGAACAACAGGTTGACCAGCGTACCGAACAGCGTGTAGAACAGCGTGTTGCGGTACCCCGTCCAAATTCGCGCGTCCTGGAAGATCTCCCGGTACCCGAACAAGCTGACGTTTTTCGGAAGGAACAGCACCTTGCCCGTCGAAACGAGCGTCGAATCGCTGAACGAAGCGATCACGATGAAATACAGCGGGTAGGCGATCAGCAGAAAAATGACCGTGCACACCAGTCCCAGCACTAATTTAAAGACCAGTTCCCCGCCGCCCGGCCGCGCTCCGGCAGCCTTAAACGCGGGCTCCTTGCCGCCCTTGATCCGCGTTTCGATTTGGCCCATGTGTGTCGACTCCTCCTTTCCTTGCCGATTTTTTTAGAACAGGCTGTTTTGGGAGGCCCGTTTCGAAATCGCGTTCATGGCGAACAAGAACACGAAGTTGATCAGCGTGTTAAACAAGCCGATGGCCGAAGCCAGGCTGAACTGGTTGGACACGATCCCGATCTTGTACACGTAGGTGGCGATGACCTCGGAGACCGGAAGATTGAGCGCGTTTTGCATCAGGAAGATTTTCTCGAAGCCGGTGCTGAGGATGTTCCCCATGCTGAGAATGAACAAAATGATAATCGTCGGTACGAGCGCCGGCAGATCGACATAACGGATCGTCTGCCACCGGGTAGCGCCGTCGATTTTGGCCGCGTCGTAGAGCTGGGGATCGACCGTGGACAAGGCGGCCAGATAGATGATGCTGTTCCAGCCGCAGTGCTGCCAAATATCGGAGAGCACGTATACCGGAATGAAGGCCTCAGTGGAGGCCAGCAAATTGATGTGGCCGAGCCCCAGCGCTTTGAGCATATAACCGACCACCCCGGTTTCCGGGGACAGCAGTACATTCAGCATGCCGACCAGCACGATCACCGAGATAAAATGGGGCAGGTACACCGTCGTTTGCATGAGCTGCTTCATTTTTTTGCGCCGGATCTGGTTCAGAATGAGCGCCAGCGCGATCGGGGCCGGAAAGCCGAGCACGATGCTCGCCAGGCTGATCAGGAACGTGTTCCGCATCAGGTCGGTGAACAGGTAGCTGTCGATAAATTGCTGAAAATACGCCAGCCCCCGCCACTCGCCCCCGGTCAGCCCTTTGCTGAAATCATAGTCGCGAAAAGCGAGCTGGATCCCGTACATCGGAATATAGTTGAAAATCAGGATGACGGCGATCGCCGGCAGGATCATGATCCACAATTGATAGTCACGTACGATGGCCTGTAGTCCTTTGCGAACCTGCATGCTAAATCCGCCCCCTTATGGCTTGCTCTTGTATTCCTCGTAATATTTCTGCATGATCTCCAGGTTCTGCGTAAGCCCGGCCTTCTGCGCCTCCTTCACGTAGGCGTCCCATTCCGCCTCGATGCCGCCTTTCGTCACCCATTTGGCGAAGCTGGCGTTGGCCAGGTTCATGATGTTCGTATTGTTCAGGCTCAGCGCGTTATTATCCATGGTAGAGTATTTAATGAACATCGCCGGGAAGATATCATTTTCCAGGTCCACTTTCAGCGCTTCTTCGAGCGGTTCCGATTGCCTCAGCACCTCCTGCATGTCTTTGCCAAGCGTCAGCTTCAAGTCGTCCGAGATATAAAAAGCGCCGTTGTCCGCCATGGTCGACGTCCATTTCCACGTGCCCGGGTCCATCTTGGCATCGGCCGGCGGCAGCACGCTGTACGTGCCATCCCCGTTGTCCTGGATATTCGGGCCGATCGAGCCGAACAGCACCTGTATCCCGACCTTCGGGTCGTACAGCTCGTTGATGAAGCGCATGGCGGCTTCTTTGTTCTTGCTCTTGGCCGACATGACGATATGGTTCACGCCGTAGTTCAGGTTGTAATAATCAAACATCCAGGACGGCTTGATGCTGTCCGTGGAGGAGACTTTCAGCGGGGACATGGACGTATACTGCGGGGCAAGCTGCTCGCCGAACCGGTCCGACGCCACCCAGCCCCAGGTGAAGCCGACCTTGGCCGTGTCCCCTTCGCCGCGGGCGGTCGATTGGTATTTGGTGTAATCGTGGGTGAACACCTCCGGGTTGATGAGGCCGGCTTTATACAGTTTGCTCAGGAAAGCGACCATCTGTTTGTAGCGCTCGTCGATGAGGTAATTCTTCACCTGGCCGTCCTCGACGAAATACCCTTCCGCGTTCCCGTCGGACAAAGTCATGCCGGTGCTGCCGAGGAGTACCGCCGGGTTGAAGTAGCCGCCGATGCCGCCCGGCCAATCCATCGGGATTTCGTCGTTCGGATCGCCGTTGCCGTTCGCGTCCTTCTCTTTGAACGCCACGAGTACGTCGTACAGCTCATCCCAATTCGTCGGCATTTGGAGCCCCAGCTCATCCAGCCATTGTTGGTTGATGTATTGCCGGGTGGAAGCCGCCGGCCAAAACCGCTGGTATTTCGGCAGCCCGTACATTTTGCCATCGGGCTGGGTGACGATCCTCTTGGTTTCCGGCTTGGCGTTAAACATGGCCTGCACGTTCGGCGCCTGGTCCAGCATCGTCGACAGGTCCTGGAACAGCCCCTGGAACTGGGCGAAATCCGCATCCGTGATCACGTTCGGCCCGATGAACAAATCCGGGATATCCCCGCCGGCCAGCATCGTGCCTTTCTTCTGCCCCCAGTCGGCGGTGATCTCCTGCCATTCGATGTCCACGCCGGCGGCGTCCTCCACCTGCTGCAGCCACTCCATTTCGGCCAGCGGCTTGGTCAGCGGATGCTTCGTCATGATGGCGGTCAGCTTCACCTTCTCCCCCGAGGTCGCGTTCCCGGTCCCGGGCGTATTTTGCGCGCCTTCGGACGAATTCGGGTTGTTGCCTCCCCCCGAGCCGCACCCCGCCAACAGCAGGGCCATCACCAATACGGACGACATGAAAACGGTTACCTTTTTCCGCATTTCTTTCCCCCCATAGTATGGAATGTTTGCCTGGCCAACCAGACACCTTAGACTTTAACGGGCGATGCCAAGCCGCGTAAACGGGCGGTTTTGGAGCGGTCTTCATTTTTTGAAGGCGCTTCATCAGAAGGGGCTGCTGTAGGGTTGACGTATCGGGCTTTCCGGAACGGGTTCAAATTATGTGGATCTTCAAAAAACGGCGATATTCCGCTAGTCCAAGAAAAAATGATGCGAATAAAGTCGATTCCATAATTAGAAAGCCTTGATCTAACTGAGTTTATGAGCATAAAAAAGGGAAGCTCTTCAAGTTCCTTTCTCGTAATTATAGTTATGCAGACCATAACCCGAGAACGTAAAGGAAGATTTCTCTATGTATAAAGAAGGAGCAGCCATGAAAAAGTACGCTGCAACGATTCTTACGTAACCGGCATGCATGTGTTCAGCGAGGACGGCGTCGATACGATCACCTATGACCAAACGCTGCAAATGTATGCCGACGTCATGCCGAGCGATGCAAATCATGACGTTACGTGGTCCGTCCGGCCTCTGACCGGGGACGTGCTGCCGACGATCGGAGGCGACAACATACTGCGAATCGTTGACGGGACCGGCACGGTGGAAGTGACGGCTACGTCCGTCAGAAACCGGACGATTAAAAGCGAACGTCACCATAAACGTAGTGGATTACGGTTATAGGTATTCCGGGGGGGACAGATAGTCTGACCACAGCCGACAGGCCGTTCAAGATAAAATTCTTGAACGGCCTGTTTTTTTGCGATGATTCCGGTGTGCTTGCCGGTTTGCTGCACGCTCGCGGCCGGTGGACCGACAGCCAGCGCGGTTGGCAGAGCGGTTTAGGCCACCGTCAGCGCCGGTTTCTTTGCCGGGAAGTTGGTGGCTTTTTCAAAGGCGTAGCCCACTTTCAACAAGGTCCCTTCATCGAAAGGCTTACCCATAATTTGCATACCGACCGGCAGCCCGCCCTTGAATCCGCACGGCACGGACAAACTCGGCATGCCCGTCAGGTTGGCCGGCGGCGTAAAACGGATGAGTTCGACGTCGATATTGGCCTTCGCGCCGTTCAAGTCCTCGAAGCTTTCGCCGATTTTGCTGGCCGCGATCGGCAGCGTCGGCGCGACGATCACATCGCATTGCGTATACGCGCTCTCGAACTCCAGGGCCAGTTTGCGGCGGATTTGCTGGGCCATCACAAAATCGACGGCTGACGGCAAATGGGCGTACCCCAGCGAATGGCGTACGTTTTCGCCGAAATCCAGCGGCCGGGTTTTCATGCTGTGATGATGGATGGCCCCCGACTCGCCCAAAACGGTGGCGTATTCGGCAAACAGCGTATGCTTCAGCGACGGGATCGATACCGGCTTGATGACCGCGCCCAGCGCCCGCAGCGTTTCAATGCCCTGTCGGATCGCCGCCGCGACGTCCGGATCGACGTTGTGGAAGAAATAATCTTCTTCGACTCCGATGACGAGCCCGCGGATGTCTTCCGTCAAAAATTCGGTGTATTGCGGCACGGGCGCCTTCAACGTCGTCGGATCTTCCGCATCGTAACCGGCGATGGCTTGCAGCAAAATGGCGGCGTCAGACACGGTTTTGGTCATCGGGCCGATATGGTCCAGCGACCAGGACAGCGGGAAGCAGCCATGTTTGCTAACGCGTCCGTGCGTAGGCTTCAGGCCGACGATGCCGCAGATCGACGCGGGGATGCGGACGGAGCCCGCGGTGTCGGTGCCCAAGGAAGCGAAAGCCATGTCGGCGGCGACCGCCGCGCCCGAACCGCCGCTGGAGCCGCCGGGAATCCGCTCCAGATCCCAGGGATTGCGGCAGGCGCCGAAATGGTCGTTGTTGGTGGTGCCGCCCCAGGCGTATTCATGCATGTTAAGCGTGCCCGTCAGCACCGCTCCCGCATTTTTCAGCTTGGTGATGACGGTAGCATCGTATCCCCCGACAAAATCCTTATGGATTTTCGAGCCCATGGTCGACACTTTGTCCTCCATGAAGAAAATATCCTTGAGCGCCAGTGGAATCCCGTGCAGAGGCCCACGGTATCCGCCGCCCGCAATGTCGGCTTCGGCCCGCTTGGCGGCCTGCATGGCCGATTCCTCATCAATATGAATATAGGCATTTACAGTGGGATTCAACTGCTCAACGCGGTCAAGCAGCGCTTTCGTCAATTCGATGGGGGAAAGCTTTTTTTGCTCGATTAGCGGCGCCAGTTCCGAAACGGATTGGCCGGTTAGCGTTTCACTCATGGCGTTCCCCTCCTACCGGAATAAGAAATAACTGCATGTTCTGAATGTCCAGCCACTCTCTCTCCGCTTCTTCCCGCAGCCGGACAAAATCGGCCATCCTTTCTGCCAAAATAGCGTAGTCCTGCTCGGGCAGCGCAATTTCATTCGACATCAGCATCGTACGGACATATTGTTCCATTCCCATTCCTCCTCCACGATTTATCCCGCCACTAATATGTTAGTTAATCTTACATTTGTGGTCGAATCGGGATATTGATTGCCATTTTAGCAGATAAAAAGAGCTTTGAGATATAACAAAACGATATAGGTTACACCAACCTGACATCACATGATTTTCTTGTTGGTTCCTTTATATACTGCCGTAACAAAAGCGTGAAAAAATATCAACAATCCTTTATTTTTAAGGGATTATCGTCTTATTAAGACACGTCGGTCCCGCCGGAACGACCGCCGCAGGGAGGGTATAAAAAGTTGATATATCTTCCGCCTCTCGATTCTGTGCTATAGTTCTCGGTAGAAAAGGCATCTGTAAATGTTATAAAACATTACACGAAATAGGAGAGATTCGTGCGGGCGATGTCTTGAGAAAAAATATATCTATTTGAAAAGGGGTAGGGGATGCATGATGAGAAAAAGAAGCTGGATTTCCACTTTGGCGGCGGGGCTGGTATTGGCGCTTGCGCTGACGGCTTGCGGCAGCTCGAACGGTGACGCCGGTGCCGGCGGCGAAGACGGAATAAAAGTAGGCGTGTTGTTCTCCACGAGCGGCCAAACGGCGTTGGGCGAACAAGGCATGGCGAATGCGACGCTGATGGCGATCGACGAAATCAACGCCGATGGCGGCGTCAACGGGAAACAGCTGGTGCCGATTCAAGAAGATTATGCCTCCGACCCGTCCATGGCAGCCACGAAAGCGAAAAAGCTGCTGATGGAAGACGATGTGGCGGCCATCATAGGCGCCTATACATCGGCGAGCCGGCAAGCCGTACTGCCAATCGTCGAACAAAACGACGGACTGCTGGTTTATCCGATGCAATACGAAGGCGAGGAATATTCGGACAACATCATATATACCGGGCCCGTCCCGAACCAGGGTCTGCAAATGTTTATTCCGTGGCTGACGGAGAACAAAGGGAAGAAATTTTTTCTCATCGGTTCGGACTACGTGTTCCCCGTAGAAACGAACAAGCAGGTCAAAGCGCTGCTTGAAATGAATGGCGGCACGATGGTCGGCGAGGAATATGTACCGATGGGGCAAGCCGAATTCGCTTCGGTCATCAACAAGATCAAAGAAGCGAAACCGGACATCGTGTTCTCGACGCTGGTCGCCGAAAGCGTGTCGGCTTTCTATAAACAATTCGCGAACTACGGATTGACTTCCGAAGACATCCTGATCGCCAGCACCACGCCGACGGAAACCGATTTGGCGGCGATGGGAGGAGAGCCGGCCAAAGGCCATATCACCGTGCAGCCATATTTTCAATCCGTCGACACGCCCGAGAACAAGGACTTCATCACGAACTATCAGAAAAAATACGGCAACGCGCCGGTGAATACGCAAATGGAAGCGGCTTATTATTCGGTTTATCTGCTGAAGGAGGCGCTCGCCAAAACGGAAGATCTCACCGATACGAAGCAGCTCATCGCGAATTTCGCGGGATTGGAATTCCAAGCGCCGCAAGGCAAAATCCAGATGGACGAGAAAAACCACCATACGAAGCTGAACGCGTTCATCGGGGTGGCCAACGAACAAGGGCAATTCGACATCGTCAAGACCTTCGATCCGGTCAGCCCCGAACCGTGGTCCAAGCTGATTTTCCCGGACCAGGAAGAACCTTGGGACAAATAAGCAACCCAATCATTCGTGGCCGCCAAGTTTGGCGGCCTGATCATCACGCCAGACGGAAGCAAGGGGAGAACTCTCCCCTCTTCCTTACTAAGGAGGAAAGCTATGAACATCGCACAACAAATCGTTGACGGCGTCAGCGTGGCCGGAACGCTGCTGTTAATGACGCTGGGTCTCGCGATCACGTTCGGCGTTATGAAGATCATCAACCTGGCTCACGGCGAATTGATCATGGTCGGGGCGTATACCACGTACGTGGTAACCAGCCAGTGGCATCTGCCGTTTGCGGTGTCGGTCGTATGCGCTTTTGCCGTGACGGCGTTGATCGGAGCGCTGATGGAATGGCTGGTGATTCGCAGGTTGTACGGAAGGCCGATGGAAACGCTGCTCGCCACGTTCGGCATCTCCATCTTGCTGCAGCAGATTGTCAGGCTGATCTTTGGCGCGACGAACAAGCCGATCGAAAGTCCGATCTCCGGCACGCTGGCCATAGGGGAGATCGTCATTCCGTACCTGCGCTTGTTTATGATCGCGTTTGCCTTGGCGCTACTGGCCGTTACTGCGCTGATCCTGTACAAAACCAAATTCGGCATGCTCGTGCGGACCGTATCGCAAAACCGGAAAATGAGCGAATGCCTGGGGATCAACACGACGCGGATCGACCTGCTCACCTTCGCCTGGGGCGCTGGTCTGACCGGCACGGCGGGCGCGGTGCTGTCGCCGCTGAGAAACGTGGCTCCGACGATGGGCGTGGATTACATGATCGACTCCTTTATGACGATCGTGCTGGGCGGCGTCGGTTCGTTGCCGGGGACGATCGCCGGTTCGGCGATCATGGGCGAAGCCAGCCAGCTGCTGACGTATTTCGGCGGCGAAACCGGGGCGAAAATCATAGTGTTCCTGATCGTGATCGTGTTGATCCGGTTTAAACCGGAAGGCCTTATCAAAATGGAAAGCAGGTGAACAGGATGAAGAAATGGGTGTCGGAACACGCGGTAAGCTCCTTGCTGCTCCTTTACTTGGCGTTTACCCCGATGTTCTCGTCGGCGTTTGGCGTGGAATTAATGGGTAAATTCGTCGTCTTTGTCATTTTCGCTATCGCCCTGGATCTCGTATGGGGATACGCCGGACTGCTGAGCCTTGGCCATGCCGTATTCTTCGGGATGGGTGGTTATGTGCTCGCCTTGTCGTATTCGATCCAGGACGGGGTCCCCGGCTTTATGTCGCGGTTCGATATCCAGGAAATCCCGGCCTTTCTCAAGCCGCTGCAGAGCATTCCAGCCGCGCTCGGCATCGGGGTGCTGCTTCCGGCCGCCGTCGCCGGCATCGTAGGATATTTTATCTTCAAGAGCAAAGTGAGCGGTGTTTACTTTTCGCTGATCACGCTGGCGTTGGCCAAACTGATGGAAATGATGGCCATCAACAATCAGAAATTTACCGGCGGCTTCAACGGTCTGATGGGACTGCCGCGGTTCCCGATCCACGGGGAGCCAATGGATCTTATTCCGTACTATTATCTGGTGTTGATGGTTACCGTGCTGGTTTATTTGTTCAGCCGCTGGCTGACCCGCTCCCACTTCGGAAAAATAATCAAATCGATCCGGGAGAATGAGGGGCGCATCTCCTTCTTCAGCTACAACGTGGCGAATTATAAAATTTTTATCTTCATCGTATCCGGCTTCCTGTCCGGTTTGGCCGGCATGCTTTACGTCCCGATGGTTGGCTTTTTCTCTCCGCAGGATGTCGGCCTGAACATGTCCACCATGATTATCGTATGGCTGGCGATCGGCGGCCGCGGCACGATCGTTGGCGCCGCCGTAGGCACGCTGCTGATCAACATCTTGTCCAACAAGCTGTCGGAACAATATCCCGGGCAGTGGCAGCTATTCCTCGGCCTGGTCATTATTCTCGTCGTACTGTTTTTCCCGAACGGCATTTACGGCACAATAAAGTACGCCGCAGGCCGCTGGTTTAAGCCCGGAGGAACGAAAATCCGGGAAACGAAGGCGCAAGGCATACCAAACCACGATTAGGGAGTGATGCAAATGAACATTTTGGAAACGACCAGTTTGTCCGTCGATTTCAACGGGTTTAAGGCAATCTCCGATTTGCATTTTTCCCTGCGGGAGGGCGAAGTTCGGGTTATTTTGGGTCCGAACGGAGCCGGCAAAACGACCTTTATGGATCTGATTACGGGCAAAACCAAACCGACGGCGGGCCGTATCGTTTTTCGGGGAACCGACATCACTGGCATGGATACGCACAGAATCGCCCAGCTGGGCGTCGGCCGGAAGTTCCAGGGCCCGCATTTGTTCGACAACATGACCGTAACGGAAAATATCGAAGTCGCCATTCAAGGGTACCATCCGGTGTTTAAAGCGCTGTTTTTCAAAAAAACAAAAGAGATTCGCGAGCGGATCGACGACATCCTGGGCAAAGTGAATTTGCGGCCCAAAGCGGACGGCTTAGCCGTCAATTTGTCCCACGGCGAAAAACAGTGGCTGGAGATGGGGATGCTGCTAGCACAGGACCCGCAGCTGATCGTGCTTGACGAACCGACGACCGGCATGACCGCGGACGAAACGTACAAGACCGGCGAACTGATCGAAACCTTGTTTCAGGGCCGGTCGATACTGGTCATCGAGCACGACATGGCGTTCGTGCGGCAGATTGCCCGCGTGGTTACGGTGCTGCATCAGGGAAAGTGGCTGGCGGAAGGGACGCTGGAGGAGATCGAAAATGACGAACGGGTCCAAGAGGTTTATTTAAAGGGGGAGGCCCATGCTTAACGTAGCGGATTTGTCGGTGTCGTACGGGAAGACGAAAATCGTGCAGGGGGTTTCCCTGGACGTGCAGCGCCGGGACAAGGTTTGCCTGCTCGGGCGCAACGGCGTCGGCAAAACGACGCTGCTCAAAAGCCTGATCGGGCTGCTTCCCGCTAGAACGGGGAGCATCCGTCTGGACGGCAAGGAGATTTCCGGCGTGAAGACGTATCGGCGATCCCATGAAGGGATCGCGTACGTTCCGCAGGGCCGGGAGATCATCCCGATGTTGACCGTCCGAGAAAATTTGGAGCTGGGGGCGCTGGCTCATCATCCCAAAGACACGGAAGCGCTGATGGAGGAAGTGCTGACTTATTTTCCGGCGCTGCGCGAGCATTTGAAGCGCAAGGGCGGCGTTTTGTCCGGCGGCCAGCAGCAGCAGCTGGCGATCGGGCGCGCGTTGATGTCCCGGCCGGTCATTCTGCTGCTCGACGAGCCGTCAGAAGGCATTCAGCCGAACGTCGTACACGAAATTTCGGAAATTTTAAACCGGGTTAATGAAGACAAGGGCATATCGATTTTTATCGTCGAGCAAAACCTGGAATTTGCGTTTCGCATCGCATCGCGGTACTTCGTGATGGAAAAAGGCCGGATTGTCGCCTCCGGCGGCACGCGGGACGCGGACAAGGATGAGGTCAAAAGCTATTTGACGATTTGATCCGGCTGCATCCGGCGCTTACTCCACTGCGGTCAGCGTACGGCGCAAAAACTTGATTTCTTCACCGAACAGACGGTCCGTAGAATACGACATGCGAATTTCCATAGGCGCAAAGACGGTAAGCTCGACGATGCGCACATGCGCAGGAGCAAATTGCTCGAACACCCAACTGCACGACTTGGGCAGCATGGTATAAGCCAACCCCTCGGAAATCAGCGCGGCGGCGGTGTACAGATTGTCGACCGCTTGCAGGTAATCGATGCGATACGTTTCAAAAATACGGGACGTGACGTGCTTGTGCGCCACCAGAGTGGGATTGTCGAAAAGAAGGAAGGGCAGATGTTTGATGCGGTCGAGATTGCTTAAATCCGGCCGCATTTCTTCTCCCGCGGTGTCCGGACGGTAAATCAGGATTGTGCCGTCGTGGATGACCGGAACGGATTGCAGGCCGGGTCTTGTCTCATTGTGGAAATGAATGCCGACGTGCAGGCCGTGATGATACACCAGATCGACGATCGTTGGCGTCGAGCGCGTTATGAAGCGATAATTCAGCTGCGGGAAAAAGCGGCGGAAAGCGGCGATGATCGGATGGATCAAGCGGGGGGACAGCCAATCGTCGATGCCGATGAGAAGCCGGTCCGAACGGTTCATGACTTCTTCAAAGGAGGTGATCCGCTCGCCGGGCGCAAACGACAGCACGGTGGCGGCGTCGCGTAAATCCTGCACGAGCTGGATGGCGTACGGGAGGAAATAATACCCCTGTTTGGTCAGCTTGACGCCATCCCAGTTCCGTTCCAGTAAAGCGAAGCCAAGCCCGTCTTCCATTTTGCGCAGTCGATTGCTGAGAGCCGGCTGGGTCATATGAAGGGATAATGCGGCTTTCGAGATGCTTTTTTCGCGGGCGACGGCAAGAAACGACATCAGTCCTTCAATATCCATAAGACCAGCCCTCCTAACGGATGATTTCCCCCATTATAGCAAACATGCGAACCCTCTTCAACGGGATAAAGCAATAAAGAAAATAGCTCTTATCTTATACACTTTGTTCCATAGCGGTGAATCAGCGGAGTCAAGGGGAACGCTTTAAGGTCACGAATCGCTCGGTAGATCGGCTCGCTATCATCCCTTTCGCTCAACCCTTGCGGGTTTGCCGGTATTGGCCGGGGGTGGTGCCCACAATCTTTTTGAAGGCGCGGATAAAGCTCGAGGGGTTGGTGAAACCACACTGGGCGGCGATCGACTCCAACGTCTCTTCGTTTTCCCGCAACAGCCGCGTCGATTGCTGAATCCGCAGTTGGTCGAGCGTTTCCTTGAAGTTCTGGCCTATCGTTTTCTTAAAATGATGGCTGAAGTTGGACGTCGACATGCCGAAATGGTCGGCCATCAGCTGCAGCGAGCAGTTCGGATCCATGCCCTTCTCTTCGAGCGCCGCGAGCAGTTCCTCCCGCGAGGCCGTACGACCCTGGGGCACCGTCGCGCGGATCATCTCGCACAGCTTGGCCCCGCTTTCCCACAGGATGCCGGCCATTTGCTCCAGCGTATAGCGGGGGCGGAACGCGGCGTCGGTCAGGCGCAGCAAGCTTTGGTCGTCCTGCCGGAAACGCTGCAGTCCGTTAAAAATCACGCTGACCGTGTTCAGATACACGCTGCGCAGCATATGCGGCGGCAGCCCGCCGCGGCCCAAGTACCCGGCGATCCGATCGATCAGGGATTCCACCTGGGCGGCTTCGTTCTTCAGAATGGACAGCTCCAAAGACTGCAACAGCTCGGCGAAATAAGACACCGTACCGGACGGCGACACCTCGATCTCGTCAAAGCCCAAAATGGAGCCGTCGCCGCGAAGCCGCAGCTGCTCCGCCGTCCGAAGCGCCTGCAGATAGGAGACGTGCGCGGTTTGGGGGTTCCGTCCTTCTCCCGGTCGACCGATCCCGATGGTCGTCCTACTCCCGCCGACGCCGTCGCCTTCGCCCGCCTGCCGCTGAAGCTCCTCCTGCAGCCCGGCCAAATGCACTTTCAGCGAGAAGTTCTCTTCGTGGGAGCAGACCAGCACCATTTCGTGATGGTAGACGCTTTTGAACAAATATCCTCGCGTTCCCTCGGGAAACCTCTCCTCCAGGCTTCGGCAGGCATCCCAAATCCGATCTGCCGCTTCCGCCTCGGCGTCGCAGGAGATGACGGCCACCGATAGGCAAGACCCGCTTAGGTCGATTCCCACCTTCGCCACCTCCCGGGCGAAAGGCTCCCAGGCGGTAAAATACCCGTTCACCAGCTCCAGCAGCAGATTGTCACGCATGAGGGGCAGCGTTCCTTTCACTTCCTCGTCCAGCCGGCTGTTGGCCGCGGACAAACCGCTGAGCGTATAGCGGATCTTCTCGAGCTCATTCATCGGCTTATGCTCCTGCGGCTCGAACAGGCCGGCCGCAAACTCCACCAGCCGTTTGATCGGGTGGTAATTGTTGCGGATCGAGACGTAAATCACGATCACTTCCAGCAGCAGGATGAGGCCGACCAGCAGCGCCGTATTGAGCTGGATCGTGCGCAGCTCCTGCAGCGAATCGGATAAGGGAAGCAGACTGACGTACTTCCAGCCGTTTTTGTCCGAGACCGCATAGGATACGAGATAGGTCGCACCGTTAATCGTATGGATGCCGGAGACCGGGCCGCCGTCGCTTTCCTGCCCCATCCACTCCACCAGCTTCGGCAGATCGTCCGAACTCCGGTATAACGACCCGTTCGAAGCGACCAGCGGCTGCCCCTGCCCGTCAAGGATAAAAAAGTCCCCGGCATACGTCTCGGACACCGACCGCATCATGCGGAGGATCGTATCCTCCCGGACCAGGATCATCACCACGCCGGGGGAATGGGACCCGCCGACCGGCAGCGGCTGCAGGAAAGTCAGCATCCGCACCCGATTGTTGCCGGGAATGACGATTTCCTCCACCGGCCGGACCAGGGGGGCGTCCAGCGTGTTCAGCGTCTCCTTCATGTAGGCGGGCTGCCAATCTTCATAGGTGAAGCCGATCCCGGGCGTGGCCATATCCTCCAAACTGTATGCGCTTCCAGTTTTGGAGAATAACATGCCGATGTTCCGTACGTACAGCAACGTGTTGTAGATGAAAGCGTCAGTGGCGTTGTATTTTTTCATCTCATTCGCAATCAACACCCGCTGGTAATCGCTCTCTTCCGCCTGGTACAGCCGGAACTCCCGGTTTTGCACGAGCTCGAACGGCAGGTTGTACACATATCGCGTGAACGTATCCATCGACGTCATGAACTGCTCCGTGATATGGGCGTTCCAATCCATTTCCTTCGCCTTCACCGCCGCCGCCGACTGCGGATAATAGTAGAACAAAATAATCAGCACCGGAAACAGCAGCACGAGCAAATAGGAAATCAGCAGCTTGGTCAGCAGATTGACCTTATTTTTCCCCAAGCCGGGTCACCTTCCTTTCCGTCCTTGTCCACTCCAAAGTTACTTTAAGAATACGGGATCGGCGCCGAAATGAGAACGTTCTTTCTGCGCAATTTGGGCTCTATAGTTATATGTACAGGGATTGAGAGAGGTATAGAAGATAGATTTGGGGGAGCTAATACAGGCAAAAAAATAAGACCAGCACGAGGCGGCTCCTAGACAGAACCATAACGCCAGTCTTGAGTAGGATTATACGGACCGTTGTTTTTATCGTGACACACATTTCTGCAACCGATTCGAGATCATCTTCCAAAAGAACGCGCAAAACATAAGGGGCATGTTTATGACGGTTAGGGGTATTGTAATACCGGGAATAGTTATTTTCATAATCGATCGCATATTCAATCAATTGACGAGCTAGCTCCAATCTGAGCTCATCAAGGGTCTCACCATCTGCAACGATGTCTTCAATCTGCTCTATAGACCCCGCATATCGGCCATCTTCATCTTGTTCATATTCGAAGGTCAATTCATAAATCGATAACAATTCCTTCATTTGCTGTATGGAAAAAGCCATAATGACATCTCGGTTGCGCTTAATCGCTTGCGGCTTCTCCCTCACTATGGTATCGATTACTTGTCCTCCGTTTCTTTTGGCGCCGTCGTTCGCCTATGTTTCGGATTCATATACACGGTCAATTCTTGTGTTCCCACGGCGGTCAAAATCCCAAACAAGTCGGCCCTGGTTTCATCCCATCCCGCCAACACCTCTTTGTTCTCAACGACAGATTCGACCCTTCCCTTGGAAAAAGGCAAGATGCTGTTATAGCCCATCATCTTGGCGGAAGCGCCCCCGGCAAGACCAACAACCAAGAAGAGGACAATCAGCGCCGTCAGGAGGCGATCTGTTGAGGAGGTTTTCTTTCGGAACCATCGATAGATCCCGATCCCTATCATCCCACCCAGGGAATTCAATAGAATATCATCGATATCGCTGCTGCCCAAAGCCAAGACATATTGAATGATTTCAAGCAGAAGCGAGATAATCAGCGGCCACAGCGATTGCATGCGAAAAGACTTTCCGTTTCCTGCATGGGCCACAAATATCCCCAAGGGCACAAAAATCGCGATATTCCCTACTACATTGACCAAAGCCCTCTCCATGCCAATGTTCTCACTCGTAAAAAACTCTATAATCGTATAAAAAGGAATCAGATTCACGCTTCTTAATAAAAGCAGCGGGGTTGCATGGAATAGCGCCGAAAATGGAATGATCTTAAACAAAATCACTTTAAGGGCAAACAAAGCATAAGCGGCAAATAGCAAGTAAAATAGGACAAGCAATAATCGCCTGGTTCCGGTTGGTTTCGGCCTGCCGCTCTGTCCTCTATGGAACGGATAATCCATACTGCAGTACACCTTCCCTTGGTTCCTTTTATTCGGTTCCCCATCCTAAGGGTTCCATTATATGGAGTCACGTTTGCCTTAACGAATTAGTTACAGGCCAAAAAAACAAAAGCCCCTGCGTCCCTACCGCCTTGACGGCGGAGAGAAGCAGGAGCCTTTGCTTATTGGTACCCGATGATTATTTGCCGGCCGCGCTGGCTCCGGCAATCCGTCCAAACGTGAAAATGTCCGTGATGGCGTTGCCGCCAAGCCGGTTGCCCGCATGAACTCCGCCGGCAACCTCGCCGGCCGCGAATAAGCCTTCAATCGGTTTGCCTTCCGTGTTCAACACCTGGGCCTTTTCGTTAATTTCAAGACCGCCCATCGTATGATGCACGGAGGGGGTTCTTGGCGTAGCAAAGAACGGAGGCGTTTCGAGTTTTGCGCCAAAATTTTTCTTGCCAAACTCAGGGTCAAGCTGATTTTCTACGTAAGTGTTGTATTTCTTCATTTCCGCGACAAAGGTATCGGCCGGTACGCCCATTTGCTCGGCCAGTTCCTCCAGGGTATCCGCCTTGAAAATATTTTTGTTGGCAATCAGATCCTGATAACTGTCGCCCCAACCACTCTTCCCGTTCAGATCGGGGTTGCCCAGCGAGGTCATATCGCTGATGATGTAGAAGGTCTTATCCGTCTGCTCCAGGGCGGCGGCAGCCAAAACGTCTCTTTCGGCGTATTCGTTCACATACCGCTTGCCTTCCTTATTCACGAAAATCTGGGTTTCCGCGCTTCCCCATACGCCGCCGGACAAAGCCCCCGTTCCCGGTTGACCGCTCGGCATCAGTTGGATAAAGCCCATGCCCCACAGATTCGCCCCGACTTCCTTCCCCATCGCAATACCGTCGCCGGTAGCATTCGTCGTGTTGGTTGTCATGATGTTTGCATCCAGATCAGGCCAATAGTTGTTGTATTCAACGACCATTTCGGGGTTTGCTCCGAAACCGCCCGTGGCCATGACCACGCCCTTGGAAGCCTTCAAGGTGACCGGCGTGCCGTCAGACTGCTCGGCGGTCACGCCCACGATTCTGCCGTTCTCAACCATCAGCTTGGTGGCCTTCGTATTCATCATAATTTCCGCGCCAAGCTCTTTTGCGCTTTTCTCCATCGTGTTAATATACCCGGTTCCCAGCGGTTCGGCATTATGGTGGGTTCTAGGCCACAAGGCGCCAAGTACGGTACCGATCCCATCCTCGAACTTGGCACCGTGGCTCTCCAGCCATTGAATCGTTCCGTAGCTGTTGGTCGTCAGCGTCTTAACGAGTTCAAATTTGCCGGAGATTTCTTTCCCGTCAAGGTCTGTTCGCTTCCCGCCGATATAGGTGTGAATCATATGCAATTCAGGCGAATCAAACAGCTTGGTCGTATCCCCGTTGGCGAGGTATTCCTTGATCTGACCCTTGAGCGTCTTTAATGTATCGGCATAATCGCCGAATTCTTTCTCATCGTAGGTCAGAATCTCCTTCAACTCGTTGATCAGCGCTTTCGTCATGGCCACTTTGGGCTGTCTGACCGGGTCATAGGAATTGAATTCGCCTCCCGAACGAATCGTGTTCCCGCCGAGAGCAGGCGATTTTTCGATCAAAATCACCTTTGCTCCGTTCTCAGCGGCCGATACCGCAGCGGCAAGTCCCGCTCCGCCCCCGCCGACAACAACGACTTCGGTCTCCTTCGTAATCGCTTCTTTCGCAACCGCCTTCAACGGTTCTCTGTTCTTCAATTCGTCGATGTCGGCCCCGGCCTTCGCCAAAGCGTCAGCAATAGCGTCAATCAGGCCGTTGCTGGATACGGATGCCCCCGATACGACATCTATCTTAAGGCTTTGCCCCTCCACTACCTTCTGCGGAATGGTCTCAAATACGGCATCGCTTACTCCCTCGGTATCCTTCTGCTCCAGCACCTTAACCGATTGAATAGTGTTGGCATCCACCGTTACTTCTACTTTAATCACGCTATGTAGGCCCTGCGCTTCCCCCGTGTACGTCCCCGGTGTGTAAAGCCCTTGGGTATCCGCTGCGTCAGGCGTTGCTTCCTTATTGCTGCCGCTGCATCCGATCACACCCATGATCAAAATAAAGATCAGTGCTGCCAAAAATCCAGTTCTTGCATACCTGTGATTCGAACGTTTCATGCTCCCTGTTCCCTCTCCTTATTTGTGATTGTTTTCACAATTTAAGTGAAAAAATTCACGAATATTGCCGAAGCAAATTCGCTTACATTAATCATTATAGGCATTAAATTTCTCGTCTTCCCGTGCCTTTTCTCACAAGAAGGGTTAAGGAACCGCCCCGGAATGAGGCATTGGACGGAAGATTATACGTTCCGTCATGAATATAAACAGCCGCCGGCTCACAGGCCGTGCGGCTGTTCTTGGAATTCCCTTATTTCACTTCGTTCAAGCGCTCTTCCAAACGATCCCACGTTTCCGTGATGCCTTGCAGCATGCCCATGTCCATAACGGTTTGGAGGGATTCCGCGGATACATATTCCCCACGGCTAACCAGCTTTGTTTTGCCGCCCACATCGATGAATTCCATCGTGACCACGGTTGCCGGCAGCGAATCGTCCACATTCCCCTCGGCATCCGAGAAGTAATCGGTGTAGACGAAACTGTCCGGTTCGTCGATTTCCTTATACACGGCTTTGCCCCAAGATTCCATCCCGTAGAAATCGCCCTGCTTCTGATCCATGCACTTCATGCAGTAGTGCCAAACGCCGCCGGGCCGGAAATCAACGTTGCACACCGTAACCTCCCAGCCTCTCGGGCCCCACCAGTGCTTCAGATGCTCCGCCTCTTTAAACATCGAGAACACCAGCTCTTTCGGCGCATTGAACTCGCGCTCGAGCACCAGCACCGTTTCATTTTCTACTCGGTGAACCATCGTTTGATTGGACATTGTCAAATCCTCCTTAATCATTGAACGAATTTTAGGGTTGTTCTTCGTTTTGCAATTCCCGCAAGTAACCTTCCAGTTGATCGAATCGGTCCTCCATAACCTGCCGAAAAGACTTCACCCAGGCTTCCATCGCTTGAAAAGGCTCGGGCCGGAGCCTGTAGATCCGTCGGTTCCCGTCGGCCTTCGCTTCCAAAATTCCGCTATCGCTAAGTATCTTCAAATGCTTCGAGGCCTGGGGCTGACGAAGCCCCAGCCGGTCGGCGATTTCACCCACGGTGAGAGGACCATCGCGCAGGAGCTCGACGATATCCAAACGATTCGGTTCGGCCAAAGCGTTCAACATCGTCCGGTCCATGCCCGGCTTATTCTTTCCTGCCATGCCGCTCACCTCGTTAGGCGTTGATTACTCGATACCCTTCACTCCTTCATCGCTAAGGTTTTCATCCGGTTGATAACAATATACATCACTAGGAATATTCCTGTAAAGGAATATTGAAAAGTTTTTGAACTTTTTTTTGGACGGGCACGTCCAAGCAAAGCTATGCGATCTTCCCTCATCGTCGTGGCGAATCCCCCTCATGCTCCTTTCTCTGCTTTACAGATCCCATTTCCCATATTTAAATGTGAGATAAGCACATCGTCTTGTTTCTAGTTTTGGTTTGTGATTTTTGATCCTCTACAAGGAAGGCGCGCTTATGACAAAATGGCGGTTTAATTACCGGAACAAGTTGATTTTGGCCATGCTGGTGAGCTTGCTGCCGGTGCTGGCGGTGCAGATGGTCAGTTATTATGTGTCCAGCGACGCGATGAAGCGGAAGACGGATGTGCTGGTGGAAGCAAATCTGGTGCAAACGTCGAAGAATTTGGACACTTCGCTGCAGGCGTATGAGGATTTGCTGTATCAGATCATCACCAACGACGACGTCGTTCGGCTGCTGGGGGAGATCAATCATCCGACGGAGAACGTGGAGCTCAGCAAGCGCAAGCTGATCAACCTGCTCGCCTCCTACTCCTATGCCAAGAACGGGATCCGCAGCGTTGCGATTTTTGCCGCTAACGGGACGTTGATCAGCTATGACCGGCAGACCGGGTCCCCTTACGACAACCTGTGGACGCGGGTGCCGAATGTCACGGAGCTTCCGCTATACAAAGAGGCCGTTATGAACAAGACCGACAGCATCATGACGATTCCGGAACAAATGGACTCGATCAACTCCAGCGAGCAGTACGGCTTCCATTTGGCCCGCAAGCTGACAAACTATAATGCGATCAGCCTGGACAGCATGGGCGTGGCGGTGATTACGGTTTACGAGTCGGTGCTGGCCAAAGCGATCAACGTGGCGGAACCGGGCGGTGGATCGGCCGGGCAGATCGATAACCGCAATTTCCTGGCGGACAACCGGGGAGTCATTATTTCTTCGCCGGAAAAAAACAGCATCGGCCAACGCGTGGGCGAACTTCTGACCCGTTCCACCATCACCAACACCTACGTCAACCCGAACAGCGGATGGACCCTCTACAACCTGATCGACCAGAAGAAGCTGTTCAGCGAAATGTACGCGATGCGCCGACTGACGCTCACCGTAGGTTTTGGGGCGCTGCTGGCCGCGGCGCTGCTGATCTTCTACTTCTCCAACCGGCTCTCGGGCTCCATCCGCCGAGTGGTCAAGGCGATGCGCAACGCCAGTCTCGGAACGCTGACCGTCCATGTGGACGAGCCCTCCCGGGACGAAATTTCGACGATCGCATTTAACTTCAACAAAATGATGAATACGATCAACGAGCTGATGCACGAGGTCAAGGAGACTGGCGAAAAGCGCAGGGAAGCGGAAATCCGCGCCCTGGAAGCGCAAATCAACCCCCATTTTCTGTACAACTCGCTGGATTCGATCAATTGGCTGGCGATTGAAAAAGAAGAGCACCAGATCAGCCAAATGCTGAAAGGGCTGGCGCAGATTCTAAGGTACAGCATCAAGGACAGCAACAAGCGGGTGGCCGTCCGGGAGGAGCTGCAGTGGATGGACCGGTATATCTATCTGCAGCAGCACCGTTTCCGTTCCTCCTTCTCCTGCACCGTCGAGCGGGATGATCGCACGCTGGACTGCCTGGTTCCCAAGCTGATATTGCAGCCGTTCATCGAAAATGCCATCATTCACGGCTTCTCCGGCATCAAACAGGGCGGCGAGCTCTGGATCGGCATCCGGCTGCTGCCGGAGCTCGCGAAAAACGGAAGAACGGCGGCCACCCATAACACCTCCGCCGGAGGTCGGCTGGAGTGGGTCATCCGGGACAACGGCTGCGGCATGGACGAAGCGAAGCTGGCGGAGATTTTCAAGGAAAATCCGGATCATCCGATCGGCATCGGCATCCGCAACGTATTGGAACGGCTGCGGATGTATTACCGCGACGAAGCGTCCTGCTCGATTCAAAGCCGAGTCGGAGCCGGAACCGAAGTCAGAATGATCATGCCCGCCATTTGGAGAGGAGAAGAACAGCAATGAGAATCGTAGTGATCGAGGATGAAGACAACACCCGAGACGGGATTATCAAGCTGATCGGGCGGCTCGGAGCGCCTTACGAGGTCGTTGGCGACGCCGACGACGGGGCGAAAGGACTGGCCCTCATCGAAACGACAAGCCCGGATCTGGTGATTACGGACATTAAAATGCCGGAATTCAGCGGCATCGACATGCTGGACGATTTGAAACGCCGGGGGCACCGGCACCAGACCGTGATTTTGACCGGCTTTTCCCAATACGAATATGCCAAAAAAGCGCTCGGCCTCGGCGTCCTGGAGTTCCTGGAGAAGCCGATTACGGCCGAGGACCTGAAGCTCACGCTGGAAAAAGCGGAGCAGGAGCTACGGCTGCAGCAGATGGCGGGCGTGCCGCAAGGGACCGCGGCGGCGCGGCTGGAGCATTACTTGCAGCAGGCCGTGACGCTGAGCCAAGCGGACCCCGCCGTGCTGGCGCCGCTGCTGGAGCAGGCCGCCGGGTTTAAACCGGGGGCCGCGTACTGGCTGGCGACGGTTTATGCGGGCCAGTACGAGCTGGTACGGATGCCGCAGCTCAAAAGCAAGCTGACCGAGTGCCTTGCCTGCGCCGAAGACGTCCGCCATTTTGCGTTTGCCGTTCCGCAGGAGGCCAGTCTGGCCCTGCTGCTGCAATCCGGCAAGCCGGACGCCGAAGTCGCGCGGTTTATCGACCGGGAGTTGAAGCCGCTCGTACATCATTCCGCCCCTCACGCCGCCGTCAGCACGGTTCAGGTGCCGAAGCTCGAGTGGCTCAAAGCGGGCTTCGACCGTCTGACGGCGGCCCGGAAGTGGTTTGTCACGATAGACGAACAGGCGGAAGTGCTGCATATCGCGGAGGACGGGAGCACCGGCGGGCTGGGAATGGTCGGGACGGAGGCCGGAGTTGGCATTGGCGCTGAGCGCCGGACTCCCGCATCGGCTCCGGCCCTTGCCGCCGCCAAACTCATTTTCCCCCACGCGCTGGAGAATAAAGTGAAAAAGGCCATTTCCACCTATGAGCCGGAGCGGCTGGAGCCGTATTTTGCCGAATGGCTGGAGTTTTGCTTTACCGGGCGTTACGAACCGCAGCATATTTTGGACGGTACGGTGCGGCTGGCGACTTCGGCGCTGCAGATGATCGGCGAAACCTACGGGGACGAATGGGTATTCCGGCTCCAGAAGGCCTGGCTGCAGCCGGTGCTCGAATCGCATACGCGCCACGAGCTGAAGGCCGCGCTAGAGGGGATATTGCGGGATATCGCGGAAATCGGAGAGCGGCAGGTGCAACCGTCCTACAGCCTGATCGTGCAAAAAGCACTCAAAATCGTACACGAACGCTTCCGGGAGGGGATCACCCTGGAGGAAACCGCAGCCGTGCTGCGCATTACGCCGGAATATCTCAGCGCGATGTTCGCCAAGGAGGTGGGCAGCCATTTTTCCGCGTACCTCAAGCATATCCGGATTTCCCACGCCAAAAAGCTGTTGCAAACGACGGAGTTCAAAATGTTCGAGATCGCCAAGCTCGCCGGTTATCCCGACCCGAAGTATTTTTCGCGGGTGTTCAAGGAAGTGACCGGGCTTTCCCCGGCGGAGTACCAAAGGATGTTAAACAAGGACTGACTGAGGTACCTCTCCGGTGCCGAAAGCCCGATTTTTTGAACTCACTTTAACTTAATCCACCTTTCTTAAAGGTTTAGAATTTTAAAAGCGTTTTCACTCTTCTACACTAAGGGTGTCGACAATACTTGCTTAGGGGGAAACCAAGTGAAGCGAACCAAAACCCGTTTACTGCTTATGTCTTTGATGCTGATCCTCTCGTTAGCGCTTTCAGCCTGCGGCGGCTCGAATAATGACGCCGGCGCGGGCGGAACGTCCGGGAACGATTCCGGCGCGAATTCGTCCAATGCTTCGGGCAATCAAACACAGTCGGAAGCCCAGAAGAAGCTGACTTTATGGTTCTACTACGAAGGCAAATCGCAGTTCGATATCGTTAAATCGCTGACGGACGGCTTTACGAAAGTGCATCCGAACATCGAAGTCGATCCGGTCTATATCCCGTTCGCGGACTTCAAGAAACGCCTATCCGTCGGGTTGACCGCGTCGGACCTGCCGGACATCGTCATTATCGATAACCCGGACCATGCCGCTTACGCCGCGATGGGGCTCTTCGCGGACATTACCGACAAGCTGGCCGACTGGCCGGACAAAGACCAGTACTATGAAGGTCCGTGGAAATCGGCCTCATACGACGGCAAGCAATACGGCATTCCGCTCGGCAGCAACAACCTGGCCTTGTATTATAACGAAAAAATGCTGGCCGACGCCGGGGTTCAGCCACCGCAAACCTGGGATGAGCTGCGAGCGGCCGCCAAAGCGCTGACCCAAGGCAACGTCAAAGGTCTCGGCATCGCCGCGCCGCAAAGCGAAGAAGGCACGTTCCAATTCCTGCCGTGGCTGCTGTCCTCCGGCGCAACCTTTGACCATGTGGCCGGCGACGGCGCCAAAGCGTACGGCATTCTCGCCGATCTGATTAAAGACGGCTCCATGAGCAAGGAAGTCATCAACTGGACGCAGTCCGACGTCATGAAGCAGTTTGCCGCCGGCAACCTGGGCATGATGATCAACGGGCCGTGGCAAATTCCCGACCTTACCAAAACCGCGCCCGACCTGAAATTCGGCATCGCCTTCGTGCCGAAGGATAAGCAGTTCGCTTCCGTACTGGGAGGTGAAAACCTCGGCGTCATCGACGGCAAGAACGTCAACGAAGCCGTGGAATTCGTCAAATACGTAGCTACGCCGGAAGTCAGCAAGAAATTCGCCCAAGACTTCGGTTACTTCCCGGCCCGCAAGGACGTGGCCAACGATCCGTACTGGACGGATAACCCGCAGCTGAAGGTATTCGCCGAAAACATGGAATACGCCCAGCCGCGCGGCCCGCATCCGAAATGGCCGGAAATCTCCAGCGCCATCTCCGAAGCGCTCAGCAAAACGCTGACGCTGAGCACCTCGCCGGAGGATGCCGCCAATGAGGCGCAGGCCAAGATCGATAAAATGATGAGCGAAAAATAAACATGTCGGTGGAGTACTCGGATTTCAAATTGGTACTCCACTTTTACTAGAGGAGTGGAGAAACGCATGAGCCGGGCAAAAGGACGACTCGCCGGGTACTTGTTTGTACTTCCGGCGCTGGTATACATGATCTTCTTCGTCGGGTATCCGATCATCGACAACATCCGACTGAGCCTGTTTGACGTCAACGTCATGAATTTATCTAAAGGGCACCAGCCGTTCGTCGGGTTTGGCAACTATAAAGAATTGTTTCAAGAAGGCACCCTGCAGCAGGTGCTGATCAATACGCTGGTGTTCACCGTGGCCTGCCTGGTGCTCCAGTTCGTGTTCGGCCTCGCGCTGGCGCTGTTGTTCAACCTGCAATTCCGCTTCTCGCAGCGGCTGCGCGGGCTGGTCATGATCAGTTGGCTGCTGCCGGCGACGATCACCGCCATGATGTTCAAATTCATGTTCAGCACGGGCGGCATCGTCAACGATTTCCTGCTGCGCCTGCATCTCGCCCCGAGTCCGGTCGAATGGCTGGTCACCTCGGGAACGGCGATGTTCACCTTGATCCTCGCCAATACGTGGATCGGCATCCCTTTTAACATGATTTTGCTGACGACGGGGCTGACGACTATCCCAAGAGACATTTACGAAAGCGCGGCGATCGACGGGGCGGCGGCACCGCAGCGTTTTTTCAAAATCACTTTACCGCTGCTGAAGCCATCCATCTTGTCTTTGCTGGTGCTCGGGTTTATTTACACGTTTAAGGTGTTCGACATCGTGCTGATCATCACCAACGGCGGCCCCGTCAACGCGACGCAAATGATGTCCACGTTCGCCTACAAAATGTCGTTTGATCAGTTTAAATACAGTCAGGGCGCGGCGGTCTCCAACGTGATGTTCTTGCTGCTCCTGATCGTCGGGATCTTTTACTTGAAGCTGTTGAATAAGGAGGAGCCGTTATGACCGCAACCGTCAAATCACGAAAACGATCTTCCCGCTGGCTGCTGCCGCTGGTCAGCAGCCTCCTGGTGCTGCTCTTCCTGTTTCCGCTGTACTGGCTGGTGGTAACCTCGTTCAAAACGGAAGGGGAAATTTTCCGCTCCCCGCAAACCTGGTTCCCGCAAACCTGGCAGCTTAAATCGTATACGGAGCAGCTATCGGGGTCTTCCTTTGACATTTGGAACGGCTTCCGCAACAGCTTGTTTATCGCGCTCGGGGCTTTGCTCGTCTCGACCCTGCTGTCGATCCCGGCGGCTTACGGCGTGGCCCGGTTCCGGTTCCGCGGACGCCACGCCTTTATCCTGGTGTTCCTGGTGACGCAAATGCTGCCGGCCTCCCTACTGCTCACGCCGCTGTTCGTCCTGTTCAAAAACATCGGCCTGATCGGCCCGAACTATTGGAGCACGATTCTGGCCAACGCCACGGCGGGCATTCCGTTTTCGGTCGTCATCCTGCGTACGTATTTCGCCACGCTGCCCAAAGAACTGGAGGAATCCGCCAAAATCGACGGCTGCGGCACATTTTCGACCTTTCTGCGCATCATGCTGCCGATCGCCGTTCCCGGCGTGGTGGTGGCTATGGTCTTCTCGTTCCTGTTCGCTTGGGGCGACCTGATCTACGGCATGACATTCATCGGCAAAGAATCGCTGCGGCCGATTACGGCGGGCATTTACAATTTCCTCGGCTTCCAGAGCACGTCCTGGAACAACACGATGGCCTTCGGCACGGTGAGCATGCTCCCGGTCGCTTTGTTATTTATTTTTGTGCAGCGTTATATCGTCAGCGGTCTGACGAACGGTGCCGTGAAAGGATAGGATGAACCCATGGAAATCAAATCAAAAGGACTGAATCAGCCCGTCAGCATGGAGGCAAAGTTTGCGGGGCTCGCGGACAACTACTTTTTCCCGTCGCATGCGACTTCGTATGACCCGGCGGGGGCGGCAGGAACCGTGGCATGGAAAAGATACCTGCGTAAGCCGAGGCTCTCCTTCAACCAAATCGATTACCCGTTTACGGAGGCGACCGCCTGGGAGTTCCCGGAGGAATACCGGGAGTCGCCGGAAACGCCGTTCAGCCTGGAGTTTGTTAGCGAACGGACCATCCGGCTGCGCGTGAGCACCCGGAATCCGGGCTTGGGACGACGGGGGGCGACGGGGGTTGCGGGCTCTGCGGGGGCTGCGAACGTTTCGGACGCTCCTTCCCTGATGCTGACGGCAGGCGTGGCGGAGAACGATCCGACGGCCTTCGCGAACTGCCAGGACAACGGCGGAGAAATCGTCTATTCCGGGCCGGCCGGCTCGGTCACCGTGGTGCGCGACCCCTGGAAAATCGTGTTCCGCGACGCGTCCGGCCGTATTTTGACCGAAACCCGCCATTTCAAGGACGGCTCCTCGCTGCTGAACACGAACGGTCTGCCCTTCTCATTCACGCGGAGTTCGGCGGATATGAGCCACCATCTGGCGGCCAGCTTCCTGCTAAGGCCCGACGAGAAGCTGTTCGGCGGCGGCGAATCGTTTACGCGGCTCAACAAGCGCGGCCAGCGGCTGGATTTGTTCACCACGGACGCTTTAGGCGTGCAGACCGGCAAAATGTACAAACCGATCCCTTTCTTCCTGAGCAATGAAGGCTACGGGATGTTCGTGCACACCTCCGCTCCGTTAACCTTCGATTTCGGGGCGACGTACGACGACACCAACACGATTTATACCGGCGAGGAAGAACTGGATCTATTCGTTTTTCTGGGCTCGCCGAAGGAGATTTTAAGCGAGTACACCCGCCTGACCGGGCGCAGCCCGCTGCCGCCGCTGTGGTCGTTCGGCCTCTGGATGAGCCGGATCACCTACAGCTCGGAGGCGGAAGTCCGCGAGGTGGCGGCCAAGCTGCGGGAGCTGGATATTCCCTGCGACGTCATCCACCTCGACACCGGCTGGTTCGAGACCGACTGGCGGTGCAACTATGAGTTCTCCCCCAGCAGGTTCGACGATCCGGGCGCGATGATCGCCGATCTGAAGGAGCAGGGCTACCGGATTTCGCTGTGGCAGCTGCCTTATTTTACACCGAACAATTCGCTGTACGCCGAAATCCTGGAGCGGGGCTTCGCGGTCCGCATGCCGGACGGCAGCCTGCCGACCGAAGACGCGATCCTCGATTTCAGCCATCCCGAAGCGGTGGCCTGGTACCAGGAAAAGCTGGCGGGGCTGCTTGCGCTTGGCGTCGGCGCGATCAAGGTGGATTTCGGCGAAGCGGCGCCGCTCGGCGGCATTTACGCTTCCGGCCGGAGCGGATTCCACGAGCATAACCTATATCCGCTGCGTTACAACAAGGCCGCCGCCGAGGTCACCGAGCGGGTGAATGGCGAGTCGATCATCTGGGCGCGCAGCGCTTGGGCCGGCAGCCAGCGTTACCCGCTGCATTGGGGCGGAGACGCGGAGAATACGGACAGCGCGATGGCCGCCACCCTGCGGGCCGGCCTGTCGCTGGGCCTGTCCGGCTTCCCGTTCTGGAGCCACGACATCGGCGGCTTCGTGCACAGCAGTCCGGAAGAGCTGTACAGCCGCTGGCTGCCGTTCGGCATGCTCACCTCGCACAGCCGCTGCCACGGAGCGCCGCCGACGGAGCCTTGGGGTTACAGCGAGGCGTTTCAGGCGCTGTTCCGCGAAACCGTCAAGCTGAAATACGCCCTGCTGCCGTATGTGTACACGGAGGCCAAGCTCTGCTCGGATTCGGGATATCCGCTGATGAGGGCGTTGTTTGTCGAGTTCCCTGACGATCCCGGTTCCTGGCTGATCGAAGATGAGTATATGTTCGGCGCGAATTTGCTCGTGGCACCGCTGTTCGAAGACGCCGGAGAACGCCAAGTCTATCTGCCGCCGGGCGAGTGGTTCGATTACCAAAGCGGCGAGCGTTACGCGGGTGGACGTTGGCACAAGATCGCCGCCGGGAAGCTGCGCATCGTCGTGCTCGTCCGCGGCGGCGCGGTGATTCCGCATGCCAAGCCGGCGCTGTCGACGGCGTTTATGGATTGGAGCGAGCTGGAGTTTGTCGTGTTCGGAGGCGGGGGCGATAGTGACGGCGGCAAAGATGACAGCGGCGAAAACTTCGGAGCCGGCGCAGGCAAGACGCACGCTCCAGGCACGAAGCTTTACAACGTGTCCGTCTACGATCCGCAGACCGGCGTCATGCGCTCCATGGAGGTTCCCGCCGTTTCCCGGACATCCTGATTTTACTCTTGTAGGCATCCGCAGGCCCACACCGGCCTCAGATGCGGGTCCCCGGCCTTCCGATAACAAATCGGAAAGCCTGGGGCACGCATTTCAGGTATAAATGTCATTTCAATTTGAAGGAGTGATCCATGATGACAAGATTTGCCCGCAACACCTGGCGGGGGCTGCTCTCCGCCGTCCTGGCGGCCGCGCTGACGCTTCCGCTGCTCAGCCTTCCGGAGCCGGCGCACGCCGCAAACGAGGCCGTGGCGATCGACCTCGGACAGATGCTAGGTGCCCCAACCTACCGGGGCACCGGGTTCCTGTACGGGCTCAGCCAAGACGGCAGCGAGCCCGTGGGGACGCTGCTCTCGGATCTGAAGCCCCGGTTGTTTCGCGGCGGCGGCGCGGGACTTCCTGGCGGCGCTTGGGCGGTGGGCGGTTATGACGGATATCTGCCCCGCTTCAACTCGGTTCGCGATCAATACAATAGGGTTAACGCGCTAGGCGCCCATTATCAGATCCTGGTCAGCGACATCTGGGGCTCCGACGGCCGGACGATTCCGGACAACAACCAGCCGATTTTCCCCGGCGACAACGGCAACTGGACTTCCTGGGAACAGTTTTTGACGCAACTGGTGCAGGACAAAAAAGCCAACCATATGACCAACGCCCGCTATGACATTTGGAACGAGCCGGACGGCGCCTATTTCTGGCCCAGATCGGCCGCGCAGTATTCGGAAATGTGGAAAAGAAGCGTGCAGCTCATCCGTTCGCTCGATCCGGACGCGGTGATCGTCGGCCCGGGCTACGGGGGCTTCAACACGAACCAGCTCAGCGCTTGGCTCGACTACGCCAAAGCCAACAATGTACTGCCGGATATCCTCGACTGGCATTTCAGCGCCGACCCGGTCGCCGACGCGCAGACCGCCAGAGACCTGTTAAGCTCGAAAAACATCACCTCGATCGATGGGTTTACGATCGGCGAATACATCTGGCAGGCCGAGCAGAACTCCGGCTACACCGCCTGGTATCTCGCCCGGCTGGAGAAAGCCGGCGTGCTGGGCGCCAACCATGCGATTTGGGACCACTGCTGCAATTACGGGCTGCTCGACGACACGCTGACCCCGGACTCCGCAACCAAAGGGCAATGGTGGACCTACAAAACCTATGCCGATATGACGGGCACGCTGGTCGCCACCGTTCCGTCAGCGAAAATCGACGGCGTGGCCAGCAAGGACGCCGCGAAGCAGTCCGCTTTGATTCTGCTGGGCAATAAAGGCGGATACATCGGCAATGTGGACGTCAGCATCAGCCGTTTTGAATCGGCAGCGTACCTCGTCGGCAGCAACGGCAGAGTCCATGTCACGGTTTCGCAAATCGGCAACGCGGACCCCGTCACGGCGCCTTCCGTAACGCTGTCCTTGGACGCGGCGGTTCAGAACCAATCGATCCAATTCTCCATCCCCTGGACCTATGCCGCGAACGCCTACAAAATTACGCTCGAACCCTCCACCGGCAGCGGCGATCCGACCCATGAATATCAGGCCGAGCAAGCTCTTCTGTCGGGCGGCGCCAAAGTGATGACCGACCATACCGGATATACGGGCAGCGGTTTCGTGGCCGGATACGAATTTCAAGGAGCTTCCACGCAGTTTACCGTACAGGCTCCAAGCCTCGCCAATTACGACGTGGAGCTGCGATACGCCAACGGATCGGGCTCGGCCAAAGCCCTAAGCATTTACGTGAACGGCGTCAAAATCAAGCAAACGGCGCTGGCTGCCTTGAGCAACTGGGACAGTTGGGGAACGCAAACGGAGACGCTGCGGCTTCAGGCCGGCGTCAATACGATCGCCTATAAATTCGAATCCGGAGACAGCGGGCCAGTTAATCTCGACAAAATCAAGTTAAGCCCTCCGCTCACCTCGGGCAGCCTGATTCCCGGGCGGATCGAGGCCGAGGATTTCATCGGCATGTTCGGCGTGCAGACCGAAACGACGGGCGATAGCGGCGGCGGCCAAAACGTCGGGTTTATCGATAACGGCGAGTGGATGGATTACGGCGTGCAGGTGCAAAGTACCGGCGCCTACACGTTCTCCGTAAGAGTGGCAAGTCCGAATTCCACCGGTAAAATCCAGCTCAAGGACGGCGCCGGTTCCGTGCTCTCCACCCTCAACGTGCCGAATACGGGCGAATGGCAGACGTATACCACGGTAAGCGGGACCGTCGGCTTGCAAGCAGGTTACCAGGTCCTGCACCTGGATGTGCCAAACGGCGGTTTTAACATCAACTGGCTGGATTTCGCCGTTTCCTCAGCTCCGGCCTCCTATCTATACCAGGCCGAATACGCGAGCCTGTCCGGCGGAGCCAAAGTGATGACCGACCATGCCGATTACATGGGAACCGGCTTTGTCGCCGGTTATGAAGCCGGAGGAGCGGCCACCGAGTTTACGGTGAACGTGCCCACAGGAGAGGCCTACAATACGACCCTCCGGTACGCGAACGGCTCAGGCATCACCCGAACGGTAAGCATCTACGTCAACGGCGCGAAGGTTAAGCAGACCTCGCTTCCGGCGCTGGCCAACTGGGACGTCTGGGGAACCCAAACGGAAAACCTCACCCTGCAAGCCGGCAGCAACACGATCACCTACAAGTTCGACGCAGGCGACAACGGCCTGATCAATCTGGATCAAATTGAATTAAGACTTTAAAGGAACGCCTGAAGTTATTCAAAAGAAATCGCAAAGAAAAACGAACAGCCGCGAGCTCTCCAGCTCAGCGGCTGTTTGCCGTATTTCCTTAGTTCATTTCGTTCAAGTGCCCCTCCAAGTGATCCCACGTTTCGAAGATGTCCTGCAGCATATCTATATCCATGGCGGTTTTGAGGAATTCCATTGAATCTGTACTTACCACGGTTGACTAGCCTCGTTCTGAAGTAATCCTTATAGACGAGCTTTTCGGCGTCAGCAATCTGGTAAACATCGTTTCGGCGGGTTATTTGGGGAGCGGCTTCACGCAGTATGCCGCCCGCATGATCAATCCGAACCTGTTTTCGCTCGCGGCTACGAACGTCGTGCTGCTTCTCTATTTTCACAAAAGCATCACCTGCGCCTATGACCTATCCTCCTCGCCAAAAAAGGCGTCCGCATCACTTGGGGGACTTAATTCAAAGTCGGCATCGTTCTGACAATCCCGATTTTGTTCGCAACGTTGTTGGGGTTGTGGTTGGTTTTGGTGGTGTTTTAAGGGAGCGAAGTAGTAGAGAAAGTGTAATAGATGAGCTATAAAAAAAAAGGGGTTTTGTGAGTTAATGTGAAGAAAATGTTTTCTTAGTACGTATAGGGCTGAGAGGATCCCTGTTGCGAAGCGTTGCTGAACTCGGCCGGCCGTTGCCTTGGGTTTATGGTCCCTCCGCTCCGTTCCCTACAAGAACTTCGATCATCAGCCCCGCCCCCAACCTAAACCCCCGTGTAAATGCCGCTGTCATTTCCATCCCCTGGATCTTTTGTTGTAAGTCTATCAGTTCCTCCAGCTCGGTAAAATCCTCGTCGGATAGTTTCTCCTTCCAAGCCAACATTGCTTCGGATAGTTCTCTACTCAGTTGGCGGTATTGTGGGTCTTTCGGGACCACCTGCTCTTCGGGGAGAAGGTGACCGTAGTATAGGGACTCGAGAAGGGTGGGCATGGGTGGGCCTCCTTTTTTGCTGAGTCATCATCAATCGATAAATAAGACCAATCTATTTTTACAAATAGATAAATGTAATGATGTTACTTATTTACGTACCACTTACAACATTATTATACGGTACGCTTATGCGTATAGTCAAGCAATATCTGTCCCATAAGAGGTGAGTAAGATGGCAAAAAAGGTTGTCGTAAAAATCAAAGAACTGACTAAAAAACATAATATTTCTTTGCGAGAGTTATCCAGATTATCCGATGTTCGACACGCTGCGTTGAGTGAGCTCGCCAACGGAAAGCGAGAGAGTATCAGTTTTAATCATATTGAACGAATTGCGGAGGCGCTAAAGATTAGTGATATTCGGGAGATTATTGAATTAATTGAGGAAAAAGAGGAAACCACCCTATGAGAGTGGCTTCTAAGGATTAGATTTAAATTTTAGAATCGGTATTTAATTATCAATTGGCCCCCATAACTAAATCAACCCCTTAATCGAAAAATTCAAGTTGCAACACAATCTATATCATATTGTTGTCTGTCCAAATAATCCTTCATATTAAATAGAATATTTCTGATAAATAGGATAGCTTGGTCCATAATATCCCGAAGCCCACTTTCTGTAAATGCCCTTCCGCACTCAGTAAATGAAAGGCTCCCATGTGCAAGAGCATTTCTTTGATCCCTTACAGTTCTAAGCTTTTCTCCGCCTCTACATTCAGAGTCAACCCTTTAATGCCGCCGTTGACGCACCCGATCGAATGGTAACCGTACTCGGCGGCAAGCGAAAGGATGACCTCATTCACGGCAAAGTACGGCGGCCGGAAGTTCGCAGCCGGCTTTCCCGTCACCCGGCGGATCCGCTCGTCTCCCAGCAGGATTTCCGCCCGCGCTTCCTCCAGCGTCAAACCGGGTCAGATCCGGATGCGAATAGGTATGATTGGCCATCTCGTGTCCGGCGGCATGAACCTTGGCTGCGATATCTCCGAACTTATCGATCTCTTGACCGATCATACAAAATGTCGCTTTGCCATTCACCTGCCGGAAAATCTCCAGCACTTGTTCCGTAAATACGGGGTGCGGCCCGTCGTCAAACGTAAAGGCGACCGCCTTCTCTTGGGTCTGCACCCGGTGCACCAACGAACCCTTGGCCATCATGACATTCCTCCGATCATTTAAGGATGCCGGCTAACCGCTGGCCATCCGGGGATTATCCGATTTTTCGTACATAAGGGCGATAATCCAAAATGCGTTCGATCTCGTTCAATACCTCATCCGATAACGTCAGGCCGCTGGCCGCCACATTGTTCTCGATCTGTTCCGGGCGGGAAGCGCCGGTGATCAGACTGCTGATCTGCGGCTTTCTCAGAAGCCACGCCAAAGCCAGCACGGAGAGATTCGTTCCCAAGCCTTCCGCCACCTGAATCAGCTTCTCGACCTTCTCCAAGTGAACCTCGGTCAGCAGGTTGTTGATCTGCTTGTCGGCCTGATGCGTTGCCCGTGAACCCTCGGGAATCGGTTGGTCCTTGCGGTATTTGCCGGTCAACAGCCCTTGCGCCAGCGGACTGAACGGAACGATCCCCAATCCGTGCTTCGCGCAAATGCCGATGATTTCATCCTCAATGTACCGGTCCATCATATGATATTGCGGCTGGACGACCGACATGGGGCGAAGGCCCATATCCTTGATCAGATGCAGCGCTTCGGTCAATTGGACCGGCGACCATTCGCTGACGCCGTAATATAATACTTTGCCTTGCGCCACCAAATCGCTCATCGTCTGCAGCGTTTCTTCCAAAGGCGTATTTTCATCATACCGATGGCAGAAATACATGTCCAGATAGTCGACTTGCAGGTTCTTCAGGGACTTGTCGATTTGCTCGATGATATGTTTTCTGGACAGTCCCCTATCGTTAACTCCCGTTCCGGTGGGAAAATAAACTTTACTGGATACCACATAGGAGCTGCGGTCAAATTCCTTCAGTAGATGACCGAGGAAAACTTCGGCCTGTCCGCCGCTGTAGGCATCGGCGCAGTCAAAGAAGTTGACGCCAAGCTCATAGGCGCGCCGGACGCTCATCTTTCCCGTTTCCACCGCTTTAGCGCCTTGGACATCCGTCATCCAGCTGCCCAAGGCAATTTCGCTCACTTGGATGCCCCATTTGCCAAGATTCCGATATTTCATAGGCCCTTCCCACCTCTCTTTAAGCCAGCGTCAGCACGACAACGGACATCGGCGGCAGCGTTGCCGACAAGCCGCCTTTACTTACGTCCGTAACCCCGTCAAATGCCTGCGGTTTCACCGTCTCCGGCTGCTCGAACGTGTTATGCGCATGCATATCGGCATGCGTCAGCACCCGGCCGGTCACCTTCTTCACCCCCGCCAGCCCGCGCAACCGCAGCGTTACGGCAGCTTCGCGCTGCGGATCAACGTTGCACAAGCTGATATCGATCGTGCCGTCTGCCCGCTTCGAGGCCGAACCGCTGATCTGAGGAATCGATTCCTCGCCCAGTCGGTACTCGTTCGCCTCAAGATGAAGGGCAAGCGCCTCCGCATCCTGGTGAACCTTGAACATCTCGAAGACATGATAGGTCGGCGTCAGCAACATCTTCTCGCCTTCCGTCAGAATCATCGCCTGCAGAACGTTTACCGTCTGCGCAATGTTGGCCATATGGACGCGGTCGCAGTGACGATGGAAGATGTGGAAATGCAAACCTGCAACCAGCGCATCCCGCATTGAATTTTGCTGGTACAGGAAGCCCGGATTCGTGCCCGGCTCCACCTGGAACCAGTTCCCCCACTCGTCGACGATCAGGCCGACCCGTTTCTGCGGATCATATTGATCCATGATCGCCGAATGCCGCGTGATCAACTCGTCCATGTGTAGCGCCAGCTTCATCGTCTCGAACCACTCCGCTTCATCGAAGCCCAGCGCCGGACGTTTGATCTCAAAGCCCCCTGGCACCGTGTAGTTGTGCAGGCTGAGTCCGTCCATGTACGAGCCGGCTTCGCGCATCAGCGTCTCCGTCCAGTGGTAGTCGTCGACATTGGCGCCGCCGGCGATCTTATACAGCCGGTTCTCGCCGTAATTTCGGACATACGTTTGGTACCGGCGGTATTCGTTGGCGTAATACTCCGCCCGCATGTTCCCGCCGCAGCCCCAGTTCTCGTTGCCGACGCCGAAATACTTCAATCGCCAAGGCTTCTCCCGTCCGTTCGCCTGCCGCCGGTTGGCCATCGGCGATTCGCCGTCAAAGGTCATGTACTCGACCCATTCCTGCATCTCCTGTACGGTACCGCTGCCGACGTTGCCGCAAATGTACGGCTCCGCGCCCAACAGCTCGCACAGGCCGAAAAATTCATGCGTACCGAAGTGATTGTTCTCCACGACGCCGCCCCAGTGAGTATTCACCATCCGCTTGCGCTGCTCCCGCGGACCGACGCCGTCCTTCCAGTGGTACTCGTCGGCAAAGCAGCCGCCCGGCCAGCGAAGCACCGGGATGTTCAGGCCCCGCAAAGCCTCCACTACGTCATTGCGAATGCCGCGGGTGTTCGCGATCGGCGAATCCTCGCCCACCCAGATGCCTTCGTAAATGCAGCGGCCGAGATGCTCGGCGAAGTGCCCGTAAATATGGCGGCTGATCGTTCCAGCCGATTGATCGGCATTGACCGTAATCGTTGCTTTCATCGCATGTTCTCCCTTCACGTCTTTATCCTTTGATTGCGCCTGCAATCATGCTTTGTTGAACCTGCTTGTTCAGCAGCAAATAAATGACTACGGTAGGGACGGTCGTAATCATAAGCCCGGCTCCGATAATCCCCCACTGCGTAATATAAGTTCCGACCATCGACATCATCCCGACCGTCAGGGTCTGATAGTGCGCGTCATTGATGAAGGTCACCGCAAACATCAGCTCGTTCCAGCAGGAGAGGAAGGTAAAGATCGCCACGGTAGCGATCGCGGGACGAATCAACGGCAAAATAATGTGAAAGAAGGTTCTGTAGATGCCGCATCCGTCAATCACCGCGGACTCCTCCATTTCGCGGGGAACCCCTTTGAAGAAGCTGCCCAGGATGAACACGGCCATCGGAATCCCGAACGCGACGTACGGAATAATCAACGACCAGTAGGTGTTCAGCAAATGCAGATTTTTCAGAACCATAAACAACGGCAGCAGCGCTGCGTGAATCGGAACCATCATCCCGAGAAGGATCAGCGTCATCGTCAAATTGCTAAGCTTCCAGTTCATTCTCGTGATGGCATAAGCCGCCATGGAGGATAAAATCAATACCAGGATAATGGAAGCTGCCGTTACCCATACGCTATTCCCGAAGTAACTCATGACGTTGCCGTCCGATAACGCCTTGGCATAGTTGCTCCAGAGGAGCTTCTTCGGAAACCCCGCCACATCGCCGCTGAAGATTTCGCTGTTGTCTTTCAAGGAGAAGAACGCCAGCCAAATAAGGGGATAAATTTGAACAATCGCCACGATGACTAAAAAGAATTGCAACAGGAATTTCCCAAGGAATGACGGTTTCTTGGGCAACCTTGCTTCTGCAGTATTCAATATGCTCACCCCTATTCGGTCTTAAAGAATTTATTGATCAGCACCGTAAATATCAAGCATTCCAGGATAATAAAGACGGATACCGCACTGCCGTAGCCATATCGGTACGTATTGAAAATCGTTGTGTACATCAAGGTGCTTGGCACCTCGGTGGCGAACAAGGGACCGCCGCCCGTGAGGACATACACCAGATCGAATACCTTGAAAGCGCCAATGACCGAGAAGACGAGACAGACTTTGAGGATAGGTTTCATCAGCGGGATGGTAATCGAGAATGCGGTCCGGATGCGGGAAGCCCCGTCAATTTTGGCCGCTTCGAAAATATCCTGCGAGATCGATTTTGCCCCGGCATACATCAGCAGCATATGGTAACCGACATACTGCCACAGGGTCGGAATAAACGAAGCTACGAGCGCGGTTTTTTTCTGCCCAAGCCAGTCCTGAGCCAGCCCCGAAAGGCCTAAGTTGTCGAGCAATGTATTTAAAAGGCCGTAATCCGCATTGTAGATTTTGGACCATAATTGCGCGATAACAACGGTGGAAATCAACACCGGAATAAAATACACCGTCCGATAAAAGCCTTCCCCTTTCACGGAGGACGCCAGGATCAAGGCAAGCAGCAGGGAAATCGGCAACTGAATGAAGATGGAAGCCGCGGCGAACAGGAAGGAGTTGCGGATGGAATGCAAGGCTCTGGCATCCGTGAACATCTCTACATAGTTATCCAATCCGATAAAGGTACCTTTACCGACGCCGTTCCAATCCAACACGCTATAATAACTCGAGACGAAAATCGGAACTAATACAATCCCGCAAAAAATAAGAAGTGTAGGAAGAACAAATATCGCAATCGCTGTCTTATTCGAAAATACTGAATTCATCGTGAGTTCTCCTCTCAAAGATGTGGCCAGGGATTCCCCTGACCACATCCGGTTTGAGATTATTCAAGGATCAAAGATTGAGTTCCGTCGGTTTGAGCTGCGCCATCTGTTTGCAGAACTCTTCAGGCGTAATATCGCCTGCCAGGAGCGAGGCAATCAGGTTCTTATGCGTTTCCGCGGATTCGGCAGGAAGAATGTTGTCCCACCAGGTAATAAACGAGGTTGCGGTTTTCATAATATCGGCGGCCGATTTGTCCAGCGTGGAAAGACCTGAAGTATCCAGTCCATCAATGTTCCAGCTTGGGAGGCCTGCACCGGCGAGATATCCCTGCGTACCGAGCTGTTCGCTCAAATACATCAGGAAATCTACCGCTTCTTTCGGATGTTTCGTCGTGCTGCTGACATAGAAGCCGTCAACGGCCCCGCCGAAGATTTCCGTGACTTTGCCCTTACCGTCTTCAAACACCGGGAAAGGAATGACTTGAACCTTGCCCTTGGTCGCCGTGGACGGATCTTCGATACCGGCATTTACCCAGTTCGCCTGGAACATCATCGCACCGCTGCCTGCATTAAATGCGCCCAGCATCTCATCATAGCTCATGCTCAACATGCTGCTGTTGAATGCGCCCACCTTCGCCAGTTCCTGCATCTTGGCAGCGGCGGCAACGAAGTCCGGCGAATCCCATTTGGCAGGATCTTTAAAGGCTTCAATAACCGCATCATGTCCGGCCTGGCGCATCGCGATCATGTCGTACCAGTACATGCCCGGCCAGCGGTCTTTCTCGCCGATGAGCGCCGGGGTAATTCCCGCTGTTTTCAGCTTCTCAACCGCACCCAGCAGTTCCGTATACGTCGTCGGGATTTGGGCTCCCGCTTTTTCGAACAATTCGGTATTCACATAAAGGTTGGCAATATGGGTGTAGACGGGCAGGGTATAGATTTTACCGTCCGTTTCGATGGCTTCCGCCATGCCCGGTGCCATCTTCGACTTGATTTCATCCGTCAAATAGCTGGAGATTTCAAGTACGTTTTCGGATTCGATATAGGGCTGCATGAAACTGCCCCCGCCCATGCCGTAAAAGATGTCGGGCGCTTCGTTGGCCGCCAGCGACGTTTTGATCTTGGTCTTATACTGTTCGCCGGTCGTGCCTGTCCGTTCGATTTGGACGTCGGGATGCTCGCTATTCCACTTCTCGATGATTTGCGGCAGCAATTTGGCCGACGGGTCCGTGTTGCCTACAGACTGATCCCAAAGCGTCAGCTTGATGGAACCGCTTCCAGTTCCCTCCGAAGACTTCCCTCCGGAAGAGTCGGATGAACATGCCGCTAAACTACCTGCTAGACCTAACGCAAGAACGATACTCATGGATCTTTTTAACAACGCTTTCATCTCTTTGACCTCCCAATAGAATTCGATGCATCTACCGTTATTTTAGGGAAGAACCCCCGGGACCTCCATTCAAAATAAACGCATTCCCTTGTAAAATTCGAGCATCTCTGATTCTTCATTTGGCGTTCCGGTACTCGTTCATGGATCTGCCGGTTGCCTTCTTGAAGAGGATGCTGAAATAATGCGGATCCGGAATCCCCACTTGTTCTCCAACCTCGTAACCCTTTAAATCAGTGGTTTTCAATAGGTTTTCCGCTTTTTTCATGCGCAGGTTGGTCAAGTACTCTACGAAGGTCTGACCCGTTTCTTTCTTCATGAGCCGTCCCAGGTGGCCCGGACTGACGAAGAAAGCCGCTGCGGTGCTGGCCAATCCGACCTGGGGATCGCCCATATTCAGCTCAAGGAACGCCTTCACCTGACTGATCAGGTTCCCTTCCTTGGCTTGTTTTTTCGAATAAATGGCCTTTGAAAGGCTAAGAACATAACGCTCTAAAGTTTGTACCAATTCCGGCAAATTGTCGGCCGTAATGATGGAAACCAGCGTTTCTTTGTCTAGCCCCTGTCCACCCTCGAGCTGCTGCTCCATCGCCGCGCGCTGGCATTCGTTGATCACATCCATTGCGGCCATGCGGAACTGCGACACGCTCGAAAAAGAAACGTCAAAAATGCGCGCCAGCATCTGCGCGGCGTTTTCGGACGAACCGACGCTGACGTAAAATTGCAGCTGCCGTAGAAGCTCCGGATTGGACCGGTACGTCTCCTCCCTGCTGTCAACCATGTCTTCAAAGCAAACGACCTGATTATTCCCCGCGAACGCTTTGTAACGAATCGCACGGCATGCTTCCTGGTATCCCAGATGGGCCTCCTGCAGATTGTCGCGCTTCCGCCCGACTCCGATGTTGACCAGGCATTTCGCGGAATCGGTCAGCCGGTTCATCAGCGTTTCGCAAGTCCCGGCGAGATCCCCAGTCGGATGAAAGGCAATGATAACGAACTGGTTTCGGGTGTCGGACAACATCGTGACAAGGGGATCTTCGCGAAAAAACGCTTCGATATTGTGCTTGCATACCATCCCCAACAAAATCAACTGTTCCTCGGTGTGTTTCCCGGATACCGGAGCGATTTCGACAACGGCGATCTGATGCGCGCGCTCATGGCGGAACGCGGGCAGTTTGAAATATTCCGCTTGCTCCCGGAGTTCTTCCCGGGAAAGCGTCCCCTGTAACCACTGCCGCAAAAATTTTTCCTGGAGATATGGAAGATTCCGTTCCAATTCTTCCTTCAATCTCGCCAATTCACCATCCCGAAACCGTTCTTCATCAATCTTCTGTTTGAGCTTGCCGGTGACATGCAGCAGGTCCGCCGCCCGGATCGGTTTGAGGAGAAAATCGAATACCCCGATTTTGATGCTCTTCTGCGCGTATTCAAATTCGTCATGGCCGCTTACGACCACGATTTTGATCCGCGGATGCTTCTCCAACACCCTTCGGCTAAACTCGATCCCGTCGATGTTCGGCATGTAAATGTCCGTAAATATGATATCCGGTTTCTGCCGCTCCACCAGCTCCATCGCTGCCTGAGCATTGGAAGCTTCCCCCGCAATCTCGAAGCCTTCCTGTTCCCAGTCAATGCGCATGCGAATCAAATTCCGGATCAAATGTTCATCGTCAACGATCAGAACTTTTAACTTTTCCATGGCGAATCTGCTCCATTCGGTAGGATTAACGTAATGGTGGTCCCTGTTCCCGGTTCACTTTCCATGTGGAATACGTCCCTGTCTTCGTAAAAAATGCGCAAGCGTTCCATAGTACCCCATAGGCCAAAGCTCTTGATTTGGCCTTGTCTTTCCGTAAACAGGATTTGCTCGATCTCCTCTTGCGACATGCCGATGCCGTTATCGGAAATGGATATTTTCACGGATCCGTCCGCATTTTTAACGCGGATCCGTATGACCCCTTTCGTCCCTTTAGGGCGAATGCCATGGTAAAGCGAGTTTTCAACCAACGGCTGCAGCACCAGCTTGGGAATCGGGGTCTGGCTGCAGTCCTCCTCCACCTCGAACCGGGCCTCAAAGACGTCCGGGTATCGCACGCTCTGGATTTTCAAGTAATTCCGCACGACCTCGATCTCTTCCCCGACGGTGATCACATCTTGTCCTTTGCTGACGCTCAATCGGTAGTAGCTTCCCAGCGCCTCGATCAAATCGCAGACCTGTTCATTGTCTCCCGATAGCGCGAGCGACGTGATCGAGTCCAGCGTGTTATACAAAAAATGCGGTTTGATTTGCGATTGCAGCGCATTCAACTCCGCTTTGCGTATCGTTTTTTGTTCTTCGATAACGCGCTTCAGCAACTGATCAATCTGCTCGATCATCTGGTTGTATCCGTTATACAACTGATCGAGCTCGAAGCTGTTCTGCTCCGCGTTGACCTTCATGAAATTCCCGCTGGGCGCTTTATTCATCGCCCTAAGCAGCTTCTGGATCGGTTTGATGATACTGCGCGAAATGACGAAGGAGCTGACGAAGAAGATGGTCCCATTAATGATCAGCAAAACCAACGCCAATAGCACCAGGGATTGGTTGCGCGACTCCATGCTGTTGTGCGGCGAAATGCTTACAAACTTCCAGTTATAGGCTCCGCCCGATAGATAGGTCACCGTATAGGTCCGGGAACCCAAATGCATCGTAAGATATCCCGAGTCGCTCCGCTGAAACTGTTCCTCCAGTATCGCTTTGTTCGTGTCGAGCAGCTCATGAAAGACTGCGTCGCTTGATTCATCCGTGGAATCGGCCACAATGGTCTGATTGTTCTCATCCAGAATGGCGATTTGCAAGGAACTCCCATTCAGCAGGTTGGAATAGGCCTGAACCAAGGCGTCGTCCTTGATATCTATGACCAATACCCCGAGAGGGGCCGTGTTGTCAATGTCCCGAATCATTCGAATAAAAGCGACGATATTGCCGTCGGCGGTTTCCGCAGGCCATCGTCTGTTGTCCAGCCTCAGAATATATCTTCCTTTATTGCTCACCACCTGGTCGTACCATGGGGCGTCCTTGATGTCCACCTCCATGTACGTCGGCAATTCCTGGGTTGCAACGGTAAAACGATGCCCCGCATTGTCGTAAATGTGGACCGAGTCGATGATCGGAACCGCTTGCATTAGATTGTACAAATAGGCGCTGACCTTTGACTGGGTTTGCAGGTTGGCATACACGTCTCCCTGCCGGAGCAAGTTCTGCAGATTGCGATCCGAGAAGATCATTTTCGAATAGTTGTTGACGTTCTCGATCATGAGATCCACGTTTGTCCTTATGGACGTCACCGTCTGCAGCGACGCCTCATTGATTTTCTTCTGAGCTGAGTTCGCAGCAATCTGATTCAATACCAAATAGCTGAACCCGACCGTCAGTAAAATGACTAAGAAATAGGCAAACGGGATCTTAAATGCTAATTTCTTCGGTCTGCCGTAACTTAAAGATCGTACGCTTTCCATCAACCGTGCCTTCACCGTCTGGCCCCCTGCCTCTCATGCCGTCAAAATCCCATAAACCTCATTATAGCGATAGCCGGCTAAGCCGGACAATTTGAAAACGCAACCAATTGCAGGGTAAAAACCTATTCTATACGTGCAAAAGGCCTCCTGTCACACCAGGACAAGAGGCCGATGCCGACGCCTGAAAGCGGCCCTGAGCCGACACACCCCCTCATCGATGGATTTCGAAGCGCTTTCATAATTAACCTCCTCAAGAGTAAAGTGGGTTCCACCCATATTTTAGGGAGAGTTCTGCAATTACTACATTCAAAATACGTGCATCTGCTTTCAAAATTCGAACATCTCCCCCTGTGTTCTTAGACAAAGAAAAAATGCCCCATTTGTCGAAAATACATCAGCTCATCCGTTTGAGAGCCCCCTCGACCATCTACGCCCCTCACTTGGAAATATCCAAAAATCCCTCGCCAAACACATCCCGCACGTCGTGGATGGTGAGAAACGCGGCTTTGTCGATGGAACGGACGATCTTTTTGAGCGTGGACACTTCTTGCTTGCTGATGACGATGTAGAGGACTTCCTTCGGATTTTTCGTATAGTACCCATGGCCCGACAGAACCGTAACTCCCCGATCCATTTGGGTAATGACCATTTCGGCGATGCGGTCTTGTTTCTCCGAGATGATCGTGACGGCTTTTTTGGGGTTCAGCCCCTCGATCATGAAGTCCATTACTTTCGTACCCACATATAGGATGACGATCGTCAGCATCAGCTTTTCCGCGCCAATAATAAAATAGGAGGAAAAGGCCACGATCAGATCAAAAAACAATAGCGCGTAGCTGATATTCCAATCGAGATATTTATTGGCGATCCGGGCCAGAATCACGGTTCCCGCCGTCGTTCCGCCGACCCGCACGATCAGGCCGATGCCGACCCCCACGATTACGCCGGCGAAGACCGCGTTAATGGTCGGCTCGTGCGAATCGATCCTCCAGTTTTCCGTCAAATGCAGGAACAACGAGTTAAAAGCAACCGCGATCACTGTATACAACGTCGTTTGGCGATCCAGGAATTTGTACCCGACAATGAGCAGCAAGCCATTGATCACGATATTGACCACCGATGGCGACCACTGATACAAGTAGTACAGAATAATCGTGACCCCCGTAACGCCCCCCTCGCCGAAATCGTTCGGGATGATAAACAGATTGACGGCCAGCGCGAACAAGAAGGCCCCCACCATAATAATAGCGATATCCGCGATTTTCTTTTTCATATCTACTCTGATCCTCTCTCCAAGCATTTCTACCCTATACAACCAGATCATCGTAGCCACTTCCCTCTCTAAAGTCAATATGACTTTGACACTTTACTTCGCTATCCCATTCACTAAAAAAAGACCCCACTAAAGTGAAGTCTCTGATGCATAGAGGCAAGGTTATATTTTTTTCACAGGACGCAGCACAGCGTAACCATACCCCTCGGGAAAATGCCTTTGGTAATCAAACTGGGTCCCTTCATCCCAGGCCAGTCCCATCTCCGCCGGATCGAAAGACCATGCCTTATCCTCCACCGCCTTCATGACCTCTCCGTTCGCTTTCAAATAATCGAAGGGGGGATGAAAAAAAACCAGATAATCCGACTCGGGAACCTCGCGGCATTCCATTCCTTCGGGAATTTCTCCGCTATAGTCGGCAGCTACCAGCATTCCATAAAGATACCCTTTCCGCCCATCCCGATAGAACCAGCCTGCGGTCTGACCCAACTGTCCGGGAAGATTCAGGTGGGACATGCTGTCCAATGTTCCGCTGATCTCGTCGCAATTGTGCCCGTTCTTCCAGAACTCCCCGTAATTCCGGGAGGAAATATCCCAAATCCCGATAAATCGATGGGCCGGTATGCGCTCCACTTTGACTTCGACATCATGCAACCCAACTTCACCCATGTTATCCCGCTCCTTCAGGTAATAATGATAAGGAGAGAACACTTCAGCGCGAATAGCCAACGGAATAGGCCGCGGCGCTCGCCGGTATGCCGCAGGCGTAATGTGAAATGCTTTCACGAATGCCCGGGTAAAAGCTTCCTGCGAGGAAAATCCATACTTGACGGCAACATCGAGAATGCGTGCATTCGTATCCCTCAGTTCAAGTGCCGCCGAGCTGATCCGCCTCATCCAAACGTAATCCCTCAGCGACACTCCTGTATGGGAATGAAACTTTTTGGTGCAGTAATACGGCGAATATCCTAACGCCTCGGACATTTTCAACAAGGTAGGCGTCGAAGTGAGGTTATTTTCGATCCAACCGATCATGAGCTGAACCATTTCGTTCCATTCGTACATGAAGCCCCCTCCTTTCGCCTCCATCATAACAAGCCGGTTAAAGATAGATTTGACCTGAGTTGCAGGTTATCCTACTGTCATTCCTAAAAAAGACCCCACTAATTGTATACGATTTATCGTACAAACCTCCTGTAGTTAGCTCGTAAATGGGTGTTTTTGTACGATTTTTCGTACAAAGCCCCTGCAGTTGGGCGGTGCATGGGATCTTTTATACGATTTTTCGTACAAAACCCCTCCAGCTGGCTGATAAGCGATTGTTTTGTACGATGTATCGTTCAAAAGCCCAGCAACTGGCTGGTACGATGTTCCCTGCCCAGTTACATCAAGGCTTTCTTCCAGATTTCAAGCTGTGAAAGTTAAGTTATAGGTTTCGAGCATATCCTTCGAGTCGGAAAGACCGCTTATCCCTATTACCTTTTGCCTCCCCCCAATAGAACAAATCTACACTCTCCACCCCTGCACCACCCCCTTCTGCAACAAATCCATGCAATTTCCGCCAACGCCTCTGCGGCCTTTTTCCCTATGCTATAATTTGAGGAAAAGACACCTGCCGCAGCATTGGAGGGGATATGCCCGCATGGCTGGACTCACGCGTTACCTGATTCCGCAGAAATTGAAATATCGCCTGTTCATGGCGTTTGTTTGCCTGATTCTCCTGCCCTTCTGCGCCTTGAATTTGTACAACTACCAGCGGATCGAGACCCTGGTTCAGCAAAAGATCAGCCAGCAAAGCCATTCCCAGCTGGAGCAGATGTACCGGACCTTGGAGGATCAAATGGGCATCGCCTTCAAGACGCTGATTTTTCTGAAGCAGGACGACACGGTGAAATCCGTGCTTCGGAGCCCTGAGCAACACGACGGGCTCGAGAACAAACGGGTCATGGAGAATATTTTCATGAATCTGAACAATAGCTTCTTCCTGTATAATCCATCGGTGTATTTCATGATCATAGACTTGAATGAAAGCGTATACACCTCTTACCCGCCCCGAGACGCTTTGGTTTACGAGGAGCTTAGAAACGACCCCGGGTTCGATCCCCAAGCGATGAACGCCAACGCGTACCATTGGGTTCCCAATGACCCGAACTATGTGCTCAGGGATGTCTCCACCAGTACGTACCTGTTGTCCCTGTACGCGTATTTGGGCGACAACCCCAGCCGGCCTTACGGATTAGCCCGCATCAGCATCGATTATTCGTCCTGGCTGCGCTCCATCCATAACCAGTCGGATTTGCAGCAGCAGTATTTTTTGATTACGCGCGCGGGGGAGGAGATTTCCAAGTCGGTGCCGGATGCGGTGCTGCCGGAGAAGGTCATGGCGGAAATCGCGGATCGTCCGGACCGGCAATATTTTATCGACAAGGACTCCAATTCCCTGGTCAATTACATCTACGTGGAATCCCTGGACTGGTATATCGTGAACCGGATTCCGCTGCCGCTTTTGTTTAATGAGATCGATGCGTTGAAACGGCAGTATTTTACGACGTTTTTTATCCTGATGGGGGCCTTTCTGGTCATGACGTTCCTGATCGCCGCGACGATTACCCGTCCGTTGTCCCACCTGCAGAATAAAATGAAAGCGGTCGTCCGCAAAAATTTGAAAATCCGGCTGCCGGAGCGGAAATTCCGCGGCGAGATTTTGGAGCTGACCCGGACCTTCAACGTGATGCTCGACGACATGGACGCGCTCATCCAGCGCCTGAAGACGGAGGAGCGGCAGAAGGAAGCCGTTCATTTTCACATGCTGCTGGCGCAGATGAACCCGCATTTTCTGCTGAATACGTTAAACACGATCAAGTGGAGCGCGATCCGCCAGGGCAACGAAGATATTACCGATATCTCCTTGTCCTTGGGCAAACTGCTGGAGGCTAGCTTAAACTCGGAAAAAGACCTGGTGCATCTCCAGGACGAAATCGAGCTGGTGCAAGCCTACATGCATATTCAGCAGGTCCGCCACAATCACCGGTTTGAGGTCTCCTATGCGTTCGACGACGATGTCGTCTTTGCGCTGGTGCCGAAGTTGAGCCTGCAGCCGCTCGTCGAAAACGCCATCATGCACGGGGTCAGCCATCTGGCCGACAAGGGCCTGATCGAGATTCGCGTCCGGCGGGAGGGTTCCGCCAAGCTGACCGTGGAAATCGAGGACAACGGCATCGGCATGGAGCGTTCGGCGCAAATGAAGCAGACGCGAAAACGGCCGGGGATCGGTCTGGACAATGTCCGGGAACGGCTGCGCTTGCTCTTTAAGGAAGACGGCCGGATGGACGTGGTTTCCTCGGATCGGGGCACGCTCATCCGGTTCACGATCCCCTTTCTGTTGTCGACGCCTTATGCCAAGGACCAGGACATGGGGCTCATGGGGGGAAATCGTCCGCCGGCGCTGCCGCCGGGCGAGGTTTCGGCAAACGAACCGACGGGAGGGCGATAACATGTGGAAAGTGCTGCTGGTGGAAGACGAAGTGTTCGTTCGCGAATCGGTGCGCGAAATCATCGCTTGGGAGGAGCTCGGGTTTACCGTAGCGGGCGAAGCCGGCAACGGCGGCGAGGCGCTGGACATGATTCGGCGCGACCCGCCCGATCTGGTTCTAGCGGACATCGTGATGCCGGAGATGGACGGCGTAGAGCTGCTGCGGCGCACCCGGGAGGAAGGTTATCGTTCCCGCTTCATCATGCTGACCTGCATCGGCGAATTCGAGTATGTGCGGCAGGCGATGGAATACGGCGCTTCCAACTATATTCTCAAGCTGTCGATGAGCGTGAATTCGCTGCGGGATACGCTGCGCAAGGTGAGCGCGGAGCTGGCCCGGGACGGCGCCGGGACAACCGGCGCAGATCCGGACAGGGGCGGTTCCGGAGCGGACATGCGGGAGGCGGGAGGCGCAGGCGAAGGACCGCAGGCGGAAGCCCCTGGGCGGCAGACGGCTTCTTCAAGCCCCGGCCCGGCCGGAACCGAAGCGGGCGTTTCGCATCCGGAAGTGTGCAAGATTATAGCGTACATCGCCGAAAACTACCCGCAGGACATCACGGTCAAGTCGATGGCCCAATACGTGATGATGGGCGAAAACTACGTCAGCGCCTTGTTCAAGAAGAAAACCGGGCAAACGCTGATTCATTACCTGCATCGGGTCCGGGTGGAGAAAGCGATGGAGTATCTGCTCCACACCGATCTGCCGGTTCATGAAATCGGCCACCGGGTCGGTTTCCTCAATGACAATTACTTTATCAAAATCTTCAAGCGCTTGACCCAGCAAACGCCGAGCAGATATAGACAAGGCAACAAAACGGCCCGATAGAAGAAATCGATGGTCCCGAAACGGCCGAACCGGACGCGCGAATGCATCGTTTTGTTCCGTGATCTGAAGGGATATGTAGGTTCAATTCCGCTCCGGTTCCCTGCTACGATGGGGGGGATTCAACCATCAACGATATAGGGAGGTCTTTACCCGTGCGAAACAAAAAAGGATGGGCCGCGCTGCTGCTCTGCACGTTGCTGATCGGCCTGCTGGCCGGCTGCGGCGGCAATAACGGCAATGAGGCCGGGGGAAATTCGGGAGCGGCGACCAATGATTCGAAAGCGCCTTCATCGGGCGATACCGTGAAGCTGACGATGTGGGGCGGGGTTCCGCCGGAAGCGGGTCCGCAGGCGGTGGTGGATGCGTGGAACGCGGAGCATCCCGATATTCAGGTCGAATACGTGCGCTTCGTCAATGACGACGACGGGAATCTGAAGCTGGACACCGCGCTCGCCACCGGGCAAGCCGTCGATCTGTTCGTCAACTATTCGGTCACGCAGGCGGCCAAGCGAGTCGAGTCCGGCACGGTGCTCGATTTGAGCTCTTACTCGGACTACAATATCGATGAGAAAATCGGGCCGAACGCGGCAACCTGGAAAATCGACGGCAAATATTACGGCATTCCCACCAAGAAAAACGTCCAGTTCTTTGCGCTCAACAAGGACGCGCTGGACGCGGCTGGGCTGGCGGTACCCAAGGCCTGGACCTGGGACGAAGCCAGGGAATACGCCAAGACGCTGAAAGCCGCCGGATTCAAATACGGGCTGGTGCAGCATATGGAACCGTTCGCCGATCCGATGGATTCGGTCCTGGAGAAGAACGGCTACGTCAAAGAGGACGGCAGCTCCAACATGGACCATCCGCTCGTGCTCCAATGGCTGGAAACGATGAACGCCATGATGAAGGACGATCAGACGACGCCGCCGCTCGGGGAGCAGCTGACGTCCAAAATGCCGGTGGAAAATATGTTCCTCGGCGGCGAAGCGGCCATGATCAATATCGGGGAATGGCTGCTCCGCAGCTCCAACAACATGAAGGACTTCCCCCGCGATTTCAAAATCGCGTTCGCTCCCGTACCCCGCTTGGCCGAAAACGAAGCGGACTTCATCACCAGCGGCGGCGTAGGCGACTTCATCTCGATTAATGCCAACTCGAAAAACACGGATGCCGCCTGGGAGTTCCTCAAATGGTACGCCGACGAAGGCATGATGCCGATGGCCGCCGGAGGGCGGCTGCCCGCTTCGGCAGCGGTCGACCAGGACGCCGCGATCCAGAGCCTGCTTGGCGAATACGCGGATACGTATGACCAGGAATCGCTGGAATTCGTCCTGTACGGGAACGAGACGCCGACGTTTGTCCGCAAGCTCCCGCAGGAAATGGTCGACATGCGCGCGCAGGAATACGAGAAATACTTCCTCGACAATCAGACCGTCGAGCAAACCGTGCAGGCGATGGTGAAACGCCACAATGAGTTCCTGAAACAGAACAAATAGGGTTTACTCAGGTTTTTCAAGGGTCCGGCTGAAGGCAGCCGGGCCCTTCTCTCTATCCTATAGAACAAATCCACTCATCCCGCGCGCCCTCCGGCGACCCTCCGAGAATTGCGTATTTCTGTAGCATGAGGTCGGTGGTTTTGTTCCTTAAAACGGCCCGCCCCCTCTTGGTATGCTGGGGACATAACCGAACTTTCAAGACCAAGAGGAGTGGAGCCATGTCAACTACTTATGACTAAAGTCACGAGCTTGTAACTGCCCGGAAGTACATGCGACAAAAAGTCTCCTTCCTTAACATGGCGTTACTATAGGCAGGTTGACTTCTGCCTTATTGTATAGGTATACCTATACAATTCCTTCAGCGATGTACTTCATTCCAATACGCTGAAGGTTCATGGCGGCCACTCGATCATCATTTGAGCTATACCCGCATTCTTTACATTTAAAGTGATGCTTCTTCTTGTCCCGGTTCCCTTTATTTTTATGGTCGCACTTTGGGCAGGTCTGTGAGGTGTACTTAGGATCCACAGCTATCACTTTGGCTCCATGTAATGCGGCTTTGTACTCGATCATCTGTCTTAGTTGGTAGAAGGACCAGGATACCGATTCATAACGTTCGTTAAGGTGAACCTTTTCCGTTTTACTACGAATACCTGTTAAATTCTCCACCACCATCAAGGTGTTTGCACCATACTTACGGACGAGTGCCTTCGATACACAATGATTGACATCCTGCATCCAACGGTTTTCTCGTCCTCCAATCCGCTTTAGTTTCCTTCTGGCGGAGGCTGTGCCGACTTGTTGCAGTTGTTTGCGCATATGCTTGTACCTCGACCGCTTGTCTTTGATCGGTCGACCCTGGAAGAACGCACACTTGCCCTGCGAATCATAACTGGTGGCGACAAAGTTGATCCCAAGATCAATACCAACGACTTGATGGATGGCTTCTGTTTCGATTTCGGCGATTTCTTTTGAGACTGGAATATGGAGGAAAAACTCCCCTTTCTTGTGGACCAACTTTGCCGTGCCGTAGGACCAAGATCCGTCAAAGTAAGATTCCATACCTTTCGTCATGTAGGGTACTTTGATCCGGCCATACAGCGTGTTGATGGAAATGATTTGTTCGGAGAGCGAATAGTCCCTATTCCACACCAGGTCGTACTCGGGTTTCTTGAAAACGACGCATGTCCAAGGGTGTTTATTGCCGAGTAACGACTTGTATCTGGCGATGACGGTCTTCATAACGGACTGGGCCATTTGCGACCGAAGTAAAAAAGCGTTGCGCAATTCTCGGTACACTATGTTCTGGAGTAAAGTCTTGGAGAGGATTTTGTCTTGATGCACAAGTACAGACAAGTGGTTGCTCGCATCGCGGTAAGCGCGCAGGGTTTGCCGTAACCAATCCGCTTGTTGCCCATTAGGCAGTATTTTCACTTTTGCTGTTAAAGTAAGTTTCAAACCTGTCACCACACTTCAAAGAAGGGTGAAGTCAATACAGGGAAGCAACATCTATCTCATTCCATTTTACCAAACATTTGTTCTCATTAAAAGTGATAGTTACAATATTTTGAAGGGAGGAAGTAAAGGAATAGAGCTTGTCAGTGAGGTGGAGACTACGTAAATTCCTCTCATGACTAAAGTCTCGAGTATCCTTTACGTTATCTATGAAAACATCGTGGATGAAAAGGCAGCAAATGCTGGGATACGTCTTTATCGGACCGAACATGATCGGCGTGCTGCTGTTTTTTATTTTGCCGGCGATGGTTTCGTTTTACCTGATGTTCACGGATTACAAGTTCATGAAGCCGGATATCAAGTTCGTCGGACTGGCCAATATCCAAAGAATGCTCGGGGACGAAGTCTTCTATATCGCGTTGAAAAATACCCTGATCTTCCTGCTGTCGGTGCCGGTGTCGATCGGGCTGGCTTTTGTCGTGGCGGTGATCCTGAACCGTTCCGTGCATTTGAAGAAGCTGCTGCGCGCCTTGTACTTCATGCCTTACATCACCAGCGGCGTCGCCGTCGCTTTCGTCTGGATGCTGCTGTTCCAGCCGACGAACGGGCCGATCAACGGCCTGCTACGGGCGGTCGGCATCGCCCATCCGCCGGGATGGCTGTCGACCACGGAGACGTCGATGTACGCCATCGACATCATCTGGATCTGGTTTATGCTCGGCTACAACATGATCATCTACCTGGCCGCCCTGCAGGAAATTTCCGGGGAGCTGCTGGAGGCCGCCAAAATCGACGGGGCCCGCACCTGGCAAACGATCCGCAGCGTCGTGTGGCCGCTCGTTAGCCCGACCACGTTCCTGCTGCTCGTGACCGGACTGATCATGTCGATCAAGCAGTTCGGGATCATTCAGGCGATCACGCAAGGCGGCCCCGGGAACAGCACGACCGTGCTGTCGCTGTTCATTTACCAGAACGCCTTCCGTTATTACGAAATGGGCTACGCCTCGGCGATTTCCTGGGCGCTGTTCCTGGTCATCCTGATTTTCACCGTCGTCCAGTGGGTCGGCCAAAAACGCTGGGTGCACTACTAGAGGTTGTTCAAAAAGTCATCTTTTGATCACGATGCAGATCACGAAGTAGACTCGACATCGAATCTTGAACTCAGCCGGGCCAAAGCGTAGGCTCCAGCAAGCTAACGGACACCAGAGACGCTATCGACCCACTTTAGAGCAGTTTCCGATTCTAACGGACCGAGGAGGCCTTATTTCGGTCAAAAGCGGCTAAATCGCCATCATCGAAGCCCAATAAGGTCGCTGGAGTCCGTTACAGCGGGAAAGAGCCAGGAAATGGCCAAATAAGGTCACTACGGTCCGTTACGTAGCCGCGCTACCGGGAGACCCTAGCTTCGTCCAACCTAAAGCGTTTTGAAAAAACGCACTTCGAAAGCATAAGCTTCGGTGCTGAAAATCTGACTTTTTGAACTTTCACTAAATAAGGGGGAAAAAGCATGCAATCGACTTCCGTCACCAAAATCGCCGCCACGTGCGTCATGCTCTTTTTCGGGGTGCTCATGGTCGTTCCTTTCCTGTGGATGATCAGCACCTCGTTCAAAACGCCGGCGGAGGTATTCGAATATCCGATCCAATGGATTCCCGCCGATTTCAACTGGGAGCACCATATCAAGGTATGGACCGGGGAGAACAGCTTCGCCCATTATTACTTGAATTCCCTGAAAATCTCGCTGATCAGCGTCACCGGCGCCGTTTTGCTGTCTTCGCTGGCGGCTTACGGGTTTTCGCGGATCGAGTTCAAGGGGCGGAACGCCCTGTTCATGGTGTATTTGTCGATGATGATGGTGCCGCCGCAGGTGCTGTTCGTCCCGAAGTTCATCATGTTCGACTGGGCGGGGATTTACAACACGCATTGGGCGCTGATTTTGCCCGGAATGTTCACGATTTTCGGCGTATTTATGATGCGGCAATTTTTCCTCACCGTGCCGCAGGAAATTTCCGAAGCCGCCTTCATCGACGGCGCCGGCCATTTCCGCATCTTCTTCCGGCTGATTTTGCCGCTGGCCAAGCCGGCAATCGCCACGCTGGCGATCATCGACTTCTCCTGGCACTGGAACGATTACGAAAACGCGCTGGTGTTCCTGATCGACCAGGACCTGTTCACCGTGCCGCTTGGCCTGCAAAATTTCATCCTGGAGAACACCGTCGATTACAACGGCATGATGGCCGCGGCCACCGCGGGCATTATCCCGATGATCCTCGTGTTCCTGATCGGCCAGAAATACATCATTCAGGGCGTCTCCAGCTCGGCGGTGAAGGGTTGAGGCCCTTCACCGTCAGGACGGCGGCTTGGTATCCCGCCGGAGATGGGTCAATGTTGTATTTCATACAACATTTTCGGGCCCATTCGGGTCGTTTGAGCCAAAATGTTGCATTTCGTGCAACATTTTAGGGCGATCCGGGCCAAAACCCCGCGGAATGTTGTACGTTTTACAACATTTCGCAAGGCAAACCGGAGTCATGGGAAAATTGTTGTACAAAATACAACTTTCCTTCCTTCATTCCACGGAAATTCAACTGATCCAGCCAATCGAAAGGAGCTTGCGAACCAAATGAGAAACGAAACGGTGCATAGCGACATTACGGTCGTCGGGGGAGGACTGGCCGGCGTTTGCGCCGCCGTAGCGGCGGCAAGGCTCGGGCGAAAGGTCGCGCTCGTGCAAAACCGCCCGGTGCTCGGCGGCAATGCCAGCAGCGAGGTGCGCGTCTGGGTGTGCGGGGCGACCGCGCACGGCGTGAACCGGTACGCCCGCGAGACCGGCATCATGGGCGAAATGTTCGTGGAGAACCAGTACCGCAATCCGGACGGCAATCCGTATCTATGGGATGCGGTCGTGCTGGAAACGGTGTTGGCCGAGCCGAACATCTCGTTATACCTGAATACCGACGTGCACGAAGTCGAGGCGGACGGCGAGGAAGAGGCGCGGCAGATCCGGTCGGTCACCGGCTGGATGATCGGCTCGGAGCGGCGCATCCGCTTTGAGAGCCCGGTCTTCCTCGACTGTACCGGGGACGGGCTGGTCGGCTTCCTCGCCGGCGCCAAGTACCGGATCGGCCGGGAAGCCCGGCACGAATACGGCGAGGCCTGGGCGCCCGAGACCGCCGACGACATCACGCTCGGCAGCACGCTGCTGTTCTACACGAAGGACGCCGGGCACCCGGTGAAATTCGTCCCGCCCTCTTTTGCCAAAGATATCACGCAAACGCCGATCCCGCTGAATCGGGTGATCCGCAGCGGCGATTCGGGCTGCCACTACTGGTGGATCGAATGGGGCGGCGAGCTCGATACGGTGCACGACAACGAGCGCATCCGCGACGAGCTGTGGGCGGTCATTTACGGCATTTGGGATTACATCAAAAACTCCGGGCAATTCGACGCCGACAACATGACGTTGGAGTGGGTCGGCTCCATCCCCGGCAAGCGGGAATACCGCCGGTTTTGCGGCGATTACACGCTGACCCAAAACGATATTCTCGCCCAGGAGCCGTTCGCGGACCGGGTCGCCTTCGGCGGTTGGTCGATCGACCTGCACCCGCCGCAAGGCATGTACGCCGAGGAAAGCGGCTCGAAGCATCTGCACGCGGACGGCAACTACCATATTCCGTTCCGGTCGCTGTACTCCGCGAACGTGTCCAACCTGCTGTTCGCGGGCCGCAACATCAGCGCGACGCACGTCGCCTTCGGCACGACGCGGGTCATGGCCACCTGCGCCACGATTGGCGAAGCCGCCGGCACCGCCGCCGCCCTTTGCGCGGAGTTGAACGTCGCGCCGCGGGAGCTGTCGCGCGAGCATACTCCGCTGCTGCTGCAAACGCTGCTGCGACAGGACGCCTCCGTGCTCGGCCTGGCGAACGAGGACGCCGCGGACTTGGCCCGCGGCGCGAAGATCAGCGCCTCCTCCTTCCTGTCCCGGCTGGCGGTGGAGTCGGCCGACGAGGCGTACCCGTTGGAACGCGACGTCGCCCTGCTGCTTCCCGCCGATCCCGGCATCGACGGAACGATCGAATGGCTGCTGGACGCTTCGCAGGCCACGGAGCTCACCGTCGAGGTGTGGAGCACCGGGCGGCCGGAAAATTACGTTCCCGCCGCGTTGGAATGCCGGACGACCGTTGCCGTGGCCAAGGGGGACGGCCAGTGGGTCGCTGCCGCGCTCGACTGGACGCCTGTCGAGGCGCAGAACGCTGTTATCATCGTCCGCGGCAATCCTTTGGTCCGGCTGTACATGTCCCATACCCCGCTGACCGGTTTGCTCGCTTTCGAACGCGGCGCAGGCCATGGCGTCTCCAAAGATCTGGAGGATCATGACGTCACCCAGCCCGTAGTCGAATGGAGCATGAAACGGCTGGTGCGCAAAGCGGTTTGCTTCCGCGCGAATTTCGCGACGGACGCTTATCGCCCCGAACACCTCCTGGACGGCTATAAGCGTCCATACGGCGGTCCGCATCTGTGGCTGTCGGAGCCGATGGCCCGGGATGCCGAACCTTGGGTGGCGCTGGAGTGGGAGAACGAACAGATCGTCCGCGAAATCCACCTGATTTTTAACGATGACGTCAACGAAGACCTGATCAACCTGCACCACCACCGCACGCTTTTCGAGATCCTGCCCGAGTTGGTCAAAAGCTACCGGATCGAGACGCTAGACCCCGCCGGCAACTGGACCACGCTGATCGCGGAATCCGGCAATCGCCGGCGAAAGCGGGTACACCTACTGGAGACCGCAGTTCAGGCCAAAGCGCTTCGGCTGGTCATGGAGGAGACCAACGGATCGGGGCATGCGGAGGTGATCGAGGTCAGGGTTTATGGGGAATAAGTGAGCATAGGAAAAAACAAGCAGCCCGAACGGATCGGGCTGTTTGTTTTTATCTAACGGACCGGAGCGCTCTTATCTACCCCAAAAAACGGGGGTTTCTTATTCTAACGGACAGAGTGCCCTTATTTGCCCGAAAACAGCCAAAAACGTGCGCTCAAATACCAAATAAGAGCTGTAGTGTCCGTTACATTTTACAAACGCTTGTTTTCCCCGAAATAACGTCATTTCAGTCCGTAAGGACGGCGAAGTGAACGCCCCTTTGCCCCCCCAAACGCCGCTTTCGATTTTGATCCGCCATATTTGGATAAGCGCCATTCCAGCCTTCCCCCCCCCCCGTCAATCTATGACTTATTTGTTTGCAAGATCTGGCAGTTCCGTATAATATAAAGTAATTAATAAAAGACATTTATTAAAGTTGGTGACCCCTTCCTTTATGAAGACCAATCGCGCTAACAGCATTGAGGTCAAAAAGATCAATCGTAAAGTCATTTATAATTTCCTGTACCGGCATGACCCCATTTCGATCCAGGATATCGCGCATTCGCTGCAGCTATCGCTGCCGACCGTGACGCAGAACCTTAAGGATTTGCAGGAGCGGGACCTGGTCATCGAAACAGGCCTGTTCGAATCGACGGGCGGCAGAAAAGCCAAGGCGATCTCCTATAATCCCGTAGCCAAGTACGCCTTAGGGCTGGACATCACGCGCAATCACGTCGGCATCGTCATCATCGACCTCGGCGGCAACGTGATCAACCATGTGCGGCATACGTACCCGTTCGTGAACAAGCGGGAATATTTCGAAGGGATCGGCCGGTACGTGGAGCGGTTCCTGGACGCTTCCGGAGCGGACCGCCGGAAGCTGCTCGGCGTCGGCATCGCGCTGCCGGCGATTTTGTCCCACGGCGACCAGACGGTCCAATATGCCGCGGTGATCGATTTCCAAGGCGGCAGCATACGCAGCTTCGAGGAATTCATCCCGTATCCCTGCGTCTTGATTAACGATGCCAATGCCGCGGGCATGGCCGAGTTCTGGAATGAGGACGGCTTTGAGAACGTCGTTTATTTATCTCTCAACAACAGCGTCGGCGGTTCGGTCATCATCGGCAAAAGCATCTACGCCGGACAAAACCAGCGCAGCAGCGAATTCGGGCACATGACGGTCGTGCCGGACGGACGAACCTGCTATTGCGGGCAACGAGGTTGCGTCGATGCCTATTGTTCGGCCAAAATCTTGTCCGACAGCACGAACGGAAGCATGGCCGAATTTTTCAGGTTATTGAGGGAGAAAGCCCCTGCACAGCAAGCGCTGTGGGATGAATATCTCTCCTATTTGGTGATCGCGATCAACAATCTGCGGATGCTTTACGACTGCAACGTCATCGTCGGGGGATACGTGGGAGCTTACATGGACGAGCACCTCGCCCATCTTCAGAACCTCCTCGCGCAAAAAAATACGTTCGAGCCCGACGGGAGCTATTTGCAAGTCTGCAAATACAAATTGGAGGCGACTGCCGTCGGCGCCGCCCTGCAACAGATCAAAAAGTTCATCGACGAGATTTGAACCTTTCCGGCATCTACGCCAAACGCCAAACGGGCGCTTTCCCAATTTAGGGGAAGCGCCCGTTCGACTATAAGTATCTACATTTTGATCAAGGCTTTCACGACATCGTTTTTGTTCTCGATAACGTAGTCAAACGCCAACTTGCTGTCCTCGAACGAAAATTCGTGGGTAACCATCGGCTTCACATCGATCCGCCCGTCCGCGATCGCTCCGATGGCCGGCGGAAACAAGTTGCGGTAACGGAACACGGATTCAATCCGGGCTTCCTTCAACAGGATCTGCATGAAATCATAATCGATGATATCCTTAGGCGCGAACCCGACGAGCACGATCGTTCCTCCCCGCTTGACGAGGTACGGCGTCTGCTTGATCGTCGCTTCGCTTCCCGCCGTTTCGATCACGACGTCCGCGCCCTGCCCGTCCGTGCATTCCGCAACGACGGCGGCGACGTCCTCCTGCCTGGCGTTGACGACCCGCGTAGCCCCCAGCTTCTTGGCAAAATCCAGCCGGTTCTCGATGACGTCGACCACGATCGTCTCCAAGGCGCCGAAGGCGCGGCTGGCTAGCAGCGTCATGAGGCCGATGGCGCCGGCGCCCAGAATGACTACGCGGTCGCCCAGCTTCACCTGTCCTTGGCTTGCCGCGTGCAGACCGACGGCCAGCGGCTCCACGAGCGCGCCTTCGCGCGTGCTGACCCGGTCCGGAAGCTTGAAGGCCATATCGGCCGGATAGGCGATATAATCGGACAAGCATCCGTGGATCGGCGGAGTGGCCAGGAAGCGCACATCCGGACACAGGTTATACCGGCCGGATTTGCAGAACTCGCAATGTCCGCAAGTGAGCCCCGGCTCCAAGGCGACCCGGTCGCCAACTTTCAAATGCCGAACAGCCGCCCCCACCTCCGTGATCGTACCCGCGCATTCATGGCCCAGGATGAAGTCGCCCTCGACCACGAAACTGCCGATCCTGCCGCTTTCGTAATAATGCACGTCGGAACCGCAAATCCCCACAAACTCCAGTTTGACGAGCACCTCATGGTCCTTCGGTACGGGGATGTCCCCCGTACGCAGCTCCATGTCCCGAAGTCCCGTCATATACGCTACTCTGTTCAGCATGGTTCTCTCCTCCTAAAAGTTTTGTGAGCGTTGCTTCCTGAATCAGCTTCGAACAAAACTCGCTTCGGAAGCATCGGCTTGGTGTTAAGTAGTGAAAAGTCATTGAATCGCGCCGGCCTTCTTCAGCAGTTCGATGTATTCGTCGGCATTATCCTTGTTGATCAACGGGTTGCCGATATCGGTATCGATTTGCTTCTCTTCGCCGGTCAGCAGCTTATTGCCGGTTTCGAGCAGCTTCTCCGCAAGATCGAAGGCGTTTTGCAGCGTGGTTGATGTCATTTTCCCCTCTTTGATCAGCAGGACCGCTTCCGCCGTTCCGTCCACGCCGTAGACAAACATATCCTTGTATTTCGGGTTGTCCTTCACAACTTCGACCGCGCCGGCCGCCATGTTGTCATTCATCGAGATGACGGCATCGATCTTGTCGTTCGCTTGTACCCAGTCTTCCATGTACCGCATCGCTTCGTCTTTGTTCCAGTTGGCGATCTGTTCGCCGACGATTTGCACGTCGGGACGCTTATCGAAGAACTCCTCCTGCCAGCTTCTGCGCCGCTCGTCGGCATGGAAATTGCCCGATGGGCCTTGAAGGACGACGACTTTGGCGTTCTGCGGCACTTGTTCGAGGGCGGCGCGGGCGTTGACGGCAGCCTGCTCGTAAGGCTGGGCGTCTACCGATGAGGCCCCCTCGATGCCCGAAATCCGGGCATTTGTCGTAATGGCGAAAATCCCCGCCTGCACCACCTTCTCGACGTAAGGCCGTTGGGCTTCGCCGTTATTCGGCTGTACGATGACCAAATCGTATTTGTTGGTAATCGCGTTTTCGATCAAGGAATTCTCTTTCTCGTCATTCGCTTCACCGTCGAAGACATCGAGCTTAATATGGTCGTACTTCCCCGCTTCCTCCTTGACCGCGTTGGCCAGCCAAGCCGCGAAGGAGTCGGATTGCGCCCGGGCGATATAGGCGACCTTATAGGTCTTGCCTGACGCATCGCCGCCGGAGGAGGCATTCGATGAAGCCGCCCCGTTGGTAGAACCGCATGCCGCCAACATCAGGGCACACAACAATAATATCCCTGTAGAAACCCATGTTTTTCTCACATTTCATCATCCCTTTATGTTTATTTTGGACCTATGTTTAACAGTGGAGCTGCTCAAAGTGAGTGTTCAAAAAGTCGGCTTCTCAGCACCGAGAAAGTTGGATGAAGCTAGGGGCTCCCGGTAGCCCGGCTGCGTAACGGACCGTAATGACCTTATTTGCCCATTTCCGGGCTATTTCCTGCTGTAACGGACTCCAGAGACCTTATTGGGCTTCCATGGCGGCGATTTAGCCGCTTTTGACCGAAATAAGGCCTCCTCGTTCCGTTAGAATCGGAAACTGTCCCAGTGGGTCAATAACGTTTCTGGTGTCCGGTAGCGTGCTGGAGCCTACGTGAGCAACTCAAATGTTTCCGCTAGAAACATGCTTCTTAAACCGAAGTACCCTTTCGCTTCTTCTGCCTGATGCTTGAGCGGTTGTCCTCGACGCGGCCCAACAGGCTTTTCGTCTTCCGCTTTTTCGTCTGGATATCGTAAATGACGGCCAAGGCGATAATAGCGCCGCGAATAATTTGCTGCATGTAGGAGTTGACGCCGCTCAAATTCATGATGTTGTCCAGGAATCCCACGATGAACGCGCCGACCAGCGTGCCGCCCGCCGTGCCGACGCCCCCCGAGAAGCTGGTGCCGCCGATGATCGCGGCCGTGAGCGCCGTGAATTCATAGTTGACCGCGCCGTTCGGCAACCCCGCATTCACCCGTGCCATAAAGAGCACGCCGGCCAAGCCGACGAGAATCCCGTTAATGATAAAGGCGGTATATTTGATCTTGTGCACATTGATGCCGGAAGCGACCGCCGCCTCTTCATTACCGCCCACGGCGTATACGGACCGGCCGAACCGGGTGTGGGTCAGCAGGTACCACGTCACTACCCCAATCGCTACCAGAAAAATAACCGGAATCGGAATGCCCAGCAGCTTGCCTTGTCCAAGTACGACAAAGTCTCCAAGCTGCAGGATGTTCTGGCCTTTGGTAAAATGAAGGGCTACGCCGCGGGCCATGGCCATCATGGCCAACGTCGCGATGAACGGCGGCGCCTTGAAGGTACTGATCATGACCGCATTGATGACGTTGCAGACCACGCCGGTCAGGATGCCGGCGAACACTGCCAGAAACATTGACCCGGTCGATTTGTAAGCGGATACAGCGAACACCCCGGAAAGAGCCAGCACGGAGCCTGCCGATAAGTCCAGCATGCCGCAGATGATCAGGATCGTCGCCCCGAACGCGAGGATCGTAGTCACGGCCAGTTGCGTAGAGACGTTGGTAAGGTTCGTAACCGAAAGAAAGTTCGGATTCGCGAACGTACAGATCAGGAACAACACGAGCAGCACCAGGTAGATGCTGTATTTCTTTTTTAACAACTGCCAAATATGAAGAGTGGCGTCCATCTAATTCACCTCGCTGGTCATCGTTCCGGTTGCGTACTTCATGATCGTTTCCTGGGAAAAGTCCTCGCGCCCGATCTCTCCCGTCACCGTGCCCTGCGCCATGACATAAATCCGGTCGCACATCCCGATCAATTCGGGCAGTTCGGAGGAGACCATGAGGATCGCTTTGCCTTGCTCGGCCAGATCGCCGATCAGCTTGTAAATTTCGTACTTGGCCCCGACGTCGATCCCTCGGGTCGGTTCGTCCAGGATGAGGATGTCCGGATTCAGAAGCATCCATTTGCTGAGCAGCACTTTCTGCTGATTCCCCCCGCTAAGCGAAGCGATGGTCGTTTCCAGGGTCGGTGTCTTGACCCTCATCTTGTCGAACATCCCCTTGACCAGTTCTTGCTCTTTCTTCGGGCGGTGCCGAAACCCGTAGAACACCTTGCTGAGCACGGCCAGCGTCGTATTCTCCCGCACGGAGCGCACGGGGATGATGCCGTAACGCCGCCGGTCCTCCGACAGCATGACCAAGCCCTTCTCCATACTGCCCCGTACGGTGGGCTTCGCCACGTTCCCGCCCTTGATCCGGATCGTCCCGGACGTCAGCGGATCGAGCCCGAACAGGGATCTCATGACCTCGGTCCGGCCGGCCCCCATCAATCCCGCGAAGCCGATTATCTCGCCTTGCCGGGCATGAAAATGAACATCTCGAAACACGTTATCGCGCGTCAACCCTTGGGCTCGGAGGATTTCCTCGCCGATTTCCGCCTTAGCCTTCGGGTACGTGTCCTTTAACTGGCGCCCCACCATCAGGTTGATGACGGTCTCGATGTCCAGCTTTTCCTTCGGCTTGCTGTCCACCACGGCACCGTCCCGAAACACCGTAATCTCGTCGGCGATCTGAAAGATCTCGTCCAGCTTGTGCGAGATGTAGATGATACTGACGCCCCTGGCTTTGAGCTCGCGGATTTTCGCGAACAGCCTGTCGACTTCCTTTTGCGTGATCGCCGAGGTCGGTTCGTCCATAATAATGAGCTCCGCCTGGTTTGATACCGCTTTCATAATTTCCAGCATTTGAATGTCCGAGACTGTCAACTCCTTGAGCGGCGTCTTCGGATCGTACGGCAATTGCTCCGCTTGCAGCAGCTCGACCGTGCGCCGGGTGACTTCCTTCCAATCGACCTTGCCCAACCGGTTGACGGGCAACCTCCCCAGGAACAGGTTCTCCTCGACGGACATCTCCGCCACGTAATTCAATTCCTGAAAGATCATCGAAATGCCGAGTTGCCGGGCTTGCAGCGGATTGCCGATTTTGACGAGCTTCCCGTCGAGATAGATCTCGCCGGCATCCGGCTGGTACACGCCGTTGATGATCTTCATCAGCGTGGATTTTCCCGCGCCGTTCTCGCCGCAAAGCACATGCACGGTGCCTTTCTTGACGGCAAAATCGATCTTGTTTAGAGCCTTGACCCCCGGAAAAGATTTCTCGATTTGCGCTACCCTAAGCTTGATGGGTTCCCCCATGTTCTCCCTCCCTGCCATTTCAATTCTCGCGGTTTCTCTACCCTATCCCATCGTTTTACTTTTGAACTTCATTTTAAATAATACTTTTTTAAATGCTTTTAGTAAAAGTATATCGAGAATTAAATGATTGTCAATACTCAATTCACGCGGCGCAACTTGCATCTCTTCGTTTTTTTGGATACGCTCGGATTAGGCCATTGCGAAGAAGAAAGGAATGGAATTATGTTTCAAGGGAAGGCACGAAGAATCGCCATTATACTGTTGGCGGTATATACCGTTTTAATCTTCTATTTTTTGTATATCGGTTTCAACAGAGGGGCTTTTATTCAAGACCCTAACTTGCGATATAGCGTCATACCCGAAGGGATTCCTTTACACTTTCCAATGGGGAGAGATTTTCAAATTTGGTTTTTTGAATTGGGGAATTTTGTAGCGTTCATCCCTTTTGGGATTGTCATCCCACTGCTGTTTCGTTGTCGTTTTATCCGATTTATCCTTTTATTTATGCTGTCCATTACACTTCTTGAAACTTTACAAATGCTTTCACGTTTAGGCGCGTTTGATATAGACGATATCATCATTAATACATTAGGGGCTGCGGTGGGATATGGGGCACAACGCATCGTAACTCATGATCGCGATAAATTTAAGGGGATCTTTAGAATTATCCTGACAGCGATTGTAATGGCGATGGGTACTATTGCCGTTGTTGGCGGCATCAATCATTATTTAGAACAAGGGAGCGGAGAAACCGTAGCCCTGAATGAACTTGCCTTAAAAGATGGGGCTGTATTATGGGATGAAAGCCTATCCGGTTTTACAGCGGCCCAAACCAAAGTTGAGCCTCAAATCAATCTGTACAGCAGAAAAAATACAAAAAACAATGCGTTTTCGTATCTTCTAAATCGCAAATATACAAATATGGCGGGCTATGTTGCTATACCGGACGACGTAATCAACGCCGCAAGCAACGGAAGGAGCGAAATCATTTTTATCGCCGACGGAACCGTCATTTATTCACTGGATCTATCAGCCAGAAGCGGGGAGAATCAGCTTTCCTCTTTTCAAGTGCCTTTAAAGGGAACCCATGAACTTACCCTAAAAACAATTAACCATGATCCCAATCCGCTGACAAATGCCGTGATGTGGGACATCACCCTTACGGAGGCAAACACGGGGCAGAAGATGATAAACACGATTGGAGAAAAAATAAGATCCCTGTTCTAAGGCGTAAGGAATCCCGGTTTTCTCACTTGTATTTCTTCGCATTTTTGGATACGCTCATGGTAAGGCGTCAATTGAAAGAGTAAATCCAATATGTTTTATCGAACGGATGGTGTGCTATGCCTAATCCAGGGCTTAATCCAAGGCAAAAATCAGCCATAACCGGCTATTTGATTGAGCGCTTCAAGGCGCATACGGTGATTTTATTCGGATCGGCTGCCAGGGAAGAGATGCGTCAGGACAGCGATGTTGATATTGCGTTTATGTCCGATATCCCCGCCCCTTCCGCTTATGAACTATTTATGGCTTCATCGGAGTTGGCCGGCCTTGCCCAGCGTGAGATAGACCTGATTTTTTTTCCTCAAGCCAGCCCTGTTTTCAAAGCCCAGATCATTGGAACAGGCGAGATACTGCATGATTCGGAACCTTATACACGTCAGACGGCATTTATGTATGCTTTGAAAGAGTATGCTCTGCTTAACGACGAGCGGCAAGAAATTATGGAGAGCTACCGGAGAGGGTGAAGATATGAACCGTGATATCGTGGCTAACAAATCGGAGACTATCAACCGATGCATAAAACGAATCAAAGAAGAATATGAGGGTAAAATGGAGAATCTCTTGAATTTTACCAAGCAAGATTCCATTATTCTCAACTTGCAGCGAGCCTGCGAGGCATGCATTGATCTGGCCATGCATCTTGTTTCGGAAAATAAATGGGGAATCCCCCAAAGCAGTCGGGATGCGTTTGATCTGTTGATGACAAACGGAGTGATTGACGAGTCGCTTAACCGTAACCTGAAAGCCATGGTAGGCTTCCGTATATCGCCGCGCATGATTACCGAAGCATACAGATTGAAATCGTCCAGACGATTATAGAGAAACATTTGGATGATTTTATGGTCGACAAAAGTCAAAAATTCGGTGCATAATCCCCCTTCATCAAGCTCCATTGCGGGCGTTAAACCCACGATCATGATTGAATCATCTTTCACTGGAATGTTCCTCTAGAACACGTGCGACAGCCTCCAGAGTATAGAGACCTTTGGCCATATCGACGACAAACTCGACTGGAGACGGGTAAGCATCTTCCCCGAAAACGCTTTGCTGGGGTCAATGTACCGCAGAAGCAGGTATATCGAGTCGTTTTAGGTTTCTCGTTCCCGTTCTCCATTTTGACCACACCATTCATAGAATTCATAGCTTAAAGGACCATTTTCATTTCATTCCCCCGAAGCTTCCACTTCGTCATTTCGTTGCCCTTAACTTTGTACCTGAAACGTATTGCTAACAAGATCATAAAGAACAACTTGAGCCTTCATGAGTTCATTTAGGTTGCTCGCTGCGATCCGTTGATCTCGGAGCTTATAGATGGTGGTTTCGGCTGCCGTGCCGACCGAATCTACGATTTCCTCGCCCCCATCTTCATCCACATCCGCTTCGACGGTATGGGCATCGATACGAAGCAGGGACGGGCCGTTTGAATTCGGCGATCCGACCTGAAGGGTCGCTACCAACCGATTCTCATCGGCCGCCCGACGATAGCGGCGATCTCCGCCTGCTCCAGCTTTCTGATTTCGACGAGCTCGCCCTTGGGGGAAGATTCCGCCTGTTTGAGCTCCATCGTGTCGACTTGCTTATAAGTAACTGCGAAGGACGGTGCTTTAGCTGTTTCGGCATTTTGTTGATTTCCCGTATTCGTCGCCGATCGGACATCGTTTGAATTTGCGCATCCCGTCAAGACGTACAAGAACGCCAAGGTTAGGACAATTTTGTTCATCCCGTGCCCCTCCATCCCATCATTTATTTCTTCTTAATTGTCCCATTTACCAAGGCCTAAAGAGTATAGAAAGGGTTACAAATGAAAATCCCCTAAGAGGTGCGGGCAGAACGCCAAGCGTCCAGCTGTTTCTGCACCTCGGCCCGGACCTCGTCGAGGCCCGCCTGCTTGAGCTCCTCATTGAACTTCGGCAGTTCGGTGTCTATGTCCACGCTGCCTGTCATCAGGCTCGGATAATACTTTTGCCAGACCATCTCGATGTTCTGGAGCTGGATCGGCATCATCGACAGATCCGGGGTAAAACCAAACGTGTTCGACTTCACGGCCCGTGCGTTGGAGGAACGGAATTCATCCCATTTATTCAAAGGTTCCGGATTCTCGCCGCCCATCGTCTTCAAAATGAACCAGTTGCCTTGGGTGTACGTCACCCCGGAATAGCTTGGCGCTGCGTCCGGCACGGGATTTCCGTCGGCGTCCTTCGGGGGGATCAACACGACTTGTCCTTTGCCGTCCAAGGTATAATGCACCCCTTCTATCCCGTAATTGAACAGGTTTCGCACCTCGGGATCGGTATTGAGCAGATTCAAAAACTGGATGCACTCGACGGGGTGCTTCGTATCCGAACTGACCGCCATAACGCCTCCCCGCACGTCTTCTGTCGTGACGATCTCGCTCGTTACGGGATGCGTCGCCACTTCGTAGCCGCGATCCTTGCTCCAGCTGTTCTCGGCAAGAGGTCCGCCGCTGGAGGCTTTCCAGAACACCTTTTCGCCTCTTTTGAGCTCCTGCCCCTCTCGCAAGGCGGCATCCTCGTTGATATAGCCCGCCCGATAATAGCGCCGAAGCGTATCCAGCACCTGCCGCGCTTCCGTGGTTTCAAAGATGTTCACGACCCGGGAACCCGGACCCAAAGACTTCACCATCAGCGGAAGCTTCTTGTCGATCACGTACTCGTACCCATACAAAGCGAAAAAGTTATGGGAATCCTTGTCGAGCTCCATCGGCAAATAATCCGGCTCCTGCTGCTTAATCATCCGCAGCAAAGGCTCCAACGATTCCAGGGTGTTGTAGGCCGAAATATCGATGTTATACTTGTCCACCAGTTGCTCCGGATACATCCACTGTTGGCGTACCGCCAATTCCTTATTGGTCGGTACGCCGTAAGTGCCCCCGTCATCCATACGCACGCCCTGCCAAAAAATAGGGTCGATGACCTCGTACATCTCCATGCCCGTACCGGCCAAATAGTCATCCAGCCGCAACCAGGCCCCCCGCTTGACATAAGCGGTAAAATCCGGCGCAAAGGCGATGTCGAAGGGGGTCCCCGCCGACACCATCGTATTCAGGCGATTTTCATAATCCTGCCAGCCCACCTTGATATAGGTGATGGTTACGCCGATCTTCTTAGCCAAGACTTCATTGATCTTGTCATTGACCCTTTTCAAATCCTGATCCGGCTCTCCGATCGTATAATAGACCAGATTGACCCTATCCCCGCCGGGCTCCGTGTCCACTTTGTCGGAGGACGGGGAACATCCCGCAGCAAGCAGGGATAACAAGCCGGTTAACAAGACGCACTTGACGATCCGGCCGAAGCAAGAGAGGCGCTTCATAGTAACCTCCTTTCCGCCAGGCGAAGCCTAGTCTTTTTTTCTTAGCTCCGAAGGCGACATACCGAAATATCCTTGAAAATGCGTGTAAAAATAATTCAAGTTCGGATATCCTACCGCAAGCGCGATACTGGAAATTTTCTCGTCCGTCGTCAGAATGTATTCTCTCGCCTGGAGCATCCGGTAAGCCATCAAATATTCCGAAAATTTCATATGGGCTTCCTTCAAGAACAGCTGTCCAAGGTAAGTACTGTTCATGCGAAAACGCTCCGCCACCGACTTCAACGTGATGTTCTGGGCGTACTCCGCCTTAACCATGAGCAGGATGCGGCCCGTCAATTTGGACAGATCCTCGTAAGCCACCCCCAGGATCGGGTCCGTGTTCGTATTCTTACTGTTGACGCCATTCAACGTGCCGTGCAGATCTTCAATAATGATCTTCTCAATCACCTTCTGCAACTTGGAACGCTCCACGGGCTTGAGCAGATAATCCTTAACTCCGCAGCGAATGGCCTCTTGGGCATATTTGAATTCGCTATAACCGCTCATCACGATATATTTGGTAGGAAGTCGCAGTTCGTTAAGTTTGTTGATGATCTCATAGCCGCGGTCTATGCCGATACATACATCGAAGATGGCGATATCCGGCAGCATCTCCACGGATTTCGCAATCGCGTCTTCCCGGGTTTCGCTCGTCTCGATCCGGTGAAAGCCGTAGCTTGCCCAATCCAACGTCCGCCTCATGCCCTCGAGAATCTGCGGTTCGTCATCTACGATCAGAAGCTTATACATGTTGAAATCACCCCTTTGCGATCATCACGGTAATCTTGACTCCTGCCTCCTCGTTATTTTCAATGTCCATGGAAAAGACCTCTCCATAGAAAAAATGCAGCCGGGTATAGACATTGTGCAAACCGATGCTCCGCACGGGAGCGTCATCCCGGCGGGAAAGCGTGCGTCTGACTTCTTCCAGGCGGTCCGCGGAGATCCATTTTCCGTTATCCACAAATTCCAGGACGAAACATTCGTCCGTTTCCCAACCGTTTACGACTAACAAATTAAATTCATGGCCCGGGTTGAAGCCATGGACGAAAAAGTTCTCCGCCAGAGGCTGCATCCAGAATTTGACCGTCGGTACAGGTAATAACGACCCATCCACATTGAGCTGATAATAAAACCGTCCCGGGTATTTCAGTTCCATGATTCTTAAATATTTTTGCAGCAACTCCAACTCGTCGCCGATGGAAATCCTATTTTCCTTTTTTACGATATCGCGATATAACGCCCCCAGGTTCGCGATGGCGTCGGCGGTGTCAACGTCCTGGTGAACCAGGGCCGTAGAGCGAATCGCTTCAAGCGTATTGTACAAAAAATGCGGATTGATTTGATGCTGAAGCGCCCTCATTTCCGTCTCCTGCTGCTTCAGCTTTAGCAAATACTCGGTGCGTATATGTTTATCGAGTTCATGCACCATATCGTCCAGTTCCCGGGCGATCATGCCGTATTCGTTCCTCCGGTAACGGGCGGGAGAATTCGAGGTGAAATCCGCGGTTTTCACGCGTTTGATGGAATGGATAATGCGTCTCAGAAATTTCGCGTCGTCTAGCAGATTGTAAACGATCAGCAGCAGTACGCTGATCATGGCCATCAATACAACGCTAAGCACGGCAATCAGGATTGGGGCTTTCTCCTGCATGAGCCGAGGCAAATCGACGAGCACGACAAACCGGTAATCAAACTTGGTAGAAGTAAAGTTCATGAAAAATGCGCTTCTCCATCCCCCCAAGGTCAGATACCCGCTGTTTTGTTTCGCTTCTATTGCTTTGAGAACCCCTTCTTCCGTCCCGCGGTCACGACCGGCAATCACGTACACGTCCCCGGAAGCGCTTACAGCTGCAGCCGTGCCCAGTTTGTAGCCTTGCACGCTCCTGAATAACGGATCGCTGCCGACCAGGAAACGGAACTCCCCGATCTGGCGGGAAATCTGATTCGGATCGGACAATTTTTTGCGGTAAACAAATCCCTTTTGGATCTGCTCGCGGAAAGCTTCGTCCGTGTCCGGGAGGCGAAACAAAAAGCTGGCGTTGCCGTAGCCGTCAAACCGCACCACATTGCCCTCCGACCCGGCATGCAGACTGATTTGGGTAATATCCCCCTGCGCCGAGCTGTATAGAAAGGCCTTCATATCTTCGGGAAGGGAGACGAGCGGTTCGTTATAATGGCTATTTTGCAGCCTGCTCGTGAGGTAGCCTTCCGCACTATTACCCAGAAAGCATTGCACGTCGGTCATCAAACGCGGATTGGAGTAAATCCGCTGCATATAGGCTTCGATCCGATCCGCATTATACTGCAGACGGGTTTCGATGCGGGCAAAGGCGCCGACAGCCTCGCTGCGGGCGTTCTCGATCCACTGATACAGCAGCACCGCACAGGTCATGATGCCAAGCGTCAAACCTATAGATACCACAAATACAGTATAGGCTATAAATTTTCTGCGATAGATTTTGATCTGCCAGAAGGAACTCATGCGGCGCCTCCTCTGCCATTTGTCCTGCGGCGCTGATTCCATCTAAAGTGTACCCGCAAAATGCCGAAAATGCTATGCTTTATCATCCAAACCGTCGACATATCAAAGGCCCGAACGGCAGAAACGCCTCCGTCCGGGCCCGCAAATCTAGCGTTATTTTTACTTAAAGAAAGCATTAATCTGCTCTTGCGCAGCCTCCATGATCGTGTCCATTCCCGCAGCTTTCAGCTCATCGATAATTTTAGGCACCATTTTCTCCGGATCGGATGCGCCCGTGAGCAATTCATAACGGTACTTATCCCATGTCGCTTTGACGTTCGCTACTTCTGTAGCCAGATCGGTCGTGTCGAGCGAGAATCCCAGCAAGGTTGAAGCGGACGCTTGTTCGTTCAGCTTCTGAACCTGAGCCCATTGATCCTCGGGAGCTCCCTTGGTCGTCGCCATGTTGAAGAAGGTACCTTGCGTATAAGCGGCCAGCGGCCAAGTATCCGAAATACGCTCAACGACCTTCTCGCCATCAATTTTCTGGAAGTCTGCGCCCTCTTCGCCAAAAGCCAGCATGTTGCGCAGTTTCGGATCGGTATTAACGAGCTCCAGATACTTCAAGGCTTCCTTCTTGTATTTGGAGTTCGCCGAGATCCCGTTCAGGGAACCTTGAATGGTAGCGGTCGTGTAGAGCGGACCAAAAATCTGCGTCATATCGTACTTCTCAACGCCCTCGTTGATCTGCCAGGTGACATCTGCGCCGGGGAACCCTTGAGCGCTGAAGAATGCGCGGCCTTTGTCCGCCTCCGGCTTGGTAGGTGCGTCCGGATTGATGATGCCGTCCTGGTACCATTGATGCAACAGCTTCAATTCATCCATGACATCCGGCTGCTCCAGAACAGAGACGACCTTGCGGGAGGCGTCATCCGCCTTTACGCCGATGGGAGGGAACCCGAGAGCGAGATCGTCATATCGATTAAAGAACCCGTTAAACCCGTCGCCTTGGGTGAGCGGCAAGGGATAGAAGCTCTTGCCTTCGCCCGCCTTCATATCATGGAAAGGCTTATCCAGATCCTTCAAAGTCTTGACGTTGTTCAGGTCAATGCCGTATTTCTCTACATACTTATGATCGAATACCCAATATTGAGTCAGAGACGAATCTTTATAAGTCGGCACGGAATAAATTTTGCCGCCGATTTGGGTACCATTCCATACCTTTTCGGGAATGAGCTTGTACAGTTCCGGCGTCTCGCTTTGCACGAGGTCGGTGATGTCGGCAAGCGCCCCCATCGAAACTTGCTGGTTATACTTGGAAACGGTGGTGAACAAAATATCGAACGGTTCGCCCGTATTTACGATCGTGTTGATTTTGGTATCCCATTCGCCCCAGCTTGCGACCTTCAGGTCGATCTTGACGCCGATTTTTTCAGCTGTGTACTCATTCATCGCTTCGATCGCTTTTTCATAGTTATTCGGAATTTGTCCGCCGATCGTCCACCATACCAAAGTTGGTACCTCGGCAGGTGCAGAAGATTCCGGAGCCGGAGCAGAAGATGAAGAATCGTTGGTCGACGGCGCATTGGAACTTGAATTCGAATTAGAACCGCAAGCTGCCAAAACGGATAGGAGAAGCGTCATAATACACAGGGTAGAGATGAGCTTCAAAGACCTTTTCATAGCGATTTCCTCCTTATTATGGTTAATGTTTATAAGAAAAACGTCTTTCGACGTACTTCCAAAGAAGACAGACCGCATTTAGAGGTAGTTTTTCTTGCGATATCAGGAGGCCGATGCTCTGAAGTTTATACTTTCTGATATCTTCATACACCGGGCATGCCCGGCTTATTTCGGATTAACCTTTGATTGCGCCCACGGTCAGACCAGAAATAAAATACCGCTGGAAGAACGGATAAGCAAAAGCCACGGGAAGCACGATGATGATGGCCACCGCCATGCGGGCAGACTCCTTAGGCATCGTCGCTACAAGCTCGGCGTAACTGATCCCCATCGTAGAGGCGTTCCTTGCCAGCGCATCCACATTGCTCATCAAGTTATTCAACAGCGCCTGCAAGGAATACAGGTCCTGGTTGTTGATGTACAGCATCGACTGGAACCAGTCATTCCAGTAACCAAAGCACAGAAATAATCCAATGGTGGCAATGACGGGCAACGATATCGGCAATACGATGGAGAAGAAAATGCGCAGCTGGCCCGCACCGTCGATCTCCGCCGATTCGATCAAACCGTCCGGAATCGTGCTTTTGAAGAATGTTTTACATATGATCACGTTAAACGAGGAGACCGCCAGCGGCAGAATGAGTGCCCAAACCGTGTCTTTCAGCCCCAGCAAATTCGCATTGATATAATAGCTGGAAACCAAACCGCCGTTGAACACCATCGGAATAAACACGATCCAGGTCAGCAGTCCCTTCAGTTTGTAATTCGGACGGGAGATGGCGTAACCCATCGAGGTCGTAAGCAAGATGCCCAGCGCGGTTCCGACGACGGTGACGAACGCCGATACGCCAAGCGCTCGCAGAATCATGGTTCCTTGCTTTGTGATATAACCGTAGGCATCTAACGAGAAAGCAGTCGGGAACAGGTGGTAGCCCGTTTGTCTGATGGTTTCCTCGCTTGAAAGCGAAATGGACAACACCACCAGCATCGGTACGATGCAAACCAAAGCAAGCATGAGAAAAATGAAATTGAATAGAACATTGACGCCTTTGCTCGGACGATTGAATCGATCCATGCCGCTCTCATATTCCGTTCTTGTTGCCATAAACGCCCCTCCTTAGATCATCGCACTGTCCGGATCTATTCTGCGAACGGTCCAGTTGGCAGCCAGGATCATCAGACAGCCGAGAACGGATTGCACGAAGGCGGCCGCGGAAGCCATTCCGACCGTTGCCGTTTTGAGCTGCTTGTATACCAGCACATCAATGGTTGTGGTCACGTTAAACAGGGAATTGGAATCCCGCGGCACCTGGAAGAATAATCCGAAGTCCGTGTAGAAGATGCGGCCTACCGCCAGAATAAACATCATGACGATGACCAGCTTCATCAAAGGCAGCGTAATAAACCGCGTCTGCTGCCAGAGGGAGGCGCCATCGATCACGGCCGCCTCGTAGTACGTCTTATCAATCCCGGTAATTGTCGCCAGGTAAACGACCATCCCGTAACCCAAGCCCTTCCAAACATTCATGAAGACCAACAAATAAGGCCAGTATTTAGGCTCCATGTACCAGTTCACAGGCTCACCGCCCATTCCCGCCAGCATTTGATTGATGATCCCCTTATCGAAGCTCAAGAATGCCCAGCCTACTGCCGAAACGACGACCCAGGACAGAAAGTAAGGCAAGAACATCATGGTTTGATAGGCCTTCCCGGCTCTGCGGTTATGGAGCATTCCGATCATGATCGCTAATGCAACAGGGATCACAATACCCAGGATGATAAAAATGATGTTATACCCCAGAGTGTTTCGAATAATGATCCATGCGTCATTCGATTTAAATAGAAATTCAAAGTTCTTGAAGCCGGCCCAGGGACTATTGAATACATTGCTCAGAAATCCACCGGTTATTTTAAAGTTCTTAAAGGCGATAATAATACCGAACATAGGTAAAAAACTGAAAAGAATGTACCACAGGGTAGTAGGCAAGGCCAACAACGTCAGCTCCGTGTCTTGCTTGCGCCAGCGCGTTCGTAAGCGCTTACCATTGCGGCTAGAGTTCATGTCTGTCACCTCTTCCGTTAGCGTATATTGCTGTAGATAACTTCATTTTATCGGCAATATAGCGCTTTCATCCAGACAACAAACATGAGACTGTAGTCAACAAACTTTAGGTTCACGCTAAAAAACAAAGAAATGGCGGTGGAAGGGAGTGATCCCTTCGCCGCCATTTCCTTAAGCTGATTTCCCGCCCGGTTCCACAGGTTCATGTATCTACGGGTTCGTCATACCTTTGCCATTGATTTATCGCTATTTGATCGGTCCAGGTGCCTTATGGCCGGAACAAGCAGGCACAACGCCGCAATGCCGGCAATCATCAGGCCCGATAGCAGGAACCACCGATTCACGCCGATTTGGTCGGCAAAAACCCCCGAAATCACCAAACCCAGCGGCATGGCCAGAGCCATCACGCTTCCATACAATCCGAACACTCGCCCCAAGTACTCCGGTTCGATTTTCTCCTGGAATAAAGAGATCTGCACCCCATTGTAGAACGGTCCGGAAAAGCCCATCATGGCGCAACAAATCAAGAAAGCGGCAAATCCGCCCGCCGGCAACACTCCCGCCAGGATTAACGCCAATCCCACTCGCACATGGTAACACGGCGTTTCAGGGGATGCCAATTCCAAATATTGACCCGGGATCCTGCTGCTTTTCGTTTGATGATGTAACCGTGCGTTGTCAGCGTATCCGGGAAACGAAGGCGAGTCTACTATGAAGCGGGCCGCGTTTAACCTAACCTAATCCAACAGCGCCTGCTCCAAAACGGCACGGTTCCAGCTCAGCGTTTCCCGCCCATCCGGGGCGAACCCTGTACCTTCGACATTGCGGGGCCGACGAGAAACCGGCCGCCTCCAGATGTCTTAAAAACGCGTGTACGCTCGGCGACCACGGCCCTGCCGGCCGTAAGACCAGATCGTTGGCTTGGCTAACCGATTTGCTCGCTGACAGTACTGTTTCTTCCTGTTCGTTGCTCAAGAGGATACCCCTTTCATCGCCTTCTATTGATATCCCCAAAGGTAACATATCCCCCGTTTAGCGGAAAGGGAATAAACGATTATAGTAGCTGGGCATAAAAAGAAGCGGCCTTCATGGCCGCTTTCAGTGACAAGGAGGGTCTTTCCTCCCGGTTAATTAACGAGGCAGAACGTTAGCAATCCATGCATCGATTTCTTCTAAAAGCGCTTGAATCGATTCCGTCTGTTTGGGATCCGGCTGGATCAACGGCTCGCTGCAATATCCCTGCAACGGAACGCCCCTGAGCATCATCGCTTTTTTCGTAATGGGGATAAACGGGGTGCCGATATCGTAAAGCCCCATCATTTTATCGACGATCTGCTGAATCGCGGCGACTTTGGGGAGGTCATTGGCATTGACGGCCTTTACCCACGCGGAAAAGACTTCCGGATATACGTTGGAAAGCCCTCCGATGCATCCGTTTCCTCCGCTAAGCACGTTATGGGCAAAGTTCTCATCGAATCCGGAGTAAATGATAAAGTCGGGGAACTCGTTCTGCACCGTTTGAATCAATTTCCGGGTATGCGCCATTTCCGTGACCGTATCTTTATAACCCTTAATATTTTTATGTTTTCTTAAAAGGCGAAGCGTGACTTCCGAAGACAAGTCATGGACCGTTCTGGCCGGGAAATTGTATAAATAAATATCGCCTTTCACGGCCTCCGCGACTTGATCGTAATAGGATTCGATGCTCTCCTCCGACAGCGCAAAATAATACGGGCTAACGATCATCACGCCATCCGCGCCGGCATCGATAGCGTAGTTGGACAGCTGGATCGTATCCTCGACCGTCATGCAGGCCGTCCCGATATACACCTTCGTCCGGTGATTCACATGGCCCACCGCAAGGTCGATCAATTCTTTCTTTTGGGCATCCGTCATGGCGAAAAACTCGCCGGTACTGCCCATAACAACTAAACCGTCTACTCCTCCGTCAATCAAAAAATCATAGATGCTGGCGTTCGCCTGTCGATCCAAACGGCCCTCCGCATCAAAGGCCGTGACCACCGGGGTTAAAAATTGCGCTTTTTTCATGGAATCTCTCTCCTTAAATAGACGGTCTATATTTTTTAAGATGCGTGTTCAAAAAGTCAGGTTTTAAAGCACCGCAGCTTTATTTGCCTATTTCCCGACTATTTCCCGCTGTAACGGACTCCAGAGACCTTATTGGGCTCTCATGGCAGAGATTTAGCCGCTTGTGACCGAAATAAGGTCTCCTCGGTCCGTTAGAATCGTAAACTGCCCCAAAGTGGGCCAAATAGCGTCTCTGGTGTCCGTTAGCTTGCTGGGGGCCGTGCCTAAGCTTCGTGATCAAAAGATGACTTTTTGAACTTCCTTTAAACGACTAGGCTTAATAATAGAATCGATCCTAACCCTACCACGGAGACGATCGTCGAAAGAACCGTCCACGTTCCGAAGGTTTCTTTCATGCTTAATCCGAAATATTCTTTGATCATCCAGAAACCGGCATCGTTCACATGGGAGCAGATCGAGCTGCCCGCGCCGGTCGCAAGCACGACAAGGGCCAGGTTAACATCATATTGGCCAAGCAATGGCAAGACCAATCCGGCCGTCGATAACGCCGCCACCGTCGCGGATCCTAAGGAAACGCGCAGGATTGCGGCTACGATCCAGGCCAACAAAATAGGGGACATGTTCGAGCCCTGGAACAGTTCGGCTACATAACTGCCGACGCCGCCGTCAATCAGCACTTGCTTGAAGGCACCGCCGCCGCCGATGATCAACAGCATCATCCCAATATGGCTAATCGAAACGGCACAGGAATTCATCACGTTTTTGATCGGAATTTTCCGGGCAATACCCATGGTATAAATCGCCAATACTAGAGATATTAACATGGAGGTCGAAGCATTCCCTATGAGATTTACGACGGAGAAAAAGGCGTTATCTTCTGCCCCGGATGAAGTTTGCACCATCTTAATAATGGTGGCAACGGACATCAAAATCACGGGAAACATCGAAGTCAGGACGCTTATGCCAAAACCCGGCGTTTCTTCGAGTTTGAACGCTTTTTGCTCTCCCAGGGAATCGATATTGCCTGTCTTGTTAAAAGCGCCGGGAACGATTTTTTTCGCCAATCTCGTATAGACCGGACCTGCCAAAATGACCGCCGGAATGGCCACGATAATGCCGTAGAGCAGAACCGTTCCGATATCGGCGCCGTATTCGCCGGCTATCGCCGTCGGCCCCGGATGGGGAGGCAAAAATCCGTGCGTTGCCAATAAAGCGGCTGCCATGGGAATGCCCAAATACACGATAGAGACTTTTAATTGTTTCGCGATCGTAAACACGATAGGAATAAGAAGGACCAAGCCGACTTCAAAAAACAGGGCGATCCCCACAATAAACGAAGCCACGACGACCGCCCATTGGATTCTTTGCTCGCCGAACTTGTCGATCAAGGTCATGGCAATCCGATGCGCGCCTCCGGCATCGGCAATCAGTTTGCCGAGCATCGCGCCAAGTCCGAAAATCAAGGCAATATGGCCCAGCGTTCCGCCTAATCCGCCTTCAATGGAGGAGACGATTTTGTCCAGGGGCATGCCCAGGGCTAACGCGACTCCGAAGGATACGATGATTAAGGAGACAAACGTGTTTAATTTCAGGCCGGTAATTAGTACGAGTAACAAGATAATTCCAAGTGCGACAATAAATAATGGCATAATATTTCAACCCTCCGATGGCTTAGAGCGACGAATGTCCTCTTCTTATTATTGCGTCAATGCCTTCATGCCGGCATTCAGCACTTCAAGGATGCGGTCGACGTCATACACGCTTCCCCGCCAAGTCCCTCCGCTTACGTATTGCAGCGCGGCCCATAAGCGCGTATCGTCCGGCAAACCGGGCTCTGGCTTCAGGTCCGGGTGCGCTTCGCGCGCTTCCAATACTTTCGTCGCTTCAGTCATGGACAATGGATGGTCTTTCGTTCCGATGAAGTTGACGGACCCTGCTAAACGATTGCGGTCAACAATGATCTCAATGACATCGCCGTCGCGCAATTTGCCGATGGGCCCCCCGGCCAAAGCTTCCGGTCCGACATGCCCGATGCAGGCTCCGGTCGATACGCCCGAAAAACGGGCGTCCGTAATCAAGGAAACGTGCTTGCCATAGGATAAGTGCTTCAAGGCGGACGTTAATTGATACGTTTCTTCCATGCCCGTTCCGAGCGGTCCTCCGCCCATGACGACCATAATATCTCCGGCTTCGATGCCGCCGGTTTTGATCGCTTTGATCGCCGCTTTCTCCGACGTAAAGACTTTCGCAGCCCCGGTATGGCGATAAAAGCCGTCTTCACTCACCACCGACGGATCAATGGAGGTGGATTTGATAACCGATCCTTCCGGCGCGATGTTCCCTTTCGGGAACGTCACCGTTGAAGTGAGGCCCCGTTCTTTGGCTTGCGCCGGGCTCATGATCACCTCGTCCGGATGAACGCCGTCCAGCTCCGCCAATAGCCGTCTGAACTCGGCGCGCCGTTCCGAATGCTCCCACCAATCCAGATTGGCTCCCAGCGTTTGCCCCGTCACGGTCAGCACATCTTCATGCAGCAGGCCCAATTTTCTCAAATGAAGCATCACTTCCGGGACTCCCCCAGCCAAAAAGGCACGAACCGTCGGATGGTTTACCGGTCCGTTCGGCAGCACGCTGACTAGACGAGGGACCTGTTTGTTGATTCTTTCCCAGTCGTCAACGGTAGGTACTTTGCAGCCGGCCGCATGGGCCACGGCGGGAATATGCAGCAGCAAGTTGGTGGATCCGCCGAAGGCGGCATGCACGAACATCGCATTTTCGATCGCTTTGTCCGTAATAATATCCTTCGTCGTTATCCCTTTCTTCTCCAGCTCCAACACGGCACGCGCCGACTGTTTGGCGATTTCTTCCCAAACCGGCTGTCCGGAGGGCGCCAAAGCCGAGTGCGGCAACGCCAATCCCAATGCTTCCACCACCACTTGCGAGGTGCCGGCCGTCCCCAAGAACTGGCACCCTCCCCCGGCGGAGGCACAAGCTGCACAACCCAGTCTGGCCGCATCCTCCAAGGATAGCTCGTTATTGGCAAATCTGGCGCCGATCGTTTGCACCTTGCCCGCATCTTCCCCTTCGGTGGCGGGAAGCGTGGAACCGCCGGGAACGAGGACGGTTGCTAAATCATGCATCGAGGCGAGCGCCATCATCGTGGCCGGCAGGCCTTTGTCGCAAGTAGCCACGCCGATCACGGCACGTCCCGACGGAATGGAGCGGATTAAGCGCCGCATCACGATGGCCGCATCGTTTCGGTAGGGAAGCGAGTCGAACATGCCGGACGTCCCTTGGGAGCGGCCGTCGCAGGGATCGCTGACATAGGACGCATAAGGAACGCCGCCCCATTTGGCGACTTCTTCGGCGGCGGCTCTCATTTGCAGACCCAGCTCATAGTTGCCGGTGTGGTAGCCCAGGGCTACCGGCGTCCCGTCCGGGTCGCGCATGCCGGCCAATGTGCCTAGAATCAGCACTTCTTTTCCAAGGAGCTTGGACGGTTCCCAGCCCATACCGGCATTCAGCGTCATGCCGAAAATATCGCCGCTCGGCCGTTCTCTCAGCATCTCCGGAGTCAATGGAAGCAAACCTTGCGGTCCGGCCGCATGCGTCTGAATGTCGTAGATCGTTTTGTTTTCTTCGCCAAAAATCGAGTTGATTGACATCGTAACCCCTCCCAGATTTCGTTAATCCTCATACGCCTTCATGTATATAGCAACAAGGTCTTCCTTCGTAACCGGTTTTGGATTTGCCCCCGTGCAAGCATCCTTCAACGCCTGTGCGGCTAATTTCTCTACGTCTTCAACGCGGAACGCGGATTCGCGAAGCGGCGGAATGCCGACGGCCTTGGAGATGCGCCGGACTTCATCAATGGCCATGCGGGCCGCTTCCTCAACCGATCCGGCAGCCGATGTATCCACGCCTAACGCTCTGGCAATCTCGGCGAATTTCTGCGGACAAGCATCCATATTAAACTCCATGACGTACGGGAGCAGCATGGCATTGGCTACTCCGTGCGGGAGATCGTATTCTCCGCCCAATTGATGCGCCATGCTATGAACGATGCCCAGTCCGGCATTGGAATAGCAAAGGCCGGCGATGAAGGAACCCCAGCCCATGCCGGAGCGGGCTTCTATATCCGTGCCGTTCTCCACGGCCTTCTCAATGTATCTTCCAATGAGCTCAATGGATTTATGGGCAATGGCGTCGGACAACTCGAAAGCTCCTTTTGCGGTATACCCCTCAATCGCATGGGTAAGCGCATCTAATCCTGTGGCGGCGGTTAACCCTTTGGGCTTCTTCATCATTAACTCGGGATCGTTGACGGCGATGACCGGCAGCGCGTTGGGATCTACCATGATCATTTTCAATTTCCGGGCTTCGTCCGTAATCACGTAATTGATCGTGACTTCGGCCGCCGTACCGGCCGTCGTGCTGATCGCCACGATCGGAACCGACTTGTTCTTCGACTTGCCGACGCCTTCGTAATCGGCAATATGGCCGCCATTGGTCGCCAGAATGCCGATGGCCGAACCGGTGTCCTGCGGGGACCCGCCGCCGACCGTGATAATGAAGTCGCAGCCTTCTTTCTGAAAAACGGCCAATCCATCATGGACGTTGGCCGTCGTCGGATTGGGCTTCACTTCGTCAAAGATGCTGTAATGAATGCCGCCTTGATCCAGAGCGTCGGCAATTTGCTTGACCACGCCGTTCTCATTCAAGACTTTGTCCGTGACAAGCAAGGCTTTCTTTAAATTCAGTTTCGTGACTTCCTCCCCGACAAACTTCACGCTTCCCGGACCGACAAGATTGATCGCCGGCCAATAAATTTTCCTCGGTGTTAACAACATCATCTCTCCTCATCGTTTGAATTTGTATATGTGATAACATTCACATAATCACCAAAGACGTCTTGCCACTTTTGCATTTCTTATCCTTTTACCGGTTCGACCTATCACCTCGGTATATTAAAACACGGTTTGCCACCTTTAGGCGATGCGTTCTCTTGTAGGTGCTCTGGAGGCAATGTGTTTTATATTATAAAACCACGTTTTACTATTTAGTTATTCGATGGTTTGATTATAGCACAGCCGATTTCCTGCAAACGGATACATTGTGTCTATTACGTTACAAAGCTAAGCTATTTTTAACAGGAAAAATTACCCTTTTTATGCTTCCTAGCCGGGATTTATTTGATATAATAAGTTATAGTTTTACAATATAGAACAAGAGGTGTCGCACATGCCAATGATCCAATCGGTGGAACGGGCTCTAAAGATATTGGATTTATTTGACGAATATACAACGGAACTCAAAATCACCGAAATTAGCGAACGAATGGGGCTGCATAAAAGTACGGTGCATTCCCTGCTGAAAACGCTGCAAGAATATGCCTACATCGCTCAAAATCCGGAGGACGGCAAATATAGATTGGGGTTAAAGCTGGCGGAACGGGGAAACTTCGTCATCAGCAATATCGATATCCGTAAGGCTGCGCGGAAATATCTTCTGGATTTGTCCGCCAAAACGGGGCAAACGGTCCACTTGGGGATTCTGGACGGACGGGAGGGGGTTTACATCGATAAAGTGGAAGGAGAACAATCGATTATCCGTTATTCGCGAATCGGCCGAAGACTTCCCCTTCACTCTACCGCCATCGGCAAAGTCCTGTTGGCTTATCAAGAACCGCAAGAAATCAGTCGTCTGTTGCAGGACTATCACTACCAGCCGCAAACCGCCAGCACCATTACCAACGAAGCCGTATTTCGCAAGGAAATCGAAAACATACGGCAGCAGGGTTATGCCATCGACAATCAGGAAAATGAGCAAGGCGTTCAATGCGCGGCGGTGCCGATCTTCAAAGGCAAGGAAAAGGTGCTTGCGGCGATCAGTATTTCTACCTTAGTCTCACGAATCAGCGACCAGGAACTGGCCATATTCATCGACATCCTCAAAACCTCCTGCCAAGAACTGTCGGAACAAATGAGATATGGGTATGAATCTTAATTAGGAACCGTACTGATCATTTTCGCATGCAAAAAGCCCGCTCACCGAGCGGGCTACTTTCTCGTCCATTTATTGATTTCGAATCATGTAATCGAATGCGCCTAACGCTGCCGTAGCGCCGGATCCCATCGAAATGATGATTTGTTTGTACGGCGAGTTCGTGCAGTCCCCGGCGGCAAACACGCCGGGAATGGTCGTTGCGCCGCGGTTGTCTACGATGATTTCGCCCATGCGGGTACGTTCCAGCGCGCCCTCCAGCCAGTCCGTATTCGGAACGAGGCCGATTTGCACGAAGACGCCTTCCAATTCGATATGCTTCTCTTGGCCGCTTTCCCGCTCGACGTAGGCAATCCCGTTCACTTTGTTCGTTCCCGTGATTTCCTTCACTTGAGCGTTCTTGAGAACGGTCGTATTCGGCAAACTGTTCAGACGTTCCTGCAAGACGGCGTCGGCTTTCAGCTCCGGCATAAACTCCAGCACCGTGACATGCGAAGCAACGCCGGCGAGATCGATCGCGGCCTCAATGCCGGAATTCCCGCCGCCAACTACCGCAACAGGCTTGCCTGCGAATAAAGGGCCGTCGCAGTGCGGACAGTAAGCCACGCCTTTGTTCTTGAATTCCGCTTCGCCGGGTACGCCGAGATTCCGCCACCGGGCTCCCGTGGAAACGATGACGGTTCTGCTCTTCAGTACCGCGCCGTTCTCCAACTCCACTTCGACAAGCTCCTTCTTCTGAAGGCCTTTCGCGCGTTGCCCCTTCATGATGTCGATGCCGTATTCCTTCGCGTGCTCTTCCAGGCTCGCCGCGAGTTTAGGCCCTTCCGTGTGCTTCACGCTGATGAAGTTCTCGATGCCCAGGGTATCGTTCACCTGTCCGCCAAAGCGTTCGGCTACGACCCCCGTGCGGATCCCTTTGCGCGCCGCATAAATCGCCGCGCTCGCTCCGGCCGGCCCGCCTCCGACGACCAGTACGTCGTAAGGCTCCTTGCCATCGAACTCGGAAGCATCCGAAGTACCCAATTTGCCCAGGATATCCTCGATGGCCATCCGCCCGTTTCCGAACAGTTCCCCGTTCAGGAATACGGTCGGCACCGCCATGATCTCCTTGCTTTCGACTTCATCCTTGTAAGCCGCGCCGTCGATCATCGTATGGGAGATGCCGGGATTCAGCACGCTCATCATGTTCAGCGCCTGCACTACGTCGGGGCAGTTGTGGCAGGACAGGCTGACATAGGTCTCAAAGCGGTATTCGCCTTGAATGCCCTTGATTTGATCGATGACGTTTTGCTCCACCTTAGGAGGTCTGCCGCTGACTTGCAGCAAGGCCAATACCAAAGAAGTAAACTCATGCCCCAGCGGGACACCGGCAAAAGTGACGCCGGCGTCTTCCCCGATCCGATTGACGCTAAAGCTTGGGGTTCGAGGCAATGTCGTTTGCTCCACCGTGATTTTGTCGGACATGCCGGACAGCTCATTCACCAAATCCAGCATTTCGCCCGAAACCGAATCGGTTCCGGCACTGACCTTCAACAGCACATTCCCTTCCATAAGCTGAAGATATTGCTCCAACTGTTGTCTGATGTCCGTGTCCAGTTTCATCTTGTCTCTCCTTAGATCTTGCCCACGAGGTCAAGGCTTGGCTTCAAAGTTTCGGAGCCTTCCTTCCATTTTGCCGGGCATACTTCGCCTGGATGGTTGTGAACATATTGGGCAGCCTTGATTTTATCGATCAATGTGCTTGCATCGCGTCCGATCCCGCCGGCCGTAATTTCAATGGCTTGAATGACGCCGTTTGGATCAATGATGAAGGTTCCGCGGTCTGCCACGCCTTCTTCTTCGATCAGTACGTCGAAGTTGCGGGAAATCGTGTGCGACGGGTCCCCGATCATAATGTAAGTGACTTTGCCGATCGCTTCGGAGCTGTCATGCCATGCTTTATGCACGAAGTGGGAATCGGTCGATACCGAGTAAACTTCGACGCCAAGATCTTTCAACGTAGCATATTGATCCTGCAAGTCCTCCAGCTCGGTAGGGCAAACGAAAGTAAAGTCCGCCGGGTAGAAGCAAACGACGCTCCATTTTCCTTTGAAGTCAGCCTCGGATACCTCGATGAATTTGCCGTTGTGATAGGCGGATGCTTTAAACGGCAGTACTTCTTTTCCAATCAATGACATAATTTAATCTCTCCTCTTGGGCTATTTGAATTTCAACAAAACCGTATAGCAGTCAAACATATAGGGTGCTCAATACCTTAGCTTGCTATGCGATTTATTTATAATAATTATTATATGTTAATGATTCTCATTGTCAATGAACTTCATAAACTCTTCATCATTGAACCTGAATTCACAAAGAACCCCCTTGAACCGTCCAACCCGCTCAAATGATATAAAAAAAGCACGAAATCTTCTTTAATTTTGAGTAAGTCGGCCTCCGCCCCCAGGTGTTATGATTTGGGGCAGGAAAGGAGGTTCGCTTCAGCGAAATGTAAGCGCTTAACCGATTTGACCAAATGATCGAGGGGAAGTGATTTATTTGGGTAAAACGATCAAACAAGCGATCTCGCTTATGATCGTAATCGCCTTGTTTATTCCGCTAGGATGGCCCGCATCGGTTACGAAAGCCGAAACATCAACCACGGAAGACACGGTAACGATTTATCACGAAGACTTTATGGACGGAGTAGGAAAAGCGGTACAATCGGGCAGCGCCTCCCTGACGCAGGTCGCCGGCAAGGTATTTGACGGCAACGACGACGGAACCGCGCTATATGTTAGCGACCGATCAAACGACTATGATGCGGCAGATTTTTATTTCACCGACATCGGACTGGAAAACGGCAAAACGTATACCATCACCGTCCAAGGTTATGTCGATGCAGGCGTAACCGTCGATGCCGGGGCCCAATCCTTCCTCCAAACGGCGGATAAAGCCTACGGTTGGTTGGCAGGCGCTGATTTTAAAGCAGGAGAAGCCTTCACCTTAACTAATGAGTTTACCCTGGATACCAGCAATGGCGACACGCGCTTACGCATTCAATCCAATGGAACAGGGAAAGCCGTCCCCTTCTATATCGGAGATATCCTCATTACGGCCAAAAATACCACGCCGACTACGGACAAAGAGGTTTATTACGAAACCTTTGCGAACGGCGCAGGAAAAGCTACGCAATCGGGCGGTGCTACCCTGGTGCCGGTCACCGGCAAGGTTTTTGCCGGTAATGATGACGGCGCAGCGTTGTACGTAAGCGGCCGAACGAACAACTGGGACGGGGCCGATTTCAAATTCGGCGACATCGGACTTGAGAACGGCAAAACCTATACGGTTACCGTGTCCGTCTACGTGGACGCCGATGTGAGTGTACCCAGCGGCGCGCAAGCTTATTTGCAACCCGTGGATAGTTACAGTTGGACGGCAGGCGCAGATTATCAAGCCGGAGGCGCGCTCACGCTGACGAAAGAGTTTACGGTGGATACGAGCAAAGATTCCGCTGTCCGCGTCCAATCGGGCGAATCGGGCAAAGCCGTCCCCTTCTACATCGGGGACATCCTGATCACCGAAAAAGCGGCCTCGGGCGGTGAAGAAGAACCTCCTAGAGACCCAGCGTTGCCTTTCACCACCATTACCTTTGAGGATCAAACGGCCGGTGGATTTACAGGCAGAGCAGGCACCGAAACGCTAACCGTCACCAATGAAGCGAACCATACCGCAGGCGGCTCCTATGCTCTGAAAGTAGAGGGCCGATCCAACACCTGGCATGGGCCGACACTCCACGTGGAGAAATACGTGGACAAAGGCGCCGAATACAAAATTTCCGCCTGGGTCAAGCTGATCGCCCCGACAAGCTCGCAAATCCAGTTGTCCACCCAAATCGGCGACGGGAGCAGCGCGAATTATGTAGCTCTTGCCCCCAAAACGGTCAACACGAGCGATGGCTGGGTCCAATTTGAAGGAACCTACCGTTACAATAGTGTGGGGAACGAATATTTAACCATCTATGTGGAAAGTTCAAATAACGCTGCAGCTTCCTTTTATATCGACGATATCGGCTTTGAAAGCACCGGCTCCGGACCGATCGCCATCCAAAAGGACCTGATTCCGGTCAAAACGGCCTATCAAAATGACTTCCTGATCGGCAACGCCATCACGGCGGAGGATCTGGAAGGCGTGCGGCTGGAGTTGCTTAACATGCACTACAATGTCGCCACAGCAGGCAACGCCATGAAGCCGGATGCCATGCAGCCTTCGAAGGGCAACTTTACGTTTGCGGCAGCGGATGCCATGGTTGACAAAGTGCTGGCCGAAGGGATGCAGATGCATGGCCACGTCCTGGTCTGGCACCAGCAGTCGCCGGCCTGGCTAAATACGACGCAGGATACAGAAGGCAACACGATCCCTTTGGGACGCGAAGAGGCTCTCGCTAATTTGCGGAACCATATCCAAACCGTCATGGAGCATTTCGGCGACAAGGTGATTTCCTGGGATGTCGTGAACGAAGCGATGAACGATAACCCGCAGAATCCGTCCGATTGGGAAAACGCGCTGCGTAAATCCCCTTGGTACAACGCCATCGGCCCGGACTACGTCGAGCAGGCGTTCTTGGCGGCAAGAGAAGTGCTGGATGCGCACCCCGAGTGGGACATCAAATTATATTACAACGATTATAACGAAGATAATCAGAATAAATCCGAGGCCATCTATAGCATGGTCAAAGAGATCAACGACCGATATGCCGAGACGCATCCCGGCAAGCTCCTCATCGACGGCGTCGGCATGCAGGCGCATTACAGCATCAACACCAATCCAGAGAACGTGAAGCTGTCCCTGGAGAAATTCATTTCCCTAGGCGTCGAGGTCAGCATCACCGAGCTGGATATTCAGGCAGGCAGCAACTATCAGCTTTCCGAGAAGCTGGCAAATGCCCAGGGCTATTTATACGCGCAACTGATGAGTATTTTCAAAGCTCATGCCCAGCAGATCAGCCGCGTTACTTTCTGGGGCCAGGATGACGGCACGAGCTGGAGGTCCGCCTCCAACCCGTTGTTGTTCGATAAGAACCTGCAGGCCAAGCCGGCTTATTACGGGGTGATCGATCCGGATAAATTCATGCGGGAGCATCAGCCCGATGAGTCCGCAGCCCAAAAGTCCACCGCCAAGTTTGCAACTCCGGTCATCGACGGTAACGTAGACGCCCTTTGGAGCGAAACGCCGGCGATGCCGATCAATCAATATCAGTTGGCTTGGCAAGGGGCTAGCGGAACGGCAAAAGCGCTATGGGACAATCAAAATCTGTACGTCCTGATCCAGGTTAGCGACGCGCAGCTCGATAAGGAAAGCGCAAACGTGTGGGAACAGGACTCCGTCGAGATCTTCCTGGACGAGAACAATGCCAAGACCTCGTTCTATCAAGACGATGACGGGCAGTACCGAATCAACTTCGATAACGAGACTTCGTTTAGTCCGACCGGCCTATCGGCCGGATTCGCATCGGCAACGAAGATATCGGGGACCAACTACACCGTCGAAGCGAAAATCCCGTTCAAATCGATTACGCCGGCCAACAACAAGAAAATAGGTTTCGATGCCCAGATCAATGACGCGAAGGACGGTGCCCGTCAAAGCGTGGCCGCCTGGAATGATACGACCGGCAACGGCTATCAGGACACCTCCGTATACGGCGTATTAACGCTTACTAGGGAATCAAGCGATCCGGTTGGCCACGAACCCGGAAGCGGTGGTAACAGTAGCGGCGGAAACGGCGCTAATCCTCAGCCGGGAAACGTTGAACCCGCGAACGGCATGATCAAGCCGGAAGTGAAGATCAATCATGGCGTGGCAACCGCAACCGTCTCCAGCGCCAACTTGATAAAAGCGCTTGAGCAAGCCGCTCCATCCGCAAACGGAAAGAAACAAATCGCAATCGAAGTGGCGAAGCAAGCGAATGCCAATGCGTACGAAGTCCAATTGCCGGCGCAAAGCTTAAAAGGCCAGGAGAACTTCGAGCTGGTGTTGAAGACGGAAACCGCTGCCTTGCAAATTCCAAGCAATATGCTGTCCAACTTGACGAAAACCGGCGAGCAAGTGTCCATTCGCATCGGCAAAGCTTCTACGGACAATTTGGATGCAGCCGCCCGCGAACGGATCGGAAACCGCCCGGTTATCGATCTGAACGTTGACGTCGATGGCCAAGTAACGGCCTGGAATAACCCGGATGCGCCGGTAACGGTAGCCGTCCCTTACACGCCGACAGCGGAAGAGCTCGGCCATCCGGATCACATCGTCGTATGGTACATCGATGGCCAAGGCAAGGCAACGTCTATTCCTAACGGACAATTCGATGCGGCAACCGGAACGGTCGTTTTTCAAACGACCCACTTCAGTACTTATGCGGTAGCGTACGTATCCAAGAATTTCATGGATTTGCCGAACGTCCCCTGGGCCAAACAAGCCATTAACGCCATGGCCGCTCGCGATGTCGTCCAAGGAACGGATGAGAACAACTACGCTCCCGTCACATCCATCAAACGAGCCGACTTCATCGCGTCTCTGGTAAGAGTCCTTGAATTGAAAGGCACGGGCAGCAGCAATGCAGGGATGTTCAGCGATATCCCTGACAACGCTTCCTATTATCATGAGCTGGCCGTTGCCAAGGACCTCGGGATCGTCAACGGGTACGGCGACGACACGTTCAAGCCGGACAGCTCGATGTCCCGCCAGGAGATGATGATGTTGACCGCGCGAGCATTAGTTGCAGCCGGCAAGCCAGCCGAAGGCAAAGACGATTTGAACGCTTATGCCGACGCGGCCAGCCTTGCCGAGTATGCCAAAGACAGCGCGGCCCTGTTGGTAAAACTCGGCATCATGAACGGTAAGAACGGCAAGCTTGCACCGCACGACCCGCTCACCCGCGCGGAAGCGGCGGTGATTTTGTACCGGATTTGGAATTTGTAATCGAGTTCCTATCAACAAAAGGCGATATGCATTCCCTTTTAAGGGCTGCATACCGCCCTTTTTTTATCCATCATCATGCGTCACAAGATAGGCTACAACGGGCATGTTAACGTCCTTATCGCTTGAAGCTTGCCAGTCTCTACTTTATAATCTTATAAAATGAAGGAAATATAGCATTCACTATAACCTTATACTAAGGAGATTTGTTTATGTGGAAAGAATTCAAAGCCTTTGCGCTGAAAGGCAATGTCCTCGATCTGGCGATAGGGGTCATTATCGGCGGCGCTTTCGGGAAAATCGTGACTTCGTTAGTCAATGATTTAATCACGCCTGTCATCGGTTTGCTTTTAGGCGGCGTCGACCTGAATGGACTACACTTCAAATACGGAGAGGCCGTTCTGAATTATGGCGCTTTCCTTCAGACGGTCCTGGATTTCTTCATTATCTCTTTGTCCATTTTCTTGTTCGTTAAAGGAATCAGCAAATTTAAACGGGAAGAAGCCAAGAAACCGGAAGCACCGCCGGCTCCTAGCAAAGAAGAGATCCTGCTGACGGAGATCAGGGATTTGTTGAAACAAAAACAAGATACCTATGGCGATTAACAAAGCAAAAAGCACCCTCTCGGGTGCTTTTGCGCTCCTAATGGGGCGAGGGGAGTCGGTCCTAATGCGAAGTCATCGAAGGCGGGGCATCCTCCGGGGAGCTTCCCCATGCTTTGTTGGGTCTCGGCCCCATCTCCAGCACAAGCCGTCCTCCGCTCATCAGTTCCTGATGGGTGAGCCAAGGCCGGTGATGCGGCTGCCCGTTCAAGACGGCGGATTGGATGTACTTGTTCGCCTTTGAGACATTACGCGCTTCAATGACAAACGTTTGGCCTTCCCCCACATGAAGCGTCGTCTTCTCGAATAGCGGGCTTCCGATATCATAGACGGGCCGCCCCGGGCACACCGGATAGAAGCCCATCGCGCTGAATACGTACCAGGACGACAGCGAACCGATGTCATCGTCTCCGCACAGGCCGGCCGGTCCGGCGTTATACATCAGGCATTGGATATCGCGTATGCGACGCTGCGTTTTCCAGGGAGCTCCTGCATAATTGTATAAGTACGGGATATGAAAGCTAGGTTCGTTGCCATGGGCATACATGCCGATCAGCCCCGACATATCGGGAAATTGACCGAGAAACCACGGTTTCTCCATCGTGTACTGCTCCGTAAACAACGCGTCTAGCTTTTGAACGAACGCCTCTCTCCCGCCCATAAGCCGGATTAATCCCTCAACGTCGTGCTGCACATGGAAGGTATAGATCCAGCTGTTCACTTCGGCAAAATAACCCTCCCCGGCAAATCCGCCGGACAGTTTCGGGTCAAACGGTTCTACCCATTCCCCTTCCGCCGTCTTGGGAGCCATCAGCCCGAGGTCCTGGCGAAACAGATGGCGGTAGTTGCCCGCGCGCCGAAGATATTCCTCGGCTTCCTCGTTCCGTCCCAGCTTACGGGCCACTTGGGCGACGCACCAATCGTCATAAGCTCTCTCCAACGTAACGGATACCGATTGCCGGCGGTGCCAGGGATCGACCTCAGGCACCCATTCATCAACGCCGACATCGGGGACCCAGGTAATCTGATTAGGCATCTTCTCCATGACGAGGTCCCAGAGCTTCTTCCTCCACTCGTCCGGATCCGCAACCTTCGCGTCCTCCCTTACCGGGAGTGCCGGAAACCAGCCTTGTTCGCGGTAAACCCGGTCCAATTCCGTAGCCGGCACCGTCCGCCAGGGAATCAGGGACATTTCCGTCGCATCCTTGAGCATCCCTTCATAGGCCTTCTCAACATCGATATTATCCAGCCCCTTCGCGTAGGCATCGGCAATGAGCGAAGCTGCATGATGGCCGATCATCACCGCATGATCCCCCCCTGGATGAGGAAATTTCGGCAGCAACCCGCCTTGTTCGTACATTCTTACCAACGAGAACACCATATCTTCAAACACGCGCGGCTCGATAATGCTTTGCAAGGGGCGGGCGCAACGATAGGTATCCCAAAGCTGGTCGTGCGTGTAAAAATCCCGCCCCTCCGCCGTGTGGACACTGCCGTCGAAGCCGCTGTAATATTGGCCGTCTTCCGTAATATTCCGCATCCGTTGCAGCGTACGGTACATCGCCGTATAGAAAATCGTCCGTTCTTCCTCCGTCCCGCCATCCACCTCGATCGCGGATAGCGCGCGGTTCCAAGCGTCGCGGGCCCGGGAAACGGCAGCTTCGAAGTCCCAGTCCGGCAACTCTTGCCGTCGGTTGGAACGGGCCTGCTCCAGACTGATGTAGGAGATACCTACCTTCAACTCTATCGTTTCTTCCCCCTGCCCCGGCCCGTAGGCCAAGTAGATTCTGCCACTGTTTTCGATCAAGCCAAATGACGACGCAGCCTCTCTCATTTCCAAGCTGAAATAACAAACATGCCCTTTGTCGGCGCGCGCCCCTTCGATCACGCGGCCATCGTTCTTGTGAAATTGCGTAGGATCGCCGCCATCGATGATGACATGGCCCGGCCCGGCGGCGTGAAAACGAAAATAAGCGCTGCGATGCGCCGCCGTCATTTCCGCATCGATGTTATGATCCTCCAGGAAGACGCGATACTTATATGGCCGGGTCTCCTCCAAATCATGATCAAATGTGGAGGCATGCGCTTCCTGCCGATCCGACCAAGGACCGCCGGAAACCATCACCGATGCTGGCCCGAAGGAAAATCCGAATATTTTGTCCGCCAAATACTTGTCTCCGATGCCCGGCGTGGTGACGGGATCGATCTCCATCATCCCATGAGGAAGCTGGACGGTTGGAGACGTGGACCACGTTTTGTAGGACAACGTCCCGATATTGGTATTGACGTATGAAGCCCAATCCCGATCAACACAAGCGGTTGTTTTCTTCAAATTTATCCCTCCTATATAACATATATAATATATTCATTATAACATATAATATGCCAATTGTAATACGCCTTACGGTCCCTCTATTGTCAATCATCCTAATTTAATCGAAAAAGCAGTGCTCATGCCTTCTATGCATAAGCACTGCTTCTTTAAGAATGATTCAGAACACGCATTCCGTGGCGATCAACGGACGCTTAAGCAATCCCCATCCGGTCTTGGCGGATATGAAAGAGGCCAGCTCCCAGCCCATTCGGTAATGCGTTTGATAGCCGGGATGATACCGGCCGCCCCATCCTTCCACCTCCGGATGAATCAACCCTAGATCCACCACAAAAACCTTCCCGTTTCCGCTTTGATTGAAATAGGACACCACCTTATTCACACTGGCAAGATAGTTGTTATTCATGGTACCGACGCAGCAAAAGACATAGGGGTCATCATATTTTTCCAGGATAGCCTGGATGAATCCGATATAAGCCGCAATATATTCCTCATCATCAATCGGCGTCGAATAATCGTTCTGGCCCAAATTAATGACAATGCCATCAGGAGTATAACGGGAAAAGTCCCATGGCGCCGTTCCTTTGCCGAGCGTCCCGTAAAAATGGTCCGGCAAGCCTTGCCGGTTCCCTATCGCATCCTGCCAAACGCCAATTCCGCAAATGGCCATCGTGTGATATTCCGCGTTCAGCATTCTGGCGCTGATCCCGACATAGGACATGTATCCGTCGTCCAGATGCGTAGCTTCAGCGAGCTCATGCGGATGGCCGATCCCTGCCCCATCCGTGATGGAATCCCCGAAGTACTCAAGCCGGACAGGCTTTGCCGCGGGCGGGGCAAGGAAGCTCCCGCCGTCAGGCAGAGAAAAATGACGAAAGGCAATACTTCCGGTCAGAATCCCCGTACGCTTGTGGATCTCTAAAGTGTGTTCCCCATCCGGCAGCCCCTGTTCGATTACGTAGTCATGAACCCCCTTCTTCAGATTGATCCAATTCCGGGCGACACCGTCCAATACGATTTCAACGTAATCCTGGCCGTCGGAATCCTCAGCCGTCATCGAGATGGCCGTACCTCGGAAGGCAACAATAACGGCGCTGTTTACCCATCCGCATTTCGGATTCTCTTTCTCGGTTAAGTCAAATCTCCCCATCAGCCTGGCATGTTTGGTAAAGCTAAACTCCAAAGAAAGTCCTCCCTTCAGCTTCTGCATTGAATCCACGCATTCCACTCACATTAAATAAAGTATACTTTATTTAATCAATAAATCTATATTTATATTATCAATTAATATTTATTTAGTCAATTATTAAGCAACTGTTTCGATATGCGTATACACACCGTGCGATTTTAGTGTTATGGGATTGATTTTGATATATTAATAAAGTATACTTTTATAGTATCATTTAAAGTCCCGGATATCATCACCAGACCGTAAAAGGAGGAGAATCCTTGTGAACGAGCCGAAGTACGAGACGGTAAAACAAGCGCTGCTGCATCAAATTCAAGCCGGCAAGCTTCGACCCGGCGATAAATTGCCGAATGAAGAAGAGCTTATGAAACAATTTCAAGTAAGCGGAATAACGATTCGAAAAGCGCTGACGGAACTGGCTAACGAGGGCGTTATCACGAGAATCCAGCGAAAGGGCTCTTTCGTAAACGGAACACAAGCCGCGGACAATTCGAGTCGCTTGATCGCATTCATTTTATCGGCTGAGGACAATTATGATGTCTCTTATATGAAGATCATCAAAGGCGCGCAACAAGCGGCCGCCGAATTCAATTACTCCTTAATCGTGGAATGGAGCAACGAAAATTTGGCCGTGGAGCAAGCATCCATTCAGAAAATGCTGGACCGGAAAGTCGACGGCTTCTTGATTTATCCGTTCGATCCGATCCAAAGCAAGGATAACTACCTGTTAATTGAACAAAGCAACATCCCCTATCTATTGGTAGACCGGTACAATGTCGATCATCCCAGCTATTTTTCCGGATGCAACAATTACGACGGGGCGATCCTGGCCACCCGGGAGTTGATCCGTCTGAAGCACACCAAAATAAAATTCGCAAGCTATCACTTCTTTCTCCATTCCGAGCAGGAGCGGTTCGCCGGCTATTGCAGCGCCATGCGTCAGGCAGGATTTCCGGTAACCGACGATCATTTGTTGACCCGCATGGATTACGACGCACTGGCCGGCAGTATTTTGGAGCGGGAGGTTACCGCTTTGTTTTGCTGCAATGACAAGCTTGCCATTGAAATGATCGAGCAACTGACCGACCGCGGCGTTAGAATCCCGCAGGATGTTTCCATTATGGGATTCGACGATTGGGACCATTCCAACAACCTGTCGCTCGGATTGTCTACCGTCCGCCAAGACTTCGAGGAAATCGGCAGAAACGCTGCGAATTTACTGAACCAGGTTATTCAAGGCAACACTCACGGAGGCAACACGAAAATATTGTCGGGCGTTTCTTTGGTGATCCGGGAGTCTACCTGCGAGAACCCTTATGCATAACTTTTAACTCTCAATAGTCAATGAAAGGAAGTAATGCTTTATGAAATTTGACTTTTTGACTTCGAGTCTGAGACACGGGCTCTTCCATCAGGAGCAGGATGGAATCTCCTGTTTTCTTCCCGGAAGTGCGATCACCGTGCGCTTTCAGGGACGGAAAATTACTGCGGAAATCGAAGATGTCAACGGAGAGGGAAAAAGCTGGGTTAACGTCTATATCGACGATCTTCCGGTAAGGGTGATGAGAATAGATCCGGATAACCGGTTGTACCAGCTTGCGGATGACCTTGAGGACGCACCTCATACCTTAACGCTGCAGAAACGTACGGAGGCGGCATTCGGCAGCATTAAATTTACCGATTTGACGGCAGAAAACGGAACTTTTCTGAGCCCGCCGCTTCCTCTCCCCCATCGGCTGCTCATCATCGGCGATTCGATCACGTGCGGCTTCGGCAACGAAGCCCAGATTCCCTGCGACTGCGATGCTTCACGCGAAAATATCGCGCTTGCTTACAGCTCGCTGACCGGTCAGCTTTTGAATGCCGAGACTTTGATCGCGGGCGCGTCCGGTACGGGCTGCTACCAGAATTTCGGCGGTGCCAAGGAAGGGCGCATGTCGAATTATTTCATCGAAACCCTCTGTCCTTATCTCGACCAAGAAGCCATGGATCCGTTTCATCCTGAAATGATTGTCGTTAATCTTGGCACCAATGATTGGTCCGCGCCCATCCGGCCTGCGGATTACATTGAACAATATCGCAAATTGACGGGCTTTATTCGCGGCAGATATCCATCCGCCCAATTGTTCTGCGCCATCGGTCCGATGACCCTTGATCCCGCCCCACATTTGAAGGCTCTCGTCAAGAGTCTCAACGAAGAAGGCGACGCCAACGTTCATTTCGTGGAATTCCCCCTCATTAAACGACCGGAAGACGGAATGGGAGGCTGCGGACATCCCTCCGTCAAGAAGCATCGGCAAATGGCCGAACACTTAGCCGGGAGGATAAGTCAGGTTTGTTCCTTGCCCCGTCCCCCATTTTCCCGCAGTTATTAGCAACATCAACAACCGGCAAAAGAAGGGCCCCTTGGGAACTCCAAAAGAGACAGCCGTTTCTCATTATGAGGAGGCTGTCTCTTTTTTCTCTTGATTTTGAGCCCGCTTATATTACTCCGGCCTAACGGACACTTTAAACTCGTAACTTCCCGAACCAAGAACGACAACCAGATCGTGAATATCCTTCCTCAATTGGAGCGAATCAGGCAGATGCCCCCCATCGGAACGAGGCCAGATGATCTGATTGTATCCTTGCTCGAAGATCGAAGATAAAAGGGCATCCTGACTTTGTAATGGAAAATACACTTCTGCGCTGCAATTTGGCGGTATCCGAATCTCGCATTTCCAGCTTACGCCGCTCTCCTTGGACCAACGAACTGCATACGGCCCGCGAATCGTATGAGTCGTAGCAGACGCGCGGCTCAGGCTCCCCGCGCGAAACGGCTTGAAGACAGCTTGCCCAAAGGCAATGGCTTCAGGATGCGGAGCGATTCCGGCCACATGCTTGTAGAACCAGGCGCTAACGCTACCGAACATCGGGTGATTATGGGAATCGTGTCCATCCCAGGATTCCCACAGCGTAGTAGCGCCGTTGTCGATCATATATCCGTAACCGGGGTATTCTTTTGACAGCACCATTTCCAAAGCTAAATCCGTCTCCCCCCGTTCACTGAGCAGATCGAACAAAAAGGAAGTGCCGAATATGCCGGTGTCCAAGTGCCCGTGCAGGTGATCCCGATAATGCCGCAATACCCGCCGCCACGCTTGATCGGCATAGCCGTCGGGGACGCAACCCAGAACGAACGGAAATAAATCCGCGCCTTGCCGCCCGATGGAATAACTGGCCGTTTCAGGATTGAAAAACGCCTCGTTAAACGATTCGCATACGAGACGATACAGCTCCGCAAACCGCTTGCGATCCTCTTCATGACCGAGGACCCCGGCAACCTTGGACATAATGCCTGCCGTATAGGCATAATAGAAGGTGCTCACCAGTTCGGGGGAAAGCTCGTTCTCTCCCGGGACGCACCAGTCCCCCAGAAACCAACTGCCCGGCTCTTCGAATTCAACCAGATAACCTCCCCGATTACGAGTACCCAAATAACCAATCCAACATTTCATGCTTTCATAATGTTCGGCCAACAGACGCCGATCCCCATAGATTCGGTACATGATCCACGGCATGATCACATAGGCGGAACCCCAGGCGACTCCGCCGCCACCCCCATTGAACGGGGCAGTGTGCGGGACAAAACCTGTCCGTTTATTCTGCGAATCGCCAATATCTCTGATCCACTTGGCATAGAAGGCAGCCATATCAAAATTGTATATCGCCGCTTGGGCGGTTACGTGACCGTCTCCCGTGTATCCAAGCCGCTCGCGATGCGGACAATCGCTAGGCACGCCGCCGTGCAGATTGGTAAGCTGTGACCAACGATAAGCGTCTTGCACCTGATTCAGCAACGGTTCAGAGCAGGTGAATTGACCGATGTGCTCGACAGACGCATGAACGACGACGCCTTCGATATCCGTTAAATCCGGTACACCGGGATATCCGGATATCTCCACGTAACGAAAGCCATGCCAAACGAATCGGGGCTCATACCGCTCTGTTCCCCGTCCATTCATTATGTAGGTATCGGCCTGTATTTGGCCGTCTCCTCCGCAGCTTCCCATATCAAGCGCCCCGTCAGCCCCACAATTTTCGGCGAATCTCATCGTGATCCGCTGCCCGGCATTTCCTTGCATGCGAATGCGTACCCATCCCGAGAAGTTTTGACCGAAATCCAATACATATACATTAGGCTTTACTTCGACGCGGGAGACGGGAGCGACCGTACCTATTTTTCGATCCGGGGGAGACATTTGAGCCGTCAACTGCCCGGTCGGCGAACGGACCAAGCGGGCATAGTTCCACGATGAATCATCGAAGCTGTTCCCCGTCCAACCAGGCTGTTCAAGGCGGGCATCATATGTCTCTCCATAGAAGACGTTATTGAACACAATCGGCCCGGAGCTGCATTTCCAACTATTGTCGCTCCGAATGCAGTCCACTGCACCATCCTCATAGGTAATGACCAGCTGCAAAATCAACTTGGGAGCGCCATACCTCATGTTTCCTTCAACGGTTCTCTCCGTCTGATTGTAGAACCCGTTCCCCAGCATGACGCCAATCGTATTCTCTCCCTGCTGAAGATTGCCTGTCACGGAATGCTGAATATAATGGATCCTTTTGGAAGTTTGATCATCGAAAGGATACAGCAAACCTTCGATATGTCGGTCGTCATAATCCGTCCAATTCGGAACAAGGACATGGTCCCCTATCGGATTGCCATTCATAGAAAGCTCAAAATAGCCAAGGCCGGATATAGCTAGGACAGCGCGCTTAACAGGCTTCTCAACTGGAAAAGTCTTTCTGAATAACGGAGCCGCGATCGTCTCATCGGCACCGATCCACTGGGCGGTCCATTCATCCGGGCTAAGGATGCCCATTTCAAAAAAAGCAACCGCTTCAGCCTCGTATTGCACTCCATCTTGATCCCAGCATCTGACGGTCCAGTAGCAGCGTTGTCCGCTGACCAGCGGTTTGCCTGCATAAGCAATGTGGTAGGTATCCGCGGATTCGACTTTGCCGGAATCCCATAACTCGCCGATCCCGGCAAGCGCATTTCTTTCCTCTTCAGACACGATCATTTGATAGGCCATCTGTCTTCGGCTGCGTTTGGAGGCGCTTAGCTCCCAACTGAAGCGGGGCATCTTTGTTTGCACACCAACGGGATTGTTCGTATACTCGCACCGCAGTCGGTCAATTTTGTCCATGACACTACTCCCCTTCTACCGATTCACTGCAAAGCAGCCCCTCCGTCCTCGGGAAGGGCTCTTCATACCCGCTCGGTAAGCGGTTTCATTTCGATGTATGCAATGAGGCTGCCGGAAGGCAGCCCCTGATAAGACCCGGATAAATGCTTACCCTACTTACGATTTCTTCGCCAAGAAGGCGTCGACCTGCTTCTGCAGTTCATTCTGGATCTTCCCCAGCACCGCTTCGCCCTCCTCTTTAAACTTGGCAAAGTATTCGTCCGGATCTAGCGCGCCGTTAAACAGACCGTTATAATATTTCGCTTGAATGGTCGAAAACTGGGCCACTTCGTTCTTCACAGGAGTCGGATCGAAGGTAAATCCGGTTAAGACGTCCTTGGTGAAATTGTCGGCTTGAGTAATAAATTGATTGTACTTCAGATTCTCTTCGTCCGTTCCGGCCCACTCCCGCTCTAACGTCGGGTTCAACATGAGCTGAAACGAAACAATACCGCCGTCATTGTTCAAGGTGTCGTATTGATGCTCGCCGACGGTTTTCCAGTTCACGCCTTCAATGCCGCGCTCCAACAGGTCGTAATTCTCCTGCCGATTCGCCCAGTCGAGGAACATCATCGCGCGGTCCTTGTGCTTACTTGTCTTTACAATACAGATGAAGTTATCCATCTTAAAATTGGATATGTTCTTTCCCGGAGTTAGATCAAACAGGCGAACCGCTTCCAGCTCGCCGTCGGGCACGACCTGCTTCAACTGTTCATTGAACGATTCGGGAACACCAAAGACCATTTGGGGCGTAGCCGCGACTTTGTTCTGGAGCTGCATTTCCATCGGGCCGCTTTTATTTGTCAAGACATCCTGCGACATGACCTTGTCAACGAACAACTTGCGGACATCCTGGATATTGGACCAAATCTTTGGTTCCTTGGTTTCAAAGAAATTGTAGACCTTCCCATCGTTGCCCTTGTAATACAACATCAAGCTGGCACCTGCAAAATTCGTCGGGCGAATGTTAACGCTGGTATCGTCCCGAATCAGCCAGTTAACCCAGCTGTAGGTGACGTCGTCCGCACCTGCGAGCAGTGGCGTGATATTGGGCATATTGTCACGAACGGCGTAGAGATAAGCTTTCAGGTCCTCATACGTCTTCACGGGCGGCAGGTTCAATTGCTCTCGCAAGTCTTTTCGGATGAAGACCGATCTTTGCTGGGTATAGGCGCTGCCTAAGGGGACGCCGTAGATTTTGTCGTTGATTTTGTTCGCATCCCACATTTGCTGCGGTCTCGTCTTTAGTACATTCGGGCCGAATTTGTCCAGAAGTTCGCCTAATTCCTCGTAATATCCCTGAGAAGCCATCGTGTCCAGATGCAGCCAGGGAGCATCGAAGATCAGATCCACGCTCTCTCCTGAAGCCAGCATGACGTTGGTCTTCTGGTTAAGATCGGCGAAATCGATGACTGTAAATTTAACCTGTGTGTTTAACTCGGCCTTTAACCGTTTGTTGACTTCCGCCAGCACCTCATCAAAGTTAGCCCCCTTCGCCCCCGGAACGACAACCTCCAGAGTGACCGGGTCAAGGGATGAAGCGCCGGTTCCCCCGGAATCGTCTGGTGCGGAGGCGTTCCCGCCGGAGCCGGAACACCCGGATAAGGCGATGACTAGTCCGAGCAGCGCCGTCCCCAAGAATCTGCGTTTTGTGACCATGTAAATAACTCCCTTCTAAATCATATTATATTTTCGTATCAAGCCCACTAGCCTTTTACCGAGCCGAGGGTCAGGCCTTTGACGAAATATTTCTGGACCATCGGATAAACGAGAATAATCGGGCCGATCGTCAGACAAACGGTAGCCAGCTTGACCCCCTCCGCCGGCGGCAGCGTCAGAACATTGCCGTGGTTTAGCGACGAGAGCTGCATCTGCGACATGAGCTGCCGCAGAAGCAGCTGAAGCGGGTACATATCGCTGTTATCAATGAACAAAAGCGACAGCCACCAATCGTTCCAATATTGCAGCGCGTAGAATAAGCTGATTGTCGCAATCACCGGCGTTGAGATCGGCCGGATAATTTTGAAGAAGATCGTCCACTCTCCAGCACCGTCAATGGTAGCCGATTCGTTCAACTCATAAGGCAACGAGCGATAGAACGAGACCAAGATAAACGCAAAGAACGGATTCATGACATAAGGGAGCACTAGCGCCCACAGCGTATCTTTCAGGTGCAGCCACTGAACGACCAGAAGATAGAAGCCGACGAGCCCCGAGCCGAATACCATTGGCACGTAGGTCATGAACGAGAGAAAGCCGCCGTATCGGTTCTTCGGATGAGCCAGAACGTAAGCATACAGCATGGTGACGACGAGGCCGATCACCGTTCCGATCGCTGTCACGGTAAACGTGATGCCATAGCTGGTGAACATTTGCTTGCCTTGAAGCAGGAACCGATAGGACTCCAAGGTGAACTCGTTCGGCCATACGGCGTATCCGTTCAGAGCCAAGCTTCGGGTGCTGGCGAACGAATTAATGACCATCAGCCAGAATGGGAACAAACAAACCAGCGCAAATAGGATCAAAAACAGCCCGAACGACCCTAACGCGATTTTATCGGAGATGCCGCTTGTCCGCCGAACATGGACGGACGGGACCAGAGCAACCGGGCGATTCATATGAGGTTCACCTCCTTTAATTCACTTCTAAAACAACCTGGAGTCCTTATCGATCTTCCGGATCAGCGCATTAAACGAAACAACAGCAATAAGTCCCATGATAGACTGATAAAATACGACGGCCGACGACATGCTGAAATTGCCAAGCTGTCTTAACGCCCGATAAGAGTAAGTATCGATGACATCCGTCGTGGGGAATAGAATGCCGTTGTCCCCGATAATCCCGTAGATCATGCCGAAATCCCCGTAGAAAATCCGTCCGACTCCCAAAAGGACAAGTATGATGATTTGCGGCTTCAGTAAGGGCAGCGTAATGTACCTCATCTGCTGCATCCGCGTAGCTCCGTCCAGTCGGGCACTCTCATAATAATCGGCAGAGAAACCGGTAATGGCGGCAATCAGAATAATGGAGTAGTAACCGGCGCTTTTCCAAATTCGAGTTAAAGTCAGAATAATCGGCCACACCCACGGGGTTTGGTACCAGTCGACGGTTTGAAATCCGCTGGCACTAAGAATGCGGTTAAATAGACCATCCGTATTGTTGAAAAGAATGAATGTCATATAACCTACGACGACCCATGAGATAAAATAAGGCAGAAAAACAACGGATTGGATCGTACGTTTAAACCATCTCAAGCGAATCTCATTCAAGAAGAGCGCGATGAGCAGCGCAAAGACCATCTCGCAAATAATGAACAACGCATTTAAATACAACGTATTGACCGTAACTTGGATCCAATCCCGATTGGAGAAAAAAAAGCGAAAGTTGTTCAGCCCCACCCAATCGCTGCCCCATATGCCCTTGCTGATCTGAAAGTCCTTGAACGCCAGCAGATGTCCAGCCAGAGGAATATAGGAGAAAACGACGAGAAAGACGATGCCCGGTATCGCCATCGTATACAAGTTCCGGTTCTTCACAAGCTCCTTCAACATGCTCAATTTATAGTATCACTCCATTCTAGCTGGTCTGTCCGATGTGGCCATATCCTGACAGTGTTTATTATGAGCGGAAGGAAGCTCCGGGGCATAGTCCTCATTGCGTCACAAAGGGTGCTGAATTTAAGAATCGTGCAGTCATTCGGCTTCCTGAATCATCTTAATTTGTACTTTGTCAAAATGAGGACTTCACACGGAAGTCAGGATGCGGATAAGATTGAGTAAGAAGCGTCCCGGTTAGCTTCTTCTATCGATAGGGTTAAGGCATACCCTTAAACAGTTAATCAATTAAACGCGGGGTGCTGGAATGATATGAAGCTCAAACCTTTTTTACAGAAGACCTATTTTCGTACCTTTCTATTACTAACCACTGTTCTGATCTGTTCCATGATTCCTTTCGTCTATTTTCTGTCTGCGGAATTCGCGAAATACACGATGCTGGAGGTGCGCAGCAATTCGCAAAACGAAGTCAACAACCTGGCTTCGAAAGCCGATATGATTCTCGGCAATTTGAAAGCTTACGGGCTTAGCATGTACGCCGATCAAAACATTCAGAACTGGTTCTTCAATACAAGCTGGGATCCGCTTATCGACCATGCTGCACTCGTCGCCCAATCCAACTTCATGTCTACCGAACCGCTCATTCAACGATCTTATCTGATTAATTTGAAGTACAGCCTTGTCGTCGATTCCAAAGCCGGAATCGCCCGTTTTGAATCCTTTGCCGACCAGAGCATGCTGGAGCGGGTGAAATCATTCCAGCGCCAATACTTGCGCTTCTTCAGTCATTCGCTGGATGGTTCGGACTGCCTGGCTCTTGTTCTGCCTGCAACTCCCGAGAAGCCGTCCGACTTCTATCTCGTGCTTCTGATCGATAAACCGTTGCTGAACAAGCTTCTCTTCGGCGAAACGGTCTACTCGGAGCAAGACATTCGGATTCTCGATGAGAACGGATTAGTCCTATTAGGTACGTCCAATTCGGCTGCGTTGAACGAACAGCTTTATCAAGCAGGGCAGGAGCATCGGGACAGCAGTTTTCAGGTCCAGCTTCCGAATCAGAGATGGTACGTCAATACCGCCAAAATGACTACTGAAAATTGGGCGGTATACTATTCGACCGAGTATCATATCTTGACCCGCCATATCACCTTGTTCCAGCAAAAAATGATAACGTATACATTAATGCTATTGGGAATCGTCTCGTCTTTGTTCTTCTGGAGCTCGCGTCGTTCCTTGCGTTCCATCACCTTTTTGTCGGAAAAGCTGAAGAAGAAGGTTGCATTTGCGAACCCCGCGTCAGATGCTAAGGCCGATATCCAATGGATCAACGACGGGATCGATTTGCTGCTGAACAATGTGGAGCAGCTTCATGCCTCCATGCGAAACCAATCCGAGCTTGTCCGAACGGAGTTCCTCGCTCAGTGGGTGCTGCACGGCACGCCAGGCACCAGGAGCTACGAATATATTCGCTCCCGGACCAAGCTGACTTCCTGCGAAGTTCTGTTCTTGGCTGTTCTACGGATCGAAGCGTATACGGTCTTTTGCGAACGTTACGATTTCCCTTCCCGGAAATTGATTAAATACGCCATCCGCAATATCAGCGAAGAAGTGGTTGGCGCCGGTTCTTATGCGGCCGAAGGCTTGGATATGGGCGGCGATCATCTCATCCTGATCATCGGCGGGCATGAACGGGACGAGCTTCAACTGCAACGCCTTCTGGAGGAGACGCATCATCAGGTGGCTCGCATTCTGAGCATCGGTACAACCGTCGCGGTCAGCAACGCCTATGACTTCGGCGCTAATTTCCGAAACGTATATGATCATATCTACGAATTGACGATGCTGCGATTTCTTGACGGAGAAAGACAGATTTTTCTGGAGAGCGATTATGAAGAGTTTTTGGCAGGGTATCCCTCTGCATCCGAGGCACTGGAGACAACCGAGATCATCAAATCGATCCGCTGCGGCCGTCCGGAGACCGCCGTCGTGCTGCTGCGCCAGCAGATGAAGCATATTCATGAGCTGCCTTATCGCGACTGCAAACTATACCTGACCTATTTTACCTACGATCTGCTCAAAAATTTCAATAAGTCCAGCGTCTTGCATGAGATCAGCAGCATCCATCAATTGCTGGAGCGGTACAGCACACTCTCCGAGTTTCAAGCGTGGCTGGAGAGCATCGTCACGACGCTCGCATCCGACACCGAAGTTCCGAAATCTTCGAACCGCAAGGAAGAGATCGTCCTGGAGATCAAAGAATACGTCGACAACCACTTGCAGGATGCCCAATTATCGATCGAGCAGGTGGCCGACAATTTCTCTTTCTCCGTCAGTTATATCCGGCAATTATTCAAGGAGATCATGAACGTGTCCTTGTCCGAATATATCCTCCAGGAACGAATTGAGAGAGTGAAAGAGAAGCTGGTATCCAGCCAGCTCTCGGTGCTGGAGATCGCGGATCAATGCGGTTTCATATCCAAAGGTCATTTCTTCTCCGCATTCAAGAAGTTCACGAATCTTACGCCGAAGCAGTATCGGGAAATTCATGGGGATGCCGAAGCCGGAGGCTCCTGGTAAAGAAACCCCCACTCAAGCCAAAAAGGACCTCTCCGGAATCACCAATGGGCTTTACCGGAAAGGTCCTTGTTCCGTTATCGACAATCAGACGCTCACTCTGGATGCTCGGCTGCTCCTTGAACCGGCTCAAGCCCGAGCTCCGGATTGGCCAAATCGAGTTTGTACATGACCTGATTGTAGTTATACCGCGGCGTTGGGGCATGATCCGTAAAGGTATTCGTATAAGTTCCTTCAAAGTAGATAACCCGGCCGCCGTCCTTATTGAAGTATTTGTGCTGAGCCACGTTATAAAAAGTATAGTTGTTATGCGTTACGATCTTCTTGGCCTTGGTCCAAGGGCCTTGGGGCGACGGAGCTTCCGCATACCAGATTTCCCCGAGTACCGAGGCCTTGCCTTCGATCTGCTGCCCAATCATTACGTAACGCTGCCGGTAATCGTTCCATTCGATGGAGCTTGAGGCGATTTTAACGTCTTCGCCGGTATCGGTATCTTTCAGTTGATCATATTGCGGATCGTCAGCTTTGAGCAGTCCAAGCTGGATCAGCTCCTTCTCTTGATCCTGGGTGAGCGGCGGGGTATCTTTTTTCCAGCCCCATACCAGGTTGCCGTTCTCGTCGCGTTCGAGCGAGGTTTGAGCCCCGTTGTATGTCGTTCCCGGCGTCAGGCAAGTAAACGACTCGTATTGGGTGTAGTCGATGATGGCGTCATAGCTGGCGGCAACTCGCAAATTCGGCAGCCGGTGTTCGGTAAAGAGCCAATATCCCTTCCCGTCCTCCTCGTAATAGCTTGCCTGGCCGCCCGGATGGCGCCAATCGTCCTTGAAAGGGAACTGGACGACCTGTTCGAACTCCTTAGTATTGTCGTTAAAGGCGAGAATGCCGAAGGCGCTGAGTTCGGGATTGTGCGTGCTGTAGCCGGCGAGCAGGCGCTCCTGTCCGGTGCTGTCCTTGGCGGTCATCAAACCGAATACCCAGGCTATGCCTGCACCGTCGGGCAACGGAGGCACCAGGCTTTTGACAAAACCGTCCTCTTTCGTAAAATAGCTCAGATTCACGCCGACATCCGGATCCAGTCCGCCCTTTTGCGGCAGTTCAGAAGTCGCTCCCGTCACGCGGAAGTTCCCCAGCGGATAGGCGGGTCTGTCGGTATCGCCCCAAAACCAGTACAGCTTATCGTTGTACTCGATTGTCTGTACGGAATCCTGTCCCATGACCAAGCCGTTGATCAGCGGCTCCCGAATCGGCGCTTTCTGACCAACCAGCAAGCTGTCGCGATAAATACCTTGGCCTGTAACCCGGTACAGCCGCTCGGCAATGTTGATCCGGTTCATCTCAAGCGTAACACTGCCCCCGGGCTTAATCTGCACAGCCTGCCCACGATTGCCGAACATGTCGGCAGGGATGTCGTAGCCGTCGCTCGACAGATGGAAGAAGACCGACTGATCCATCAGGCCCGGCTCGTCGAATGCCACAACACCAGCACTGTCCGTATAATACAGTACGTTGTTCGTCGTCTTCAACTGAACTTGAGGAATGCCCCGGCCTGTCTCGGCATCCACGACCTTGATCATGAATGGCGCCGGGATGACGATCCTTCCCCCGTTCACATCCTGCTGCCGGTCGCCGATATCCTCGGCTTGCGCCGCAGCCGCGGCGCCCGGTGCCGTCATGACCATCAGCATGACGCAAGCCCATATTCCCGCACTTTTCCACGGTTTCAATTTCATTTCGTTTACCTCCCGACCTTTGTCGTTTTGATAGAATGAAATCGCTACGCTGTCGAATAGCTTCTGTGCTAACCGCTGATGACGAACTCTTCCCACATCACCTCCCTGCTTATTGATACCGCGCCACGCCGCTTAGCGAATAAGGCAGGTCCGCTTCGTCATAATGAGCCTCGGCGGCAGGCTCTCCACTCATGACGAACTTCAACTCGGCGCCGCGGGTTAGCTCCTGATGCGTTACATACAACCTGCTAATGGGCTCGCCGTTCAACAGCGCCTTCTCAACGTACCGGTTCGCCGGATGATGATACTCGGTTCGAAGCGAGATCCTGTTGCCATTCTCCAGATGCAGCGTTGCCCGTGCGAACATCGGGCTGCCCAGTACATATTCCGGCACGCCCGGACATAACGGATAAAGACCCAACGCAGCAAAAACATACCACGCGCCCATGCTTCCGTTATCCTCGTCACCCGGGAAGCCGTCCTGCCTTGCGCTGAACAGTTCCTCCGCAGCTCTCCTCACCCAGTGCTGGGCTTCAGCCGGATAGCCGATGGCTGTATACAAATACGGAATGTGGAAGCTCGGTTGGTTGCTGATGGCGAACTGTCCAAAGTCGACCGCAGCCATCTCCGACATCTCATGGATCTCGATCGGATAAGAGCCGATCCTGAATGTTGGCGCCATCGTCATCAATTCATCCAGCTTGGCCTTGAACAGCTGTCGTCCGCCCGCCGCCTGCGCGAGTCCCAGAACATCATGCTGAACCGCCCAACTGCATTGCCAAGGACCTCCTTCGCAATAAGCGCCGCCCCATGCGAGCGGGTCGAACGGCTCCTCACGACTGCCGTCTTCCTTCAGCGGGCGCATGAAGCCGACGACCGGGTCGAACAGCTTCAAATATCCGCGCGAGCGTGCCAGCAGAAGCTTATAATCCTCCTGTCTGCCCAGCCCCCGCGCCATCTGTGCGATGCAAAAATCGCCGTAAATGTAATCCAGTGTATTGTTCACGCTCTCGTGATACCGGTCGCTCGGGAGATACCCGAGCGCCGCGTAGTCCGAGAAGCCTTTACGCCCTAGATGCGGCTGCGGCGCTTGCTCCAATGCATGCTTGCAAAGGCCTTCATAGGCCATTTCCACATCGAAATTCCGAATCCCCTTCACGAAGGCATCGGCAAAGACGGCATCGATTAACGTCCCGGGCATCCCGCTCCGCTCACCTGGAGACACCCACTTCGGCATCCAGCCGCTCTCCCGATAGATATTCACCCAAGACTGAAGTATTTCACTCAGGACCGTCGGGGCAAGCATCGCGAGCAGAGGGTACTCCGTTCTGTACGTGTCCCAGAAGCCGTTATCCGAATACATCGGTCCCTCATGAACTTTCCCTGTGTAAGGACTGTAATGAACCGTACGCCCTTCTTCATCAAGCTCATGCCAGATCCGCGGGAACAAACAAGTCCGGTACAAGCAGGAGTAGAACGTTCGCAGTTTCTCCTCATCCTCATCTTCAACATCGATTCGACCCAAATAACGCCCCCAATCCTCTGCCGCTTCGTCGCGAATTTCCGCGAACGACTTCGCGGCGATCTCGGCATGCAAATTGCGGATCGCTTGCTCCACGCTGATAAAGGAAGTACCGATTCTTGCATTCACCGTTCCTGACTCGGGCAGATCCAGACCAACGAATGCACCTGTCCGTTCGCCGATCCGGGTCAATTCCCCATACGACGTATAGGAACCGTCGAACACGCCGCTCTGAGTTCCATCGATGGAACAGTCGAAATCGACGACAAAGTACATGGCGAAGTTGTCCGGCGCGCCGCCGCTGTTGCCCCTTGTAAAGCCGACAATGCGGCGCTTCTCCGGAAGGATCTCCATCCGGGACTCGCGGTTGAACGGCGCAATGATCAGCCTTGCCGCTTCCTCCTTTCGTTTGAATCGCAGCCGCATACAGGCGCCCCGAATCGAAGGCGTCAACTCCAACTCGATTCCGTACCTCAAAAGCTCGTACCGGACATAGTCCGGTTTCACGATCCGATCCTCCGGACGAAAAGAGGAAGCGCGACGATCTGCCGCTAGATAGAGCGGTCCGGACTGCGGCATGACCGCGAGATGGGCGTAGTCGCCGATCCAGGGACTCGGTTGATGCGTTAACCTGAGCCCTTCGAAGGTACGATGATCCGGATGAAAAAACCAGCCGCCCGATGCTTCACTCGTCTGCGGGCTCCACGACGCCATCCCGAACGGGCGCGTGATGAGCGGCAGCGTATTGCCGCTTGAATACGAGAAGGTCGAGTCCGTCCCCTGCAGCGGGTTAACGTATTTGAGCCTGTTCATGGCATCTTCATCCTCTCTTTCTCCCATTCGGCCGGAGCCTGATCGTCTTCACCTCGAACGGACGGAACTGAAGCGATACCGCTTCGCCCTCGCGCGGCAAATCCGCCAACTTCTCCTCCAGCATATTCGTCTCATAAACCGCCGCAACGGACAGCCCGAAGCGAAGCCCGCACGCGACGGAGGCTCCCTTGCTCTCGTACAGACGAACGATCCAATCGCCCGATCCGTCTTCGGCAAGCTTGACCGTCTCCGCGATCACATTGGCTTGATCGATAGAGAGCAGCGATTGCGCCTCACGGCTTCCACCGGACACGAGGCTGACGGGATAGTTCAACTCGTAGGCTTCCCGCACGACGGGACTGTCCAGGAACGCGCCGTTCCAGAACGTAAACCCATAAGTAAAACGGTGCACGCCTTGATCGGACGTCTCATCCGGCCACGTCGGAGCCCGAAGCAGCGTTAAGCTCATCGTGTTATCGTCGACGGAAATCCCGTATTTGCAGTCGTTCAGCAGCGCGAAGCCGCGGTTCGCCTCTGCAAGCGCCGACCACTTATGCTGAACCACTTCGTAACGATCCGCATCATGCGGACGCGAGGCATGATTCGGCCTCTTGACGTAACCGAACTGAATTTCCTGCAGCGACTCGTTCGTATGAACGCGAACTGGGAAATCGACTTTCAGCAGCTTATTCTTCTCGCGCCAGTGAATCGTCGTATGGAATTCCACTCGGCGGCTGCCGGCACAAAGCCGGATATCCTGGACCATGGTCGATTGGTTCAGTTCGCGCTCAACCCGAATATTCGCAAAGAGCGGGCCGTTCGCGGTAACGGATACCTTGGCGCTCGTATTCAGCTCGATAGGTGCCAAGCGGTAGCGCCGGTCGATCTCCCAGGCATCGAAATCCGAATTTTGATCCCGATACATCCGCATGACGTTGCAGCGATCCGCCGCCCATTCCGTACCGGTCTCTTTATCAAAAATACGCGTAAACTCGCCCTGCTCGTTCATTTCGAGCGCAATCCATTCGTTCTCCAGATGCGATTCCGTTGCGATGACTGCAGACACCGCAGGTACATCCGCCGCTTCCGGTTCAGCCTTGAACGTGGACCAGCCCATGGGAGGAGCCTCCACCTCGGCATAGCGAACGCCTTCGTGCATTTGCACCGGCATAACCACGCCATGCTCGTTCGCAATTCCATGGACGCCGGCAGGCAATGCGACCAGTTCCTTTCTTAGCCAGGACAGCGAGTTAAAGACGGTAACGCAGGAGGCATCGCCGTCCGTAAGCGCATCTCTTGCGCCAGAAGCCATGTAATACACGTTCTTATTCAATTTCTTCAGCTCAAGCTGCGCCTCTTCATGGACGCGATGAATAGATGAGCCAGGCAGAATATCGTGGAATTGGTGCAGCAGCAGAACCTTCCATAGACCGTCCAGATCCTCGCGAGGGTAGGTCCGATTATAAAGCAGCTCCGCCGCAGCCCCCCAAAGCTCCGCCTCGCGGAAACCGATTTCCGCCTTCCGGTTCAGCTTTTTGATGATCGCTTGCGTCGTATAAGTCCCGCGGTGAGCGGGATAATAGAGTTCTCCCACATATTTGACATCAGGAACGCCTTTTTCGATCTGATCCTCAAAAAATTCGATCGGCGAGCCATGTTTCGTCTTGGGGACGCCCTCCAAATTCCCGAGCCTGCGCATAAACTCGAGATCATCCCGATTGGAGCCGCCGCCTCCGTCGCCGTGTCCGAACTGCGTGAGCCGCGTAGAGATTCCTTCAAGCTGGACGCGATCGTTCCACTGATGGATCAAGAACGACGGGTTGATCCGAATCGGGTAGTAGTCGCCGTAGTTGAGCAGATGCGACAGGATTTGCGAGCCGTCGATCCCTTCCCACAGGAACGTATTATGCGGGAACGGGTCCGCTACATTATCGTAAGTGCCGAACAATTTCACGGAGCCGAAATACTTGATCCCGCAGCCCTTCATAATTTGCGGCAGGTTCCCGGAATAGCCGAATACGTCAGGCAGCCACAGCATCTCGTTATCCACGCCGAATTCGTCCTTGAAGAACCGCTTGCCGTGCAACGCCTGGCGGATCAAACTCTCGCCGCCGGGTAAATTGGTGTCGGGTTCTACCCACATGGAGCCTTCGGGAACGATTCTGCCTTCCTTCACCGCCTGTTTGATTCGCTCATACAGCTCCGGATACAGCGTCTTGACCACCTGGAACAAATACGGCTGGCTCTGGGTGTAAGTGTATTCCGGGTATTCGTCCATGAGCGCCAACTGATTGGACAGGGTCCGCGCAATCTTCCGCTTCGTCTCCGCGATCGGCCACAGCCAGGCGACATCCAGGTGCGACTGTCCCATAAGGTACAGGGTCGGCGCCGTCGAACCGTTCACGCAGGCCAAAAGCGGCTCCATCAGCTTCCGGCACTGCTTTGCGTTCTCTCCCAACAATTCCTGACGCAGGGTCAGGTCGATCGTCGCGAACACCTGAGTCAGGCAATGATCAATCTCCGCAACGCGGAGGGATTTGGCATCAAGATGATTGCGAAGATCGTACAAGCATTCCAAATCGATGAAAAATTGGTAGACTTCCTCTTCAAAAACGCAGAGCTGCGACTCTCCGAACGTCGGCCTGGAATCCGAATGGCCGGCGTACGCTTCCGCGACAATTTCAAATCGATCTCCGGCTTTCGCCGAACGGGTTAAAGTTAAGTAATGATGGTTAAGATCTTTTGCGCCGCTCACGATGCCGTTAATGTATACGGTCGCTTCGGAACCGAAATCAAGCTTGACCACAAGCCGTTTGCCTTCGGCCTCCTCGGGAACGACGACGGCCCCGCGGAACCAGCCGTATCCCCATTTTTCTCCCCACTGTTGACCCGGAGCGACGCTCCGGAACGGTTGTCCATCCATTTCATGAATGAACAGTTGTTCCATTGTCGTAAAACCGGAAAAATCTATCGAAGAAAGCTTCGTAATCATAAATTGATCTCTTTTGTTCAGCAGCTTTTCCGCATGGAATAAAATCTCTTTTTTTTCACTCAAGGTTTCTCACATCCTATGGTTTCGTTATCTATTAGTTTGCTATTGCTCTTTGTGCAGCATCATTATAGATTTTCAGCGCCTCATCAATGTCGCCCATTTTTTGGACCTTATCGATAAATGCCTGCCAATCATCGAAGCTGTTCTTGCCTGCTACGAATTTGGCCTGCTCTTCCGTAACGAACGTCTTAACCGGGTTCATAATCTCCGAGACCCGCTGGCTTTCCTCGCCCGTGAGTTGAATCGACGGCTCGCTCAACCAGGAAGGAACGTAGTCGTTCTCAGGCATTGGCAGACTCGTCAGGAATGGCGACTTCTCAATCGGCACCTCTTCATATTTGCTGTTAAATACCGTATAGTCTGTCGCGGCAAAGTCTACGAACGCTCTTGCATCGCTAACCATCTGCAAGCCGGGGTTATAGTTTTTACTTGCGCGCATACCGTATTTATCGCCTTCCAACCACGGATCCGCAGCATTTTTCAGCGAGTCCACAAAGGTCGGAACGCCGTCTTCCCCGATCGTATAAGTCGTGCCCTCAATTCCCCAAGTGATGAGTCTGATCATTTCATCCGAATATTGATAATCGATGAATTTGATCAATTCTTCAGGATTTTTTACTTTTGCGCTTAGGGCGTAGGCCCCCCAGCCCAAATCAGGAGTATTGCCATTCACGACTTCCTGCCAAGCCTTCCCATACTTCGGATTGTCGGGATACAGCGAGACTGCGAAAATCTTGCCGTCGTTGGCCGTTCTCGTGTATTCGGCCGGCGTCGTAAACCACTGCGTCAACCACATGAAGTTGTCGCCGTTCAACGCTTTTCTTTTCAGCGTATCGTCCGTATCAATCGTGTACTCCGGATCTAACAGCTTCTCCGAATACAGCTTATTCGCAAATTGGAGCGCGTCTTTATATCCTTCTTCCAGAACCCCGTATACATATTTCTCGCCGTTCCAGAAGATTTCGTCCCGAAGGTGGTTCGCAGAGAACAACGATCTTAGGCTGTTCCATTTTGTCGCGACGGGATATTTGTCGGGGTAGAGCTCTTTAAGCTTTTGGGCAGCCTCATAAAATTCATCGAGCGTTTCCGGAATTTTGATGTTATTGGCCTCGAACACGTCATAGCGGTAAGCGGACGTATTCTGGATGAGCATGCCCCGATCCTCGGGGAACCTGGGCGTGGAGGTTTCTTTAAAGGTGAACATCTCTCCGTCGGAATTCGTTACCCGCTTCATCCCGTTCTTTACCTTGCTAAGGTAATTCATATAGTTCGGCATTAAATCTTTATATTGGGCTAACTCGAGAAGCTGGCCTTGTGCGGCCATTTCACTCGTGTCATAGAATAGCGGCGTCACGAAGAAGTCCGTCAGATCGTCGCTTGCGATCATGAGCTTGACCTTCTCGTCATACTCGGAAGACGGAATATAGTTATATTCAATTTCTACCTTCTTGCCCATATAAGCTTCCATACGTTTGTGCCATTCCTTGCCTACCAGGCTATTCGGATTGTCCACGCCGTTCGCGGGCAGCGTCACCGAGAAGCGCATCACTTCTTGATCGTCCTCTTTGGCGACGGAATTTTTGGAATTATTCGAACATCCGGAAAAAACCATCAGCGCGACCAACCCAAGGACAAGCATTTTTGCCAGTTTGTTCATTCGATTTCCCCCTAAAATTTGACGATAAACCGCTTCTTCAAATCCGCTATTCATTACTTGCAATGAACCGTCCGCGTACTCACCTCCTTACACCGCCGCCTCCGTACCTTAGCCTTTGATGGAGCCGACGAATATCCCTTTGGTGAAATGCTTCTGGAAGATCGGATAGATACACATGATCGGAAACATGGTAATAATAATGACGCTCATTCGTACCGCCTTCGGATCAAGCGTTTCCCCCGGGGCATTGATGGCAACCGCGCCGCCGCCCACTCGTCCTTGAATCGCAGTCGTGTCCAAGGTGAACAGGTAGTTTCTTAACACCATCTGCAAAGGATACTTATCTTGATCTCGAAGATAAATCAAAGCTTCGAACCAACTGTTCCAGCTTCCGACCAGGCCAAATAGAGCAAAGGTTGCAAAAAGCGCTTTCGACAACGGCAGGATAATCTTGAATAGAACCACCAAATCATTCGCTCCATCGATATAGGCGGAGTCCTTCAGTTCAGAAGGAATATTCAGAAAGAAGGTTCGAAATAGAAACACATTATAAGCGCTGATCGCGCCGGGGAGAATCATGACCCATACCGTATCCAACAGGTTCAGACTGCGCATAAGCAGATAGGTCGGGATTAAGCCGCCGCCGAAAAACATCGTAATCATGAGGAAAAGGGTAAGAAACTTCTTGCCCGCAAATCCCGGGATCGTGAGCGGATACGCCATCAGCGCCGTAAACAACAGCATGATGCCCGTAGAGCCGACCGCATAAAGGATCGAGTTCAGATACCCTTTAAAAATGTAGGGATCATGAAATACCGTCGTGTACGCTTCCAGATTAAATCCCTTAGGCCAAATCGTTACGCTCCCGGAGGAGATGTAACGTGTAGCGCTTAGCGATGTCGCGATAATATGCAGAATCGGATACAGCACGACAATCAGGATGAATAGCATGATAACAACATTGATTACATCGAAAGCTCTGGAACCCAAGTTAGCCTTTTTCAACATCACACCACCTAGAATAAACTCGTATCTGAAACTTTCCGGCTTATCCGATTGGTCAAGTAAAGAATAATAAAGGAAATCACCGACATAAATAGTCCAATTGCCGTCGTGTATTCGTATTGCGCGCCCAGTATACCTTGGCGATAAACATAGGATCCGATGACATCCGCTACCTCGTAAGTCTCAGGCGAGTAGAGCAGAATGATCTTCTGGAAATCGCTCCCGAGGATTCCGCCTACGGCGAAAATCAGCAAAATGATCGTGGTCGGCTTGAGCGACGGCCATGTGACATGCAAGACCTTCTTCCATCGGCCCGCGCCGTCTACCTCGGCTACGTCATACAGCGTAGGATCTATTCCGCTTAGCGCGGCAAGGTAGATGATCGTACCGAACCCGACTCCCTGCCATATGCCGGAAGAGATGAAGATAGTCCGGAAAAAGCCCGGCTCAAGAAGAAACATGACCGTATCTCCGCCGAAGAAGGCGACAATATGGTTAAACAAACCGTCTCTCGCCGTAAATTCCTTAAGCATCCCCGCAACAATGACCACCGAAATAAAATGCGGGAAATAAGAAACCGTCTGTACAAACTTCTTGAAGCCCTTGTTTTTCAGTTCATTAAACAGCAGAGCCAATATAATCGGTGCCGGAAATGACCAAAACAAAGTATACAAACCTAGAAGCAATGTGTTCTTTAAAACCCGGAACGCCATGGGATCGTTAAAAAAAGAAGTGAAGTACTTTACCCCCACCCATTCGCTTCCCCATATCCCCTTGGAAGCGTTGAAATCTTTGAAAGCGATTAAAATTCCGTACATCGGAAAATAGTGAAAGATTAACAGCGTCAGAAAGCCGGGAAGCACCATAAGGTAGAGATAGCGGTGCTTGACGATTCTGGCCACTAGCCTGTTGTTGGTTGTCTTCAAAAAGGAACACCTCCTGACTGTTAACATGTTGCGGTCGGATACGGCGGGTGCTACTGCTCGCAGACGCATGAACCTGGCCATTTGGTTCGCTCTATATGTAAGCGCATTCATTTTCACCTCCAGACCGTATTCTTACGTTCGTCGAAAACGTAATAGCTTCCAGTTGCCGTCCCCTACAGATCGATCATCATGATGGTTCACACGTTATTATACCAGGTAGAAAATAACACATACCATTTACCTCGTCAACACATAAAAATGTCTGTAAATCCATTTAAAATTAGTATGCTATCTGTGAGTTATCCCGAATTGGCGATATCGATGCGGCGTTAGGCTATGCTTCCGCTTGAATAAATCGTAGAAGTAGCTGACGTTATCAAGTCCGATCTCTAGGCTGATGTCCACGATGTCCATATCCGTGTTCAGCAGCAAATTCTCGGCGTAGGACATTCTTAATTCGTTAATATACTGGGTCGGGGACATCCCGAGATGCTTCCTGAACATCCTGCATATGTAGGCATGCGATTTGCCCGACAGCTCAACAAGTGCAGCGGTTCCCCGCGTGAAGTGCTCTTTCTTTCTCGCCTCTCTGCATAGGGCCTTAAACCATTCCGGCTGTCCGGTTAGTTCAATCGGATCCGCTTCGGCCTTTATGTACCGGGAGAACAGGTCGGTCAAGATGGCTCTTACCTCCGCTTTGACGGCCAGCTTCTTCTCCTGCGGGATCAGACTGAGCTGGTCCAGCCGGTACCGCACATATTCCTTCTCCGTTTTGGACAGCACGGTCGACGGCGGCATGGCCGGCTCAAGCAGCCTTTCGCTTGGGAAGCCTTCTCCCAAGAAAGCAATCAAGTCGTTCAGGACCTCTCGATTGAACGACAAATTGATGAACTGGCAATCGCTATCCGCCGTCTGCTCATAGTAATGGACGTCCCGGTCCCGTATGAACACGAGTGTATTTTCCTGCAGCAACTGCCGTCTGCCGTTAATGACATGCACAACGCTTCCCTTCAGGATAAGAAACAATTCAAAGAAGTCGTGAGTATGCATGCCGATCGTATCGCGCACCGAAGCGATCAGCCGATAGTGGGCCTGGATTTCTGAATCAATGCCGTCCGCCGCAAGAAGCTTCAACATAGGCGATATCCCTCCTTGTTTGGATAGTGACAAGTTCCTCCGATGTCAAAACACCATAATGCATTCCAAAATGGAGCAAGATTGGGAGCAAGACTTTCGTTTAGGATAGTATTGTGATTGAAGCCTGAAAGGAGATTGGCCACGAATGAACTTACCCAAACAGCGCCAGCAATTCGAAGCAAACAAACGCATTTACGAAAGCGCCAAGCTTGTCTTCCGCGGAGTCGAAGGCTTTGATGTCTACAATCCTACGATTCCGTTCGAATGGAACGGCAAGCGCTACATTTACGGACGCGTGGAGAAACGCCAGGAGTGGGCGAGGTCATGGGTTCGCCTGTTCGAGCAGAGCGGTCCGGACGAGTGGACGGCCGTGCCGAATACGATGATTTATCAGCTTGAGGACCCTTATATTAGCGTGATCGACAAAGAGATCGTATTGGGCGGCACGCATGTTCGATACAAGCAGGGGCGGCTCGATACCTTCTACGGCTATTTCTACAAAGGCCGCGATCTTCATGATCTCTTCTACTTCACGACCGGTCCGGATTATATGAAGGACATTCGGCTCGTTGAGCTCCAAGACGGCAGGATCGGCGTCTTCTCACGACCACGCGGCGAAGATGTGCGCAAGCAATTCGGAAGCGAATCCTTAGTGGGATTCACCGTCATCGATAACCTGGACGCCCTGTCTCCGGAAGTCATCGAGAACGCCAATTATATCCACGGACTGTTCCACAAGGAGGAGTGGGGCGGCTGCAACCAGGCCTACTTGCTCGAGAGCGGGAAGATCGGCGTCATCGGCCATATCTGCTACGCTCAAGGGGATAGATCGACCTATATGAACATGGCCTTCGTATTGGACCCGCAGACGAATCAATTCTCGGATTTGAAAATCATCGGCACCCGTCCTTGTTATCCGGACGGCCCGGCCAAGAAGCCGCATCTGACCGACTGCGCGTTCACCGCCGGCATCGAAATGCGTCCCGACGGCAAGGTCAATCTGTACAGCGGCATCGGCGATACCGAAGCGGCGCGCATCGTCATCGATTACCCGTTCGAAAAGGAAGGCGCTATTGTAGCCTTATAATGCAACCTCTTACTCTTATAGACGGAAATACTCAAGCATCGAGCTGCCGGATTCCCCGGCGGCTCCTTTTTATGTCCCGCGACGGCGTGGTATAGTACCATTCATTTTGCAAGGGATTCCGTCTTGAAGTTATTATGATAGGTCAATGAAAACGTATGCTTTATTTGACCCTATAGTAATACGGACCTGCACGAAATTCAAACCTTTTATCTAATTTCACTCCATTCCTGCTTGTTTTCTGAAAAACGCCCGCTTATTCGACAAAATCTTTTTCCGAGATACGCTCCAAGTACGTATACTTTTTAAAGCGATGTGCGCTATAATTGAGGAAATATTGATACGAGGTGAACCTACTTGAGCAAGAAGGACTTGGCTCCGCCAAAGTACCAGATGGTGAAAGACTATGTCTTATCCCAGATTGAGAATCAGGAATTTACGAAGGATGACCGGATTCCCAGCGAGTCGGAATTTTCCAAGCTTCTGGACGTCAGCTCTATTACTGTGCGCAAAGCGCTGTCAGAGCTGGTAAACGAAGGCGTGATCTACCGCATCAGGGGTAAGGGAAGCTTTGTCGCCAGCCAAGCGGCCGTCCCGGAGAAGACCTCAAATCTGGTGGCCTTCGTCATCTCCGGCGTCGAGCTGTACGATAGTTCGTATATGCAGATCATGAGGGGCATCCAGTCCTTTCTGGGCAAGCAGGGTTGCAAGCTGATCATCGAATTCGTGGAGAACGACTTCGAACAGGAGCGAGAGCTCGTACTGGGGCTGATTCAAACCGAACTAAGAGGCATACTTATCTATTCTTCTGATCCCGAAGCTGCGAAGGGCTATCTCGGGGAGATTCGCAAAAAGGCGATTCCGTTCGTGATGCTCGATCGTTCCCCTTCCGGCTATCCGGTCAACGTCGTCACCTGCAACAACCACGATGGAGCTTATGAAGCAGTGGAATACTTGATAAAGCAAGGTCATCGACGAATCGGATTTGCGGCTTACGACTACTACCTGAGTCCGGAGGTTGACAGATACAACGGTTATTGCAACGCCATGTCGAATGCGTCCATTCCGATACCGGATTCGCTCTTGTTCCTGGACAAGGAACTGGACTACGCCCAACTTGCGCGCCTTATCCATAACGGAGAGCTGACCGCGCTGTTCTGCGCGAACGACAAGCGGGCCCTTGAGGTACTCGAACGGCTCACCGCACTTGACATTCGTATCCCCGAACAAGTATCCCTAATGGGCTTTGACGATTTCGAGAGCTCCAAATTCGCCAAGGTTGCCTTGAGCACCGTGAAGCAATATTTCGACGTCCTCGGCTATGAGAGTGCCAAGCTGCTGTTCGAAATTACCGAAGGCTCGTCTTATGGCAATAAGAAAGTCATGCTGCCTACAAGCTTGGTCATACGTGACACCATCAAGCCGGTGCAAGGTTAAGGCAACGCAAAAATGGCAATCGATGATGCAATCATGATGCCGAGAATTGAGCATCTGACTCAAAAAATTACCAAAAACCTTTTTTGATATAAACGAAAGGGCACTGACGGATGATGTCAGTGCCCTTTTATGTCAAACCCTCGACGATGAACCGCAGGTTGCTTTCATGATACGGTAACACAGCTTTACAGCATTCGGTACGGAATGCGCCTTTTCCTTGAAATAGGCGAACGCCGAGCGGTTTCCGCGTTTCGAGTTGCATTCGCTGCAAGAGGCAAGCAAATTCCGAGGAAGATCCGAACCGCCTTTACTCGAAGGGATAATATGATCGACTGTCGTTGCGGGACACCCGCACCATAAACATGTGTGATTGTCTCTTTCTAATGCCGCTTTTCGATAGTCCCGAAATGAGAACGGGTTGTATCGTAATTGGATGGTCTGCTCGTCGATCCAGACGGCACGGGTTCGGTTCACTTCCCGCCATGCCCGGTGCGGCAAGCATGGGGTTAGTTCCTGGCCATCCACATTCAGAACGGTTATCATTTCTTTCCCCCCTAAGTTTGAAGTAATAACCGCGGACCCTGGGTTCGTGGTTATGTATAGCGGGGGATGTACCAAAGCCTGTATGTCAATATGTCGATCCTATAATCATATCGAATCCGCATCTCCGTTTCCATTCCAATATATGTTATTGGATATCTCCCCCCGACGCTTCGCTCAAAAGAAACCAAGTTCGGAGCAAGATCTGCCCCCCCTCACCAAATACTGCGCAAATTCCATGCCGAAAGCGATCTCATCACCACGCTAGGCCCTTGCACGAACAGCCGGATCCATTCGCTGTCCACACGAAGAGGGTACACCCTGCCAGTCAAGCAGAGTTCGTCATTGACGAACATTTCAACAATGGAATGGTCGATAAACAAGTGAACCCGGAGCTCTTTAAGCTGCTGCATCTCGTATGGGGCAGCGAGTTCCCAAGCATGGACTCCCTCCGCTTGGCTCGATCGGGTGCGATCCAGTACAATGCGTCCCCCCGAAACGTCGAACATGAGGGTCGTTTGTTCTTGCCCGTCGGGCGACCGAAATACCTCGAATCCAAATGCAGCTTCAGATCCGGTCAGCTCAAATACGGCCATGATCTCGACGGCTTTTCCTTTTGTCCCTAGCTCATGATCGCCTTGCGGCCAGACCGTCTTCGGAAGTTCGTACGGGTTATCCCTTAATACCTGGAGCTCGGCGGCCGGTTTAAAGATCAGTGCGTTCGTATCCGGATGGAGCTCGACGGTTCTCGGGATCGACTGCGCCCCCGACCATCCCCGAATATCCGTCATCTCTCCGCGTGCGGTTTCGGGAAGCCAGCCCCACATGATTCTGCGTCCGTCCGGAGCAAGCATGGATTGCGGGGCATAATATCCTTCCCAGCCGCCATGATCCACGATGCCCTCCCGTTCCTTTACAAAACGCCAGTCTTCCCCCATGGAGCCAACAAGATATTTGACTTTGTCGCTTGGCGAATAAATCAGGACCGATTTGTCTTGCAGGCGGAAGTAATTGGGGCACTCCCAAAGGCTTTCCTCCCCCGTATGAAGGAGTCCAAGGAACGTCCAATTCCGCAGGTTCGCCGACTCGTACAATAACGCGCAACCTTGGCCTTGTACGCTCCCTCCCAGCACCAAGAGCCAACGGTCTCCCTCTTTCCAAACATAAGGATCCCGCCAATCCCGCACCATCAGGTCCTCCCCGTGGATATCCAAGGTTAACATAGGATTCGCTTCAGACTTGACCCATGTCCGTAATCCGTCGGGGCTGGTGGCCATCCATTGCTCCGCACCGGTTTCGGCATTCCTCTCGCCGTCACCAACGCTGGTGTAAAAAATGGTCGGCACCCCCCGATCATCGATCACCGCACAACCGGAGTAACAGTGCTGTTCGCCAAGCCCGGCGGACGGCGCCAGCGCCAGCGGCAGATGCTGCCAATGCACCATATCCGCGCTAACCGCGTGCCCCCAGTGAATGGTACCCCACTGATCCCCATGCGGGTTGTATTGATAAAACAAATGATATTGACCTTCGTGATAAACGAGTCCGTTCGGATCGTTCATCCAATTCGCAGACGGGGTAAAATGATAAACCGGCTTGCCTGAGGCCATTCAAGTTCCCTCCCTCTTCTCTTCTTGCTTCGCTCTGTCTGTATTGTGCAGGAAGGAGGAGACCATATCAAGGAGGATTTTTTTCAACATTCCTATAAAAAATGAAGGGCTTCACGTATTCTACGCAAAGCCCCTCGGGGTCTGAAACATATTGCTTAAAGAGTGCGACCTACCACCTGGACCCGTCGATCGTCCGCGATTTGGGAACTCCATCCGAAGTCGTCTACTTGTCGAAATCTCGTTCCCTCGCTTATCTACAAGCGCCGACACGGAGTTCGTCCCGCCGACTTCTATTTTCCTTCCGTCATGTTCATGATTCTGCCGATGACCATCACCGCTTCCGCACGGGTTGCCTGGGCTTGGGGGCGTATGGTGCGGTCCGGATACCCCGAGAAGATCCCCCGCTCCGTCACCGCTTCGATGGCATCCTTCGCCCAACTCGAGATCCGTTCCCCGTCCGCGAAGGATAGACCGGCCTTCGGCTTCTCCAAATGCAGGGCGTTCGCCGCCATCACCGCCATCTGCTCCCTTGTAATCGGCTGGTCCGGCGCAAAAAGATGGTCGTCAACGCCCCGGATGATTCCGTTGGCGTAGGCGATGGAGATCGCCGACCGGGCCCAATGCTTCTCCGTGTCGGCAAACGTTTTATCCGCCGCCGGTTCCCATGGCATGATCGAGCTCAGGATCGAAACGAACTCCGCCCGCGTAATCGGACGGTTCGGCCGGAAGGTGCCGTCCGGATACCCGCTAACGATCCCGCTCTTCGTGAGATCCCGGATCGTTTCTTCGGCGTAATGGCCTTGAATATCCGTTAATACGACCGCCGGCTCTTGGATATCAACCGTTCGGGAGATGGCCGCGAATTTAGTAAAATGATCGATGGTGCCGCTGACGGTGCCGTTTTCGTAGTCCATGTGCAGATCGTCCAACGCCACCCATTTCCCCGTCTCCTCGTTCAGCCAGACTAGCAGGATCGGGTTGCCATCCTCCCGCGTAACGTCGGCGTTCAAACGCAGTTGGATGGTCACAGGGAGAAGAAAATTTCCCGGTACGTTCTTCTTGAACTCGAATACCCGGCTGACCAGACGTTCCTGATCGGACAACGGCAGGGTACTCGTATCCGTCATCTCTTCAATCGTCACCTGGAACGGGCGATCCATCGCACCCGCAGGAAACCGGATTTCTCCTCCACCAAACTTCGCCGAGCCGCCGGCAGGTCCGATCGGATATACGTTGTTCGGCAATGACGGCGCTCCGCTGCTGGAGGACGTATTGCCCGGCAATGGCGCCGGGTTGCTGCTTCTCTGGACCAGCCGGAACCGATTGGATGCGACGTTCGTCTCGTTGCCCGTCTGATCTGCCGCTCTCACGTGCAGGTACCAGTCGCCGTCCGCTTCGCTCTTCGTCAAATTGGCGCCATTGACGAACGATGTCCAGCCTTCCGTTGGCGCAGAGGGATCCGTAGTCCACGCATATTGGAGTGTTGAAGCATCAACCCCGCTTCCGGTATCCCCTACCGTCGTTCGGGATGAAGCCGATACGTCCGCGAATTCCCGCCCGTTCGGGGAGAAATCGACGGCTGGAGGCGTTTGATCGATCCTCACCCTAAGCTCATCAGACAGACGATGGCCGGCTTCATCCTCCGCTTGGAAGACAACCCTATGATCCCCGTCCCCGGTGATTTCGAGGGGAGTCCCGTTCGCATAAGCTTGCGGCGATTCGCCATCTACCGTATAGGTAAAGGAGACGATCTCGCCGAATCCCGCCACGGCGTAGACACTGACGGTAACGCTCTGGTTCGTCCACTCCCCTTCCCCATAAGGACTGCCATCCCCTTGAACCATCTCCGGGGTCAAAGTCAGCCCGCCGGCACTGATTTTCACCGTGCGCTGCATCGTCGTTTCCAACCCCGCCTGATCAACCGCCTTGAAATCGATGACATGTACGCCGTCATCCTGCAGTTCAATACTTGACGCGTACGCCGTCCAGGTATCCCCGCCATCCAACGAGTAAACAAACTCGGTGACGTCCGCAGAATTGCCATAAACCGAGGCGCTCACCGTCACAGGCTGGTTGGTCCATGTTCCGTCTGGGTATTCGTCGCCATTTGACGTTGTCATCGTAATCGTGAGTTCCGGCGGCCAAGGTTGATCCGCCACGCTGAGCAACGGATGATTCGCCAAGTCCGAGACACCTCCCGCTTGCGAGTCATAGGACAGCTGGACGTCCTGGCCGCTGTGCAACTCCTCGCCGACCGTCAACTCCAAGGTCTTCGCCCCGGTCTTTACGAGATCAACAACCCCAATATCAATGCCGTCTGCGAGTACGGAAAATCCCCCCGTTGCAAGCAGGTTTACCTCTTCGTCAAAAGTCACCAGGAGGCGATTCGGAGATTCGACCCGGAGGTTCACGATCGCCGGAGGAGCTGTGTCGATGCCGAGATTCGCTGCAATTCCTTGCAAGGCGGGATACGTTCTTCCTTCCTCGATCGTCCAGGTCCCACCCCAATCCCACGTCTCGAACGTTGACTTGCGCTTCATGGCCGCGGTCGGCTTCCCGCCCCCATGGCCAGATGTTGCTGCATCATAGTATCCGGAGGTGACGGTGGAGGTCGGGCTGAAATCCCGACCTACCAACCCTCCGATTTCTGAACCGGAGCCCTGTACTTCACCTGCGGCATAAGCCCGGTTGACCGTTCCGACATGTCGTCCGATCAGACCGCCGGATTCGGAGGCCCCTACCACGGAACCGGTGGCGTAAGCATCCTCGACCAAGCTGCCCAGATCGGCACGGCCCACCAGGCCGCCAACCGCAATCGAACCGGAGACATCGCCGCCCGCGAAAGATTTCGTGATGACGCCGGGAAACATATTGCCCACCAGCCCCCCGACATTGTCAATGCCGCTTACGCTGGCCGTCGAATAAGACAATTCGACCGTACCTCCGCGGTTATCGCCGATTAAACCGCCGATGGAATAGTCTCCGCTGATGCGTCCGCCGTCCACCCCGATGCCGTGTACGCGGCCTCCGTCGCCGAGATAACCAATCAACCCGACTTGGCCGGTTCCCGGGCGATTGATCATTAATCCGCGAACCGCATGTCCTTGGCCATCGAGCTGGCCGGTGAAGGGGCCCAGCGTCGCGTCGCCGATCGGCGCGAAACCCGCCCCTGCTCCGGCGCTGGTGGCCCACATATCGGCCCGGCTGTCGTCCGTAAACACCGTGCCGAAATCCATATCGCCTGCCAGCGAATAAGCCGCCGTCAGATCCATCGCCATCAACTGCAGCTGATGGGCGTTGCCGATGACCTGCGACCATTCCGAACGGAGGAAGGGCCGCGAAGAACCTTCGATCATGAACCAGTCTGCCGCGAAGTCCAACCCCGTGTAGTTCGCTTGGCTCAGCGCCTCTGCGGTTGTAAGGCTTGACGCGACACACGAAACCCCGTAATCAGCGTTATTGTAGCCGCATCCGTCCGCCAGCCCTGAAGTCTCTGCATCCCAGTAATTGCTTTCCATCACGGTGCCGTTATTGGAACCAAGCACGCCGCCGGCATCGCCTGCGACGGCAGTAACCTCACCGGAGGCATGGGACTTGCCGATATAGCCATCTACCGCCATGCCGACCAGCCCACCGACGATTTGATCTCCGCCGACGGATCCGATGGTATAGGACCGACTAACGATTCCACCGGACAGATACCCCACCAAACCGCCTATGTAATTACCACTCGCATGAACCGTGCCGGCAAAGTAGGATCGATTTAGCTCTCCCCCTTCCTTTATTCCGACGAGTCCGCCAACCGAGTCGTTTCCTTCCACAAGGCCCGTCGCATACGATTCCGTTACCGTTCCATCGCTGCGTCCTACCAATCCTCCAACGTTATTCGTGCCGCTGGCATCCCCCGTGGCATACGAGGCGAGAATCTGGCCGTATTCGTAACCAACCAGCCCTCCAACCATTCCAGATCCCTGTACATCGACCCCGGCATGGGACTGCTCGATCGTCCCGTTATTGTTCCCTGCCAAAGCCCCGGTATCATTACCGCCCGTTATGGTACCGCCCTCCATGCCCAGGCTGCGGACCATCCCTCCCGAACCGATCATTCCGAACAGTCCAACGCCATCCTGAGACGGCCGGTTGATCGTCAGGTTGCGGATGACATGCCCCCCACCGTCGAACACCCCCGTGAACTGCGTGGAGCCGTCTCCGCTGCCTCTTTCCCCGATCGGCATCCAGCCCGCTCCGCCGTCCCAACCCTCCGCCGCCGACGCGTCGATATCCGCGCCAAGCCGATAGTGGGCCGTCAAGTTATCCCGTACGGCGTCAAGCTGATCCAGCGTCGTGACGATAAAGGGATCCCCCGCCGTCCCGCTTCCAGCCATCGCCGTTCCTTCCGATTCCGCAAAAACAGTCATTGGCAGGACACCCAACGCCAACGACAGAACCATCACCCATACGAAAACGCGCTTCATTCCGTTCAACCCTTCCTCTCATTTCCTATACCAAATAATACTTATTCTAAAATTATAAAAGATCTCGTTGGCTATCGAATCTAACCGCGGTTATAGATTCGGTTATAGAAGGCGGGAACGGTTGGGATTCAAAGGGATCGTTCCGCTTTATGGAAGAACATAGGCATCGTTTTTATCACCTTTTTGCCATACCTCTCTTAGAACGGAGCGGAACAAATCATCAAGCTGCCGACCTTGGGCCCCATCAGTCGTTTTCATACCTTGGCCAATGAGATCCATTTGCTGCTGTCTTCCGTCAACCGACTTGACCATCACCGAAACGGGTCCCTTCCAGAGTTACTTGTTTGAACAACATCAGAGTTTTGGAATGGTATTTGCTCTGGTATCATACCCGGCATCACGCCTTGATGAGCACCCGGCTGAGGAAGATCCTTTCTTCCGCATCAGAACCTATGGACCCGGCGGCAGCGGAAACCCTCCTGAAGGAGATCGAAAGAACATACGGCGAGCGACACCTACCGGGTCCGGGTCTCCCTGCCTAGAGATGAACAGGAGTATTTACTTTCGAAAATCCGTTTTCTTGGGAAGCGGGTCCGGGTTTTCGAGGGTGATTATTTGAAACAAAGAATGCTTGAAGCCTCGATGAAGGTTTTGGAGCGTTACGGGGTTGTTGTTACGGTCGATGAAGAAGAGCTATTATCGTAAACTGACTATAGAGGAAGCAAAAACCCGCTCACAGAGCGGGTTTTTAGTATGGGGGCTTAGCTGAGCGTCATGCGGTACCTTTTTTGTTAAAGAGCACCTGCATCTCTTGCCGAATAGAACGACGGATATATCGGCCGATAATGCAATTCCTCTCTGATCCGCATCGTATCGACGACCATGTCCCATGGGTCAAAGTCCTGCTGCTGCGCTTCTGGAGATGCTTCGTAATGATGCAGCTGAAGCAGCTCCGCGATGGAGATCGGCGCATCGTCGGCAACATTGTAGATTCGCCCATCTATATTAGGTGTCGAAACCGCGAGCATTAGCGCTTGACTTATATCGGCATGGTGCGCCATATGGATTCGTTTCGCCGGATTCCAATTACAAAATATCGGCAGAACTTCTGCGATATGAGGATCGCGCTCGCCATAAACAAATGGAAACCGCACGATGCGCAGACCTAATCCCTTCTCCCGATGAAGCTTTAACAGCGCCGCTTCGGCTTCAACTTTCGTTTGCGGATAAGCAAAGGCAGGCCGGGGTTCGTCATCTTCATGCTTCGGTCTCGAAGGCCCCCCAGATCCGTATACGTTATTCGTGCTGGAGAATACAAACCGTGGCACCTCCGCCTTTAAGGCAGCACGAGCTAAAGCTACACTGCCATCGATGTTTGCTATTCTTGTCGTGTTCTCGTCTACGCCGCGGAACTGAGCTGCCAAGTGAACCACAACATCCGTACCCCGGAGTGCCTCCAGATAGCTGTCCGGCTGCAGAAGATCGCCTTCTACGACCTCAGCCCCTTGCTGAATAAGCCATTCCGCCTTGGCGGCGTCCCTAACCAGCACCTTCACGTTGTAACCATGTTTCAGTAAACGCGGAACAAAGCGGCTTCCTACTTTGCCTGTGGCTCCGGTGACAAAAAAGTTCATGTTCCAATCCCCCCAAGTTTTTTTAGACGCTACACTGGCAGTATAATAGAGTGTGCGAGCAGCTTCCTTCCTGCGTGGATCGTAGGATTGGGAGTGTCAGGCTTAAGGGGGAATCATACATGGATGACATTCCAGCCAAAATGTCGTTAGGCGAATTTTTGCGATCACGTCGAGAGCGTCTGACTCCAGCGGAGGTAGGGTTAGCCTCCTATGGACAACGACGGACCCCGGGTCTTCGCAGGGAAGAAGTGGCCCAACTTGCCCATATCGGAACCTCGTGGTATACCTCCTTGGAACAAGGCAGAAATGTCAATCCATCCGAGGAGGTACTCAATAGCATCGCCAAAGCGCTGCGATTGACTGAGGATGAGCGTCGCCATCTTCACCTTCTTGCAAGGCCGGCACAACCGGAACCGGTCGAGGATCAGAAAATAAATGTAGGCTTGGAACGGACGATCCGAGCTCTTGATCCGAATCCGGCATTTGTGCTCGGAAGATGTTGGGATCTGCTGCTGTGGAACAAGGCGGCCGAGTTCGTATTCCGATTACCGCCATTTGTAAATCACAGGTCGCAGAAACTCAATTGGATGAGACATCTGTTGACGGACGCCCAGCTCGGGTCAAACATTAAGGATTGGGAAGCCGGGGTACGAGTCTTAATTGCGCAGTTTCGTGCGGATTACGCACACTTCCCTCATGAGGCAAGGTTCAAGGGGCTGATTGAGGAATTGATGCAGAGTAGCCCGTTATTTCGCGAAATATGGCCGCTGCATGACGTCCAGGTCGTGAACGCTCGCCACAAACGGAGATACGACCCCCGAATCGGAGAAATGGAATTTGAACATGTAACGTTACAACCGCCGGCCCAACCGGATCTGAAGATCATGATTTATACCGCTTCAGCGGATACGGCGACGCGGTTGCAGCGGGTGATAGAAAAATGAGTTCTGTCAGAGCGACAGAACTCATTTTTGTCTTGCGGTTTTACCGATCTGCTGAGACTTATTACTAGCTTCTAAAGCGCTCTTTATGCGAGCCACAATTTCTCTTGCGTAGGTTGCTCGCCTGGGTACTCCTCATATTGCGGCTGAACTGGCGCGTGGAATTGAGCTGAGGCCGGCTCTGGCGCCGGCTGCAGATAAGCCTCGTCCACATACATGATTCTGCGCTGAACCTGCATGAGACCATTCACGACGCGAAGCGCGATCCAGAACAACACAAGGCCAACGCCTACGGAGAGCAGATACTGCTGATTATAGGTCCAATCGATCTGAAAATACGTAAACAGGGTATTTTCCAAAATATCCAGCTTCATTTCATTCATCAGAATGATATGCACAACCGGAAGCGCAATAAATCCGAGTCCCAAGGCCAGCGCCGTCACCATCACCGCAAAGAAGACAATGCCGGTGACAAACCGAAGGATGACGAGCATCAGATTTCGGAAGAATAGCTCACCGTCAAACCCCTTCACCATGCGCTTGAACCAATTCTGTCCAGCTTCCGTCTGCGGATGGTTGGCAGCCGAAACAGGCGGGACTGGCAATCCCAAGATATGCCGAATCAGACTTTGCTCAAAACTCACAATCCCATTCAACAGCTTAGCTACTCCAAAAAACAGCGGGATCCCGATAAATACCGGAGTCAACGCAATGGAAAGGGCAAGCCCCGTGATCGCCAGCGTTAAATAGATAATCCCCAACGGGAGAGAGAGCAAGAGATAGAGCATCGTTGCATAAGTTTTGGGATTAAACAGCACCCAATTGACCTTCCCCGCTCTCGCCACATTCGTCGCTTCTACTGCTTTCACTTTCAAACACTCCTTTAACTTCATCAGTCACGCGCTAAGTTTATAAACCCATTATAACTACCTTATTTGCGCGACATAACCGTCCTAGGGGGTGTTTGAAGCTAGACTTTAGGCTAGGGTTGGGGGGATTTCTTATGTATGTTGTTCCGGATGACCGTAACCCGCTCGGCCCTTGGTTCTGTTCAGGCCGCTGCCGTTCCGCGTTTCCATAAACCGACCGTGAGGATCAACAAAATCAATACCTGGGCCGAAACCACGACCAACGCCGTTTGGTCGAAGACCAGCTCCGTGCTGAAGGAGAGGAAGTTATGGACGGCATGCCACACAATACCGATCCAAAGACTGCGGGTAACACTGACGATGAGTGCAAGCACGATTCCGACGAGAAAAGCAAAGACAATCTGCAGCAGCACCTCGGCAGGGTTGGTTCCGCTTAGGGCGTTAGCGGCATGAAGCACGCCAAAGACTACGGACGAGCCGATTACGGCCTGTTTACGGCTTCTTCGCGACAGGAAGGAGAAGGCCAATCCCCGAAAATAGAGCTCTTCGTTAAAGCCAACCATAATGGTGAACAGAGCCAGTACTGCGTATTCCGCGCCCGGACGGGTAAATGCATCGGGCCCATAGGCTACAAACGGAATCACCTCCATCAGCAGCAGCGGCACGCATAACCAAATGAAACGAACGCTGCGGAATGCAGGGCGGCGAAAGCCAGCCGCTTCGGCCGAAATCCGGGAACGGCGCAGCATCCACAGGCCCGCCAAAATGGATAAAATCACGGACGCCGTCATGACGAGGTAAGCCAGAACTTCCGCCAATTCGGCGACTTGGGCCGCTGCAGAGCCGACAGCGGTCAGGAAGGTGCAGATCAGTGCCGCGATGACGGCGGCGATATAGGGATGTTTGGTGATGAATTTCTCGGACATGGTTAAAGCTCCTCACCTTCTTTTTTGAGTACAACCAGCAAGCCTTTAAATACGTTGCCTAATGCGTCTCGCGCCTCCGCGTCGTCCATCGTGCTGCCATTCGTTGCGACCAAAGAGGCAATGCCGTGGGTCGTGTACCAGATCCCGGCATATAATCTGCGCGATAGATCAGGCGAAAGTCCGGTCATGCTTCCGATCATCGCAATCACCTGGTCGTCGCCTTCGGTGGAGCCGGCAATCTCGGTCACCTTCTCCTGCTGCAGCCGGTTGGACATAAATAGAAGCTGAAATAGCTTCTTCTCCGTCCGTGCAAACCGGATATAAGCAAGCCCCATCTCCAGGAAGCCGTTCCCGCCACCCTGCATCGCCGTCAGCATGGCCGTATTGTATAGATGCTCGGCATAAGCATAGAGCGCTTCCCTCAATTCCTCCATCGAAGCAAAGTGGCTAAAGATCGGCTGCGTGGAGGTGCCCAGCTTCTTCGCGACGTTTCGCGCGTTGACGGCATCCATTCCCTCTTCACGCAACAGCTCTAGCGCCGCATCCAATACGATTTCCCGCGTCACCTTCGGTTTTGGGGGCAAATGACCTCCTCCTCACTGATGTAAAATAACACCTGTTATATTACGTATGTTATTTTATGTACGCGAATATGTCAACGATATTTTTTCGGGTTGCGGTAGACTAGATGCTATACCCGTTTAAGGGAGGCAGCCTCCCTCTACTCTTCCAGCCGAATCCCTACCAGATTTTCGGCCAAGTCCACATCGATGTGATCCAGTTGCACTTTCACCATGCCAAGTCTACGAGCATCACTTACGCAAAAAGCGACCAATTAAGGTCGCTTTTTCTGAATGATGATTGGTGTTAACCAGCAAACAAATCCGTTTGTTTGCTCCTAGCCTGCCGACAAATCTGCACTTCGAGAGCTTTGGAATTAAGTCGCATTGCAATTTGATCAGGATCAACAACCTCTCCGGTCAACTTCCTCATTTGCAAGCTATTTGTACTTCTACCAGCACCGTTGGTGCCCGCAAATACCGTCATGAGGTTGATGTTTATTCAAAATACTTCCGCTCTGTCCGCTTTCCCTGTGGATCGAAAATGATCTCGAACTTATTCCCGTCCGCATCTTCACGAATACGTCTGTTATTCCTTATATAGTAAATGGATGCACCAGCTTGTTTGGCTTGTTGACGAGCACGTTGACTGGCCTTCTTAAGTATACTTTGAAGCAGTTCTCGTTCGACTGTCATAACAAAGACTCCTTTTCATGTCCATTTATTCTTTGTTATCAGGGATATGCTCCAACAAATCACCGGGTTGACAATTTAATGCTGAACAGATCTTATCAATGATCTCAAGAGAGACATATTCATTGGTGTTCAACTTTGCCATTGTAGCTGATGATATGCCCGTCATTTTTAATAGCTCATGTTTCTTTATTTCCCGATCTATGAGTAATTTTTTAATAAACTTTGTATAGGCAAAATTATCTTTATATCAAGACAATCCGAGAATCCCTTCCTGACAACCTCCAGCAAACTTTATTCCTTTATGAAGACGCTCAAATCACCTTACAAGCAATTCTAGAAATCAAAATATATCTGCAAGGGTTTAAAGATGCCTTGCATCTCTTTAATGAATTACATATCACTAAACTTTAAAGACCTGCGGCTTTTTTCAACCCTTCAGGATTTGGTTGAGCAAATAATAATTCAGCCCTCTAATCATTTGGATGATTTGAGGGCTGAGTTTGTACCGGTAACAATATCGCTAACCTCATCGATACCGGTTACAAATGGGATCCCCCGCTGACATCAATGAGCTGACCCGTCACCCACCGGCTGTCAGAGGAGGCGAGGAAAGCGGCGATATCGGCCACATCCTCCGGCTCCCCCCATCTTCCAAAAATCGAAAACTCGGCGCCCAACTTCCGGCTCTCCGGGTGCTGCAGCATGGCCGCATTCATGTCCGTGGCCACGAATCCGGGCAAGATGGCATTGACCGTAATCCCGCGGGGGCCGAGCTGACTCGAGAGGGAAAGCTTTAGCGCGTTCACGGCTCCCTTGGTCATGTTATAGGCGGTAACCGCCGGGAGCGAGATTCGGGTCGTGGCGGACGAAATGTTGATGATCCGGCCGCCTTCCCGAATACGCGGCAGCGCTTTTTTCGTCACAAAGAATGGGGCTTTCAGATTGATGGCGATCACTTCATCGAAGCTGGGTTCGGTGGTTTCCTCAATCGATGTGGTTAGGGGAAGCCCGGCATTGTTTACTAAAATATCAAAGTGAGGCTCCCCTGTGCATATGTTTAAGTTTTTAGAAAGGATATTATTTATCTCAACTAAATAACTTGACTAAAATTAGAAACAATGTACCCTATAACATAGGAATAATTTTCTAATTATATTATAAAAATGGAGGTTATTATTTGGAAAAGTATGTTAGTTCTATAATCTTGTTTATAACAGGGTATTGTTTGCTGAATTTATCTCCATCATTAGAACCATTATTTTTGTTTAAGATATTTTTTGGTTCCTTCTTTTCCGAGATCGAAATGTATATTTTACATATTTTAAATATTGTGGGATTAATACTAGTAGTTTATTCCACAATAATCCTTATTTATAAAACTATAAAAAGATAAATCTACTAACGTTGCTAATTAGCAATTTAGGGGCGTTTCGATCATACTTGCTTAAATAATAATTAATTAGTTAAAAACGATCTGATCTTGGTCAGAAGTACCCCATTGTAATGGAGTTTTTGTAAATGATGCACTTACCTCAAAGGGGTATTTTAAAGTAAGACTTGTTAGTGTTGCACTTGAACTATTCCAAGTGTGAATCCATTGAGATTTCATATAATACTTTGTTCCGCTGGTCGGTTTACTGATATAAAACCATGCGAAACCGTGCGTACCTTATCCCTTATTCTCGTAATCAAGAAACGTATAGGTTGCACCTGAATCCTGATAACTATAAAGAGAAGCGCCACTAGAAAATCTATTGTAATCTTTATCTTGCATAACTATATCGCCGTTCGTTCCTTGAGAATTAACAGCCTTTCCGTACTCATCTGTAACAGCAATACCTATAATGTCATATGCTGCAGATGATGTTGAATCCCAATTAGTACCAGTGAAGTCCCAGAGTGCTTGTACTAAATAGGTTCCGGTTTTCGAGTCTATTTATTCCCTCTAATTACCTAATTTTTGAAAACTATTTCCATTAGCGCAACTATATAAAGAGAATGAAGCTTATCTGGATTTTCTCGAAGAGAAAACCGTCGCATAATAAAAACTTCCCCTGATAATGGGGCAGTTGCTTTAAAGGATTAAACCTCGGCAGGTATTCGACCGATATTGTGTTAAAATAATTGAGTTGTACTTATAATGCCCTTATTAATAAAGATATGGGGGCTGAGCGATGAGCTTGGACAAGGGGAAAAATACTTTGGAATCGTATACGATTGATATTCATGCTTCAGAGATTCAGACCGTTGGGGAACTTAATATCCAGGCAGTTTATAACGCTGGAAGCCAGGACGCGGTTGGCCGAAGAAAAATTCAAAAGAGGGCTGGCGTCAAACCGCAGATCTGCAGAAGTTGAAGGGATTACCGTGCATCCGGTGGTCGAAGAATTGGCCATGCGCCAGTTCAGAAATGAGATAACCGGTGACCAGGCTCGGAGGGGGATTTTAAACGCTCACAACCTGGATCTGGATTTGATGAAATAACCTAAATAAAAATAATCTTAATGATTAAAACCACCGGCTTTCTGAACTGCACCCCAATCGTTAGATGGTATCTAACAATTGGGGGTCACTTCATTCACACCGGTGGTTTTTTTGGATGCAGCTCGCGGCAAGTGGTAGGGGCAGCATCCTTTTCCGGGAAAGACGAAATGGCCTCGTTCATTCCCTAATTTCACCTCTATTTTATCATATCTCCGTATGAGGTGAAACAGTCGTTGAAGTGAGGGAGCTTACGATATGCATCATAATGACTCGTTTTACTCAACCGATCGCAAACGCGGAACCCCCTTGCTGCCCGATCGCACGCACCGTATCTTCCGCAGCGCCATGATTCTTTGCATAGTGAACTGCCACTAATGCCCCCTCTGCAGCCAATCGCAATGCGATGGCACGCCCGATCCCGCGGCTCGCGCCGGTTACCAATGCTGCCTTACCCGTCAACTTGCTCATGTCCTCATCTCCCTTGCTATTTTTCAGCAGACCCCTTCGGTTTCACTAAAGTTATAGCACGAGGGGGATTTCGGAATGCTGCTCTTCTATTATCCGGTGACGGGGGCTAAACCTGCGGCAACGACCACCAGAACGTCTTTCACCGTGTCTTCCGCCGAACTCTGCTGCGGTTGCCTGCTCCACTCCATGGCCGCTCCAAAGATGCCCCAGCTTGCGATCCGGGCGGTCGTCTCCACCGTCTTGCGCGAAACGGAGGGTTCCGCTTGTTCGCTTAACCAGGCAAATAAGAGGTCATAGAGTTCTTTTTGCATCACGAGCTCAAACAAGGTCTCATACTGGCGATCCGCCAAAGACATGTAAGGACGCGTACAGAAAAGAAAATCGAAAACGATCAAAATCAGCGTCCGCAGGCTCCCGATATCGGATAAAGCCGCATTCGGCAGCTCATCCTTCAGCTTCTCCAGGAATTTCTCCCTCATCCAGCTCTCCAGAAACGTGAATTTGTCTTCAAAATGCGCATAGAACGTAGAGCGATTTACGGTCGCGTAGGCCGTAATATCTTGTATGGTAATCGACGAGACATTCTTCTTCTGCTCCAGCAATTCCATAAAAGCTTGCATCAGGAGCTGACGCGTCCGTTTCACACGGGGATCGTCGGGGTTCGTGAGCATGTTAAGCCTCTCCTCTCTATCAGGATATAAAAAAACAACAAATCCGAGCATGTGTTGGATAAGCCACGAATGCGCCGGTTTATTGGTTGTATGAGCCAAATCGCTTAGATAAGATTAGCACAGACAGGGTGTCTATGAAAGCCGTAAATCGTTTCAACCAAGGGAGGAAGAGGAGAATGGATCACAATCAGGGAAATAAATATGCAGGCAAAAAAATCGTGATTACGGGAGGAAGCAGCGGGCTCGGCCTTACGACAGCAAAGCTACTGGCGGATGAAGGCGCAAGCGTCCTGATCACCGGGCGTACCCAGGCGAAGCTGGACTCCGCGCGCGAACAACTTGGCAGCAACGCGGTCGCTGTGCTCAGCGACGCCGCGTCGTTAACGGATATCGACGAATTGGCCGACCGGGTCAAGGCCGAATTCGGAACGATCGATGCCTTGTTCGTCAACGCCGGCATCACGGGCTTTGTTCCCTTCGAATTGACGACCGAGGAAATGTACGACGAGTTGCTGGCGATCAACGCCAAAGGTCCGTACTTCACCGTGCAGAAACTGACCCCGTTGCTCAACGAAGGAAGCGGCGTGGTGCTCACCACCTCGATCGCGAACACCGTAGGGATCCCGATGCTCAGTGCTTATGGGGCCAGTAAAGCCGCGCTGCGCTCGATGACCCGCAGCCTGGCCCGCGAGCTGCTGCCGCGGAAGATTCGCGTCAACGCGGTCAGCCCCGGCCCGATCGACACCGGCATCATGGAGAAGTCGATGCCGAAGGAAGCGGCGGAACAGACCAAAGCGCAGATGGAACAGCAGATCCCCATGCTGCGTTTCGGCGACTCTATCGAGGTTGCCAAAGCCGTCGCATTCCTTGCGTTCGACGCGACTTACACAACCGGAGCCGAATTCCCCGTGGATGGAGGCGGCTCTCAGATCTAAAGGAAGGACGAAACCCTATGACAACATCCTGGACAGAAGACCACATGCCGGATCAGACGGGACGTGTGGCTATCGTAACCGGAGCCAACAGCGGGATTGGCTGGGAAGCGGCGCGGGCGCTAGCCAGCAAAGGGGCGACGGTCATTATGGCCTGCCGCAGTATCGCCAATGCCGACCTTGCCGCTGACCGGATTCAAGCACTAAAACCGTCGGGCAAAGTCGTAGTGATGGCGCTCGATTTGGGCGATCTGGCCTCCGTCCGCACTTTTGCGACGGCCTTTCGCCAAAACTATCAACGGCTGGATCTCCTGATCAACAACGCCGGCGTAGCGCATCCCCCTTACGGGAAAACCGTACAGGGCTTCGAGCAGCAATTCGGGACGAACCACCTGGGGCATTTTGCGCTGACCGGTCTGCTGCTGGATCTGCTTGGCGCGACGCCAGGCGCACGCATTGTGACCGTAAGCAGCATTTCGCATCGATCGGGAGTCATTCACTTTGATGACCTGAACCTGGAACGGAATTACAAGCCATCGCTCGGCTATGCTCAGAGCAAGCTGGCGAATCTGCTGTTCACCTATGAGCTGCAGCGTCGGCTTGTGGCCGCAGGCCAATCTACGCTAGCCGTAGCGGCACATCCGGGCTGGTCCGCGACCAATGCGCTGCGGCATTCCAACTTCATGCGACGCCTGAATCCGATGTTCGCGCAGCCCCCAAAAATGGGCGCCTTGCCGACCCTTTACGCAGCCACTGCGCCAGATGTCCGAGGCGGCGATTACTTTGGGCCAAGCCTTCTCGAATTGCGCGGCTTCCCCAAGAAGGTCGAATCGAGTCCTCGCTCGCATGACGAAGCCGCCGCGCGGAGATTATGGACGGTTTCGGAGGAGATGACGCAGGTGAGGTATGAGTTTGGTACGGTGCAATAATCAAATAGGAGCTTGAAAGTGAAAACCCGCTCGGTGAGCGGGTTTTCACAATGTATAGGGCAATTTCGTATCAGCCGGTTCTATATTAATCGAGGACTCTTTTTGACCATTCCGGCCATCATTTGTACAATATTTATAGCCGTTAGAACCGGCGACATCCGATAGGCAGGAAGAAGGAGATTCTTATGGAATACCATGTATCCATGCATGGGAAGGATCAGGCAAGTGGAACAATCGATCAACCCTTTCGTACGATATCACGCGCTGCGGCTCTTGCCATGGCCGGGGATACGGTTATCGTTCATGCCGGAGTATACCGGGAATGGGTGAACCCGGCTAATGGAGGAACGGAGGAGCATCGAATCCTCTATCGATCCGCAGGCGACGGGGAAGTCGTCATAACAGGAGCTGAACGGATTACCGACTGGAAGTCGGAGGGAGGCCATGTTTGGAGTACAGAAGTACCCAACTCCCTATTTTCCGTTCGTAATCCCTTTGAAGAGGAGCTCCGTGGAGACTGGGTATTTGACGGGCCCTTCCCGGTCCACCTCGGGGATGTCTATTTGGATGGCAAATCTCTGTATGAATGCGATCGTGTCGAGAAGGTTCACCAGCCCGAAGTTTGGCCCGAAGCCAAATATCCCAAAGACTCCCTGTTAACGTGGTATGCCGAAGTTGGATCTGCGACAACCAAGATCTGGGCCAATTTTGGCGGAAAAGATCCTCGCAAGGAAAATGTAGAAATCAATGTCCGTCCTTACTGCTTCTGGCCTGAGAAACCAGGACTTAACTACATAACTGTAAGCGGATTCACGCTTCGCCAAGCCTCTCCACAATGGGCGCCGCCTACGGACTACCAGGAGGGTTTGATCGGGCCTCACTGGAGCAAGGGTTGGATTATTGAAAACAATATCATCAGTGAATCCAAATGCGTGGGGATCAGCCTGGGTACCGAAATTGGTACAGGTCACACCCAGTCTTCGGGGAAGCATATCAAGGGTGGTACTCAACGTGAGCAGGAAGTTATTTTGCGCGCCTTACGCTCCGGTTGGCATAAGGATCGAGTCGGCAGTCACATCGTTCGAGGTAATGTGATTCATGATTGCGAACAGGCAGGGATTGTGGGCCATATGGGAGCAGCCTTCAGCCGCATTTATCAGAACCGCATTTACAATATTCACCACAAACGGCTCAGACACGGTGCCGAAGTCGCAGGAATCAAACTGCATGCTTCCCTGGATACTCAAATTAGCGAAAATATCATCTATAGCTGTTACCGAGCACTTTGGCTTGACTGGCAGGCACAGGGCACCCGCATCAGCCGCAATGTATTTTTTGACAACCTATCCGAAGACTTGTTCGTTGAGGTCTGCCATGGTCCGTATATGGCGGATCATAATCTGTTCCTCTCTCCTATGAACTTCCGAAATATGGCGCAGGGCGGAGCATTTGTCCATAATTTGTTTGCAGGCCGATTTGTCGTTCGTTCCGAGATTACCCGTACTACGCCGTATCACTTCCCTCACGAGACGGCAATGGCAGGGTACTCCAATATCACCGGGGGCGATGACAGGTACTACAACAACATCTTTTTGGGGGATGATGGTGCGAATCAGGAGCCGGTTCCCATCACCTTTTTCGAGCATCTTCCGCTTAAACCAAGGGATGAAGTTGGAGAGAACGGGAAGACGGTCATGGATGGGGTTCCGGACGATTCCATCTGCTATCTCCATGCTGTGGGACTGGGGGGCTACGACAACCATCCTGATGCCAAAGATAAGAAATGGTGGGAATACACCAAAGAGGAGCTTGCTGAGCTTGGCGATGCCGCCAAGGATTTCTTTATCGGAAATGCCGTTCTTCCGGTGGCGATGGGTGGAAATGTATATCTTAACCATGCGGTTCCAGGCAGTCATGAACCCCATGCGAAAATTGATGCGCAGAAAGGCATCACCGTTCAGGTTCATCCTGCGCAAGGCCGCGTGCAAATTCAGGTCCATGCACCCGAATGGCTTCGAGGGGCCTCTGCCCTATTGGTGACCACCGATCTGCTTGGCAAGACTTATCACGCCGAGATGAAGTATGAGGAGCCGGACGGCACTCCTTATCGTTTTGACTCCGACTTTTTCGGAACAAAGAGACCTGATGCAGATGTCACGCCCGGTCCGTTTGAATGGAGTGAAGAGGGTAGCTTTGATTTTAAATTTTAGATAGAAGAAGGGCCCTGACCATTCGGTCAGGGCCTTTATTCTACATATGGAGGCAAGGGGAGTCGCCACCCTGTCCGATGGCAACGCCACATAGGCTTCTACGGGAGTAGTGACAGTTTTGATGTCAACCGATTCTAAATAAATCGAGGACACTCTTTGACCATTCCGGTATCTGGTCCATCTTATAAATTAATTGATTATCCTGAATTTCTGCAATAATGGTAGGCTCAAACGTATTATCAATAATAATGAGTTGGTCTGCGATAGATTCGTTTGATTGCTTCCTTGCCGACAAATCTGCACTTCGAGGATTTTCAGGATTTAGTCGCATAGCCATTTGATCAGGATCAACAACCTCTCCGGTCAACTCCCTCATTTGCAAGCTAATTGTACTTTTACCAGCACCGTTAGTACCCGCGAAGATCGTCATGACAGGTTGATGGTTATTCAATACACTTCCGCTCCGTCCGATTTCCCTGTGAATCGAAAATGATCTCGAATTTATTCCCCTCAGCATCCTCGCGAATACGTCGGTTATCCTTAATATAGTACAGGGATGCTCCCGATTGTTTGGCTTGTTGACGAGCACGTTGGCTGGCCTTCTTAAGTATACTTTGAAGCTGTTCTCGATCGACTGCCATAACAAGGACCTCCTTCTGTTTTCTGTTCATTGCTTTACATTATCATACACAATAAAAAAGCCCTCAACCACATCATTGGGCTGAAGGCTCATTCGTCTTGTTTCATGGAGGCGAGGGTGTCGCCTCTATTGACTAGTAAATGAATAGGACTGATTACATGTACATTCTAATGCAACTTCCCAGCTAATGGAAGCGTAATGAAAGTAACTAATCTTTTTACGAGGTGATTAAATGAAACCTTTACATAAGTTGCTGTTCCTATGTATGGTGCCACTTTTATTGTCTGCCTGCTCACAAAATACGGAAAGTAAGCCACCTACGACTAATTTGGATCTACGTCCTCCAGTCGAAATTTCAATTGAAGAGGCGGAAAATAAGGTCCCGTTTGAAATCAAACAACCATCCGTTCCTTTCCCAGTTACTCAAAAATCAGCAAGGCTTTTAGATACCGATGGTAAGTTTGATGCAGTAGAAATCACGTATGCAAATGCCGATGACGAATTGAACCTGATCCTTATGATTACAAACTCAAAAGCTGATACGCCTCCGAGTGGGAAGAAAGGTCAAAAATTAGCTAACGGTTCGCAAACATGGGACCAAGGAGATGAACATGTAAGTGCCATCTATTGGAGAAACGAGGGTTTAACTTACTCTCTTATTTCAGGGAAAAATAACAATCTTGAACCGTTATACGATTACTAAACATTAACTGAAATAGCAAATACAATAAAATGACTGAGCATGTAGTTCTATCATTTTCATTCTGAAGTAATACTAATGATCTCTGTGTTCTGAGTAGCCCCATCACTTCCTAAGGCTTGAACATAAATACGGTCGTGAAAACTCCGGTTACCGAAGTTCCATGTCAAAGACCAGCCGTCACTCCCATCCTTATCATAACCAATGAGTTCTCTTTCCCCCCAAGTTTCCGTACCCGTCGGAGTAATCCAAAATAGAACGGTTTCGATATTTTTAGCCTCTACCCGAATGGTCATGGTATTCACATCTTGGTGAACAATCCACCACCCGGCATTCTTCGGCAAATCCATGGATACCTCCAAAATTTCTGCTTTCTCGTCCATGATTGGAGATTGTTCGGATACAGTTTGTTGATTGTTACACGCGGGTAACAGTAAGGCGAATAAAAAACATATCACGATGTTCACTGTTTTCATCATTTCCCTCCAGAAAAAATGCTGTTATCGAAAAAGATCGTTGCGAGCGGTGTACTTCTTTGCGGATAAAATCCAGACAAACCTGTTCTAACGTATAAACGATATAAGTTGACCTTTTGTAACAGAATGTAAAGTTAAAATATATGAGCTTTAAAAGCAAAAACCCGCTCAGGGAGCGGGTTTTCATTGCGTCTTAACTAAAGGAGAGAGATTGCCCTCTCCACTTTACGATTTATGCCAGCTTATTAATTGCTCAGCCCTATGGCGGGGGCGCGGCTTCGGTAATTTGTCCAAAGGGTAGTACCCCATATGAAGCGTGCCGACAACCTTCTCCCCCGGCCGAACCCCGACAGCCTTGCGGAATCGCGGATCCCAATTGTACTCGTTAGTTTTCCATACAACCCCGATACCTCGGCTCCATGCCAGAAGCTGAAAGTTCTGAATCAGTGCCGCACATGCCAGAAGAGCCTCCTCGGCCTCTCTCGGACGCGGTTCTTCTTTGGCGACAACAATCAGATGCGCGACAGCATTATCACAATAATCCCGTTCCGCTGACTCGCCATATTGCTCGAGCTCTTCCCTGGTATAGGTTTGGAGAACGGCCTGCGCAAATGTTCTCCGTCCTTCTTCTTTAAACAGGATGAAACGCCATGGTTCCCTGGCCGAATGATAAGGAGCCCAAACCGCATCGTCAAGCAATTCCAGAATAAGCTCATCCGTGATTTCCTTCTGGCTGTATCTCCTGACGGTTCTCCTCTCCCGGATCACGCGGGACAGTTCATCGCTCATTGGTTCGCCCCCGTTCCGGTTAGTTGTTCTGTTCAATGACTTTCACGATCTCGTCAATGGCATAGGTGTTGGCTACAGGCGAAAAACCAAAGTTAAACCATTCATTGTCTCCTACAAGATAAACATGGCCATTTTTGACTGCATTCAAATTTTTCCATATTGAACTGATTGCCATATTTTCATATTCTGTTCTCGCTTGTTCCGCTTCCGAGCCGCTATCCACCTGGAGAATGATATGATCCGGATTGTATTCCGGCAGTATTTCCAAAGAAATCTGCACGGTGCTCTCTTCATTCGGAAAAGCTTCAACCGGTTTCAGGCCAAGCTCCTCGTGAATAATACGCCCTCTGCTTGAAACTGCCCCATAAATAAAGACTCCCTTTGGAGTTATTCTCATATAAGCAACGGTTTCGTCCCCTATTAACGTCTGGAGCTTTTCTTTCGCCTCTCCTGTTGTACGTTCATATTCCTGAATGGCTTGTTCGGCTTTCTCCATTCTTCCGAGCGCTTCCCCGATATCCCGAAGCTCATCGCGCCAATCGTCCCGGTTCGGCAGCAGCACCGTTGGGGCGATTTTCGCAAGCTGGTCGTAGCTCTTCTCATCCCTCCAAGCCGGCGCAAGGATGAGATCCGGTTCGGCAGCAAGTACGGCTTCGAAATTAGGGCTATCCACAGCTCCCAGATCTATAACCTCTTTGAAGGCCCCGTTGAAATACGAAGGGAATTCCTCATGATAATTTTCAGCTGCAACCGGCGTTATGCCAAGCGCAAATAAGAACTCCGGATAGGTCACCGTAGTGCCAATCACTCTTGCAGGATCGGCGGGCACCGTAATATCCCCTTTCATGCTTTTGACGACACGCTGCTTATCTGCTGCCGATGGCGTTACTGTCTGGGTCGCATTTGATGCTGTATTCGATGTTTCTTCGGCCGCAGGAGCCGGCTCATTGCCCCCCGCACCGCAAGCTGCGCACAACAAAAGTACCCCTAAGGATACGAATAAGGCCATCCTGCTTCTTGTCCGTTTCATTCGCATCTTTCCTCCAAGTCTATGGTCTAATTAATAATAATTCTCATTCTCATTATAAAGAAACCACTGGACTCAGCCTATGGAGGAATGAGAACGACCGCTTGGAGAATTGGGAAGTGCATCTTCCGTTTTAGGAATGTCGAGGATTGCGTTGCCTTTTTTCAAGAATCCGAACCATTTCTTCCGCGGCATAACATGTAGCGATTGGAGAAAAAGAAAAGTTATACCAATCCCTGCCTCTTACAGGATATACCTGCTTATTCATGACCGCCGTCAAACCGTTCCACTGCTCGCTTTGCGACAATTCCTCATAGAATTCCCTAGCTTGTATCTGTTCGTCGATATGCAGAATGATATGATCGATACTTAATCGCCTTAAGGTCTCGCTGGACAAAGCGATACCCGGATTCTCGTTATATAATAACGCGGCAGGCTTTAATCCCAGTTCCCGGTGAATGGTTTTTCCTCTATGCGAATGCATGCCATGGATATAGGCTTCATCTCCCGATATCCGCACATACATGACCGATTCGTCTCCGATCATCGACTGCAAATGCTCTTTCGCAACAGCGATTCTGGACTCATAATCCTGTATGACTCGTTCGGCTTCTTTTCTCTTTCCCAAAATTTCCGCCATATCCCGCAATTCATCTCGCCAATCCTCTTGTTCAGGCAGCAATACGGTCGGAGCTATTCGGGACAACTCCTCGTAGTGATGCTGGTCCTGCCAGGCCGGTGCCAGTATGAAGTCGGGCCTTGCTGACCGAATGGATTCATAATCGGGCTTCTTCGAACCGTTCAAGCGATAGACACCTGAAAACTCACTTTTAAGATAGGAGGGGAAATCATTCTGGAATACGAGGGCGGCGACTGGCGTAATGCCAAGCGAATACAGAAGCTCCGGATACGTGACGGACATCCAGATATCGCCGGTTCGTAACATACTGCCGTGGAGAAAGTCCGACGGTCTGCTTGAAACGCCTGCTGAAATAGTGTTCGTCCTGAAAGCCGACTTGCCGCGCGATGTCATAGAAACGGTTGCCGGTCATATGAAGCATTTCCTTCGCACGGCGGATTCGAAGATCGGTTAAATAATGGTTTGGGCTTTGCCCTGTTTGTTCCTTGAATAAGGAACTGTACCAGCGCCGGCTTATGCCCGCCATTTGCGCCAGTTGCTCCACGTTTATCGCTTCTTGATAATGCTGCTGGATGTACTGAATCGTCCGGCCCACAGCCGCTTCCGGACTTTCCTTCCCCGCTGGGTCAACCTTCCGTTCGAGAATAAAATACATCAAATTCTGAAATCGGAAGTGATCGGCCATCTGAAGTTGACCCTCATGTTCGTCAGCATGCCGGTACAATTCCATCATCATTTCCTCTAGCCGACTGAACGCCGTTGCCGCCATATCTCCATATGGAAGCGCCTCTTCTTGGCTGCTTGGTATCAGACGAACCTCTCCATTCCCTCGTGCATCTTCCATACGATACACCGTGAAGGACAGCAAATAATAGAGAAGCGTTTGCTTCCCCTCTTGATGGATCCTCGCTGTGGTTACCGGAGGCAACAATAGACTGTTCCCCCGATTCATCTCGACATGGAGGCCGCTCCCCTCAAGCTTTCCTTGTCCTCCTGCAATCAGCAACAGCGTATGCGTACCTGTCAGCTCATCCGTTAACCCGGTTGTTAGTTTTCGATAGTGGATGCCGGTCATCGAAAAATGCAGATCGCGAAATGGAATCCCGGCTGATCTATTCTGATTCATGTTAATACGCAGTCCCTTCGACCAATCTCGAAAATCTATCGATCTCCACGAGTGATAACGATTATCAATAGTATAGAAATAAAAAGAAAGCTTATCAACCTGAGTTGACAAGCTTTCCGCCACGGCTTGAGCTGACCGTTTCGCATAGGGTCTTCTATCATCCGTATGAATGAAGACAACACAAGCTTCTACAGGTGTAGTCACGGTTTTGATGTCACCTAACCTAAGCATCGTATGCGATACTGGGACGCCCCGTAATCGGCTCAATTCCAGGTCAGCCTGATTGTCTTCTCGATTTTATAACTGTATAATTGTTATAACAATTGAATATGATGATAAGGAGGAAACCTAATGAACAGGATGATTGAGATGGAACGGAAAGTGACCAAATTTGGCAACAGCCTCGGTATAACCATGACGGATGCCTTGAAGCAAATTGGACTGGATCAAGGTGACACCGTCACCATTGATGTTAGTCCAGCCACAGGAGAAATTATTATTAAGAAGTCAACAAAAGTCTCCTTGCCTGAAGGAATAAGTGCGGACTTCATGGATACATTGACGGATGTCATTGAAGAATACGATCAAACGCTTCGAGGACTTAAAGACAGATGACATCCATCCGTTATTTATCCGTCCAAGAAGTAATAGCAATCAATGTTGCCATGATTCAACGATATAGCCCGGGGGAACACATTGGAGTTAAAGAACCTGGATTGCTCGAATCGGCTGTCCATCGACCTCAATCTTCTGCCTTTGGCGAAGATGCTTATCCTACAATTTTCGAAAAAGCCGCAGCTATGTTCGAATCCCTCGGCCAAAACCATCCTTTTCACAACGCAAACAAACGGACTGCCTTTACAGCACTGGTTGTATTCCTGCGCTATAATGACCTGCTCTTCAAGATGGACACAAAGAAAGCCGAGGATTTTACTGTAGATATGGTTAATCATCGCTTTCATTTTCAAGAGATGGTTTCGATTATTGAGGCTCACTGCATCACGGTTCCCAATTCATAAAATGCAAAACACCCTCCTCTTGCGGATGGTGTTCATAATGGTGAGCCACGCCCCTACGACTCCTCCACCCGAATCCCCACCACTTTCTCGGCCAAGTCCACATCCGTATGATCCAGTTGCACTTTCACCTTGCCCAGTCTGCGAGCTTCGCGCCATTCCCTCAGGTCTTCCTCATTCTCCAGCTTCAATTCCGCAATCTCACTGGCCCGATCAAACATGTACTTACTCGTGTAGAGGCAGGTGTAAATCCCTTGTCCTCCTAAAGCAATCGGCTGGTCCCGCCGCTCCCATCGTTCGATCGTAAACTTCACATAAAGCTCCTCTTCCGTCCCGGGCCGAGCCGGACGTTCCGTGATTTCCCGTCTCCGGACCACCTTCCAATCCCGAACCCGTCCATACCAATGAATCCCCGTGTTCCCGGGGCCTTGGAACTTTTTGCGAGACTGGCACATGGCGATGTATTCGATTTGAGTCAGCAACTTGTGGTCGACGATATTCTTCAGCGGCATATGGTAGAACTGATACTTCAACGCCATATCCAGCTGGGAGGGCCCCCTGAGCGAACCCACCAGAACATTTTTGCCCGCAAACTTGTTGTAGTAATATTCCTTCGTCCCGCGAGGGCGAGTGGAACGTTCGTAGGCTTTCTCCGGGCTGTCTTGGATGATCTCCTCCAGCAGTTGGTCCATCAAATCCGTCGTATTTGGCAGAAACGGGATTGCCCCGATGTTGACGAGCTGAATGCTTTTGTAAAAAGGATGCTCCCTAAACTTCGCCTCATCCGGATACGGAAACAGCACATACGCCCCAAACATACTCCGCTCATACTCGCCGTTCCGTTGATCCTGGTACACAATCGCATCCCGGTAACGGTGCATCGTGTTGATGTCGTCCTCCTCAGGCCCCGGCTGCTTGTACTTCTTCCAGTAAGGCGTCCCCTCATAGGCTGGGTTCAAGCGGTATTTCGCATCAAAAATATACTTATACTCAATCGCCGCGTCATTCTTTTTCAAGGTCAGCACATTATCGGGTCTCTGCGCCAACGTAGAGTGGCCGTCTCCCTGAGGCAGGGAATTGTAGTAGAGCGTAAACACCTCCCCATTTCGCGGGTTCCGATAGACCATCTTCGCCTTCTGCCCGCGATCCAGCGTCACAAAAAGACCCTTCCGATTCACCTTAATCAAATCCTGGCTCACCAGCTCATATTTCCGCCGCATCAAATCGTGGATTTTCAGGAAACACCAGTACTCATATAACTGCGCCAGATCCTTCATCGATAACCGGAACAGATCCCCTTGAATCGAGAGCCCCTTCATCAGCAAGAGGTAAATCCGATAGACCTCCCGATACCCCGGAGCCATCTGCAGGACCAGCGTGATCGAAGCCTGCTTCATCTCCCCGACTTGTAAAAAATCCTGCTGTAACAGCCGCTGCAACTGCGAACTCATCACGTCAATTTTCTTCAGCAAGACGGGATCCGCGGTTCCTTTTTTTGCTGCGTAGGACCGTAGCTCCTTCAGCTTCGAGGTAATGCGCAGCAACACCCAGCGGATGAACCGATTCTCCGCCGTATCGAAGTCCATATACCGCCGGGTTTCAAGCACATGCGTAGGCAGCTCCTGCCCCGGAACAAACAGCTCCGGCCTTTTGCGCAAAAAGGCGATATTCTCCTTCCCCACGCGCTTCGCCTTCGACGCCTCTACAAGATGAGATTCACGGCGCATTTTATAGTGAGGGGCATTTTTGATCCGATCGATCCCTTGGGTCAGTTGCCCAAAAACCTGCTGTAATATCGTAAAAAACTCCGTCACACTCTGATGCCGTGTCTCCCTTAACCCGGTAAGATGAAACGTCTTGCGCAAAAAGTCAAAAGACAGATTATAAATCTGCTCATTCACCTCTCGCAAAATCACTTCGTAATCGCGCTTGTAATCCATTTTGGATGGGAACACTTCAAGCTGCAGCTTAAAGATCACCTCGCCATGCAGGCGAAGCTCCAGCTCCGAGAGGCCAACCTCATTCTGAAAGTTAAGGATTCCCGACAAAACACGGCCATGACGGCCTACAGGGTTAACCGCTTGCCGTAAGTGAAGATTTTCATGGAAGAAGACGATCGGCAGATCCTCCTGTCTCTTCTCCACTACGAACTCATAAGCTTGTGTTTCATAAAACAAGGGATCTGCCGGATCACCAGGATTCCAAGTTCGGAGGCCCGAGGACTCATGCGAAAAGACTTGAAGCGAGTTCATCTCCACTTTCGGCGAGGGGACTTCTACTTGAAAATGGGCGTCCACCCACACCTCATCCGCCTGCCGATGAAGCTGCATCGTCTCAACGGTCGGATGAAATGGCTTCCCTTTGATACTTAGATCAAACAGATTGGTCTCAATGCGTAGCAACTCAATTGGCGCATTACGATAACCAGTAAGAGGTGAATCCATCTTCTTCAAGCCTCCGTAACATCGAAGCGATTTTCCTTGCACTACGTGGATACTTGGCCTGATCGAGAAGGGGTTTGAGCTTACTCCCCTCGAACAATGAAGTCGTATCCTCTATATACTCATTGACGGCAAAAGAGGAACCCACACACTCCCGTATCAAGTTCAGAAGAACTCTCCGGATCGAAGCGCTGCTGCCTTGAATGCGAGGCAATATTTTCTGGAGCAACTGGTGATCCAACGCCTCATCCTCGGTAAGCAACCCAAACCGCTGGTTATAGAGCATATAAAAACACACCGCATCCCGAATCCGAAAACCGACATGCGCATGGATCTCCTCCAAAATGCCGTTGATACGCACCAATATATCGGTCGTCTTCGTAATCAGTGCTTTAGATTCCGCATGGTAGGCATCTACTAGCTGCAGATAGTCACTTCTTAGGAACAGATTTGGCATGGCGTCTGTTCGTTGCTCGCCCCCTGTCTCCTCGTCAGGAAATTGAGCCAAGAAGATATCATTGAACTCAATTGTATTTGCCCGGTCGAGTACCTTTTTACTAAAAGGATGGGTTGTCTCGTCCATATTGACGGTCCCAATCAAGTACACATTTTCCGGAATCGACAGATTGCCATAAGTCTCTTGATCCTCTTCCTGCACAAGTGAGCTGCGCTGAATGATCGGATCAGTAGCAATACGTCTATCGCGCCATTCTTGAGTCTCCAGAATACTGAGCATATCGCTGAAATAGTGTTCTACTCGTGCCAGGTTCATCTCATCAAGGCAGATAAAATAAGGTTTGCTTGGGTTATGGGATGCCCCCAACAATACCTCGGTAACACGCCCAGGCCGAAACTTGCCAGACAAGTCACTATAGCCAATCAAATCCGACGGATCACTCCAATCTGGCCGAACCGGGATCAGCGTAAACTGGCCATTTTCCGAAGTCGCCCCCATCGCCTCCGCAAAGAGCTTGATCAGTTTGGTTTTCCCGGTTCCCGATACGCCTGCTAGGATGACGAAAGGTTTGGTTTTGAGGGAGAGGTAGAAGTTTTCGATGAGGTGCGGTGGGTAATTAAAACCCTTCTCACTGATATAAGCTTTGATCCTACTCAAAACTTTTACTACCCCTGTATCCTCAATAAGAGTTGGGCTAACTTCTACATCATCCATATTGTAATCTCCCTTTATTTGCGTAAAATCTGGCCATTTCACTTGAGGTGATTGATCTTGGATGACTTTTAACCCCGGGACGGAGAACCGGAATAGGTAACCTTGCTTCACCCCACCACCTGAATGAATGGGACCTTGATGAATATTTAACTTCAAAATTTCTTGAGCAAAATTACTCAAAGGAATATTCGGCTCAATTGCGAAGTACTCCGCACGAATAAGCCTACCTTGCTCCTCCCAACTCGAACTTGCCATCGAACTGGGCTTCGGAGCATGAGCAGGGTCTTCAATCGCCTTACTTACAAACCGCAATGATCCATTCGCGTAATGTAAGATGATATCGCCTTTTCTCACTTCATCCATCGTATCCCAATGATATTGCGAGCGTCCTCCTTTTCCAAACAAAGGCGCCCACAGTAGACCTTCTTCCCTTTCCGCATTAAGAGTCGCGCCTTGGTTGACCCACCAGATGTTAGGGGATTTAGTACCCTTAGTAGGTATCAGTCTCATTTCATACTTAAATGGTTCATCTGTTGAGTAAAACTCGATAAATTCTGCTATTTCGTCTGGAACAGGCACTTGTTTCTTGTTGCCAGGATCCTGAGGTTTTCGCTTAATGATATAGTCATAAGAAGCTTTAAAAACGGATTGCATAAGCTCCTTAATCTCTGGAGAGTGATAACGTATTTGAATCGTAGCTCTTCCTACACTCGATTGATCAACATTTCTTAATGAGGCTTGATAATGAGCCCCATTATAAATAAGAGTTAGTTGTTTTCCTTCACCTACCTCAACCAATTCGCCTCGATTAGCCTGATTGAAAAATCTAACGAAATCGTTCGGTATCGTCGATCCATATTCAAAAATAGACCAGTCCACTTTTTTTATTCCGATTAAATTTGGAATTGAAGCATCGTGTGTCCAGCTTCTTACTTGAATTGGCATGTTGAACCTCGTTTCTGGTAGTTTTCTTTCTTGACCAAGTACTATTCTACTTCACCATGTAGATGAAGAATTCCTTTTCATAAAATATCTGAGATATTACAACTATGAAAAAGACCCTTTATCAGGCGTCTCTTTTAAATAGCAGTTATGGAGTCGAATCGTGGTTGTTCAAAATCACAACCCGCCGCAATATCTAGTTTCGAATGTTTAGTGTAGTTGCATAGAGTAAAGATAACTCTAGGGTCACTATAACATGGCTAACGGAGAAAAATTGAAATGATTTACCCCGGAACTACTACTACATCCCTCGTTTTTCCGGAATTTAAGTAATATAAAAATGCCCTAGTCCAATGGATTAGGGCATTTGTCTTTAGCAATAATCAATTCAATTAACCAATGTTAACCATAAGACTCAAAGTTTCAGCAATCACATGAGTGAGCTAATCATTTGCAGTCCTTCACGTTCAAACCTCTCTCCAAGCTTATTAAGGCCAAAGACCATGAGAGCACGTGCGTATAAGTAAGGTGTTGTCGTTTCTGGATATAGTGCTCGTAGCAGTTTTGCAAGCTGACCGTCTGGATCCACAGTACCGATACCGTAATTACTACCATCGCTGTCAGGTAACTGGTAAGAGGCTGGATCAAATTCGTCGAAGTGGTTCTTTATTGCATATGCCATTGCAAACTTAGCTGCTATGATTTTATTCTCAAAACACCCGGAGGATACCATCCGCTCTACCACCGTATTAGCAGCCTTCGAAAGATGGACGTTTATTAAATCACTCATACAAAAGAACCCCCCCCCGTCGTTTCCGGCTCGATGCGTGTGTCGAACGATGTACGTCGTTCGAGTCTATATTCTTTTTTCAGTGCAGATCCAAGCGTATCTCGAGCAAACTGTTCATCAATTTCGCTGGTATACGCCAGAAGAATGACTTGATCAGAAAGCGCTGGAAGTGCCTTCGTAATGTTCTTCTTATGGATTGGGTCGAGCCTACCGAAGGGCGAGTCCATGATGACTGGCCCTTGAAGCGGCGCATTCTTATGTAGGGCGCCAATCAGTGCCAAGGCTACTACGTGCTCGTTGCCTGATGATCTTAATGGTACGATCTCACCAGTTGAGTGCGCAATTTCAAGTCCATAGTTATCGTTTATGAGGAGTTTGACATAGTCCGGGTCATTCGTAATTTTAACAAACAAATTTGACGCGTCCCTCTCAACTTTAGTTTTTAGCTCATTACGGTATTTCGTGATACCTTCTTCAAAGATAGAGACGATTTGCTCACAAATGTCTGCCTTTTTCTTTGCTAGTAGCATGTCATCGCTGGTGGCAGCCTTCTCTAGCTTTGAATATTGACCAGCAATTGCGTTTTTAATGCTTATGATCTTCTCATTTTCGAGACGTTTGCCCTCTTCCAGGTTCTCAATCTTCTTTAGACACGTGGCGAGTGCCCGAATGTTTTCCTGTGTAGCAGCTGACAAATCCTTAATATCTCCGTGCCGCTCGAGCTCCTCCCGAACTTCTTTAATCTCGCGTTCATTGTTGCCGATTTCGACTCGGACCTGAACGAGCTGCTGCTCAAGCACTTCAAGCTTATCCTTGACACCTGGAAACTGCATGGACTCAAGCTCTGTACGGCGGTATTGCAGACCTTTGAGTTCCACTGCTTCTTCAGCCGTTAATCCTCCATAGCTACTCTCGGCACTTTTTATACGCTCTTCGATTTTTTCGATCAGATTGTCAGGAACATTCTGGTCGCAAAGATGACAGTGTTTTTTACTAGCCGCAGTCTTCATCTCTTCAACAAAAGCTCTTGCGACCTGCTGAGCTTTCTCCTTGCCCTCGAGTTCCTGTACCCTTCTCTGAATTCCTGACAATACAGCAGATACTTGAGCTCCGACAAGACCCTTCCATGCATCTTTTGTCGTAATGACGATTTGACTAAGTAAATCACCACGGCGAGCCTTCTTCTCCTCTAAGGACGCTTCGAGTGAGTTCATCGTATTAAGCAGCGATCTCACGTGCTCATTTTGCTCTGCCTCGCCTGTGAGTTGTGCCTTCTTCAACTGCTCCTGGGTAAGTTCTGCACGCATTCGCTCAAACTCGTCGACATGTTTCTGCAGTCCTGCCTCGAACGCTTCGATTGTTGCGCCGATCTGCTCGGTCTGCTGATTGCTCTTGGCAACTCTAGTCATAGCTTTCATGTAATCTTCGTGCACGATCTCTGCGGCTGTTGCACTATTGGTAAGGACCGGTACGCCAAGAATATTCTCTATCGCCCCCTTAATTGCAGCACCCTCTGTGGTATCCTCCATGATGAGATCTTCGTATTCCTGCAATAGCTCCCCATCAAAAAGGAAGAACCGTGAGACCTGCTCAGGCATGATCAGCTTGAGAATGTGGTCAGCCTCTGCAATTGGCAGTATCCCACCGTCCTTTTTCAAGTAAACGTACTGCTCGTAGTCATCGTTTTTAACTGGCTTTACTACACCCTTTCGGGGCTTATACTGCCGTGTCAACTCATATTGGCTGATACCGTCCGTCATGCGCAGTACGACCTTAAATCCAAACTTCCCCTCACCGCGGCTCTCAATATTGGAGAGCTTCGTCAAATCGACGTTTGCCCCGCGCCTACTTTGAAACTTCCCATAGAGGGCATACCTGAAAGCATTCAACAGCTTTGTTTTTCCTCGCCCATTGTTACCCCAAGAAATAATTACACCATTTTCAGTTGTGAAGTCTATTGTTTGGTTACCCTTGAATGGGCCAAAATCTTCAACGGTAAGACTATTAAATCTCAGCACGACTTCACCCCGCCTTTGTCTCGTCGAGTGTTATGTCTTTCATGTACTCATCGACGAGCTTTCTCGTTATTCTACTACCCTGCTCCAGGTTGTCCTGATTTTCAAACTGCGCATACACAATTGCCTCAATAAGTTCAGCTGGGATGCCCGGATATTTTTCCGATCTGACTGCTTCAAGTACCTTGAGCAGTTCTTCGACTTCAATACTATTCATCGCCTTCTATTCCTCCGTTTGTCAGCTTGTTAAAATCTATCTGGAAATCAGCTGCAATATTCTTGAGGTCAATGACGCACGCTGGGTTCTCTGCGCTACTTCCAAACTGTATCGCACGGGACAGTTCAGCCGAGATAATTGACAGGTTCCTCTCATTCTCATCCTCTGCCATCACTGGCATGGTAATAGTGTCATACAGTTCTGCGAAATGCTTACCCGAAGCCCGCCGCAAAATACGTCCCCTACGCTGGATGAACTCCCGTGGGTTTTGTGATGAAGCAAGAATTAGTGCATGTGTGGTCGACGGAATGTCGACGCCTTCATCTAGGCACTTGATCGACACTAGAACTCCACCGTTGTTCTCGAAATAAGAGATCGTCATATCTCGGGCACCATCCATGTCAGCGTAATACTCATAGGCATCAAATCCCGCTTCCATAGCACTTCTTAGGACGTCTTTCAACTGATTTATATTGTCGCAGTATATAATCCACTTTTGCCCAGCGCGGTAATGTTTGCGAAGCGTTTCGATTGCAAGTGGAACTTTGCCTGATGCGTTTTTTACAATTCGGGCTCTACTTATCAATAGCATCTTAAGCCGAGGATGTGTCTGTAAGTCGATGTTCTTTCCAGCTTTCGCGACTAACTTCCTGATCTCGTCTGTGATTTCATCCCATCGCTCCTGCTCTGCTTTTGTGAGCGAAAGCTTCTGGGGGTAGTAAAAATACTTCGTCAGAACTCCACTATTGATAGCGTCCTCAAGCGTGAACGGTGGTGGAATGATTCCATCGAAGTAGTCTAGAAGCGCTTGCGTGCCGAGATGATCACCATATCGACGCGGGGTTGCCGAGAGGCCCAGCCGTGCCCCCGAGTTGATCGTGAGTATCCTTCGACGCTCCGGACTTCCGAGTCTGTGCACCTCGTCTGCTATAAGGAAGATATTATCTCCCTGCGTTAGGTCTCCAATAAAATCGGGTGAAGCCGCTGTATCCATCGTCGATATGATCACCCGATTTTGACTTAATTTCGGGGTCGTCCATGAACTAAGTGTATTGCCCTTACGCCATTCGGTATGCTCATCACCGCAAAGAAGATAGTAAACTTGTATGTCTCCGATCGTTTCAGTGAGTTCGCTGTACCACTGCTTTAGTAGATCACGAGATGGCACAAGCACTAGAGCCGTCTCGCCTCTCGCGAAAGCATCACGGATTGCACACATCGCCGTGAATGTCTTCCCGCTACCGGTCGCGTGCTCAAGGATACCTCTTCGGCCGTTGGCGACCCATGCTTCCAACGCATTCGTCTGATGTGTACGCGGCAACTTCCCACCGAGTCCCTTATCTGGCTTCCACTTGGAAGCCGCGCTCTCGATTACCTTGATTTCTTCGAGCAGCTTTTCCCAGTCAGCACCTTTCGCTTTTTCCTTCAGTACAGCCTTTACGTCAGATGGAAAGGAGTAGACAGTCACACCGGGGACGAAACCATTCCAGAGACGTCCAAAGAAGCTGATTGCATTCTCTACACGCTCTCTGTCACGCGTATCCGCCCAACTCGGGAATACGTCTATTGATTCGATGTTTCCGTCAGACGAAAGGCCATTAAATGTCTCATTCATGGAGCCTCTGAAGCCCACGGAAAGCGACTCATTGTCGGTAAACACTCCTACCTTATCATGGAACATCCGTCGTGCGTCGGCACCCGCGTGCACTCCGGGAACCGCGATTTTGACGTCTATTATCTCTTCGGTGACCATATACGCTAGTAGCCTGGCTGGTGCAGACAATGCTGGGCTTGCGAACAATGCTTCGACCTCAGATTTAATAGATTCAGCGAGTATCTCATTGTTTCGCGCCGAGTATCCTTCAGAGAGAGCCATCTCGTCTGCGTCTGATATGCATGGCGAGCATATGATACGAATCTTACCACCGCGCTGTATGAACTCCTTGAGTGCGCTCCACGCGATAATGTAGATCGTACTGCCGAAAAAGCCGGATATACGTTCGTACTTAACTGCAGTTCTCATACACGGTAGGTAAAACTCATCCGCGATGTTATCCTCGGCTTTATTGTATGAAGTTTTGAACTCGAAGCTGTCGAGCCTCATTCTTCCGCCTCTTCTCGCAGAATTTCTACTCTCATTCTTATTGCATCAACCACATGATCTGGCCGCGCCGCAAGTATCGTCTCGCCGTTATTGCGCTTGCTTAAAGCCACCGGCTCATAAAGTGCTCTTATGATTGTTTCGGCGCGCACCTGCATATTTGCACTGTATGCAAAGTCTTTGTGTTTATATGGATCCCACAGAACGAATACGCCACCCTCGATCTCATCCGTCATCCGAGCGTACGCTGCGAGTAGCGGCAGACGGCCATCAGAGTAGTCGAGCGACCCACGACTACCTCGCCTTTGTCCAGGCAGGATGATCTGAAACTTGTACTCGTCGATTGGTCGCCCTCCTGGTGGGTTCGTGCAGTTGAACAGATACGCCCGAATACGAAGCGGAAAAGGAGACGCGAGGTCAACGAGTATCGGTACAGAAGACATACCGCTGTGCTGTTTCACATGACTACCGAGGCCATCTATGAATATCTGATTAAGTTTTTGCTTACTGAGTCTCGATGCCTGTTCTCCTATGCTCATACTCTGGTTCCGTCCTCATTCAGCTTCTCGAATATCTCATCGGCTGTGGTGACGTAATTCTGTACCAAATCGAAGCCGACAAACCTTCGGCCGAGCGACAAGGCGGTGAAGCCGGTTGTGCCACTCCCCATCCAAGGGTCGACGACGAGGTCCCCTATTTCGGTTGTCGCTTTGATGTATTTTTCTGGAAGGTACATCGGCTGTGTAGCCTGATGATCACCAATTCGCGCTGATACTCCCCCGCTGATAACATTTTTCGGCAATGCTCCGATTGGGTGCGGTTCGATCCTCTTGTTTTTACGAACATACGTCAGCCCGTTTGACCGGGGTTTGTACTCGTACTCACCGTACGTCTTCACACTGTGTGACTCGTATGGTCTACGGATTGCATCAAGGTTGATCGTCCATTTCGGTGATTTCGAGAACCATAGGTTCTGCTCATATGCATCCTGACATGCCACCCTAAGCCCTGTCGGCACTGGATTCTCCTTTACCCATATCTCAATATCGACACACGATAGGCCCCAGTGCTCCTCGAGTAATATGGCGAGCTTCTCAACAATGAGAGATCTTTTCGACGACACTTTCGAGGTTGCTTTCTCACGGTTGGCCTTAACATTAATTACTATGAAGCCATCATCTCGTAATTTTAGAACAGATGCATCGATAAACGGCGTCATTTTCTCGATATACTCCGATGCCTTCCACACGCCATAATCACGTTCCGCGTTCGGATATGGCGGTGACCCATAAATGAGTTTGATAGACTTGTCAGGGAGCCGATGCATCCCCTCAGCACCGTCGCAACATACCGTAACATATCCAGAGGCTTTTAACTGGTCAAGCATCTGCGCTGACTCCCTCCACCTCGAGTTGCATGCGTGCAGCGGCAAGATCACAATAGTCCGGGTTCGCGTCTATTCCTATCCATCTCCTACCGTTCTTCGCTGCTGTAACAGCAGTTGTGCCAGAGCCCGAGAACGGGTCGAGTACAAGCGAACCCGGTTCCGTGCCTGCCAATATGAAAAATTCGGCGAGTTTCTCAGGAAAGCGTGCTGGATGAGCTATTCCACGTTCCTTGCAAAGCTTAGAGAATACGTCGTTGCTGTTCGTATTGCCGATCTCTATGACCGAACCGGGATCGGCTCCGCCCTTGTCAGTCCACACTTTTTCACAATTAAAGTTGTGAGTGCTTGGCCGACTGTTCTGCGCTCGATCACCTTTTCCTTTACCAGCGAGAAACTTCTGCATGTCCTTGCTGTAAGGCCTACGTATTGGATCCATGTTGAACGTCCACGTGTCGCCTTTTGCGAACCAGAAGCAGTACTCATGCGACTTTTTTGTGCGACCAAATCCACCACGTGAAAAGACATTAGGTGGTGTAGCTGGATTGTACCAAATATAATCACGTACGAGATGGAATCCGAGCTCCTTACAGAGGCGTATGACGAGCTCGAATACGTACAGATGCTGATACCCTCCTACTACCTTGTCGGAAATATTAAGCACGAAACTACCATTGTCCTTGAGCAAACGCTTGATCTGCCACGCCTTCGGTATGAACCACTCGATATAATCGTCTGGATGTATCATCTCCGCTTTGCCCCCGTAGTCCCGCCGATCTGCGTATGGCGGCGATGTGAGTACAAGGTCGACGCTATTTTCAGGAAGGCTTTTTAAGACTTCTTCGGAATCGCCTGTAAAGAAGCGGTTTTCAAATTCATATATTTCACGTTTTTCCAAGATGCACCTCTTCCCGCGGCGCTTCGCGACGCGGTTTTATTTATGTGTCTATCTATAATGAATATACCAGAATTATAGCACACGGCCTCTTTACGGAACAACACAACCATAAACTTTAGGATCCTGTCTTATTCCTTACTTATATTCAGGGATATGCTCCAACAAATCACCAGGTTGACAATTTAATGCTGAACAGATTTTATCAATTATTTCTAGAGAGACATATTCATTTGTGTTCAATTTTGCCATTGTTGCTGATGATATTCCAGTCATTTTTAATAACTCCTGTTTCTTTATATCTCTATCTATGAGTAATTTTTGAAATGGTTTATAACTTATCATTGCCAACCCCCTCACAAGGTAGTTGAATTTTTCTTTAATTATATTAAATAATCTTTACATAGGCAAAATTATATTTGCGTTTTCTTGACACTGAATTTCGTTGTGGTAAAATAATATTCAAGAAGTTAAACTTTATTTCGCAAAAACAAATTCTCCGGGAGGTGCAATTCTTGATCAATTCTTTAGAGGTCTTGATTGATCCACTCATTCGTAGCCGATTGGAGTCATTATACAGTGAGCTTACATCCAATAACTCTGATTTTAAGCAATTATCAAGTGAATCTGTACAATATTTCAAAAAAATACGACAATCCCTACCCGACAACCTCCAGCATACTCTATTCCTTTATGAAGACGCTCAACTCGCATTACAAGCAATTCTAGAAATAAAAATATATCTGCAAGGGTTTAAGGATGCCTTACATATCTTCAATGAATTACATATTACAAAACTTTAAAAGTCTATGGGCTTTTCTTTCTATTCATATAACATTCTCGTATTCACGACACCTGGCGTACCAAGTGTATAGGATTGTCTCTACTTCCTCGAAATCCCTCTGTCGGACCGAGGGAGTATGCCCGATGCGTAAATATTTGTTATATGACATACCGCGCTTCCTGAGCTAAATTCAAAAATGTATTTTATGTTTATATTTTTCTTTCCAAGTGAATATTATGTTTTTGATGTGATATTTCTATCTATAAGAGCTTTTAGAGTACATAATAGGTATTGGTTCACTCGCATTATAAGGAGTATCTCCATAATATCCATATTCAAATAACATATCTCTTATATCCGTTGAAGATATTTTAGATTTGGGCCCAATCCATATTTCTTTGATGATATCTTGTTTTATCTGCGAGAAATTCATTTCCAAATACGAAATGATTTTTCCATCTGCGTACCTATATTGTCTTTTTGAAAATTCAATTCCTCCAAAATTTCGCTTTATTTTTTGAGCGCCTGCTTTAGATCTTAATATCATTCTCCACTCTTTTTCTTCTTCAAAGCTCGGATTTTTGTATTGAGCAAACTCTAAACTGTAATTCTGATTCAATTCTAATCCCACATGACCAATTCCTTTAGTTTTCATATTCTCAAGGTTTTCCTCGACAATACGATCTATAAATTTCTCTTGATTTTGGTAAATAACTTTATTGAATTTAAGATTATATGGGGATAGTCCATTAACAGCTTGTAAGTACTTTTTCGAAAAACCAATAGCAATTCCACTTCCGTTTTGAGCATAACCTCTCCATTGGCTGAGTGAATCGATACTTTCTGAGAAACAGGCGGCATAAATAGTCTGGTTATCTTCAATGTTTTCGTTCATTTGATAACCAGTATTCCATGCCTCTAAATTACCATGACCTGTTTCCGCAAGATAAGTTTTTTCACCAAATCTCTAAGCCAAATACATTCTCGCGAATCGTTAGATTTAAGTACATCTGATAGCCAAAGAGTAGAGTTTTTGATTATATTAAAAAATGCCTCTCCTCCACAGTAATGGAAAAGTATATCTTGTTCATTATTACTCATAGAATAATGTCTCCTTTTATATTCTTTGGTATGTCATATAACGTTTCCGCATTCACGAACCCGAGAACCTTAAGCCCCCAAAGGGGCGGCCGCGACGCGGTTAGGTTCGCAGGGTTGTCGCCTGAGTCCACTTCTCAGAAATGCCTCTCGGCTGTTTTTTGCAAGTGAAAAATGCTGAGTTTTGCTGCGAAAAGTGCCGAGGTCACTTGCCAGCAAAATAGTTATTACGGAATACGTTCCATGGCCTGCTTGAGCCGGAAACTTTCACCTGTGAAAGAAAGAATATGAGCATGGTGCACCAGTCGGTCAACCAAAGCGGACGTCAGCTTGGTATCCCCAAAGATGGAAGTCCATTGTCCAAATTCCAGGTTGGAGGTCACAATCACGCTCTGTTGCTCATAACAATCGGCTATCACGTTAAATAATAGTTCTGAGCCTGTCTGGCTGAAAGGGACATAACCGACTTCATCCAGAATGAGCAGGTCCAGTTTCCTTAGTTTTTCTCGAAACCTAGTAAGCGAACCGGCTGCGAATTTTTCTTGCAACACGGCCACCAGATCTGAGGCGCGGTAGAATTGTACGGCACGCCCTTGTCTGCAAGCCTCAACCCCCAAGGCTGTAGCCATATGGGTTTTTCCCGTTCCCACAGCACCCATCAACAGCAAATTCTCTTTTTGTTCCAGCCATTTTAGTTCTCGCAGGACGTCCAGTGTATTGCCGCTTGGAAAGCTGATATGGTCGTCCACATACCCGTCAAATGTCTTCAAATGAGGAAATCCAGCCTGCTGGACAAGCTTCCCCAGTTTGGCTCTGCGCCGGCCTTCACGTTCGGCCAGCAAGAGTTTTTCCACAAGCTCGCTCATCTGTTCATCCTGCTGTTGCGTCACATAGTCCACGACATGGGCTAGCCGGAGTTGCCGACAAAGTTCCGTCAGATCAGTTCGCATCGTTTAGCTCACCCCCATCAGACGATCATAGCGCTGAAGCGACTCTCCGCTCTGAGTGCCCGGCGGAGAAAGCGTCTCTGCCCATGTTGCCGGGATGTCCCGGTTCGTTTGCCGGATTCCCAACGCTGCGGTCAACTGTGCAACCGTCGCCTCCACGCCTGCCTCCTCTAGCACTTGCCGGATTTGCTCCATCTCGTACACACCGCTCCAGTGAATGAGTGCCTTCAGTCTCTCTTTGCGCTCCGTCAGATCGGTCACCTTTACATACTGCTGGAGGGCTTCCGGCAACATACGGATGAACTGCGAATGCGTGACGCCCCGAGGTTTTCTCAGCAGATTAGTGAAAACCTGCTCCCACGGGATGTCGGCGGTTCGACCTGTATACGGACGTGGCACTTCCCGGATCACCTGCTGCTCGGAGGTAAGGATCACTAAACGGTCCCAAAACGTTTGAATCAGCACCTCTTTTCCGGGCTGAACCAGGCCTACCAGTGGAATCGTGTGTTCATCTGCCCGAATTTCTCCGTATTTGTTCACCACCGCTGCACTCATGTGAAAGGCCTCATAACTGGTTTCCGGCAAGGTGAGCAGCAGGGCACGATCTGCTTTCCACAAATCGGCGATTCGCTCTCCTTTGGCATAATGGATGCGTTCTGTGTCCTGCCGGGCTTGTTCTGCAAAATAGTCCGCCAATTGTTCCTGGTTTTCAAAAGCGGGAATCGGCACCGCCCAATTACGCTTGGCATAGCCGCATTTGCTCTCTACATGCCCTTTTTCGTGTCCGCTGTAGGGGTTGCAGAACACGGCTTCTAGTCGGTAATGAGCACAGAAGCGTTGAAAGCCTTCCGTGAGTTGCCGTTCGCCATGCTTTTCAATATGGACCACGGCTGCTGAAAGATTGTCGAACCAGATGCGCTGGGGAACACCTCCCATTTGCTCGAAGCACCGCTTCATTCCTTCCAGGAAGCATTCCTGGTTCTCGGCTGGTGTCGGATACACAAAGGGCGTATTGCTGTAGGGGAATGAGACGACGAGCAATTTGTAGGTGAGTAACTGTTGGGCTTTACTTACCTGAATTGTAGTGAAGTCGACTTGAGCTTCTCCGGGAGGATGTTCCAATCGCTCGTAGGTTTGGCACGTGCCAATTCCATTTCACCTTTGCGTTTCCTGACATAGGCCAGTACCGTACGCTGACATCCGGTAAATGAGTATTCCTCTTTCAGCCGCTCAAAAATCCGAACTCCCGTATGTCGCTGTTTTCGAGGAAGTAATCGGTCTTCCTCCAGCCAGGTGTCCACCACATCCATGAAGGGACCCATCACCGGGCTATGGCTTTTTCGTTTATTTATCGTTTGGTTCCAGTTATCCTGATCGGCGTAACGTTTTGCGGTCCGCCAGTGAACTCCCATCTGCCTAGCAATTTCGCTCACCGTTAATCCTTCTGCTTCGCGTAAAAATCTGATATACTGCTGTTGAGGCATTTTCAGCATCCTTCCAGTCTCCTTCGTCAAGTTCTCGCAAACCTAACGATAGGATGATATTTAGGTGCTGACAAGTGCCTCTTTTTTGCATTTCACTTGAGCATTTTTACGCTGCAATCTTCGGCATTTTTAGTATGCAATAAACATCTCGGCGACCAAGGGCCGTAAGGCCCACCGCGTGAATGCAGTGTTAAGCGAAGTTCTCGACTTCTTTGAATATACACGAATATTCTAGATAGATTAGCTAATATAATGATTAACTATCAGATGACAGAAAATCAAACAGATCCTTATATTCTATATCGTAGGACTTATTAAGCAGATCTTCCTCCATCCATTCTTCATCACAACCATATATTAAAAACAAAGCATTCACTCTTCGACCTATCGGTTCGGAAACATCAACTGCAGTTTTCTTCAATATTTCAATTGCATTGTCGAGACAACAGGAGATCACATCTAGTAATCTTTCGCCTAAACCCATCGGCCCAGAAAAGCTTTCATTATCCACTATACATAAAAGTTCATATATTTCGGCTTCAGATATATTTGAACAAATGTCCCCTGCAAAACTCATTAACTCTTCTTCTTCTAGATTATTGGGATTCCATGACCATCTACTTCTCCCAACACAATATCCTAAATACCATAACGCTTGTTTCTTAATTTCAATATCTTTGTGAGCAATTAATTCTCTGGCAACCTTGATTACTATTTTTCTATCCCTAGATTCGGGATGGTTCGTTAGTATCTCAAAATGTTTCAAAATAATACTTTTATCATCGTCAAAACACTTATCAAGACACTTTAACAAAATTCTAGAATCAGATTTCATGTTTATATAATCTTCCAATTCATTTATTGATACTCCATCTTTTTTCCGTACTTCGATTTTACTTAAGAGAGACTTATTATGATATCGCAAATAATTTAGATGCTCGTTTATTCCAATCCATGCACTACATTTATTTGTGGGAGAATAGAATATCATGACAACAGGTAACATATAATTCTCCCAATAATTTAAATGGTCTTCATCTGGATAAAACACAAACTTTTCCTGGTTATTGTTATAATATGAATCCCCCGATTTTATTTGCACCGCCAGTAATTTCCCCGAAACAATATCGTCTTTGACAAATTCTATAAAACCGTCAATACCCGTATCATTATCGCCTGGCACTTCTCTATATATTGATCCGTGGTCGATCACTAATTGTTCTAAAAAAGCGACTCCTTGCTTTTCAACTTTTTTGTTTTTCTTCCATTGTGGCATAATGATCCCCTTTTATTTATTGATGATTTTTAAAATTCACTTCATTGGCATACTAAATTTCATGGTCTTCGACAATTTCGCTTAACGTCTTTGAATTCATGAAACGACCCAGCCTTAGATAGCTCCTATCTTGGGCTGGGTCGTTTGTTGTCTGAACTTATTCCATGATTATACATCTGACAACCGAGGGGCGATAGCCCCGATGCGTGAATACGGTGTTAAGGAAGTCAGTGCCTTCTTCGAAATTCATATTCTAGTCATTTTACTATCGTACCTAAATAATTTCGGTTGTTCTCCACTACCACCAACACTGACACCTTTATATGTATATTGAATTCCAGCTATATCTTTTAGATTTTGTACTTAATTTTTAATATCGTATTATTTATTCACCATTTGGATTTTCTATTGTATATGTTGATGACCAGTTTTTACTCTCACCTTTAAAAACTATAGAGGAATTGTTTGAACAACTACATAGAGTTAGGATCATGGAAATGAATATCATAATTTTTTTCAATTAAACTAACCACCCACACTTAAAAATGTCCACTCTATATAACAAACACATATTGCTGAATATATGTTTCAAAATTCTCTGACTTATCGTAGTTTATTTTTTCATTACTTGCGCTGATTTCCTATAACGTTCCTGTATTCACGGCGTCCGACGAAGTCGGATGTGTCCGGCTTTGCCGGACCCAGGACGCATGTCCGCAGCGTGAATATTATGTTATCTGAAGTTACTTCTGCTGTGATTAACTTACTCGCTGACTTTATCTTTGATTACGTTTTTCACTATACGATCTAGATCTCTCCAGCATTCATTAATTTCCTTTATAACAACTGTTATCTCGCTATCTTGTTGAGTATGTCCTAATTGATTTCGGAGCCAAGTAAATCTTGTTTCTAATTCATCACTTCTTGTTTCAATTCCATCTCTCTTCACCATTCTTGTAGATTGTCTCTGATTAAATTCTTCATCAGGGTGATTTGAGATAATATAAGAATCTACATCCTTCTGTTTCTTTGCATCTATCATCACTATTAACAAGCTATACAAAAACATGAATTTACCCAAATTATCATTATGGTTCATTGATTGTTTATACAGGGTGTAATAGATATGATTCGTTTTTTCGTTTTTAGTCAGTTCAACAAACTCATCAATCTCTTCCTGTCCAAAATCAGATTGTATACTAAACCTTCCTTGCATCCTAGCAACAATAGTTGAATTGGGTTTAATATTTTCTTTAAAAATGTAAGGATCGTTAATTTGACTTCCTTTCACAAAAACTAAGCTATTGATAATCTGCTTCACCTTATGGTTACCTAGCTCTTCGGCTTGATCGAATTCAATAGTTTCTTTGAAATAAACTGTTATTCTAACAAGACCACTTTTAGGTTGATCTCCTTCAGTTGAAAGTTTCGTTTTAACCGCAGTGATTTCTCCCTGATCAAAATTAACAACTATTTCTTTATCAACAAAAGCTGTAGTTGAAGTACAAAGATATTCAATATATTTGGCCATACAAATCACTCTCTTTCTTTATATACTTTAAGTAATTTCAGATAACGTTTTATTTCTGAACTACGCAAATAATTGTGGTATCTCAAATCAATTCTATACTACCATAATTTAGAAAGATTTTTCTTCAAATTAATTTGAGGTTTTCTTCTCAACTCAACTTTCGCAGAGCCAAAATCAGCTCAACAGTACGTGTAGCTTAGGTTTGAAGTCGAATGGGTTGTTGCCTTGACGAAAATAGAAAAACACCGCTTCGTTTGGTAAAGTGAAGGTGACTAGCAATCACTACCACACAGAAGAGGTGTCTTCTCTATGATAAACCAGCAACCGTCACTCGATCAACTGCCAAACGAAATCAAACCGGCTTTTCAGGAACTAAAGGTGCTCAAACACTTGCGTGGTGCGGGTTTCAAAAAGAAATTCGGCTTCACGTGCGCCTATCTATTCCGCCTTGTATTCGTCCTGCTGTTTCACCAGAAGAACTGGTTCCGTCTCTTGGAAAGCAGCAAAGGCGAAAGGTTCCCGGGTAAAGACGCGGTCTATCGCTTCTTGAATCATAGCGGCTATGCCTGGCGGCAGTTTTTGTTGTCGCTCAGCGGTGAAACGATTGCCAGAATGGAACCGCTGACCTCGTCCAACCGGGAGACAGCCTTCATCTTCGACGATTCCATGTTTGAACGCAACCGAAGCAAGGCTGTGGAGATGCTGGCACGCTTTAAAGACCATGCCACAGGGGCTTTCTACAAAGGCTTCCGTATGCTGACCATGGGCTGGTCGGACGGTCATTCGTTTGTCCCCGTCGATTTTGCACTGCTGAGTTCAGCAAAGTCCGGCATCACAGGGATGGCAGAGGGGATCGACAAACGAAGCCACGGTTACAAGCGTCGGCAAGAAGCGTTTTGTTCGGCTCCGCAAGTGATCTCAGCCATGCTGGATCGTGCGCTAAAAGCCGGTATCTCGGCCTCGTACGTCTTGATGGATAGCTGGTTTACGCATGCGCCGCTCATTCAAGAAGTCCTCCGTCGCGGGCTGCATGTCATCGGCATGGTTAAAAACGACAACAAGCGTTATCTCATGAACGGGCAGCGGCTCAGCCTGAAGGAACTGTACGCCGTGGCCCCGCGTGTGGAAGGAAAAAATCGCAACATCCTTCGGCTTATCCGAACCACGCTTGCTCCTGGTATCCCGGCAGTGGTGGTGTTCGTTCGTCATCGTTCCAAGAAGAATGAGTGGCTCGCGCTGCTTTCCACCGACCTCAGCTTGACGGCCTCGGACATCATCCGGATCTATCGGATGCGCTGGGACATTGAGGTATTCTTCAAGTGCACCAAATCGCTACTGCGGCTGCAAAAGGAATTCCAAGGCCGTTCGTACGACTTGCTCATCAGTCACACGACCGTTGTGTTTTCGCGCTATATTCTGCTCGCTTGGCAGCATCGGCAAAGTACGGATGCCCGTTCGTTCGGTGGTCTGTTTTATTTGCTTTGCGACGAAGTCGGCACGCTCGACTGGGCCTTGGCCCTGCAGCAACTGGTCGATTTGATCCAAGAGATCGCCACCAAAGCTGGGAAGAAACTTTCGACTCTCATTCAGCGTCAACTCCAGCAGTGGATTGCTGCTTTACCCAACTACATCAAGGCTTATTTGCCGATTTCATGCTGCGAAAGTTGAGTTCTCAACTCCTCCTCTTTATGATGATGTTCAGAATCAACTCCTGGCTAATGTTAATGTTTGATTTAGTCATTCGATATTTTGTTGCTTGATTTGCAATGCTTCACATCGGCTCCCACATCCAGAGTTTTACTTTATGATTCCTTTTCCTAAGGCTTCATTCGGAAGAGGATAGCTTAAAATAAAAAAACAAAAAACACCTCAATGGGTCTGCAGACAAGGCAGACCCATTGAGGTGTTTTAGGGAATTTATTGATCAAATAATGACTCAGCCCTCAAATCATCTAGATGATTTGAGGGCTGAGTCACATACAGGAATTTAGCAATGGAGGCGAGGGGAGTCGAACCCCTGTCCGAAGGCAACGCCACATAGGTTTCTACGGGTGTAGTGACAGTTTTGATGTCACCCTAGAGACTCCCTGTCACCGGATTCCCTTCGGGTCAGCCTGATTATCTTCTTCCGTTGACCCCAGGCGGAGACCAGACGGCGTATCCCACTAAAGTTGGGCCCTATTCCCGGCACATGGGCGATGCAGGGATAGAGCTAGCTCACAGGTTATTAAGCTGCGAAAGCTAAGTTGTTGTTTTGTTTGCCGTTTAATTGGCTTTAGCGTTGATGAAGCGGACGCGTCCCCACTACCCGCTACCCATGCTCGATCTACCCCCGTCGAATCCAAAAACGCCCCCGTAATAAAAAGGGGGTTGGATCAAGGTGCAGCCTGCATGGGCATGCTGTTTGTTCGCATCACGATTTCCTTCTCCATATAAGGAACGTGATCTGTTCTTACATCAATTAGTATACCACGTTTGCGTCACTCGATGTTTATGGACTTGATGGAAACAGAGGGAACGTGGAACTTGAAAATTGCTTATCTTGCGACCTTCTGCTTCTCGCGCAGCGCCCGCTGAATATCACGCTGTGCATCGCGTTTCGCGGCGGTGTCGCGTTTGTCGTATTGCTTTTTCCCTTTACCCAGACCAAGCAATAGCTTCGCATATCCGTTGCGGATGTAGATCTTGAGCGGTACGATCGAGTACCCTTCCTGCTTGGATAAGCCCAGCAGCTTGTTAATCTGCACCTTATGCATCAACAGCTTGCGCGTCCGCGTCGGGTCCAGCGGGTTGTACCGGTTCCCCTGCTCGAACGGGCTGATATGCATGTTGTGGATATGGATTTCGCCGTTCCGGATCGTTGCGAACGCATCCCCGATATTCACCCGGGCATTCCGAATCGACTTAATCTCCGTGCCGGTGAGCACCATGCCCGCTTCGTAGGTATCTTCGATGAAATAGTCATGGGAAGCTTTTTTGTTCTGCGCCAGCACTTTACCGTCACTTTTCTTGCCCATGTTCATCATCCTCCTCTTGAAGCCCCACAGGGCAGATTACCAGACATTTATTGTACCAACTCCGGCGGTCAAAAGCAAGGATGGGGCGTATGGGACAAGCGCACCTAGTTTCTTCTATATTGAATAAAGATTGAACACAACAAAGCGAACGACAGGATGCCCGCAAACACCTGAAAAGGCAAAGCGTGCCGACCGGTTTCCAACAAATAGGCCGTAAGGACCAGACCTACGCTCGCTCCGGCAAACAAAACGAAAGTATATAGGGAGGTTGCAACCCCCCGATTCCCGCTTCCGATCTCTCCGATCAGGGAAATCAGCGTAGGCACGACCACGGCGATGCCGGCGACGAACAACACGCTCATGACGATGTAGACCCCTAATTCCTGAACAAAGGACATCAGCATTAATGCCGTAATCGAGAAGATTAATCCGGTACGCAGTACGGGCAGCACCCCCCATCTACGGCAGATGCGGCCGGCAAATAAAGAGAGAACCATGACGAGCATGCCAAGCGAACGCACGCCCAGGATCTCCATTTCGCCTAGCGAATAAGGCGGTTTGCCAAGAAAGGAGCCCATCGTGCTGTACATCCCCACAAAGCAGAGCAGGATCGTTAGGGTGATACCATAGCATAACAAAAGACGGCCAGGCCCCCGAATATTGGACACTTCAGGATGAAACCTTAGTTAGGCATAGCTAAACGGCAATTTTAAACGCATTCACTTCGTTTCTCTCCAACTTTACTGCAAATTCAACAGGAGAGTAGCCATATAAACTCATGTGAATTCGTCGGTTATTGTAAAAGTCCATGATTGTGACTCAGACAGTGAAACTTGTAAAAGTTGTTCTTCTGAAATTTGCTTATCCAAGCTTTCTTTTCTGATTCTAACTTAGCGATATGTTCATAGGGTGGTTTTCGAATCATCGCATTCTGCTATTGCATTAAGACAGTAGTCGTCTTACGTTTATTTTCTTTGAGTAACCTCTTCAACCGTTTCAATTCGGCTTGAGTATATTCTTGTTCGCATATTTTCATCTGATTAATCCAGTTGCTTCCATTCATAGAATATATTATTGTAAAAGTAATAAATTAATTGGGAGGATGTAATTGTTATGAAAAAAATACTGTTATCACTGATCGGTTGTTTGATGATTTCCATTTCTCTATCAGCTTGTTGGAATGATGACACTAATGAACAAAAAACACAAGCCGAAGCATCAAACGAGAAAGCAATAGATACCGTAAGCGTACCCAACTATGATGATTTCACAAAATTCCTAGAGGATTTTCAAAGCAATATAGTTATAGATGGTTTCTCATTAATTCCACCGTTTCAAACAATTTTTTTAATAGAAAGAGAATATACATTTAATAAGAAAGATACCATAACTCTTGGAGGTGGAAAGAATGATTTTAATCCTACACAACAACTATTCATATTTGAAAATAAGGATAAATCTATTCAGATTTATGTGAGATTCGCTTATACAGAAGTGGATATGGGTAACAACTTAGTTTCTTGGGAGTTCCCTTCTGGAGATGACGGAGCCGATATTGAATTATCAAATAGAAATGATATGGCAACGTACACATATAAAAATCTAATCGTTACCGTTACTCAAAATGCAAAAACAAAAGCAGATAACAGAACTACAAAAAATGCAGTAAAGTCCGTATTACATATATTAGATACATATTATAGTAAATAATGTTGAAGTAGTTGCATAATTTGCTAGATTGGTATATATTGGATTTGTAGGTAAATAATATTGAGAGGTGATTATTTTGGACTTTAAGGTTAAACGTAAGATTGCAGTTGCTGCTCTTGCTCTACTGACAATGACAGCCTCTAATGGTATCGTCAGCGCTCAAGACAGTATCCCTAGCACAGTTCAGGAGTTGGCAGATTCGAAAATTTCCAAGAAAATTCCAATCCCTGAAGTTAGGGCTTGGGAGACGGATTTAAACGGGAATACCAAAGAAGTTGTCCCACTTTCGCAAAGAGTGACTCCATTTGGGCCCCCCACTAGTGATGGTTTCACATACACATTTAATACGTACTTGCCAAATGCTCAACCAGTATATGATTGGCATTATGATAAAATGGGAATATACCGCTATGTAAACGGTACCAATGCTGAGGCATCTATCCAATATGAACAACAAGATACCAAAAGTGGAAAATGGAATGTATCAACTAACCTTACTGTAAGTGGTGAGTTTAAAGTACCGTTTTTTACAAAAATGTCAGCTCAAATTGGCGGCTCATGGGGTATGGAAAGAGGATGGACGAAAGGTATAAAGTATGGGGCGACTCAAAAAGTAAACCCCCAAACAACAGTTTATTTAACAAACTACCAGGTTGCGGCTAATTCAAACGGAAAGTTGCAATGGAAAAAATACTCCCCATCCGGTACTCAAGTAGGAGTTTATGAAGAGACTGCTGGTGGATATGCGGTATCTTTGAGCGATATTAATATCGAAACTACATTAACAGCACCAAATTGATACAGTAAAGATAAGTAAATGGACGCAACTGACATTGCTCAGTTGCGTTTATTGTATTTTACCCAATTAATATGGAATCACGCGCCGTTTACACATCGTCTTACTGAGATCTTATTTTCAAGTCCTTAGCTGCCACTGTTTTTTTTATGTTCAGAATAAAACTTACTTAGGGAGTCTGAAGTAGACTGATTCGAAAAGCTGTGGAAGTCTAAATATATTGCCGAAAACAACATTTATATTTGTACTTGCGGAACACCCTTTGACATAACTAAAACCTGACCGGATGGTTTTCCGGCTGTATGCCTCGGGCCCGGGGCATTACAAACAATGCCTGATGCTTGAACAATGTACCCATTCGTGGAACCACAGAATAGTTTAACCCGGCACGTTTGGGAGAACAGCAAGAAATGGGTAAAAAACAACCGGCTTGAGCCAGGACGGCAAACAGTTGTACCGCAAATGTAAAGAAACGATTTGATCGATGCTTCGCGGATGCTAAAGAGCTCCATGGCGCCTTACCTGGAGAATGGTACACATCAATCAACTGAACAATGCAAAAAACCACAACCGAATTCGGTTGTGGTTTTTAACAATGGAGGCGAGGGGAGTCGAACCCCTGTCCGAAGGCAACGCCACATAGGTTTCTACGGGTGTAGTGACAGATTTGATGTCACCCTAGAGACTCCCTGTCACCGGATTCCCTTCGGGTCAGCCTGATTATCTTCTTCCGTTGACCCCAGGCGGAGACCAGACGGCGTATCCCACTAAAGTTGGGCCCTATTCCCGGCACATGGGCGATGCAGAGATAGAGCTAGCTCACAGGTTATTAAGCTGCGAAAGCTAAGTTGTTGTTTTGTTTGCCGTTTAATTGGCTTTAGCGTTGATGAAGTGGACGCGTCCCCACTACCCGCTACCCATGCTCGATCTACCCCCGTCGAATCCAAAAACGCCCCCGAAATAAAAGGGTGTTGGATCAAGGTGCAGCCTGCAAGGGCCTGCTGTTGTTCGTTATCACATTTCCTTCTCCATATCAGGAACGTGATCATCTCTTACATTCATTAGTATACCATGTTTGCGTTACTCGATGTTTATGGACTTGATGGAAACACTGGGAACTTCATTCGCCACGTGTTATCTTGCGACCTTCTGCTTCTCGCGCAGCGCCCGCTGAATATCACGCTGAGCATCACGTTTCGCGGCCGTATCGCGCTTGTCGTATTGCTTCTTCCCTTTGCCCAGGCCCAGCAGCAGCTTCGCGTAACCGTTGCGAATGTAAATCTTGAGCGGTACGATCGAATACCCCTCCTGCTTGGACAAGCCAAGAAGCTTATTGATTTGCACCTTATGCATCAACAGCTTGCGCGTCCGCGTCGGGTCGAGCGGATTGTACCGGTTCCCTTGCTCGAACGGGCTGATATGCATGTTGTGGATATGGATTTCGCCGTTCCGGATCGTTGCGAACGCATCCCCGATATTCACCCGGGCGTTCCGAATCGACTTGATCTCCGTGCCGGTCAGCACCATGCCCGCTTCGTAGGTATCTTCGATGAAATAGTCATGGGAAGCTTTTTTGTTCTGCGCCAGCACTTTACCGTCACTTTTCTTACCCATGTTCTTCATCCTCCTCCTGAAGCCCCACAGGGCAGTTTACCAGACATTTATTGTACCAACTCCGGCGGTCAAAAGCAAGGACGTACAGCGTATCCGGAGTAACCGAAACATGCCTGGCATGGATGAATCACGCCTTCCCCCGCGGCAGCTTATCCGCATACCTCGCCCGCAGCTCGCCCAAATATTCCAGCTTGGCCAGCACCTTCTCCTTGTTCAAAAGACCGATGCTCAAAATCATCTGTTCGATCAGCAACAGCGGCGTCACCATCGAGTGGAACTCCCCCATGTCGCCGCGGCTTACGTGGAAGGCGGCATCCGCCTGCGACCCGTACCGGAACTCCTCACGGTCGGTCACCATCACGACCGAGCAGCCGATCCGTTTCGCGCAGTCGAGGATCACTTCGGTTTCCGGCAGCAGACGGGTGAAATTGAACAGCAACACGGCGTCTTCCCGCTGCACATGCGCGAGCGATTCCAGCAGCTCATGGCCGCTGGCCGCCATCATGCGCACCGACATGCCAAATCGCGACAAACGGTAAAAGAGCAGCTCGCCAAGCGCCACCGACGGCCCAGGCGCATACACGTAAATGCGTCTGGCTCCCGCCATCAGCGAAGCGGCGCGTTTCAACTCCTCCGGGTCCGTCTGCTCCGCCGTTTCCCGCATGTGGACGTTCGTTTGCTCCAGCATCTTCAACGGCAGGCTGGAAGGGTCCAGTTGGGAGATGGTCGCCTCCAGCTTATGCGCCGGAGTCTTATCTAGGGCCAAGCGGAGCTTCAACCGGAAATCCTTGCCGTTCTCGTACCCCGCCGCCCGCCAAAATCGCGACACCGTGGCAATGCTCGTGCCGATCCGGTCCGCCATTTCCTGCTCGGTCATAAACAATACCTCATCCGGATGGCGCTCGATGAAATCGACGATTTTTAGATGGCCGGCGGAAAACTTCGCTTTTTTCGCAAACACTTGATTACGGATGATCGGCATGGGCTCCAGCTCCTTGTTTTTACTTATCCCGTATCCTATCCTAGCAAAGATTTGTTATGTAAATTTTATTACATCATTTTCACTATGTAAAAAATATTACAATCCGTTGACATACACCTCCGCTTCCCTTAATACTCGGCCTCTACACTTTAGATGCAAACCTCTCCAACACTATATTTAAGGAGGCCACCCTTTCATGAATCGCAAGACCCTGTACACCCTCACGTCTTCGCAAAAAATGATGATCTTCGTCTTGTCCATGTCCCTGTACGGATTGTCCAACATGTTCACCGAGCTGATCCCCGAATTTCGAATCGGGCCGATCGAACTGTCCGTCGAATATTTCGCGTTCATCCCGCTGACGCTTTGCATGCTGTTCCATCCGCTGTATGCGGCGATCGGGGCGGCGCTGGGCGAGATTATTTTCGGCGAGCTGATGCTGGGGCAATTCGGCGGTCTCGGCGAGCTGGAGAAATTCCTGACCTTCTCGTTCGCCATGTACGTCGCCGGCCGGATGGTCAGCAACCCGCAAAACCGCGGGCAAGTCGGCACCGCCGCCATCACGGGCGTCGTCATCCATCAGCTGTGCAGCAGCCTGGTCGACATCGGCAAAGTATGGATCGGCGTCGAAGAATTTGAAGCCGTGCCGGGTCTGGCGCAGAGCGTCGTGATCGTCGAAGGCGCAAGCTTCCTGAACGACGTGCTTTTCTCCGGCATCCTGTTCGCCCTGCTGCCCACCCTCTACCTGGTACCCCGGTTGTACGGAAAAATCGAACCGCTCCTCGGCATCAAACCGCGCGAAAAGACCACCAAATACGAAGCGGCCGGCATCATTTCGCCCAAGCTGGTCCTGACCGCCATCGGGTTGGCGCTGATCGCCTTCGGCGCGGAATCGCTGTCCGAAACGGACTGGAACATCGGCGAATGGGACAGCGGACTGGCCGACCGCTTAGGCGCGGGGGCGACCTGGCTGAGCATTGCGGCGGCCGCCGTGGTCGCCGTCATCGTCCTGCTCGCGATGCGGGCCAAACGAGCGCGTAACGCCCAAGCCGGGGACGAGTCCGAGAACCTGCCGTATGCGTAAGCCGACGCAAGACCGGCCGGCCGGTCAAACGCGGCCCCAGGCCGATAGCCGGCCGACATCCCGGGCCGACCTGCAAATCCCGATCCGATCCGTTAGCCAGCCCTCTTTATCCCGGTCCCGGCCTGACGGAGCCCCTGCCCCCGCGATCGAAATCACGGGCGTCACTTTTACCTATCCGGGTTCGGAGCATCCGGTACTGAATCAGGCCTCCCTGACGATCGAACAAGGAACCTTCACCGCTATCATCGGCGGCAACGGCTCCGGCAAATCGACGTTGTGCAAACTGTTCAACGGGCTGATTCCGCATTATTATTCCGGCGACTTCGAAGGCGAGGTGCACATTCACGGCCAATCCACCGCGCAAAAAACCGTCGCCCAACTCTCCCGCCGAGTCGGCTACGTCTATCAGGACTTTGACAACCAACTCGTACGTCCCACCGTCCTGGACGAAGCCTGCTTCGCTCCGCTGAACTACGGGTTTCCCGACTACCAGGACCGAGCCCTGCGCGCTTTGGAGCTCTGCGGCCTCACTCATCTGCAGCAGCGGTACATCTGGGAGCTCAGCGGCGGACAAAAGCATCTGCTCGCCCTGGCCGGGGCCCTGTCGCTCGGCCCGGACATCCTGATCGTCGACGAGCCGGTGTCCCAGTTGGATCCGAGCCATGCCCGCCAGGTGTATGAAGTACTGCGGGAGCTTAACCGAGACTACGGCAAAACCGTCATCGTCATCGAGCATCACGCCGAGTTCATCGCCGACTACTGCCATGACGTTTGCCTGCTGGAACAGGGCCGGGTGCTGTGGAAGCGCCCGGTATCCGAGGCGCTGAACAGCCTGGACGACCTGGAGCGGCTGGGCATTCAGCCGCCCGAGGTTACTCAGGCGGCGGCCTATCTGTGGGCCATGCAGCAACAAAGCGATGCCATGCAGGATGATGACGCCGATCAGAGCGTAGCCGCTCTGGGCAGCGCAAACCCCGCCGATGCGATTCGGCAAGCTGACACGCATAGCGACTTCGCTAACTTCGAGAAGGAGCATCGCCGGCTCCCTTATCCGATTACGACCGAAGCCGCAATTCCTTACTTTGCTCGGCAGCTTCCGAGCCTGCCGTTTGGAGCCGTCGCCAATACGGGCAACGCCGGTTCCATCCGCGCCAACGCAAATCAACCCGCCGCCGTGCTTGAACAGGAACAAGAGCATGCCGGTCCGCCTCCCGCGATTCGGTTCAGCGGCGTATCGCTGAACTACCGCACGATCCGCAAAGCCGAGCGGACCGTGCTGCACGGGATCGACCTGAGCCTCGGCGAAGGCGAGCGCATCGCGCTCGTCGGCAACAACGGCGCGGGCAAATCCTCCCTGCTGAAGCTCATCGCCGGGATCGCCAAGCCGTCTGCCGGCAGCGTTGCCGTTCTCGGTCAGGATACCCGCAGCGTCTCCCTCGAGCAGTTGTCGCGGGACGTTGCCTTCGTCTTCCAGAACCCGGAGGACATGTTCATCGAAGACAGCGTGCGGAAAGAGATCGCCTATTGCCTGAAACGGCGCCGCTACCCGGATGCCGAACCCACCGCGGAACGCATGCTGCGCAGCTTCCGGCTGGAGCCGCTGCAGGACCGCGACGCGCGTCTGCTGAGCGGCGGCCAGCAGCGCCGCGTATCGCTGGCGATCGGCGCGGCGATCCGGCCCGCGGTCATGCTGCTCGACGAACCGACGGCCAACCTGGATCTGGCCACGCGCGAAGAGCTGCTAGGCACGCTGGAGGAGTTGGACCAACACGTCCGCACGGTCCTCATCGCCACGCATGATATGCAGCTCGTGAACCGCTGGGCTACCCGCGTGATCGTCATGCACGAAGGCAAGGTTTTGGCTGACGGGACAGCGGCGCAAATCTTTTCCAGCCCGGAGCTGATCCGCCGCGCCGGCTTGGCGCTGACGCAAAGCATGGAGCTATCCGCGGCCCTGGGCCTCCAGCCCCCGTGCAGTTCGCCGGCTAAGCTCGCCGACCGCCTGCACCGCATCATCACCGGAAAGGAGACTCACCCGCATGCAGCTCGTCCGCAACTGGTTTAACAAAATCTCGCTCGACCGCATCCAGCTCGAGCTGATGAACACGGCCTACGGCAGCGGCCACGCTTCCCTGTCCCGGCTCGACCCGCGGGGACTGCTGATCTGGTATCTGTTTTTCGCCGTCGTCCCGTGGTTTATCGACAGCTATGTCATTTTGGCTGGTATGTGCCTGTTCATGATCATCACCACCGTGTTGTCCCGGGTCACGCCATTCATCATCATCGTGTTGTGTCTTGGCCTGATCGGGCAGGTGGGGTGGCTGTTTATCATCTCGCTGTTTTTTGGCGGGGACATTTCCTCCGCGCTGCCGCTGCTCAAGCTGACGCTCAAGCTGTCGATCGTATCGCTGGCCAGCATCACCGTATTTTCGGGCATGGATCCGGAAAAAATCAGCGACGGCCTTCTGGCGCTCGGCGTGCCGGCCGCATTTTCGTTCAGCTTGTCGTACGGCTACCGCATTTTGCCGGTGTTGTTCGAGGAGTTCCGCAACGTCCTGCTGTCCTACCGGCTGCGCGGCAAAGCGCCCGAACGGGGCGGCGTATTGTATTGGCGGCTTGGCGCGTATTACCTGAAGCTGCTGGTGTACGCCTTTTTCCCGCTGATGCTGGTTACGGCCAAACGCTCCCGTACCACGGTAGAGGCGCTGGAGACGCGCGGATTCTCCTACGGCATGAACCATCCCGCCTCCAAGAAGCTCAAGCTGTCCCATCTTAAGCTGCAGCGGCGAGATTTTCTCTTCCTGGGCGGATCGGCGCTTTACGTCGCGGCTTTGTTTTGGTGGGGGTAAAAGGTACACGGTCTCCCCTCGCCTCACCTGCCGGGTCAACCGGCTCGACGATTGGCTGCCTTCTTCATGCATGCTTCCCGGCATCCGGCCAACCGCCGCCATTTTACCCATTCCCCCCACGGCATCCGGCCTACGCCGATACCAAGGGTTACTTAACTCATCAAGCCAACCAAGGAGTTGTTTCTATGCGAATCGACCTGCATACCCACGCCAAGTTGTCCAAGGCCGCCGACTTCTCGCCGGCCTATTATGAAGAAATGATTGCGGAAGCCGCGGCGAACGGGCTCAATGCCCTCGCTTTGACCGAGCATTTCAATACGCGCAACTTTTATGAAGTCTACGAAAACCTGGATCGCCTGTATCCCTTCAATGGCGAATATTACGAAGCCGGCCGGCTCCGCATTTTCCCCGGCATGGAAGTGGATATCCGGGAAACCGGCCACATCCTGCTAATCGGGCGCAAAGAGCATATTTTAGCCGTTCGACGGGAACTGGAGGGGTATACCGAAAAAGGATCCTTTATCCCTTTCCCCGACCTCATGACGCTGGCCGAACACTATCCGCTGCTCAAAATCGGGGCGCATCCGTTCCGCGAATCGACCCCGCTCCATCATCTGGACCCGGATCAGCTCCGTCGCCTGGATGCCTTTGATCTGAACGCCAAAGACATGTACGAATACGGCAACGAGGCCAATCGCGCCAACGTTGAGCGGTTCGCCGCCGAGCTCGGCAAGCCGGTGACCGCCGGGAGCGACACCCACCAATGCCTGCAGTACGGCAGCTTGTATAACGAACTGCATCGCCCCTGCGATTCGGTCGCCGAATTAAAGCAGGCCATCGCCGACGGCGCTTACGATCTTCGCATCGCCGACAGCCTGCCGCTCCAGGTCAAAGCCTCCGTCATGCTGAAAAAGCTGCTTAAGCGCTTGGCCCAGTTGGAAGTCGAAGCCCTGGCCTCCGGCGCCGCTTCGGGAACGGCTTCGATCACGGGATAGCAGGCGTTTCGGGCTGATTTTTAGGGGCTGTGCTGTGTTCCCCCTACCATTGCGGAATGACATCATGCGTGCTTTATAACTAGTTAAATGGCGGTCGATGCTACTATCACCGTTATTGATACTACTATTTGCCGTTGTTGGTGATAACTCTCGATGTTGTTGGAGATACTGTTGCCGTTGTTGGTGATACTAACATTGTTCTCAATGCCGCTACCGCCGTTGTTGCTCATCGCTAAGGCTGCTCCTTCTGCATATTTGTACAAAAGTAACAGCGGGTGTTCATGGGGTGCAAGCTAATCTTGCATTTTGTACAACAATTTCTGCCGTGCATGGCTGTTTTAGTCGAGAATGTTGTAAAACGTACAACTTTTCAGCCGCCGCGAGGCCGATTCACTCGAAATTGTTGCACGAAATACAACATTTCGGCCATTCCACCGGAACTCAGGCGAAAATGTTGTATGAAGTGCAACATTTAGGGCTGGGAAGCGAAGTTGTCGTGGCCTGCGGTAGGGCTGCGTTTCGATAACCGCGCTACTTAGCACGGGAAAGCCGAGCTGCTGAACCTCCTCTGCATGAAGCGACCCAACAAAAAGGGTATGACCCCCATCCGAACCGGGGTCATACCCTTTTAATTACTTTTTCTTCTTGCGGACAAACGCGGCGGTGGCGTTCCCGCCGCCGCTCTTGCCCTTGCCGCCGCCCCGCTTGCGGCCCGGGGCGGCCTCTCCGGCGCCCTCCTCGCGGGCGCCGACGAAGACCCCGCTCGCGGACGTCTTCTTCCGCCGCGAGCCCGGGGCGCCCTTGCCCTCCCCGGTGCGGTACCCGCCGGGGGCGTTGCGGGCGACGGCGACCGACCCGGAGGCGTAGCCTCCCTTGCCGGAGATCATGATTTGTTCGAACTGGGAATTGAAGGCGAACATTGGGTTGAGAGCGGAGCCATGGGCTATAAGCTGACGGCCAACTCATC